>CAXTSM010000017.1:253-60457 GCA_964247025.1 uncultured Chthoniobacterales bacterium
AGACGGTATTTCTCCTGCTTTCCTGGTTTCCAGATTCAAAATGCCTTGCCTCCCTTGATGGAACCCACGCTCGCCCATTATCTCGCCGTCAGCGGCCTGCTGTTCGCCATCGGGCTCGGCGGCGTGCTCCTGCGCCGCAACATCCTCGTCATCTTCATGTGCCTTGAGCTCATGCTCAGCGCCGCGAATCTCTCCCTCGTCGGCTTCTCCCGCTTCCGCCTCGTGAACGGCCTGCCGGATTACCACGCGCAGGTCCTCGTGTTTTTCATCATCACCGTCGCCGCGGCCGAGGTGGCCGTCGGCCTCGCGATCATCGTCGCGCTCTACCGCGCCCGCCAGACGACCCACGTCGAGGACCTCAACTCGCTCAAATTCTAGATGAACCCGCAAACCGCGCCCTGGATCATCCTTTTCCTGCCGCTGTTCATGGCGGCCGCCATCCTTTTCTTCGGCCAGCGGTCGAAGTTCATCGCCGCCAGCCTGGCGATCGCCAGCGCCGTGATCGCCGGGGCATTGAGCTGGATGCTTTTCCTGCAGGGGCGGGACTTCACCGTCGCCCTTGATTGGATTAATTTCGGCCGCCTGCTCGGCGCCGACGCTCCCTTTCAATTCACGATTCCCATCGGGCTGGCCATCGACGCGCTCAGCCGCCCGATGCTCGTCATCGTCACGACCATTGCGCCCCTCGTGTTCATCTACTCGACGGCCTACATGGACCACGAGGAAGGTTACGGCCGCTATTTCGCCGGCCTCGCCCTGTTTCTTTTCTCCATGCTCGGCATCGTCCTCGCGAACAATTTCGTGATGATGTTCATCTTCTGGGAACTCGTCGGCGTGAGCTCCTACCTCCTCATCGGCCACTATTATTCGAAGAACTCCGCCGGCGACGCCGCCAAGCAGGCCTTCATCGTCAATCGCATCGGCGACTTCGGTTTCATGGTCGGGATTCTCATATTTTGGGCGGTCACGGGCACGATTCTTTTCTCGGAGTTGCCCGGCCGTCTCGCCGCCTTCGACGGCGCCCCAATCTGGCTCGCCGTTGCCGCGGTGCTCGTCTTCTGCGGCACCGTCGGCAAATCTGCCCAGTTTCCGCTCCACGTCTGGCTGCCGAACTCGATGGAAGGCCCCACGCCGGTCTCCTCGCTCCTCCACGCCGCCACCATGGTCGCCGCCGGCGTCTACCTCCTGGCCCGCGTTTTTCCCGTGCTGGAACATTCGCCCGGCGCGCTCACCGTCATCGGCTGGATCGGCGCGATCACCTGCTTCGGCGCCGGCCTGATGGGACTCCAGCAGAACGACATCAAGCGCATCCTCGCCTACTCGACGATCTCGCAGCTCGGTTACATGGTGCTCGGCATCGCGGTCGCCCCGCTGGCCGGCGTGGCGATGTTCCACCTGTTCACGCACGCCTTCTTCAAGTGCATGCTCTTCCTCTGCTCCGGCTCGGTCATCCTCGCCATGCACCACGAGCAGGATATCTGGCAAATGGGCGGCCTCTGGAAGAAGACGCCCGTCACGTTCGTCACGATGCTCATCGGCGGCCTTGCACTCATGGGTTGCCCCTTCTTTAGCGGCGCGTTCAGCAAGGATCTCATCATCGAGTTCTCCTACCTCAAGGGCCCCGGCTGGTTCCTGCTCGCCGCCGGCGGCGTTCTCCTCACCGCGCTCTACACGACCCGCATGCTTTGGGTCACGTTCCTCGGCGCGCCGCGCAGCGAGCACGCGAAGCACGCCCACGAGTCGCCGCTCGTGATGATCGTCCCGCTCCTGCTGCTCGCGATCCCGTCGCTCCTCGCGGGCTACCCCTTCGTTCAGGAGCATTTCTTCAAGATCGCCGAGCCCGAAAGGGTCCCCGCCTGGATTCACTTCGCCCTGCCCGCCGTCTTCGCCCTCGGCGTGATCGTCTCGGCGCTCATCTACCGCGGAGCGCCGCACAAGGATCCCGTCTCCATCCCGTTTTTTGCAAATCGCCTCTACCTCGACGATCTTTACGCGCAGATCGTCAAATACGCGCAGGACGGCACCGCGCGGGCCTCGTCCTTCGCCGACCGTTGGATCGTGGGCGGTCTCGTCAACGTCGGCGCCAAGGGCACGTGGGCCCTCGGCTTCGCCTTGCGCTTCCTGCAAATCGGCAACCTCCAGGCCTACGCTTTCTTCTTCGGCGCCGGAGTCGTCGCGCTGCTCTACCTCCTCGTCAGCAAATGACCCTGCCCAGCCCCCTTTTTTTTCTCACGCTTCTCCCGATCGTCGGCGCGCTGTTCATCATGGCCGGTGGCCTCGCGCGTTTCATCGCCCGCCTTTTTTCAGTCGCCATGCTGCTGCTTACCGGCTGGCTCATCGTTCAATACCCCGCGGCGGAAGGCGGTTTCCACTTCGTCTCGAAATTTCCCGTCTCCGATCAGCTCGGCCTCTCCCTCAGCTTCGGCGCGGATGGCCTGAGCCTCGCGATGCTGGCGCTTTCCGCCATCGTCACGGTGAGCGCCGTCTGGGTGATCCCGCCCATCAAGTCACGCGAAAACCTTTTCTACGCCTGCGTCCTGCTGATCTCGGCCGGCGTCGTCGGCGCGTTCTCGTCCACCGATGTCCTGTTCTTCTACGCGTTCCACGAAGTCGCGCTCATCCCGACCTTTCTGCTCATCGGCATCTGGGGCTCCGGCGATCGCCAAACCGCCGCCTGGAAGGCTACGATCTACCTCGGGCTCGGAAGCTTCGTCCTTTTGCTCGGCATCGTCGGCCTTTATCTCGCGATGCCGGACGGCCAGCGCACCTTCGACCTCGCGGAAATCCAGGACCTCGCCCGCACCGGCGCGCTGAACCCGCCGCATTGGGTGTATTGGACCCTGCTCATCGGCTTCGGCTCGCTCATTTCGCTCTTCCCCTTCCACTCGTGGGCGCCGCAGGCCTACGCCTCCGCGCCCACCCCGGCTTCGATGCTTCATGCCGGCGTGCTCAAAAAATTCGGCCTCTACGGCATGCTCCGGCTCATCACGCCGATTTTTCCGAACACCATTCTCAACGAACGCCTCGCGTTTCTCGGCCTCAGCCTGACCTACCTTGACGTCCTCCTCGTCCTGCTCGTCGGCAATATTCTCTACATCGGCCTCGTCACCATCGCCCAGAAGCGCCTCGACTGGACCCTCGGCTATTCGAGCGTCATGCACATGGGCTACATCTTTCTCGGCCTCGCCGGCCTCAACGAGCTCAGCCTGAGCGGCGCCGCCGTCCTCATGGTCGCGCACGGGCTCTCCATCGCCGCCCTCTTCGCGCTGAGCGGCGCGTTGCGCGAACGCACCGGCACGCTGGAGTACGCCGAACTCGGCGGCCTCGCGCGCCCCATGCCGCTCTTCGGCCTGCTCTTCGGCTTCGCCACCATGGCCTCCATCGGCCTGCCCGGCTTCGCGAATTTCCCGGGGGAATTGATGGTGTTCTTCGGCGCGTTCGGGGCCAATAGCGCCCTGCCGAAGGCCGGCCTGAACGGCCTCCAGATCGCCACCGTCATCGGCGTCTGGGGTGTCGTCATCTCCGCCGTATACATGCTCCGCGCCTACCGCAGCGTCTTTTTCGGTGAGATGCCCGCCCGTTGGACCGGGCTTCGCGACCTCGCTCCCGTCCCGCGCTGCGCGGTCGTCCTGCTCGTCGCCGCGCTGCTTCTTGTCGGCTTCTGCCCGCAACTGCTGCTCTCCTACGTGACACCCGCCATCACCACCCTGCTGCCGTGAACCCGATCTACCTCGAAGTCTTCGTCGTCACGCTCGGCATCGTCCTGCTCATGGCGGAATCGTTCATCGCCTCCACCGACAAGCGCTACCTCGCCTACGCCGGCGTCATCGGCCTCGGCGTCGTCTTCGTCGCCAGTTTCTTCGCGCGAGCCGACCTCATCCAGGCCGGCTCGCCCTACGCCGGCTTCTACACCGCCGACGCCATGGCGATGTTCTTCAAGCGCTTCTCGCTCGTCGCCACCATCCTCGTCCTCGTCATGACCATCGACTACGCGCCGGTCATCGAGCGGTTCGTCCCCGCCGTGGTCAAGGGCGCGGGCGTCGGCGAATTCATCGCCCTGCCCGTGCTGACCTGCGCCGGGCTCATGTGGATGGTCTCCGCCATCGACTTCATCGCGATCTTCGTCTCGCTCGAGCTCGTCACGATCTCCTTCTACGTGCTCGTGGCCTACCTCCGGCGCCATCACGCCTCGCTCGAGGCCGGCACGAAATACCTCATTCTCGGCGCGCTTTCCACCGGCTTCATCGTCTACGGCATCACCTGGATCTTCGGCGTCACCGGCCAGACGAACCTCGCCGCGATCGCCGCCGCCCTGCCCGCGTTGCCGGCGGCCGCTCACCCCGCGCTGCTCTTCGGCTTCGGTCTCGTGCTCATCGCCCTCGGCTTCAAGATCGCCGCCTTCCCCTTCCAATTCTGGATCCCCGACGTCTATCAAGGCGCCGCCACGCCCATCGCCGCGTTCCTCTCCGTGGGCTCGAAGGCCGCCGGCTTCATCGTGCTGCTCCGCGTGCTCCCGCCGTTCCTCGACTTCGCGCCCCTGCACGACAAGATCGAAGGGGTGCTGCTCCTGCTCGCCGGCGCGACCCTGCTCTACGGCAACCTTTCCGCCCTTCCGCAAAGCAACCTCAAGCGCCTGCTCTCCTACTCGAGCGTGGGCCACGCCGGATATCTGCTCATGGCCGTCGCCAGCCTCGGCGTCGCCTTCGCCCTGCCGGCGATCCAATTCTATCTTGCCGCGTATCTGCTGATGACCTTCCTCGCGTTCCTCGTCATGGCCCTCGTCTCGCGCAGCGTGGGCGGCGACGACATCTCGCATTTCGCCGGCCTCGCCCGCCGCTCTCCGTGGCTCGCCGGCGCGATGCTGGTCTCCATGCTTTCGCTGGCCGGCATCCCGTTCACGGCCGGTTTCCTGGGAAAGCTCTTCATCTTCAATGTCGCCCTTCAAGCCGGCCATTACTGGCTCGTCGTGCTCGGCGCGATCACGGTCGGCTGCGGCTTTTATTTCTACCTGCTCGTCGTGCGCGCCATGTATTGGCAGGCCCCGCCGGACAACGCGCCCGAGATTCCCGTCTCGCTTGCGGGCCGCGTCAGCATGGCCGCGCTCGCCGCGTTCATCTTCGTGCTTGGGATCTATCCGCAGTCGCTGCTCCACCTCTTCAGCTAGTCGCGGCGAATGCCCCTTCCGACCATGCGCTGGGGACGGGGAACCCTCGCCCGCCTGAGCCGGGGCGGGTGGCTCGAAACGAACTTCCTTTTTGCGCTCGCCGTCATTCTTCTGCTCGTCTTCGCCTTCGTGAAAATCGCGGACGAGGTCACCGACGGCAATTCCCGGGACTTCGATCACGCCGCCATCGAATGGTTCCGCCACCCCGGCCCGCCGCACGCTCCCATCGGGCCCAAAGCCCTCCCCGAGATCGCCCGGGACGTCACCGCGCTCGGCGGCGCCGCCGTCCTCACGCTCCTCACGGCGCTCGTGGCCACCGCCCTCTGGCTTCGGCGGCGCCGCCGGCTCGTCGCGCTGCTCATCGTCTCGTGCCTCGGGGCCACCTTGCTGAGCGGCGGCATGAAACGCTTTTTCGAGCGCGATCGTCCCGCCGCCGCCTACCAGCTCATGCCCGTCTCCTCGATGAGTTTTCCCAGCGGGCACTCCACGCTTTCCGCCGCCGTCTACCTGCTCCTCGGTCTGATGCTGGCGACGGCGAGTCCCGATTACCGGTCAAAGATCTTTTTTATCGCGGCGGGCGCCCTCCTCCCGCTGCTCGTCGGCCTCACCCGCGTTTACCTCGGCGCGCATTTTCCCACCGACGTCGCCGCCGGCTGGTGCGTCGGCGCCGCCTGGGCGCTGGGCAGCGCGCTCGTCGCGCATCGCCTCGAGCGTCCGTCCCGGCCGTGATCGGCATCGCACCTGCTTCTTCGACCCCATGAGCTCGCTCCTGAATCCCCCCCGCGCCCTCGCCGATCTCAAGGAACTCCGCGCCTTCACCGAGGATGAAAACGGCGCGCAGCGCGTGGCCTTCACCCCGCTCTGGGCCCGCACCCGCGAGTGGCTGGGATCCAAGCTCGCCGCGCTCCCCGTCGAAGTGCACGCCGACGCCGCCGGCAACCTCTGGGCGACCCTGCGCGGCAAGTCCGACCGCGAGCTGCTCATCGGCGGACACATGGATTCCGTCCCGAACGGCGGGTGGCTCGACGGTTGCCTGAACGTGCTCGCGGGCCTGGAGATCCTCCGGCGGCTCGCGGCCGAATACGACGGCCGCCCGCCCGTGACCGTGCGCCTCGTCGACTGGGCGGACGAAGAAGGCGCCCGCTTCGGCAAGAGCCTCTTCGGATCCTCCGCCTGCGCGGGCACCCTCGACATGGAGGAAGCCCGCGGCCTCGTCGACCGCGACGGCATCGCGCTGCCCGCGGCCGTGGCCGCGCAAGGCATCGACTTCGAGCGCGTGAAGGAAAGCCGCGCCGAGCTCGCGAACGCCGCCGCCTACCTCGAGCTCCACATCGAGCAGGGTCCCGTCCTGCTCGACCTCGACCTCCCGCTCGGCGTCGTGCTTGGCACCTGCGGGGTCGAGCGCCACGCGATCACCTTCCGCGGCCAGGCCGCGCACTCCGGCAGCACGCCGATGAACCGCCGCCGCGACGCCCTTCTCGCCGCCGCGAAGATGAGCCCGGAAATCTACGCCATCACGGCCCGGCACGGCGGCGTGGGCACCATCGGGTCCTGCCGGACCGAGCCCGGCATCGTCACCAGCGTCGTCGCCGAGTGCCGCATCACGCTCGACCAGCGCCACCTCGACCCGGCCGCCCTCGCCGCGATGCACGCCGAGGCGATCGCCGCCAGCGAGCGGTTCGCCGCGGAAGGCGGCGTGACCGTGACGTGGGAACGCATCTGGCACATCGAGCCGATTCCCTTCCACCCCGACCTCATCGAGTTGGCGGACGCCGCGATCCTTGAAACGACGGCAAAGTCCCACCGGCTTCCCTCCGGCCCGCTGCACGACGCCGCCGAGGTGTCGCGCGCGGGCGTGCCGACCGTCATGATGTTCGTGCAGAGCCTGCATGGCATCAGCCACAACCGGATCGAGGACACCAGGGAAGAGCACCTCGAGCTGGCCGTCACCGCGTTCGACCGCCTCGCGACCCGCGCCGTTGCCTGGCTGGCCCAAGGTTGAGGCCACCCTTGACGGGTGATACCAAAGTGATATCATTTTTTCATGAGTGATCCCGATTTTCCCGAAGTCGGCAGCCGCGAGAAATCCGTTCACGCGTTTCCCGGCGCGCCCATGCTTCTGACGGCGCTGCTCGCGATGCTCGCGGGCCTCGCGCTGCTGATCTGGGGCACCCTTACCGTGATGTTGGTCCTGATCGTCGCCGGCGCGTTGGTCATGGTGGCGGCGATCACGGCCCTCTTCGGGTTCTTCACGCTTCAGCCAAACGAATCCCGGCTGCTCATCCTTTTCGGCGGCTACCGCGGCACGGTGCGCCGCAGCGGCTTTTTCTGGGCGAATCCCTTCAATGCGCGCACCCGCGGTCACATCCCGCTGAACTCGGCGGAAATGGCTCGCAAGACCGCGGCGAAAACCACCAATACCCCGACCTCCGCCTACCGCTCGCTGAGCGCGAAGATTTCGCTCCGGGCCCGCAATTTCAACAGCGAGAAGCTCAAGGTGAACGACCGGCGCGGCAATCCGGTCGAGATCGCCGCGGTCATCGTCTGGCGGGTGGAGGACACCGCGAAGGCGGCGTTCGACGTGGACGATTTCGAGAGCTACGTGCAGATCCAGAGCGAATCCGCGCTGCGGCATATCGCGAGCCTTTACGCCTACGACCGCTCCGAGGACGAATCGACGGAATTGACCCTGCGCGACAGCGCCGAGGAGGTGGCCGTCGCGCTGCAGGGCGAGCTGCGCGAGCGGTTGGCCAAGGCCGGCGTCGCGGTCGACGAGGCGCGCCTCACCCACCTGGCCTACGCTCCGGAGATCGCCCAGGCCATGCTTCGTCGCCAGCAGGCCGAGGCGGTCATCGCCGCGCGGACGAAGATCGTCTTCGGCGCGGTCAGCATGGTCGACATGGCGCTGCGCGAGCTCTCGGCGAAAGGCGTCGTGGTAATGGACGAGGAGCGGAAAGCGGCGATGGTCAGCAACCTCCTCGTCGTGCTCTGCGGCGAGACGGAGGTCACGCCCATCGTGAACACGGGGACGCTCTACCCCTGAGGCGGGATGGCTGCCGCCGAGCGAAAGCCGTTCCTGTTGCGCATGCCGCCCGACCTATGGGGCGAGTTGGAGAAATGGGCCGCCGAAGATCTCCGCAGCATCAACGGGCAGATCGAATTCCTGCTTCGGCAGGCGGTTCAGAGGCGAAAGGGCGGAAAGAAAAAGGAAGCGCCACCCGAGTTTTGACGCGAATGGCCAGGCCCGGATCTTTTGGCCTCGAAATTGCTCATCGAGCATCCACACCCTTGACCCAACCCCCACAGATGTATGGCTACCTTATCCACGATCGTTGACGGACTGAAGCTTCCGAATCCCTTCATCATTGGCTCCGGCCCTCCCGGGACCAACATGAACGTCATCAATCGCGCGTTCCGCGAAGGCTGGGGCGGCGTCATCGCCAAGACCGTGAGCCTCGACCACGAGAAGGTCATCAACGTCACCCCCCGCTACGGCAAGCTCAAGGCGGCCGACGGCAAGGAGGTCATCGGCTGGGAAAATATCGAGCTCATCAGCGACCGCTCGATCGAGATCTGGGCCGAGGAATTCAAGAAAATCAAGGACGCGCACCCCGGGGGAATCCTCATCGCCTCCATCATGGAGGAGTTCAATAAAGACGCCTGGATCGAGCTCGTGCAGCGCTGCGAGGCGGCCGGCGTGGATTCGTTCGAGCTGAATTTCTCCTGTCCGCACGGCATGCCCGAGCGGAAGATGGGCGGCGCGATGGGGCAGGACCCCGATGTTCTCGGCCAGGTTTCCGAGTGGGTCATGAGCGCCGCGACGAAGCCCGTCTGGGCGAAGATGACGCCGAACATCACCTACATCGAGGAGCCCACGCGCGCCGCGCTGAAGGCCGGCTGCCATGGCGTCAGCGCGATCAACACCATCCGCAGCGTCATCGGCGTGAACCTCGAGACGTTGCGTCCCGAGCCCACCGTCGAGGGCTACTCGACGCCCGGCGGTTATTCGTCGAAGGCGGTCAAACCGATCGCCCTGCGCATGTGCATGGAGATTTCTCAGCTCATCAAGTCCGAGTTTCCCGGCCGCACGCTTTCCGGCCTGGGCGGCATCGAGACGGGCGAAGACGCCGCGCAGTTCATCCTGCTCGGCGCCGACACCGTGCAGGTCTGCACCGGCGTGATGAAATTCGGCTACGACAGCGTGAGGCCCATGTGCGACCAGTTGCTCGCGTTCATGGAAAGACACGGCTTCGAGACCATCGCGGATTTCAAGGGCGCGAGCCTGCCGTATTTCACGACCCACACCGAGCTCGTGCGCATGCAGAAGGAGCGCAAGGCCGCGGCCGAGGCCAAGAAGATGGTGAAGGCGGACGGCGAGTGGAGCGGCGACGATTTCGTCGCTCAATCCGACGCCCTGGCGCGTGGCTAGAGCCTCACGCGAAGGCGCGAAGACGCAAGGAAACGCGAGATTTCCTCCCTCTTCGCGGCTTCGCGGCTTCGCGTGAAATCATGAATGTCGTAAAAAGTTTCATCGGCGGCGAATGGGTCGCGCCCTCCGCCGCCGAAAGGTCCCTCGTCTTCAATCCCGCCCTGGGCGAAGTCATCGCCGAGGTGCCGCTCGCGGGCGCCGATCTCGTCGATGACGCCGCCTCGGCCGCCGCCGCCGCCTTCCCCGGCTGGCGCGACACGCCCGCGGTCGACCGCGCGAACGTCCTCTTCCGCTACAAGGCGCTGCTGGAGGCGGACTTCGAATCCATCGCGCTGACGATCTCGACCGAGCACGGCAAGACCCTCGGCGAAGCGCGCGGCGACCTGCGGCGCGGCATCCAGATGGTCGAATACGCGTGCGGCGCGCCGTCGCTGCTCATGGGCGAATCCCTCGAAAACATCGCGCGCGGCATCGATTGCGACGTGATCCGCCAGCCGCTCGGCGTCTGCGCCGGCATCGTGCCGTTCAACTTCCCCGCGATGGTCCCGCTCTGGATGTTCCCGCTCGCGCTGGCGTGCGGCAACGCCTTCATCCTCAAGCCGAGCGAGAAGGTGCCGCTCACCGCGACGCGCCTCGCCGAGCTCCTCGACGCGGCGGGCCTGCCCAGGGGCGTGTTCAACGTCGTCCACGGCGGACGGGAGTGCGTGGACGCCCTGCTCGTGCACCCGCTCGTGCGGGCGATATCCTTCGTCGGCTCGACGCCCGTGGCGCGCCACATTTTCGACGTCGGCACGAAGCACGGCAAGCGCGTGCAGGCCGCCGGCGGCGCGAAGAATTTCATCCTCATCATGCCCGACGCGACCGTTACGGAATCCGTGCGCGGCCTCGTCGAGGCGGCTTTCGGATGCGCCGGCGAGCGCTGCATGGCAGGCTCCACCGCGATCGCGATCGGCCGGGCGAAGGACATCGTGGTCCCGGAGCTGGTGGCCGCCGCAAAAAACATCCGCGTCGGCGCGGCCTTCCGCGACGCCGACGCGCAGATGGGCCCGGTGATCTCCGCGCAGCATCGCGACCGCGTGGAATCGCTGATCGGCCTCGGCGAGCGCGACGGCGCGCGGGTGGCGGCGGACGGGCGCGCGACCAAGGTCGCCGGGGCGCCGAACGGATTTTACGTCGGCCCGACGATCCTCGACGGCGTGGCCCCGGGCGCGTCGCTGATGACCGAGGAAATTTTTGGCCCCGTCCTCAGCGTGTTGCACATGGAGGACCTGAACTCCGCCATCGAGATCGCCAACCGCTCCGCCTACGGAAACGGAGCGGCCATTTTCACGAACTCCGGCCGCGCGGCGCGCGAGTTCCGCAACCGCATCAACGCCGGCATGGTCGGCGTGAACGTCGCGGTGCCGGCGCCGATGGCGTTCTTTCCGTTCAGCGGATGGAACGAATCGTTCTTCGGCGACCTGCATCTCCAGGGCCGCGAAGGCGTCGCGTTCTACACCCAGCAAAAGGTCACGACCTCGCGCTGGTTCGCGCCGGGCGAAGGCGACGTATGGGCGCGGTAACGAACCACGGAGGCACGGAGGCACGAAGATGAATGCCGGGAGCGGGAAGGTTTTTTCTCCGTGTCTCCGTTTCTCCGTGGTGGAATTTCATCCATGAGTTTGCTCATCAAGAACGGCGAGATCGTCACGGCCGACGCGCGTTACGTGGCGGACATCTGGTGCGAGGGCGAGACGATCACGCGCATCGATCGCGACATCGCGCCGCCGCCCGGGGCCGAGGTCGTCGACGCGGCGGGCAAATACGTTTTTCCGGGATTCATCGATCCGCACACGCACATTTATCTGCCCTTCATGGGCACGCATTCGCGCGACACCTACGAGACCGCCAGCCGGGCCGCGCTCGTGGGCGGCACGACGACGTTCTTCGACATGTGCTGCCCGTCGCGCGCGGAGGAGCCGATGGCCGGGTTCGAAACGTGGCTCGGGCAAAGCGAAGGAAAGTCGGCCTGCGACTACAGTTTTCACATGGGCGTCGCGAAGTTCGACGCCGGGGCCGAGGCGCAGCTTCGCGAGATCGTCGCCCGGGGCGTGCGGTCGTTCAAAATCTTCCTCGCCTACAAGGGCGCCTTCGGCATCGACGACACGGAGCTCTACCGCGCGCTGAAGCTCGCGAAGGAGCTCGGGGTGGTCGTCTGCGCGCATTGCGAAAACGAGACGCTCGTCGCCGAGCGGCAGCGGGAGTTGATCGCGGCCGGCGTGACCGGGCCGGAAGGCCATTATCTGAGCCGCCCCCCAGAGGTCGAGGCCGAGGGCGTCCATCACCTGATGACCTTCGCGAAGCTGACGGGCGCGAAGATTTACATCGTGCACCTGAGCTGCGTCGAAGCCCTGCGGAACGCGCTGGAAGCCCGCGTGCGAGGGGTGGACGTGGCGGTGGAAACGCTCATTCAGTACCTCGTGCTCGACCGCACCTACGCCGAACGGGGTGGCTTCGAGGCGTCGAAGTATGTCATGTCGCCGCCGTTGCGCGACGCGAGCAACCAGGCCGTGCTCTGGGACGGATTGCGGAGCGGCCTGGTGCAGACGGTCGCCACGGATCACGCGCCGTTCGACTTCGAGACGCAGAAACCGATGGGCGCGCAGGATTTCACGAAGATTCCCAACGGCATTCCATCGCTCGAGGAGCGGGTGAATCTGCTGTTCACCCACGGCGTCTGCGCGGGCCGGCTGGATCTGCCGACGTTCGTGGCCGTCGCCAGCACGAACGCGGCGAAGCGGTTCGGGTTGTTCCCGCGCAAAGGGGCGATCCAGCCCGGCACCGACGCGGATCTGGTGGTCTACGATCCGGCGTATCGCGGCACGCTTTCCCGGGCGACGCAGACCCACGCCGTCGACTACAACGCCTTCGAAGGCTGGGAAATCAAGGGTCGGCCAAGCGTGGTGACGGTGCGCGGCGAGGTGGCCGTCCGCGACGGAACGTTCGTGGGAACGATCGGTCGCGGACGATTTCTCGCCCGGGCGGCAGGATAACGCGCCGGCCGCTCAGCCGGGGAAGCTCGCCTTGTCGTCGGCCTCGAGCCAGTCGAACAAGGTCGTGTTTTCCAGGTCCAGGCCGAGCTTGGCGATTTCGCCCTGGAACCACTCGCGCTTTTCCGGGTCCTTTGCCGGATTGGCGGATTCCAGGCTGTCCGACCAAGCCGAGACTTCCTCCGTCGTCTTCGGCGTGCCGTTCGCGTCGAGCCAGGCGGCAAGGGCGTCGTCGTCCGCGCCGGTCGCGACCTCGGCCTTGAAGGCGTCGCCGGTCACGCCCTTGAAGCCGAAAAGAAAATTGTCGAGCGGGCAGTCGAAGTGGTATTCGCCGGTGCTCGCGTGGAGCAGCGCGCGGCATTTGTCGGTCGTGCGGCCGAGAATGACGTAGCCGCCGATTCGCTCGCGTGGACTGCGGGGGGCTTCCTTGGTGAGGTCTTTGATGGATGTGCTCATAACTCCCCTTCCCATACGCCAGGACCGGAGATCCGCAAGAGAAAGTTCGATCTTTATCGAACTAGATTCGCGGCGGACGTTTTCGGCGGAGCGAAAGAACGGTTGAGTCCGGCCGGCGCGGGCGTCAAGCTGCGGACGTCGGCTCGGGCCGGCCCGTTTCCCCGCCATGTATCGGATTGTCCTGATCACCCAAGAAGCCAAGGTCGAGACGCGCATCGACCAACTGCTGCGCGAGCGGATGCGCGGCCGGTATTTGATGAAGGTTCTTCCCGATTTCGACGGATCGATGCCGGCGATCAACGGAAAGGAGCCGGATGCGATGCTGGTCTCGCTCGGCGGGGCGCGGGAGGGATTCGAGTCCATTTTTCGCGAGGCACTGGGATTTGCCCAGGGGATTCCGGTCATCGCCGTCACCGAGACGGCGGACGAGGAGGTCGAGGTTCGCGCCCTGCAGGCGGGCGCGCAGGATTGCCTCGTGCTGGAGGAGCTGACGGCCCGGGCGCTGGGCCGCGTGATTCGCAACGCGGTGGAGCGGGCGAAGGTGGAGGCGCACCTGGCGCGGGAGCAGGAGATGCTGGGCAATCTGCTCGCGCGGCTGCCGGACCGGATTTATTTCAAGGACCGCGAAAGCCGGTTCGTGCGCGTGAACAACGCGATGGCGCGGCTGTTCCAGCTGCGGGATGCCGGCGCCGCCGTCGGCAAGACGGATCACGATTTTTTCACGGCCGAGCACGCGCGGCCCGCCTTCGAGGACGAGCGCCGGATCATGGACACCGGCGAGTCGATCATCGACAAGCTCGAGAAGGAGACGCTGCCCGACGGAAGCGTCGGATGGGCGCTCACGTCGAAACTGCCGCTGCGAAACAAGGCGGGGGAAATCACCGGGACGTTCGGCATCTCGCACGACGTCACGGCGATGAAGCAGCTCGAGGAGACGATCGAGGCCGAGCGCCGCCGGCTCCAGGAACTGAGCGAGGAGCTTCACTCGAAGAACCTGCAGCTCGAGGACGACCTCGTGATGGCGAAGGGCATCCAGGAGGCGCTGCTGCCCAGCCGGCACACCGTCTTTCCCTTCGAGGCGCCGCGGGACCGGCCGCGCGTCGAGATGTCGTCGGTCTACCGTCCGGCGCAGGCAGTGGGCGGGGATTTTTTTACGATCATCCCGATTTCGGAGACGAAGGTGGGCGTCCTGATCTGCGACATCATGGGCCACGGCCTGCGCGCCGCGCTCGGCACCGCCATCATGCGCGGGCTGGTCGAGGAACTGAAAGCCGAGGCCGCCATGCCGGACCAATTCTTGACGAACCTGAACCGCGGACTGCGCGCGGTGCTGCGGAACATCGACGAGCCGCTGCTCGTGACGGCGTGTTATCTCGTGACGGATTCCGAGGACGACGAGGCGCTGGTCTCGAGCGCCGGCCATCCGCTCCCGCTCATCGTGGACCGGGATACCCGCAAGGTGTCGACGCTCGGGACGCGCCGATCGGTCCACGGGCCGGCGCTGGCGCTCTTCGACGACGCGACCTACGGGATGGATCGCTTTCGCATGACGGCGCACGACCTCGTTCTGCTTTTTACCGACGGCGCGACGGAGATGAGCGACGCGAACGGCCATGAATTCGGCGTCGAGCGGTTCATGGCCGCGGCGGAGAAATTCGCCGGTCTCGACGCGCAGGGCATGTGCGAACGGTTGCTCGACGAGATCCAGCTCGAGGCCGGTGGCGCGGAGTTCGAGGACGACGTCTGCCTGCTCGCGGTGGAGCGCCGCGCGCCCGCCGACGCGCAGATGGTCTGAGGTCGATGAGGTTCCCGATTTCCCCGCGCGCCGTCCTTGCGGCGCTTCTCTTCGCGGGCGCGCCGGTCGTTTTCGGCGGCGACATCGCATTTTTCTACGCGCTGGAGGCCGACCGGAAAGCGCTCGCGAAGGAGGCGGCGGTCGCCCGGGCGCCGATCCGGATCGGCGAAAGATCGATCCCGGTCTACGCCCTCGGGGGACACAAGATCTACGCGGTGGAAATGGGGGCCGGCCCGGTCGCCACGGCCGTGAGCGCCGAGGCGCTTCTTTCGAAAATTCCCGTGGATTTTGCCCTCACCGTCGGACCGATCGGCGGCCTCGGCGAAGGGGTGGCGCGCAAGAGCTGGTATCGCATTCGAAACATCGTCGCCTATCAAAAGGGCACCTACGAAAACGGCGGCCTCCAGATGGGAAAGAGCCCCGCGCTCGCCGGAGACCGGCCGGACATCCAGGAAAAAATGAACGGCCTGCTTGGCCGGCCGCCCGAGATCACGGTCGCCTCGGGGGAAATCTTCGTCGCCTCGGACGCCTTTCGAAAAGACCTGGCCGCCCGGACGAAGGCGCAGGCGGTCGAGATGAATCTCTTCGGATTGGCCGCCGCCTGCGAAAACCATCGCACTCCCCTGTATGTCTGGCGCGTTTGCAGCGATCTCGCGAACGAACACGCGAGCGAGGATTTCCGGCGATTTTTGGCCGAATACGAAGGCGAGGGAGGCGCGGCGTTCGTCGCGCTGGTCAAGGCGCTGCCGCGCGACGACAAGTCTCCCTCCGCCTACGACAACCTGCGTGCGCTCTTGCCGAAGAATTAAGTAACGCGGGCGATGGGCCTGAAGGCCGGATGATTTCCCGGACGCACGAACGGCGACGAACGTCACGGAAAGGCATCCGGTTACGCGACGGTGGGGGTCGGGCAAAGAACTGGCTCCACCGCTCTCTTTTATTTATGAAAGGCAAGCTCCGGGAAAAAAGACAGGTCGCCCGCGGAGAACAAAGCACGGCGTAGGTGGTCGGAGGAACGGGAATGTAGCCACGGCGCTCCGTCGCCGTGCGGCGCGAGATGGCGCGTTTCCCCGGGCGCCCGACGGAGCGGGGCGGCTACAAGGAGCGCGGGCCCTCATCGTGTAGCCACGGCGCTCCGTCGCCGTGCGGCGCGAGATGGCGCGTCTCACCCGGGCGCCCCGACGGAGCGGGGCGGCTACAAGGAGCGCGGGCCCTCATCGTGTAGCCACGGCGCTCCGTCGCCGTGCGGCGCGAGATGGCGCGTTGCCCCCGGGCGCCCCGACGGAGCGGGGCGGCTACAACGTGGTCTAGGACCGGAGGGATGGAGCCACGGCGCTCGGTCGCCGTGCGAACCGGGTCTATGATCGGCGGAAGGCTTCGTCGAGCACGGCGAGCAGAAAATCGGCGTCGGCTTGCGTGATGCACATCGGGGGGGCGAAGCGGATCGTTTGGCCGCGAAGGCCGCCTTTGCCGAGCAGGAGGCCGAGGTCCTTGGCGGTTTCCACCACCTGGGCGCATTCGGCGGTGGCGGGTTCCTTGGTGACGGGGTCTTTCACGAGCTCGAGCGCGAGCAGGAGGCCCTTGCCGCGGACGTCGCCGATGAGGGAATACTTCGCTTTGAGCTTCTCCAGCCCGTCGAGGATGTAGGCGCCGAGGCGGGCGCAATTTTCCTGCAGGCCCTCCTCGTCGATGATCTCGAGGACGGCCTTGCCGACGGCGCTGACCACGGGGTTGCCGCCGAAGGTGTTGAAGTGAATGCGCTTGGCGAGCGTGGCGGCGATTTCCGGCGTGGTGACGACGGCGGCGAGGGGAACGCCGTTGCCGATGCCTTTTGCCATGGTGACGATGTCGGGGATGACGCCCTGCGTTTCGAAGCCCCAGTAGTGCGAGCCGGTGCGGCCGAAGCCGGTCTGGACTTCATCCGCGATGCAGACGCCGCCGGCGGCGCGGACGTGCGCGTAGGTGGCCTCGAGGTAGCCGTCGGGGAAGACGACGAAACCGCCGACGCCCTGGATGGATTCGGCGATGAAGCCGGCGATCTGGCCGGAGGTGGCGAAGTCGATGACGGACTTCACGTCGTCCGCGTATTTGCGGCCGGCGTCGGGGTCGTCGTAGCCGTGGTGGCCGCGGTAGGCGTAGGGCGAGACGGCGTGGTGCACGCCGAAACTGTGGGGGACGTTGAATTTCCACGTGCTGTGCGCGGTGACGGACATGCCGGCGGCGTTGCCGCCGTGGTAGGCGTTGCGCAGGGCAATGAGGTCGTAGTTTCCGGTGTGGGCGCGGGCCATGAGGAGGGCGAGATCGTTGGCCTCGGAGCCGGAGTTCACGAAGTAGCAGACCTTCAGGTCGCCGGGCATCTTCGAGGCGAGCGCCTCGGCGTATTCCGCGACGTTCGGCTGGAGGTAGATCGTAGTGGAGTGCTGGAGGCGGGAGGTCTGGGCGTTCGCGGCGGCGACGACCTTCGGGTGGCAATGGCCGACGCTGACGGTGACGATGCCGCCGAGCCCGTCGAGGTAGCGCTTGCCGGTTTCGTCCCAGACATACTGCATGCGGCCTTCCGCGAGCATGATCGGCTTTTTGTAGTAGAGAAAAAGGCCGGGGCTCATGAATTGCTTGCGCAGGGCGAGGACCTCCTCGGCGGAGGGGCCGGTGTAAGGCGCGGGAACGTGGTCGGTGGGCGGAAGCGTGGGCGTGTTCATGTCAGGATGGGGCGAGTGAGGGTGAGGAAATGGCGGGAGCCGGCGCGGCTTTGCGCAGGACGATGTAGACGGCGAACGCGAGGCCGAACCCGACGAACCACGCGTAATGGTAGAGGCCGATGAGCGGGGCGGGGACGAGCGCGGGATCGAGGCGACCGATCTGCACGAGGAAGCCGGGGACGCTGGGCAGCACGCCGAGGGCGAGCGCGGCAAGGGCGACGAGACTGAAGCCGCCGTGGTAGCGGTATTCGCCGCGCGGGTCGTAGAGCGCGTCGACGTTCAGCCGGGTGCGGCGGCAGACGAAGTAGTCGGCGATGAGAATCCCGCCGATGGGTCCGAGCAGGGCGCTGAAGCCGACGAGCAGGGTGAAGATGTAGGCGGAGGGGTCGGCGAGCAGGAGCCAGGGCCGGAACAGGATGCCGATGATCCCGGTGATGAGGCCGCCGGTGCGGAAGGAGATCTTGTTCGGGGCGAGGTTGGCGAAATCGTTGGCGGGGCTGACGACGTTTGCGGCGATGTTGGTGGCGAGCGTGGCGATGCAGAGGGCGATCATGGCGACGAAGAGCACGACGGGATTCTTGAACTCCGTGAGCACCGCGATGGGGTCCCAGATCGTGCGGCCGTAGATGACGGCCGTGGCCGAGGTGACGGCGACGCCGATGAACGAATACAGCGCCATCGTGGGCGGAAGGCCGATGGCCTGACCGAGCATTTGGTCCCCCTGCGAGCGGGCGTAGCGCGAGAAGTCGGGGATGTTCAACGACAGCGTCGCCCAGAAGCCGATCATGCCGGTGAGGGCGGGAAAAAAGAAGAGCCAGAATTGCCCGGCCCTTGGCTGGCCCGGGGCGAATTGCGAGGGTTGCGCGAGCATGGCGCCGAAACCGCCCGCGTTCGCGTAGGCCCAATAAAGCAGGGCAAGGCCGAGGACGAGGAGCAGCGGGGCCTTGAGGTTGAGCAGCCAGCGGATGCCGTCGATCCCCCGGTAGATCACGCCCATGTTGATGGCCCAGAAGAGCAGGAAGCAGCCGGCCTGCGGCGCATTGATGCCGAGGAACCCGATGGGAGCGGCCTTCAGCATGGCCGGAAAGAATGCGCCTAAGATCTGGTAGATGGCCGAGCCGCCGATCCACGCCTGGATGCCGAACCAGCCGCAGGCGACGAAGGCGCGCATGAGGGCGGGAATGTTCGCGCCGAGCGTGCCAAAGGAGGCCCGGCAATAAACCGGGAAGGGGATGCCGTATTTCGTGCCGGCGTGGGCGTTGAGCACCATGGGGACGAGGACGATGACGTTCGCGAGGAAGATCGTGAGAATGGCCTGCCACCAGTTCATGCCGACCTGGGCGTCCACCAGCGAGGAGGCGAGCATGTAGGTGGGGATGCACGCGGACATGGAGATCCAGAGCGCGGCGAAATTCCACCAGCGCCACGTGCGCCGCCCGTCCGACGTGGGCGCGAGATCGGGGTTCCAGAGGGGGCTTTCGGTCGGGTCGGACATTGACTTCTTGCGGGTCGCGGCCGGCGGGGATTCCGGCCCGGACAAGGAACAAGCACATTCGATACCAAGGCCGACGGCGGAATGCGCGTCGATTCGAGAGCGGCCAATTCAAGGGCCCGCGCGTAACGTCTGGGGCGGATGAATATTCTTCTCACCGGAGCGAACGGTTACGTCGGGCTGCGGCTGCTGTCCGCATTGCTCGAGGGCGGGCATACGGTCCACGCCGTCGTCCGCGACGCGGGGCGGCTTCCGATGGACGAACTCGCGGTGCATCGCGAGCGGTTGCGAATCCTTGAAGCGGACATGGGGGAACCCGGGCCGGATCTGGCGTTTCCCGCCGACATCGACGTCGCGTATTTTCTCGTGCACGCGATGGGCGGCGGAAGCGATTTCGCCGAACGCGAGGCGACGATCGCGCGGAATTTCACCGCGGCCGTCGATCGCACGAAGGCGCGGCAGATCGTCTATCTCGGCGGGATCGCTCCGGCGCAGGGCGAGCTCTCCGAGCACCTCGAGTCGCGGCGCAACGTCGAGCGGCTGCTGGGCGAATCGCGCGTCCCGCTCACGGCCCTGCGCGCGTCGATCATCGTGGGCAGCGGCAGCGCGTCGTTCGAAATCATCCGCGATCTCACGGAAAAACTGCCCGTGCTCATCACGCCGCGCTGGACCCGCAACCGCTGCCAGCCGATCGGCATCCGCAACGTGATCGGCTACCTCGTCGGCGTGGCGGGAAACGAGGCGACGTTCGGCCGCGGCTTCGACATCGGCGGCCCCGAGATTCTCACCTACGAGAGCCTGCTGCGGCAATACGCCGAGGAGCGCAAGCTGCCGCGGCGACTGATCTCGGTGCCGTTCCTCACGTTGCGCCTCTCGTCGTATTGGCTCTGGTCGATGACGAGCACGACCTTTCGGATCGCCAGCGCGCTCGTGGACAGCCTGGCGCACGACACGATCTGCCGGGACGACGCGATCCGGGAAATCGTGCCGCAGGAGCTGCTCACCTACCGGCAGGCGGTGGAGAAGGCGTTCGTGCGGATCGCGCAGAACCACGTGCCGTCCGCGTGGTATGACGCGCTGGCCTCCGGGACGTTGCTGCCGTCGCGGTTGCGCTCGATCCATCCGCCGCAGCACGGCGTCGTCACGGACCGGCGGGTCTGCAAGCTCGAGGCGCCGCGCGAAGCGGTGATCGCGGCCATCTGGTCGCTGGGCGGGAGGCGCGGCTGGCCGTCGATGAACTGGGCGTGGCGCGTGCGGGGCATGATGGACCGCGCGGTGGGCGGCATCGGCGTGCGGCGCGGACGGCGGGACCCGCACAATCTACGCGCCGGCGACGCGCTGGATTTCTGGCGCGTCGTGCTCGCGGACCGGACGGACGGGCGGCTGATTCTTTTTGCGGAGATGCGCCTGCCCGGCGAGGCGTGGCTGGAGTTCGAGGTCAAGGACGGCGCATTGCGGCAGACGGCGACCTTTCGCCCGCTCGGGTTGCTGGGCCGGCTTTATTGGCTGGGCTGTCTGCCCTTTCACGCCGTGCTTTTTCCCCGGATGGCGCGGATGCTGGCCTCGGCGACCGCGACCTCGCGACCGTCGGCGCGGGAGGTCGGAAAAGGAAAAAGCCAGGCGGCCGAAGGCGCCGTCGATCCGGGATGACGTTGTTTTTGCGGTGATTTCCGGACGACCGGCGCAGGTTGCCGGGAAACCAGTCTGTCGGCATTGGGTTGGCGGGGCGAGTCGTCGGCAACCGACGCGCAAAGTCTTCCCTGTCGCCGCCCCGCTCCGTCGGGGCGCCGGGGGGGCGTGACCTGGCGCCGCACGGCGACGGAGCGCCGTGGCTACAAGGGGGCGCCGGAGGCGCGTGATCTTGCGCCGCACGGCGGCGGGCGCCGTGGTGACAAAGAGGCGGAGCTTGCGCCCGGTCGATCCCGGGGCTCCGCCTGTAGCCGCCCCGCTCCGTCGGGGCGCCGGGGGGCGCGTGACCTCGCGCGGCCCGGCGACGGGGCACCGTGGCGACAAAGAGCACCGGAGGCGCGTGATCTTGCGCCACACGGCGACGGAGCGCCGTGGCTACAAGGGGGCGCCGGGGAGCGCGTGATTTCACGCGGCCGGCGGCGGGGCGCGTGGTGACAAAGAGCACCGGGGGGCGCGTGATCTTGCGCCACACGGCGGCGGGGCGTCGTGGCGACAACGAGGCGCCGCACGTATTCCTGCAGCGAAGGGCGTGGGCGACGAGAGCGAACGGGTCCCAATTTCGAGGATTCGAGCGCGCGAGCGGGAAAGCGTGACGACGAGGTGATGAGCGTCCGCCGACAGGCGACCATCCTTTTGTTGCGCCAGGTGCAAATTGGTGCATGTTCCTTTCTCAAACAGATATCCAATCATGAAAAAAATTCTTTCCGTTCTCACCCTCGTTCTTGTTGCCGGGTCGGCTTTTGCCGCGGCTTTTCCGGAGATCAGCCGGGCGGACTTGAAGAAGGCGATTGCGGCCAAGGATGTCGTCGTCATCGACGTGAACGGCACCGACTCCTTCAAGAGCGGCCACATCCCCGGCGCGATCGACTTCGTGGCGGTGAAGGAAAACCTCGCGACGCAACTTCCCGCCGACAAAAATGCGCTGGTCGTGGCGTATTGCGGGAGCCCGGCCTGCGGCGCCTACGCGATGGCGGCGGAAGCGGCCAAGGACCTCGGCTACACGAACGTGAAGCATTATTCCGACGGCATTTCGGGCTGGAAGGAAGCGGGCGAGTCGACCGAGAAGGCGCAGTAGGCGTCTCTCCACTTTGAAACGAAAAGCCCGGCTTCGCGCCGGGCTTTTCTTTGCTCAGGCGGCGGAGCGGGACCGCTCGGCGCGGAGTTCGGCGCAGAATTCCGCGATGCGCGCCATGGCGACCTTGATCTGGTCGAGGCCGGTCGCGTAGCTGCAGCGGACGTGACCTTCGCCGGAGAGGCCGAACGCGGTGCCGGGGACGACGGCGACCCGTTTTTCGTGCAGGAGTCGCAGGGAGAATTCCTGGCTCGTGAGGCCGGTGGAGGTGATGTCTGGGAAGACGTAGAACGCGCCGCGCGGCATGAAGCAGGGGAGGCCCATTTCGTTGAGGGCGCTGACGACGTAGTTGCGGCGCAGCTCGTATTCGCGCCGCATGCGGATCATGGCGGGCTCGCCGCGCTCGAGGGCCTCGACGGCGGCGTCCTGGCTCATGATGGAGGCGCAGAGGATGGAATATTGGTGGATCTTCATCATCGCCTCGATCACGACGTTCGGACCGCACGCGTAGCCGACGCGGAAGCCGGTCATCGCGTAGGCCTTGGAGAGGCCGTGGAGGTAGATCGTGCGTTCCTTCATGCCGGGCACGGAGACGATGCTGAAGTGCTCGCGGCCGTCGTAGGTGAGCTCGCTGTAGATCTCGTCGGTGAGCACGGTGAGGCCGCGGCGAAGGCAGATTTCGGCGACCGCCTCGATCTGCGCGCGGGCCATCGTGGCGCCGCTCGGGTTGGTGGGGAAGTTCAGCATCACCGCCTTGGTGCGCGGTCCGATCGCGGCCTCGAGCGCCTCGGGGCGCAGGGAGAATTCGTCCGCCGCGCGCGTGGCGATGGCGCGGGCGACGCCGAACGCGAGGGCGACGCTCGGATTATACGAGACGTAGCAGGGCTCGTGGTAGAGGACTTCGTCGCCGGGGTTGAGGATGGCGCGCAGGGCGATGTCGATGGCCTCGGAGACGCCGACGGAGACGAGCACCTCGCTCATCGGATCGTAATGGATGCCGGTCGCGCGTTGCACGGTCTCCGAGATGGCGCGGCGCAGGCGGGGCAGGCCGAGATTCGACGTGTAGCCGGTGCGGCCTTTCTCGAGCGAGTAGATCGCGGCCTCGCGGATGTGCCAGGGGGTGACGAAGTCGGGCTCGCCGATGCCGAGCGAGATGACGTCGGCCATCGACTGCACGATCTCGAAAAAATCGCGGATGCCGGACTTCGGGATTTTCTGGACGTGGTCGGCGATCGGGATGCTCACGGCGAGACGGAGAGGCGCTCGGGCGCGACGTCGAAGTGATGGAAGGCGCCGTTTTCCTTGTAGGTCTTCAATCGGAAACGGGTGGCGGTGGAGACGACGGCCTCGATCGTGCTGAGCTTTTCGGCGACGAAGCTGGCGACCTGGCGGAGGTTGTCGGCCTCGACGAGGACGAGCAGATCGTAGCCGCCGCTCATGAGGTAGCAGCCTTGCACTTCGTCGAACTTCGAGATGCGCGAGGCGATGCGGTCGAAGCCTCCGTCGCGCTCGGGGGTGATCTTGACCTCGATGACGGCGGTGACGGTATCGGGATCCCATTTCTCGCGGTTGATCACGGTCTGGTAGCCGATGATGACGCCGTCGCGCTCGAGCTCGGCGATGCGGGCGTTCACCTCGTCGACGGTGAGGCCGAGCAGGCGGGCGACATCCTCGCGGGCCATGAGCGGATTGTGTTTGAGCAGGTCGATCAGCGCGTCCATTGGAGCGGGAAATGATGCCGGCGGCCGGGGGGCTTGGCAAGCGGGGGGATGGACCATGAATCAGGTGGTCGCCGACGCGGAGCTTTGATACGTTCCGCCAATGGCAACCGCAAAAAACAAACCCGCCGCAAAGAAATCCGCCCCTGCAAAAGCAAAAGCCACGGCGAAAGCCGCGGTGAAGCCAGCGCCGAAAAAGACCGTTCCAGCGAAGACCGCGAAGGTGAACACGAAGGCCTCGCACATTCCATCGGGCCGCGAGGCGAAGCTTGCCGAGCAGGCGCTCAAGTTCGTCGACGAGGCCGCCTCGGTGCTTCGCACCGGGATTCGCAGCGGCGCGGAGACGACCGCCAAGTCGCGCATCGACGCGAAGAAGCGGGCGAACGCGCTTCTCGGCAAGGCGTCCACGAATCTTTCCAAGGCGATCGGCGACGGGGCGTCGGTGCTGCAGAATCTGCTCGGAAAGATCTAGTTCGAACCTTTGAACGAATCAGCCGGCAGGGGATGCCGGCCGAGGCAGGCTGGAAGCCTGCGCTCCGCGGGGAGTCTCCGCGGGCGCCGACGGGCGCCGCCGCCGAGTCGCGGCTCGGATTCGGTCAGCGGGCGTGGTGGCGGCGGGAACGAGGATCGGCTTCCGGCCGATGGGCGTTGGGATCATCGGCTTCCAGCCGATGCCACTTCAGGTCCGCAGGGCGCGGCGGACGGAGTCGATGTCCGCCTCGGCTTCGATGGGGGCGTAGTCCCGGCCGCGCATTGCGGTGTCGGAGTCCTTCAGGCCGTGGCCCGTGACCGTGCAGACGATGGTGCCGCCCTCCGGGGTGGCGCGGTAGGGGCAATCCGCGAGCGGGGCGGAGAGGCACTTGAAAAGGCCCGCGATCGAGGCGGCGCTGGCGGGCTCGACGAAGATGCCTTCGTGCTGCGCGAGCCATGCCTGGGCGGAGAGAATTTCCTCGTCGGTCACGATGTCGATGGCGCCCCGCGAGTCCGTGATGGCGGTGGTGGCGCCGTTCCAGCTGGCGGGATTGCCGATGCGGATCGCGCTTGCGGCGGTCTCGGGATCGGAGACGACGCGGCCGTGAAAGATGGGCGCGGATCCCGCGGCCTGGAGGCCGAACATGCGCGGAAGGCGCGTGGATTTCCCGGCGGAATGAAATTCGCGGTAGCCCTGCCAATAGGCGGTGATGTTGCCGGCGTTGCCGACGGGGAGGACGTGGAGGTCCGGAGCGTCGCCGAGTTCGTCGACGATCTCGAAGGCGGCCGTCTTCTGGCCCTCGATGCGATGGGGGTTGATCGAGTTCACCACGGCGACCGAGCCGTCGGCGCCGAGTTCGCGCACGAGGCGCAGGGCGGCGTCGAAATTTCCGCGGATGGCGATGACGGTCGCGCCGTAGACGAAGGCCTGGACGAGCTTGCCCAGGGAGATTTTTCCGGCCGGCAGAATGACGGCGCATTTCAATCCGCCGCGGGCGGCGTAGGCGGCGGCGGCGGCGGAGGTGTTCCCGGTCGAGGCGCAGACGACGGTGGTCGCGCCGGCTTCCGCGGCCTTCGACATGGCGACGGTCATGCCGCGATCCTTGAACGAGCCGGTGGGGTTCAGGCCCTCGAATTTGATGAACACGCGGCGGCGGGTGCGCTCGCTGAGTCGGGGCGAGTGGATGAGCGGCGTGGAGCCTTCGTTGAGCGAAATGACGGGCGTCGCTTCGGTCACCGGAAGGTGGCTCCGGTAGCGCGCGATGACGCCGCGGTCGTGGGGCGGAAAATTCATGGGCGGGTCAGGCGAAAGTTTCCACCGACAGAAGCGCAGGCGGGGCCTGCACGCGGGCGAGGGCGGCGATTTTTTCGACCGCGGCCTGCATGCGACCGAAGGTGGCGTCGTGAAGCATGAGCACGAGCGGAAGCGGGCCGGGGGCGTGCGACTCGGGCTGGATGACGGAAGAGATGCCGATGCCGGCGTCGCCGAGGATGCCGGCGATCTGCGCGAGCACGCCCGGGGTGTCGTCCACGAGCAGGCGCAGGTAGAACTGGGAAACGGCGTCGGCGTGCGGCTTCAATTTTCCGTAGAGATCGTGCGAGGTGAAGCCGTAGCAGCGGCGCGGGGAGTCGAGGGCGATCGCCGCGTCGGCGAGGTCGGCGATGACGGAGCTGGCGGTGGGATCCTGCCCGGCGCCGCGGCCGTAGAAGAGGGATTCGCCGACGACGTCGCCGCGAAGCCAAACGGCGTTGAAGACGCCGTTGACCGAGGCGAGCACGTGGCTTTTTGGAATGAGCGTGGGGCCGAGGCGGACTTCGATGGCCGTCTCGTCGGACTTGATCGTGGCCAGGAGCTTGATCGCGTAGCCGAGCTGCGCCGCGAAGCGGATGTCGTCGCTCGTGACGCGGTCGATGCCGGCGACGTGGATTTCTCCGGGGGGAATCCAGAAGCCGTAGGCGAGCGAGGCCAGGATGATGGCCTTGTGCGCGGCGTCCCAGCCGTTCACGTCGAGGGTGGGGTCGGACTCCGCGTAGCCCAGGGCCTGGGCCTCGGCGAGGGCGGCGGAGAAATCGAGGCCGGCGTCGGTCATCCGCGTGAGGATGTAGTTGCTGGTGCCGTTCAGGATGCCGTGGATGCTTTCGAAGCGATTGGCGATGAAGGCTTCGCGGACGGCCTTGATGATGGGAATGCCGCCGGCGACGGCCGCCTCGTAGAAGATCGGCGTGCGTTTCTCGCGGGCGAGCCGGAAGATTTCTTCGCCGTGCTCCGCGAGGAGCGCCTTGTTGCCGGTGATGACGATCTTGCCGGCCGTGAGCGCTCGGCGCACGAAATCGAGCGCGGCGTCGGTGCCGCCGATGAGCTCGACGACGACGAGGATCTCCGGGTCGGCGACGAGGGCCTCGAGATCGGTGGTGAAAAGCGCGGCGGGAGCGATGACGGAGCGGGGCTTCGCGAGGTCCCGCACGACGATCCGGCGCACTTCGAAGTCCGTCCCGAGGCGCTGCGCGAGAAGGGCGCGGTTCGCGGCGAGGTTTTTGTAAACCCCGCTTCCGACGGTGCCGAAGCCCGCGAGACCGATGCCGATGGATTCCATTGGAACGGGAGACATTCACCGACGCCGTCGAGGGGTGTAAAGGAGTTTTCGGCCCGGATCGAGCGGCCGCAAGGCTGGCCGGACCGATGAAGATTCCGGCGGCGACGATGCCACGGGAAGGTGCGGACAACCCGCGGAAACCGGACGATCCTCTGGGTCCAGCTTCACAGATCATGAATCCATCCGGAGCCGCTCGATGTCGATGAAGCGAGCTTCGACCGGGCGGTTGTCCCGCCGCCCGGGCGGAAGGAGACGGTGGTCGGCCGGACGAGCAAACCGAATCTTCCTTCGAAGGTCCCGGCGCTTGCGGCGTGGGCGGGTCGGCGGGACTCAGGGCGTGGCGATGGCCCGCAGATCGAAGCCGCCGTGGTAGGTCTCGCCGTGGCGGAGATGGATCACGTAGTCGAGGATGAGGCCGTGCGCGAAGTCGTGATGCGGCGTGACGACCGCGCTGGCTTCGCTGGCGGAGAGGACAAGCTCTTTGTTCTCGAGGCGGGCGCGGGTGTGCAGGGGGTTTTTGCCGTCGTTGATCAAGCACAGGGCATATTTCTGGCCGGGCGCGGACATCGTGAGCCATTGCAGGTCGCGCTTCGTGCATCCGAAGGTGAGATCCGTCGGGCCGGCGTCGCCCACGGTGGCGGCGATGTGGTCCTTCGGATATTCCGTCCACAGGCCGTCGCGCCTCCAATGCATGCGGTCGAGGGTTTTTGGCAGCGGCAGTTTCAGGCCGAGATCCCAGGTGCGGGCGTCGTCGCCGGTCCAGTCGAGGGCCCAGGCGACGGCGATCTGGCCGTCGGGGCGAATGGTCAGCGTCTGCCGCAGTTTGCCGTTCCATTGGGGGCCGTCCGGCACGGAAACGTCATTGGACACGGTGACCACCGCGGAAGTTCCGTCCATTTTCGCGGAGACGCCGGGATTCGTCAGCTCGGGCGCGACCTTGTTGAAGATGAAGTCGCGCTCGTCTCCGTCCTGCGGGCCGCCGACCTTGCCCAGATTCAAGATGAACCCGCCCGTGAGAAGCGGCTGGCCGGCGACGGTCCATGAAACGATGGCGCCAGTGGCTTTGCGGACGGTCAACTTGGTGGCGCCGGCGGTGATTTCCAGCGCGCCGGCCGCCTCGCGGATGAGGACCAGGCCCGAGGACGCGACGGCCGGCGGGGCGGGGTGGGAGGTGCCCTTGAGATCCAGCCGCGTGTAATAGATCGAACGGCCGTCGGGGTGGACGAACTCGAGCCGCAGGGCATCCATGCCGGGAACGGCGTCGAAGGTGGCGGTGCCCGAGGATCGCGGGGCGCAATCGATCGGCTGCACGCCGGTTGCGAGTTTTTTGTCCCCCGCGAGCGCTTCCCATCGGCAGGTCAGCTCCGAGAAGTTGGTGAAGGAATATCGGTTCTGGACGGGGATCTTGATCTTGCCGCCGGTGATCTCGAAGTTCCTCCCCGGCACGACCACGGGGCTGTAAACCATCTTCACGTTGTAATACTCGGGCTTGAGATTCCGGTAGCCGTCCACGAAGCCCTTGTGGTTGTTGAAGCGATAGCCCTGCGCGTCGACGTCGGAGCGGTCGGGGAATTTGTCGACGAGTCCCTGGTCCTGCCATTCCCAGATGAAGGCGCCGAGCATCGAGTCGTTGGGCCAGATGTATTTCCACTGGTTGATCAGGCTGTAGACCCAGAAGTCCTTCTGCGCGTAGTCGTATTCGTAGGCGTTCGCCAGGTAGAAAATGTGCGGGCCTTCCGTGATCACGAGCGGCGCTTTTTTGCGCTCGGGATCGGCCACGTATTCCTTCATCCGATCGACGCCGGGGTAGTGGGTGTCCGAGAAATCCAGGCGGGGATTGTGCCGGCTGGGAAGGCAGCCGGAGATGAAGGCGGGTCGGGTGGGATCGAGGACCTTGATGCGCTCGAATCCCGCGAGGTTGACGGGCCCGTAGTCGCTTTCGTTGCCCACGCTCCAGGCGAGGATGCTGGGGCGATTCTTGTCGCGGGCGTAGGCTTCGTTGGTCCGCAGGAGCAGGGGCGAGCGGAAGTTTTCGTCCGAGGGATTGGCCCAGCAGTAGGGGATCTCGTTCAAGACGTAGAGGCCCTTCTCGTCGCACAATTCCAGGAACCGTTCGGCGTCGATGTAATGGCTGGTGCGCACGGCGTTGATGTTGGCCGCCTTGATGAGCGCGATGTCGGTCTGCCATTGTTTTTCGCCGAGGGCGTGTCCGAAGGCGGCCCATTCCTCGTGGCGGCAGACGCCGGCGCACTTGATCGGGACGCCGTTCCAGAGGACCACGCCTTGTTTGATCTCGATTTCCTTGAAACCGAACCGCTCCTGGGTTTGCTCCACGCGCTGTCCGTTTTGCGCGAGGGTCGTCACGAGGTAATAGAGATTTGGCTTTTCCGCCGACCAGAGTTTCGGGGCCGCGACGGGCTGGGAGAGCTTCAGGATCGCCTGGCCGCTGGCGTTCAGGACGCCGGTCTGCTTCATCTCCGGCGTCGCGGCTTTCTTGCCGTCGAACGCGTAAAGCTGGCTGGAAGCCTCGAAGGGCTGGCCCGGCGGTCCCGCCACGGTGACGGTGGCGTGGAGCGTGGCGTTCTTGTAGGCGGAATCCAGGTCGGTGACGATGGTCGTGTCGCTCACGTGGGTGAGCGGGAGCGAGACGAGGTAGTTATCGCGATAGATGCCGCCGAGCGCCCAGTAATCGCCCGTGTCGAGGTCGTAGGAACCGGTGTTTTTGCAGACCCGCACCGCGAAGAGGTTCGGGGCTCCGGGTTTCACGAAGGCGGTGACGTCCAGGTCGAAGGCGGTGAACCCACTCTCGTGAATGCCGACGCGCTTGCCGTTGACGAAGACTTCCGCGCTGTCGAAGACGCCGTCGAAATGCCACAGCACCCGCCGGCTCGCGAAAGCCGCCGGCACGGTGACGATGCGCCGATAAAGACCCACCGCGCGATCCGGGGAGTCGTACGTCGGCTTGGAGAAACCCAGGATTTCCCAATTCGAGGGAACCGGAATCGTCGCGAACGTCCGATCGTCGAAATTGAGCGCCGCGAAATTTGCGAGCTTCGATTCCTTCGAGTTCATTCCCGGCGCCCAGGCCGTCGTGCGCCCGTCCCGCTGGACCATGATCTGGATGCGGCGGATGAACGCCCACTTCTTCTTGCCGTCCGAGGGATTCGTGACGTCGTTGAAGACGACCCGGAGGTAGCGGCCCTGCGCGCGCAGCCCCGACACGTCCAGCCTTTCCCCGTGGATCTGCCGGGAATCCGCCAAGGGCGTCCAGGTCCCGCCGTCCCGGCTGGTTTCGACCTTCAGATCGTAGGTGAAATTCCGGTCCTCGAGCTCGAGACGAAGACCCGCCAGCGACTGCACGTCGCCCATGTCGACCTGCCACGTCTGGGGCAGGTCGCCGTTCGAAGGGCTCCAATAGGCGTCCGGGCCGCCCAGCGCCCCGATGGCCTTGTGGTCGTGCTGCTCGCTCGTCGCGGAGACGCTGTTGAAAGTCGGCACGAACGTCTCGCCGTGCTGCTCCCCGTTCGTGACCTGGAATTTCCACGATCCGGTCATCGGCAGGACGGCGGGATTGTTCACCCGCAGGCGTTCGACGCCGACCGGTCCCTCGCCGAAGATGGGCACCGGCAGCGCCGGGGCGCTCGCCGTCAACGATGCGGTCGCAAGACCGGCCAGGATGGGTCGGCGCCAGGGTTCAAAGGCTCGGAAGAAAGAGGGAAGTTTCACGGGAATCGGGCTGGATGGCGATAAGGGGGCGGGGACCCGAACATTCTCGAATTCGGGATCGTGATCAATGCCGAACCACCGGCGATCGGAAATAGGCGGGCGGCGACCGCGGGCGGCGATTCCAAGCGAAGACCCCGCTTCCCCATTTGACCCGCTGGAAATTTCCTCCAGATTTCAGGGCGTCACTTTCCCATCGCCATCCCGCGATTCGAGATTCATAGTCCACGGACTTTTCCTCCTTCAAAAAGTATTATCATGAGATCTCCCACGCCGCTTTTAGCCCTTCTTTCAGCCGTCTCCTTCGGAAATCTCTCCGCCGAGGCCCCGGTGCCCCCCGAGATCGAGAACGAACAGATCGTCTCGATGAACAAGGAGCCGTGGCACGCCACGCTCATGCCCTACGCGACCCTCGCGGAGGCCCTGGGGGCGAATCGGTATACGTCGTCCTTCGCGCGGTCGCTGAACGGGACCTGGAAATTCCATTGGGTGCCCCGGCCCGAGGAGCGGCCGACGGATTTCTACAAGGTCGGCTACGACGTCAGCCGCTGGGCCGACCTTCCGGTCCCGTCGAACTGGCAGATGCACGGGTACGGCCCGCCGATCTACACGAACATCACCTATCCCTTCCAACCCGATTGGCCGAAGGTCACGAGCGAGCCGCCGAAGGAATACACGGCCTACAAGGAACGCGATGCGGTGGGCAGCTACGTGCGGAAATTCGAGGTGCCGTCCGAGTGGGGCGGTCGGCGCGTTTATTTGAGCTTCGACGGCATCGACGCCGCGAGCTTCATCTGGGTCAACGGAAAAAAAGTCGGCTACTCGAACAACTCGCGCAACGTCGCGGAGTTCGACGTCACCCCTTACGTAAAGCCGGGGCCGGACAACACGCTCGCGGTGGAAGTCTACCGCTTCTCCACGGGCTCGTACCTCGAGGATCAGGACATGTGGCGCATGTCGGGCATCTTTCGCAACGTCACGCTCTGGTCCGCGCCGACGCTTCAGGTTCGCGATTTCCACATCGTGACCGACCTCGATTCCCAATACAAGAACGCGACGCTCAAGGTCACGGCCAAGGTTCGCAACACCGCCCCCGCCCCGAGCCCGGCGGCCTCGCTCGACGTCACGCTCTACGATCGGGCTGGCCAGCCCGTGGCGGGCGGGGCGGGAAAGATCGCCGTGCCCGCGCTGCCGGCCGGGAAAGAAACGGTCGTGGACGTGTCGATCCCCGTGCTCGACCCGCTCAAATGGACCGCCGAGACCCCGAATCTCTACACCGCCGTGCTCGACCTGAAAACCGGCGCGCAAACGACCGAGTTGCTCTCCTCGCGCGTCGGGTTTCGCAAGGTCGAGATCAAGGGCCGCGTCTTCATGGTCAACGGCGTGCCCGTCAAGCTCAAGGGCGCGAACCGCCACGAGAACTCGCCGGAGACCGGCCACTACGTCACGGAGAAAGACATGATCCGCGACCTCGATCTGCTCAAGCAGGCGAACGCCAACCACGTCCGCACCTCCCATTACTCGAACGATCCCCGCTGGTATGAACTTTGCGACGAATACGGCATCTTCCTCGTCGCCGAGGCCAACCTCGAGTGCCACGGCATGGGCTCCCTCGCCGACGAGCCCCGCATGGAAAAGATGTGGATCGACCGCAACACCGCCAACGTCGAGAACCACAAGAATCATCCCTCCGTCGTCGTCTGGTCCCTCGGTAACGAAAGCACCGGCGGCCCGAACAACGCCGCCGCCCTCCGGGCGGTGAAGGCGATCGATCCCACGCGCCCGGTTCATTACGAAGGCTTTGGCAGCGGACCGGACCAGCCCGCGGACGTGGACAGCCAGATGTATACGCAACTCGGCGCAGTCGAGGACATCGCGAAATCCGCCGACCGCACGAAGCCTTTTTACCTCTGCGAATACGCCCACGCGATGTTCAACTCGATGGGTTCCCTGGCGGACTACACCGACCTCTTCGACAAATACCCGGCGCTGATGGGAGGCGCGATCTGGGAATGGGAGGACCAGGGCCTCTGGAATCGCCGCGACCCGAAAAAGCCCTTTCTCGCCTACGGCGGCGGCTTCGGCGATTTTCCCACCGACCGCTACTACATCCACAAGGGCGTCGTCTTCTCCGACCGCACGCCGAAGCCGCACTATCCCGAGGTCAAGCGGGCCTATCAATGGGTGGGATTTCAGCCCGAGGATCTCGCGTCCGGCAAGATCAGGATCAAGAACAAATACGAGTTCCTGAACCTCGATCGTTTTACCGGCCACTGGACGATCACCGGCGACGGCAAGGTCGTCCAGAAAGGCGCGCTCCCGGCGCTCGCCCTCGCTCCCGGCCAGGAAAAATCGATCACGCTGCCGATCCAGAAATTCGCGCCCCAGCCCGGCGTCGAGTATTTCCTGAACCTCGCGGTCACCCTGCCCAAGGACGAGATCTGGGCCAAGGCCGGCTACGAAATCGCCAACGCGCAATTTCTCCTGCCCGTCGCCGCGACGGCCAAGGTCGCCGACGCCGCCACGATGAAACCGGTGAGATTCCAGAGCGCCGGCGGCAACGTCTCCGTCGTCGGCGAGGGATTCACGGTCGGATTCAGCGGAGCCAACGGCATGCTTTCGGGTCTCGCGCTGGGCGGCGTCAACGTCCTGTTGCCGGGCGGCGGGCCCAAGCTTTGGCTCTGGCGCGCGCCTCACCAGAAGGATGACACCTACGTCTCGAACGACTGGGAAAAAATCGGCCTCGCCGAGCCCACCGCCAAGGTGCTCGCGCTTAACGCGGCCCAGGTGGCGCCGTCGATCGTGCGAGTCGCGACCGTCATTCAATACGCGATGAAAGGAGGCTTCTCCGCCACCCATACGGCGAATTACACGATCGCCGGCGACGGGACGGTCACCGTGGACAACGGCGTGCAGTTTCAAGGACCGGAGGTCTTCATGGCCCGCATCGGCGTCCGCCTGCGCCTCGACAAGCGCCTCGATCGCGTGGAATACCTCGCCCGCGGCCCGATGGAAAACTACGCCGACCGCAAGCGCGGCTCCGACGTGGGGCTCTACTCCAGCACGGTGAAGGAGCAGCTCACGCCCTATGCGAAGCCGATGGATTGCGGCAACCGCGAGGACATGCGCTGGGTGGCCCTCCGCGGCGCGAACATGCCGACCCTCCTTGCCCAGTCCGAAAAGGAACTGCTGCAGTTCTCCGCGCTCCCCTACGTCGACGAAATTCTCGCGCCCACCCCCTATTACGAGGACTTGCCGCCAACGAAGGAAACCGTGCTGTGCCTCTCGTCGAAGACGCTCGGCGTCGGCTCGGTGGGCTGCGGTCCTCCGCCGCTGCCACCCTATCGCGTGCCGTCGAAAGCGACCGACTTCACCTACGTTCTGCGCTTGTTGCCGCCCGACGCCACCAACGTCGCGCAGGTGGCCCGGGAGCTCCCCCCCCAGGATCGCCCCCATCCGGTGAAGGGAACGCGCAACGCCCAGGGGCTCATTGAACTCTCCGCCGATGGCGACAAGATCACCTATTCCATGGACGGTGTGCGATGGACGCCTTACACCGCGCCCTTCGCCCTGTCCCGGCCCGTGCTGCTGCAGGTGCGAAGCGTGGCAAAAAATGGGCAGGTGTTCGCGGGCGCGCTGCCCTTTGAGAAATTCGTCGACCGGCGCGGCTGGAAGATTTCCGCCAGCAGCTTCCAGGGCGGCGAGGGTGAGGCCCGACACGCCATCGACAACGACCCGACGACGTTCTGGCACAGCCAGTATAACCCTCACGCCAACCCGCCCCACTTCCTCGTGATCGACCTCGGTGAAAAAATGAAGATCAAGGGCCTCACGCTGCTTCCGCGGCAGGACGACGAAAACGGGCGGATCAAGAATTACGAAGTCTACTTCAGCACCGACCAAAAGAATTGGGGGAAACCCGCGGTGACCGGCGCCTTCGAAGACAACAATCTCCAGCGGGTCATTCCGCTCAAGCAGCCCGCGGCGGTGCGCTACGTGAAGTTCGTCGCGTTGGACGATTATTCCCGAAAGGAACTCGCCACGATCGCGGACTTGAGCGTCGTGCCGGCCGACTGATCAGCGAGGATCATTCGACCGTGAACCGCGCGGTCCGCTCCTCACCGGCGGAGCGCGCGGTCAGCGTCCAATCGCCGCGGGCGACGGGAATGGACGCGCGGTCGAGGCGGCGGCCGTTCAGGAACCACTCGCAGCCGGGCGTGGTGCTGAGCGGGGTGAGCGTCTGCTGCCCGCCGGGCAGGTGGGAGTTCCACACAAAAGCAGCGCCGTCCCGGGGGAAGACAATGTCGAATCGCGCGCTGCGGGCGACCGCGCCGAAGCGGTTCTCGGGGCCGCCGCACCACGCCGCGTATTCCGGCGGGAGCACGAGCGTGTCGCGGCCGTCGATTTTCGCATACATCGAGGCGGCGCCGGTTCTCGGAGCGGTGCCGGGCAGAAACCATTCGCGAATTTCGGGCTCGCCGGCGCGCGGAACGAGGCCCGTCTCCGCCGCGACGTCTTCGGCGACCAGCGTGGACGAGGCGGCCGGCGCGGCGAGCGGGACGTCGCCGTTCTCGAGCAGGTAACGCATCATCGAAGCCCAGAGCGGCGCGGCGGCGCGGATCGCGAGGACTTCGCCGAGGCTCTTGCCGTCGAGGTTCCCGGCCCAGATGGCCACCGTGTGCTCGCGGTCGAAGCCGACGCACCAGCGGTCGCGAAAGCCGGAGCTCGTGCCGGTCTTCACCGCGACGCGCACGCCGAGATCCAGCGGGGAGTTCGGGCCGAAGCTCAGGCGCCGGGCCTCGTTGTCGCAGAGGATATCCGTCACGATCGCGCACGCCTCGGGCGAGGCGAGGCGCGTGCTCACGATCGGTTCGCCGGCCAGGACGCGAGCGGACCACGCGACGCCGCCGCGGGCGATGCCGGCATAGGCGGCGGCGAGATCCAGGAGCCGGATGTCCGCGTTGCCGAGGATGAAGCCGGCGCCGTAGGCGTCGAAGGGGCGGGAAAATTCGAAGCCCCAACGGCGGAGGGAGTTGAAGGCATCGCGCGCCCCGAGGCGGCTCGTCACGACGACGGCGGGCACGTTGAGCGAGTTGCCGAGCGCCTCGCGGGCGCGCACCGGGCCGTAGCTGCGGTGCGAGTAGTTCTGCGGATCGTAGTCGGCGTAGGCTTCGGTGACGGCCTGCGGCGTGTCGGGCAGGAGCGTGGCGGCGGTGATCAATTTCCGCTCGATCGCGGCAAGATAGATGAACGGCTTCAGCGTCGAGCCGCTGCTGCGGGGGACGATGGCGGCATTGATCGCGCGGTGTTCGGCGCGACCGTCGCAGGCGAGGGCACGCACGGCGCCGGTGGCGTTGTCGACGACGACGATGGCCGCGTCGCCGATGCCGAGGTTGGCGGAATTGCGAAGGTGCTCGTGGAGCAGGGTTTCCGCGACGCGCTGCAGGTCGAGGTCGAGTGACGTGGCGATCTCTCCGCCGTGACCGGCGCGGCGCGCGGCGAGCGCGGCAAAATGCGGGGCGCGGGCGACGGGGTCGTGCCGCTCCACGCGCGGAGCGGCGGCGAGAAGCTGCGCGGCCGTGGCGCCGGCCGGCAGCAGGCGGGCGGAGGCGAGGCCGCGGACGTTGTTTGCGTAGCGGCGCAGGGCGGCGGCGGGATTCGTCCAAGGGTTCAGGCGAGAAGGCGATTGGGGCAGGCCGGCGAGATAGATGGATTCCGCGAGGGAAAGGGCGGCGGCGGGCTTGCCGAAGTAGGCCTGGGCGGCGGCCTCGGCGCCAAAGCGACGATTCCCGTAGTCGATGCGGTTCAGATAAGTCTCGAGGATGCGCTCCTTGGACCATCGGCGCTCGAGGGCGAGCGCGGCGATGGCCTCGCGGTATTTGGCCGCGAGCGTGCGGCGCGTGCGGCCGGTGAGAATTTTAACGGTTTGCTGGGTGATCGTGGAGGCGCCCGAAATCACGCGAAGGTGGTGAAGGTTTCTCAGCGCGGCGCCGATGGTCGCGATGCCGTCCACGCCGTGATGGTCCCAAAAGCGCCGGTCCTCGATCGCGGTGGTGGCGAAGGGCAGCCAGCGGCCGAGGTCGTGGAGGGAAACGTCGCGCTGGTCGCGGGCGCGGTCGTCGCCGAGCCGGGCGAAAGGCTGCCCGCGGAGGTCGAGGAGGACGTGCGTGACGGGGGTGGGGCCGGCGACGGGAAGCGGGGCGCGGTCGATGGCGTGGCTTACGACGAGGGTCGCGGCCGCGGCGAAGAAAACGAATAAGAGGAGGATCCCGCGGAGGCGCGGAGAGGCGGGGAGCCAGTCACGTTTTTGGAAGACTTCGCGGCTCCGCGCGTCCGCGGGAGACCTTATTCCGTCACGACGCATTGGGACGGGGCGGTGCGCGCGTAGGAGCGCGCGTCATACATCGGGGTCATTTGCGTGGAGGGCCAGGAGAAGGCGCCGGCGGCGGTGGCGCGGGCGAGGATCGCGTAACCCTGCGCTCCGGCCGGAAGGGCGTCGAAGAAGAGGTTCGTCTGGCGGTCGCGCATTTCGGAGAACGAGAGCCACGCGGTGGGCACGCCGGGCTGCGCGGGGATCTGGTAGGATTTGCCGATTATCGCGAGGTTCGGGTTCACGACCTCGAGGCCGGCGGGCAGGGCGTCCTCGACGGCGACGAAGCTTTGCGGCTGGTCGCAATGGAAGCGGAACGAGACGAGGACCTGGTCGCCGAGCTTGAACGGGGCGTCCTTCGTGCCGAGGCGCGCGGGATCGGTGAGGTTCTTTACGACGCGATCGATGCGGAGGCCTTTCGTCACGGGCGCCTGCTCGGCCGGGGCGAGGGAACGGCGAGCGGCGAGCACGTAGGTCCCGGAGGGGCCGGCGCCGTGGATGGCGAGGTCGCCGAGGCGCGCGAGGTCGCGGGTGATCCACGCGGCGGCGGAGCGATTTCTCGAAGTCGCGTCCGGCGGGGGCGCCAGGCCGGCGGAAAGTTTGGCCGATGGTTTTTGGTCGAGCAGCGCGTTGAACGCGATGAGCAGCCAGAGGTTTTCCTGCGTGGAGAGACTCGCGGAGTTGCTCATGCGGGCCTCGAGGCGCGCGCGGAGCTCGCGGGGCGCCATGGCGGGCGTGACCAGCAGGCGCGCCCAGGTGCTGATCGCCTCGGCGCGCGCGGCGGAGGAGAACGTGCGGGGATTGAAGGCGCGGTCGTCGAAGCGCTCGGGAATCTCGCGGATGAGTTCCTGCTGATGGCCGGGCTCGAGATGCCACGCGTGTAGCGCGATGGCGAGGAAGGCGCGGCCTTCGTCGGTGAGGCGGTCGCGGCCGAGGAAGAGCTCGTTCGCGGCGGCGGTCACGTCGTCGCCCGGCGCGTCTCCGAGCTGCGAGAGGGCGAAGAAGGCGAAGGCGCGCAGCGTGGGCTCGACCTCGAGACGGCTCCGGCGGAGCACGATCTGGTCGAGCGCGCGGGGCAGGGCAGCGGCGAGGTTTTCGGGAACCTCGTAGCCGGCCGCCTGCGCCTGCGCGACGGCCCAGGCGGATTGGATCGTGACGAAGGCGTCGCCTTCGAGGCCGAAGGGCCAGTAGGGCAGCGTGTCGTCGGGGAGCAGGGACCGGTCGAATTCCCCGAGCGTGTCCTCGATGACCCGGCGGTAGTTTCTATCGCGCTCCGCGGGCAGCGGCAGGAAGGCGAGCAGCTTCGCGAGGGCGGTGTAGACGAGCAGGCGGGAGGATTTTTGCTCGAAGCAGCCGTAGGGGTATTCCAGCGTGGCGGGGATGCCGAGGAGCTTCGGCAGATAGGGCGAGGTCGAGAGCGTGACGTCGAACGTGCCCGGCGTCCGCGCCCACGCGGCGGGGGCGGCCTTGGCCGGCGAGAAGATGGGCCCCTTCGACGGGCCGGCGACGGTTTCGCTGACCTGGATGGTGCGGGAGGCGACGGGAACGGCGGTTTCGATTTCGTCGCTCGCGCCGGACGAGGACGTCACGGTGAAACGCACGGTCGCGGTGGTGGCGTCGTCGGCGACGCGCGCGCGGAAGGTCGCGACGGCGGGATCGTTCTGCGCGGCGGGGCGTTCCACGGTCGCGGGGCCTTCCAGCGTGACGCCGTCGCCGACGTGGCAGCCGATGGTGAGCCGGTCCTCGGACGCCATATTTTGCCGGGCCACGGCGCGGAGCTCGATCTCGTCGCCCTGGCGCAGGAACCGCGGCAGCGCGGGCTCGACGAGCACGGGCTTGCTGACGGTGAAGTTCGTGTCGCCGGAGCCGAATTGGTTCGCGGTGGTCTGGCCGAGCGCGACGACGCGGAAGCGGGTGAGGTTGTCGGGCGTGGTGAACTTTGCCGTGGCGACGCCGTCCGGGCCGGTGACGAGCGACGGGAGCCAGAGGATGAGCGGGCGGAAATCCTGGCGGACGAATTGGGTGTTCCCGTAGTCGTCCTTGCCGCCGCCGCCGACCACGAAGCCTTTCTGGGTGAGGGATTTCTCGTCGAAGCTCTCGATGTAGCTGGCCAGCGCGAGGCGGGTGACGACGTTGAACGGATGGTCGGGAAAGAAGGCGCCAAGCAGCTCGGGCCGCGTCCATCCGCCGAGGGTGAGGATGGAATCGTCGACGGCCGAGAGCGCGATCTCCGCGCCGGCGACGGGTCTGCCGGCGGCGGTGGCTCGCACGGTGATCGTGCCGGACTTGCGTGGTTCGTATGCGGGTTTGTCGGTGTCGACGGCGAGGTCGAGCGCGGCGTCGGGCTGCGTGACCTTGAGCTCGGTGGAGCCGAACATTTCGCCGGGCGCCTCGTCGGCTTTGCCGGGGCGCAGCAGGTAGGCGGAAACGTGAACGTTCGGCGCGTAGCCGGGCTTGACGGGAATCTCGAGGCGGGTGGAGTTGCCGGGAAACGGGATCGTGTAGGTGTCGAGCACGCGGTCGGTTTCGACGGTGACCCAGGCGATGCCGGGACTGGGGGCTTGCACGTCGAACGCGGCGTCCACGCCGACCGGGACGGGCCGGTCCTTCGCGACGGATCGGATCGCGAGCGTCTGGTCGCTTTTGACGGGAAGCTCGGCGTCGCCCTCGCCGGCGAGGTAGATCTCCTCGGTGACGGGAATGCCGGGCTGCCCGGCGAGCGGCTGCACGAGGAGGATGTAGCGGCCGGGGGTTTTCGGCGTGAAGGCGAGGCGACCGTTGGCGGGCACGTTCTTTTTCTCGACCGGCACGTATTCGTCGGTGTTGCGGTAGCGGTAGACGAACGGCGCGAGGCGCTCCTTCACGGACTTGGTCTGCACGAGGAAGAGGTCGGCTCGCACCTGGGCGGGCGGCTTCGCGGCTTGGTCGCGCGGGATGGCCTCGAGGTCGAAGGCGATGTCGGTCCGGCCCGTCGCGCGATCGGCGCGGACGCCGAGCGTGACGTCGTTCATCACGACCGGCTCGTCCGCGCCGCCGGTGATCGTCTGGCCGTCAGGGCCGGTGACGTCGACCTTCCAGCTCACGTTGCAACGGGCGCGCAGGCCGGGGTCGGCGAACGGCGCGGCGCACGAGAGCGTGGTGCGTCCTCGGGCATCGAGCTGGGTCTCGCCGCTGACCTCGGCCTCGAAGGCGGGGGTGCGGCGGTGCTCGGAATACAAGTCCACGCGGATGAATCCGGCGGCTTCCGCGTCGTCGTAGAATTCCCCGTCGGAATCGCTGAGCCACGTCGCGGTCCATTTCACGGTGCTGCCGACATTCGGCGCACCGTGGAAATACTCGGACGCGACGTGGATCGTGGAGACGGCGGGCTTTTTCGCGGGCTCGGCCTCGCAGACGACGGAGAACGGGGGATTGCGGAACTCGTCGACCCGGAAGCGGCCGTTGTCGCCGGCGCTGGTCTCGCCGATTTTTGCGACGATATCGAAGTCGCCCAGCTTGCCCCGCGGCGGCACGGTCCACGCGGCGTCCCAGCCGCCGAACGCATTTACGGCCGCGCTGCCCTCGGCCACGCGGTCGCCGCGGTCGCGGTTCACGATCTGCCACGTGACCTTTTCGTTGGCGGGGGCGACGGGTCCGCCTGGCGCGTTGCGGCGGAGGAAGCCCTTGAATTTGATTTCTTCGCCCGGACGGTAGAGCGGGCGGTCGGTGATGATCTTTCCGAGGTAGACCGGTGGCGCCGGCGCGTAGGTCGAGCCGGTGTCCGCGAAGGGCGAGCCGGGGCTCGTGAACTCGACGGAGGGCCCCTCGGGCAGGTCGGCGGCGAAAAACTCCCCGCCCGCGAGAGACGCGGCGGGAAAGGCGACAACGCCGTCGTCGTCGGTGGTCGCCCGGGCGATCTCGACGAGCGCGGGGGTGAGGACCTTGACGGGAACGCCGGCGACGGGGCGGGCATCGGTCATCCGCGCCAGGCGCAGGGTGGTCCCGGCGGGCATCGTCTTCTGCGCGAAGACGGTTTCGTTGAAGAAGACGAGGGCGTCGTTCGAGATCGTGTCGCCGTCGCCGTTTCGCGCGGAGGCTTCGATCAAATACGGTCCGGAAAGCGCGGGCGCGCCGGCGGCGGGCTTCCACTCGATGGGGCGAACGACTTCGGCGTCACTGGTGGCGGCGGGCAGCTCCCCGCCCGCGACCGCTTCGAGGTGGAGGTGGTCGACGAGGATTTTCGCGTCGTTCTCGATGGATTGGCGGACGGCGGCGAGGCGCTCGAGCGGAATGCGGGCGAGGCGCCACGAGACCGGGCCGGTGTTCGCCTGGAGCAGCGCGAAGCGGAGTCCGAGCGAGGCGCGCTGGCGGATCGTGCCCCCGGGAAACAGGAGGGTGGCCTCCTTCGGATGGAAGGTCGCGCCCCAGGTCTCGGTCCGGGCGAGCGGATAGCCGAGGTCGCCGGTGAGGCCGGCGGCGACGGTGACGCGGTAGTGGACGGAGAGATCGAACGCACCGTCGGCGTAGAGGAATTCGCCCTCGCGACGGAAGGCGAGCTTCGGCACGGCGGGCTCGATCTTCAGCGCGTCGGCGGGCAGGGGCTCGTCGCCGAGGCGGCCGTGGAACTTGACTTCGATGCGCGGTTTCTCGGTCGCGTAGTTTCGCGCGACGACGTAATCGACCGTGAGCGGCGCGGTGCGGCCGAGATCGAAGACCCGCGGATAGGGCAGCGTGCGACCGGCGTAGGCGTCGTGCATGCCATCGACGACGAGGTCGTAGGAGCGGCCGACGGGCAGGGGATCGCGGGGGCGCACGCGGAACTCGGTGGGAGGCGTCTGGCCGGCGGCGGCCGTGACGTCGAGCACGTCGCCGGTCGTCTCGCTGACGGCGCGATTCAGGAGGACTTCGGCGGGAAAACGCTGGCGGGTGAGGCGGTCCTGAAACCAGCAACCCGCGGCGGCGTCCGCCAGGCGCATGGGGTAATTAAATTCCAGCGGGACCTGGGGGCGGGCGTTGATCGGGCCGTCGGAGTCGTAGTCCGCGGAGACGGTGAGCGGCTTGGTGGCGAGCCCGTAGCCCCATTTAGTCGCGTCGAGCGCGGACCCGGTGAGGGGCCGCAATCCCGCGCGGAGCCGCATGCGGTAGGGCTGGCCGGGGATGACCGGGCCGTTCGCCGTCCAGGTTCCACGCGATTGCGTGCGCCAGATCCATTTGGCGTCGACGGCGGGCCAGAGGGTGAGGGGAGATGGGGCGTCGGCGGCGTCGATGCGGTCCGGTGGAACCATGGCGTCGGGAAATTGGATCGTGAACTCGGCGGTCGGAGTGAGGAGGTTCTTCGAGTCGTCGTCTTCGCCGCTCTCGATCGAGATGCCGAGGGCGCCGGGCGCGTCGATGAAGACCGGGTTGTCTTCGGGCACGACGAGGGCGGCGGGCGGCGCGGGCGGGATGGTGGGAGGGGGCGGGGGGGACAGCGTTGGTTTCTCCGGCGGGCGGGCCATGCCAAGGGCGGCGAGGATTGCCGCGAGTATAAAGAGGCGCGGCGTCTTCATCTCGAGAGGGCGTTCGCCTGGTGGGTGGCGGCGCGGGCTTCGTCGGGGCGGCCAAGGCGCTGGAGGGCGGCGGCCTTGAGGCGGAGGACGTAGGCGCTGTTCCCATACGCGAGCGAGCGGTCGGTAAATTCCAAGGCGAGCGGGAGGTTCGCCTGGCGGAGATAGAGATCGGCGAGATAGGCGTTCGCGAGGGCGAGCTGGGCCCGGGCGGGTTTCATCGCCTCGATCTGGCGGAGAAGGGGCGCGGGATCCTGGTTGAGCATGGCCGTGGCGTAGAGGGCCTCGAGGGCGGCGTCGGCGTCCCGGGGCGCGAGGGCGAGCCCGGTGGCAACGTCGGGGAGGACAAGGCGGAATTGCGAGGCTTCGTTCAGGGCGCGGGCGCGCCGGCGGAGCGCGACGGGGTCGCGGGGGTTCGTTGCGAGAGCGAGATCGGCGTCGGCGATGGCCAGGATCGTTTCGGACGAAGGCGCCTTGTTCACGTCGACCGAGTCGTCGCGGAGGGCGGCCTCGGCCTTGATCTGGTCGAGGAGGTAACGAGCGCTGGCGCGGGTGAGTTTTGCGGCGACGGAATTTGGGTCGACGACAAGGGCGGCGTCCGCGTCGGCGAGCGAGCGGTCGACGATTCCGCCATAACGCAGCCACCAGGCGCGCTCGACGAGCCGGCGGAAGTTGCCCGGGTCCCGCGTGAGGGCCGCATCGAGCGGGGGAAGGGCGGCAAGGGTCTCGGCGAGGCGCTCGAAGGCGGGAAGATTGCTCTTGACGATGTCGTCATCGGGCGAAAGGGCCTGCGCGGCTTTTGCGTCGGCGAGCGCGTCGGCGTAGGCGGCGAGGCGGAATTTTGCGTGCGCGCGTTGGATGAGGGAAGACGCGTCCGGGGCGAGGGCGATGAGGTCGTTCAGGGCGACGACCTGCGCGGCAAAGTCCTTCGTGGCGAGCAGCGCCGCGACCAGGGCGCGGTGGGCGGGAATGCTTCCAGGCGCGCGGGCGAGATAGTCCCGGAGCGTGCGGATGGCGCCGGGGAGATCCTTGTCGCGGTGGCGTTGGATGTCGGCGCGCGTGAGCGCGGCGAGGTCGGCCGGGGCGGCGGGCCAGGCGGTGAGGGTGGCGTCGGCGAGGTCGTAGTCGCCGATTTGCAGCCACAACTCGACGAGGAGGCGGTGGCTCGCGGCGTCCTGCGGATCGGCGTCCAGGACGCGGCGGAGGAGTTCGATGCGGGCGAGCGTGTCGTCGTGAGCGGCGGCGAGGGAGAGTTGCGCGCGGAGCGCGACGAGATCGGGGGCGGCGCCGAGCGTCGCCAGGATGGGAAAAAACAGGGCAGCGGCGAGGAGGATGGTCCGCAGCGCCGACATTTCGCGGAGTGTGCCCGGGGAGGCGGAAGGTTTCAGCTAAAATCTTGATTCCGGTTCATTCTTGCGGCGGCTCGAAAAGACGGTCGGCGGGACAAGGCTCACGAGATGCGCGGGGAGCCGCCCGTCCCGTCCGGGCGTGGGTGAGCGAGGGGCTCGGGGTGGCGCGGCGGGGCGCCGTGGCTCCAAGGAAGGAGGGCGGGGATGCCCGATGAGCCGCGCGTTGCGATGCACCTTCCGGCGCGGGGTGAAATCCGCATCGCGGGTCTTCACCAGCCACTCTCGCGAGCTCTGCCTCGGCGGAGTGGCCGGCCGGAATTTTACCGCTACAGGGGGGGCGCGGCACGGTGCCAGTCGGTCGATTGTTCGTAGGCGTTGGCGATTTGGAGAAGGCGGGCTTCGTCGAAGGCGCGGCCGAGAAATTGCAGGCCGATGGGGAGCCGGATGCCGTCGACTTCGCCGAAGCCGCCGGGGACGCTGACGCCGCAGATGCCGGCGAGGTTCGCGGCGATGGTGAAGATGTCGGCGAGATACATGCGGAGCGGGTCGTCGGTGCGCTCGCCGATCTTGAAGGCGAGGTCGGGCGAGGTCGGGCAGACGAGGGCGTCGCAGTTTTCGAAGGCGGCGGCGAAGTCCTGGCGGATGAGGGTGCGAACCTTCTGCGCGCGGAGGTAGTAGGCGTCGTAGTAGCCGCTCGAGAGAACGTAGGTGCCGAGGATGATGCGGCGCTTCACCTCGCGACCGAACCCCTCGGCGCGCGTGCGCTTGTAGTGGTCGAGCAGGTCCTTGGGCGCGTCGGCCCGGTGGCCGTAGCGGACGCCGTCGAAGCGGGCGAGATTCGCGGAGGCCTCGGCCGTGGCGATGATGTAATAGACGCCGACCGCGTATTCCGTGTGCGGCAGCGAGACCTCGACGAGCTCGGCGCCGAGCGACTCACATTGTTTGATGGCGGTTTCAACGGTCATCCGGACCTGGGGGTCCATGCCGTCGACGAAGTATTCCTTCGGAATGCCGAGGCGCATGCCTTTGAGATCCCGCCCGAGCAGGCGCGTGTAGTCGTCCACCGGCTGGTCGAGGGAGGTGGAGTCCATCGGGTCGCGACCGGCGAGGGCGTTCAACAACAGGCCGGCGTCGCGGGCGGTGCGGGTAAAGGGGCCGATCTGGTCCAGGGAAGAGGCGAAGGCGATGAGGCCGTAGCGGGAGACGCGGCCGTAGCTGGGCTTGAGGCCGACGCAACCGCAGAGGGCGGCGGGCTGGCGAATGGAGCCGCCGGTGTCGGAGCCGAGGGTGGCGAAGGCGGCGCGCGCGGCGACGGCGGCGGCGCTGCCGCCGCTGGAGCCGCCGGGAATGCGCGTGAGGTCCCACGGATTGCGGGTGGGGTGGTAGGCGGAGTTCTCCGTGGACGAGCCCATGGCGAACTCGTCGAGGTTCAGCCGGCCGAACGGCACGGCGCCGGCGGCGCGGAGCCTCGCGATGACGGTGGCGTCGTAGGGGGAGCGGAAATTTTCCAGGATTTTCGAGCCGGCGGTGCAGGGCTGGCCGGTGACGTTGATGACGTCCTTGATGCCGATGGGCACGCCGCCGAGGGGGAGGGCGACGTCGGCGCGGGCGGCTTCCTCGCGGGCGGCGGCGAGATCGCGGGAGAGGTAAGCCTGGACTTTGGGGTCAACGGCTTCGATGCGGGCTTCCAAGGCGTCGATGGCGTCGACGGGCGAGAGTTCGCGGGCGCGCAGCCTGGCCTGGAGGTCGGAGACGGAGAGGTCGAAAATTTCCATTAGAATACGGAGAGGACGCGGGAAAAGGGGAACGGGGGAAAAACCGGGGAAGAAAATAACGGGCGCGACGAAGAAACATTTCCGTTTCTCCCTTTCCCCTTTTCCCGCGCCGAAAGTTCGCCGCTGCTCATTCGACGACCTTGGTGACCATCACGAGGCCGTTGGCCTGACGGGGGGCGTTCGCGAGGGCGGCCTTTTTTTCCAGCCCGGGGCGGGGCTCGTCGGCGCGGAAGACGTTGGTGACGTCGTTGGCGTGGGCGGTGGGCTGGACGTGCGAGACGTCCACCTGGTTGAGCTGCTCGACGTAGGCGAGCACGCGGCCAAGCTGGGATTGGAATTGCGCGATCTCGGCGTCGCTCAAGTCGATGCGGGCGAGGTTCGCGACGTAGCGGACGTCAAGTTCGGGGCTGCTCATGGCGCGCGAAGATTACGGGATCGCGCGGGAGGAGAGAAAGATTTTCCGAACGGGACGGGTCAGCGGGCGGAGACGGCGGGAGTTTTTTCGGTGTCGAGGAGCTGAATGGTGGTGGCGGGGCCGAGGTCGGCGGGAGGCGCCCAGGATCGCAGGGCCCAGGTGATTTTTTTATCCGGCGTAACCTTCAGGGCCTGCACGGGCGGGTTGTTCGGATCGAGGGCGGTGTCCCATTGGTTGTGCCAGACGTTGAGGAGGGTGTCGCCGTTGGGCAGGCGGGTGGCCAACTGGAAGTTCGCAAGGGTGTAGCCGGGCGCGTCGGTATTCTTGAACTCCCAGACGGTTTTTCCGGCGCGGGTGATTTCGCGGACGACCTTGCTGTCGGAGATGACGAGCATGTTTCCGTTTTCCAAGGGCGTCGCGGACCAGGGGCCGTGCACGTCGAGGGACCAGAGCTCCTTGCCGGTGAGGTCGTATTCGGTGACTTTGTCGAGGCCCATGTTGGCGACGAGGACGGTGTTCGGCCCGGTCATGCGGGCGTGGCGGAACTGGCCGTGCACGGAGACGGGACGGCTGACGGGCAGCGCGAATTCGTGCTCGGTGACGCCGGTGAGTTTGTTGACGATCCGGAGCTTTGCCGGGTCGCCGTTCTGGATGAACATGACGCGGTCGGAGCCGATCGCCTCGGCGGTATGGATCTCGGTCCCGGCCGGGGCGTCGAGGTTCCAGCTGATCTTTTTGTCGGGGGTGATCTCGGTGACTCCGAATTGATGGGTGAAGAGGACGTTGCCATTCGGCAGGCGCATGGCGTCGCTGATTTCGCCTTTGGCGGGATGGGTGTAGGACCAGACGATCTTGCCGTCGCGCACGATGCACATGCGTTCCTGCAGGCCTTCTCCCGCGTAGAAGAAGTCGTGTTCCGCAAGGCCTTTGCCGGGGAGCGTCGCGGGAGCGAGCGGAGCGGCCGGCGCCGTCTTGATCGAAGTGCTCTGGACCGCGCTCATCGGAAAATAGATGAGCTCGATGCCTTTGCCGGCCGGGTTCAGGTTCCGGGAGTAGCGCATGGTCTTGTCGCCGTCCCAGCGTTCGTGGACGCCGAGGCTGGTCACGACCTTGCCGCCTTGCTTGTAAACGGTGCCGGAGGGCGGGTGATCGGCCTTGGCCATTTCGAAGAGGTAGTCGTCGGCGTTCGCGCGGATGAGAAGGCGGGCGCGGCCTTGCGCGTCGTTGTTGTTTTTCGTCTGCGCGAGCATGATGTCGAGGCCGACGGAGTCGAGGGCGACGCCGTCCATCGAGGCGAGGATGCTCGCGGGCCAGTCGGAATTCTCGTAGGGTTCCACGCGGTTGTTGAACGGAGGGTTCGGGAAGTGCACCGGGTAGGTGCGCCATTTGCGGCCGCTGTAGAGGCCGTCGAGCACGAAGAGGATGGTTTTCGCGCCGAGGTTCGGCGAGGAGGCGAGATCGACGATGGGAGAGTAGGCGTTTTTCACGGCTTCCTGCGCCGTGTCGATCGAGGGGTGAAGCTCGGGGGTGCCCTTGATCGAGCCGAAATGATTCTTGCCCGTCATGGTGATGGCGGTCTGCCCTTCGTCGCCGTCCTCCATGGTGTTGTAGGGATAGGAGTGGGCTTTCAGGATGGCGAGATTGACGAGGTAGGTGGCGTCGCGGATCTGCTTGGGAATGAGCTTCGCCTCGTTGTATTTGCCGTTGGAATAGACGATGCCGGGGACCCAGTTCGAAGCCTCGAGGCCGTGAAGGCTGCCGTAGCCGGGATTCGCGGGCTGCTTGGAGGGATCGGGCTGTGGCTCCTGGACGAAACGCACGTCCTTGAACTCGCTCCAGACCTTCGTGAGGATGTAGGGCTCCATGAATCGACGGCCGTCGTAAACGATGATGTCCTGCGGGCGGACGTGGGCCTGGCGCACGAGCTGGCGGACCATGGCCAGGACGATCTGCGGCGACTCGTCGGTGTAGTTGTCCTCCTTCACCGGGGAGCCGCTGTTGTTCATGTTGATCTTGACGGCCACGACCTCGCCGGGCTGGTAACCGCGATTTGGCAATTTGCGGGCGCGCTGGTTGTAGTATTTGAAGATGGATTTCCAGGCGTCCGCATTCGTGGGCGCGCCGACGAGCCGGAGGATGGTCGCGGAGAGCATGGCGTCCACGCGGGATTGATCGGTATTTTTATCCAGCCACCACTGGTCGCTTTTCTGCTGCCAGTTGCCCGCCCATTTCGTGGCGAGAGGATCGCGGGTCCAGACGACGCGGCCGGGATGGATGCCGCGGGCGATGCCGACGGGGGTGTTCGGCGTCGTGGGAATGAAGTTCCAGTCGATCTTCTTTTTCTCCTCCGCCGCGCCGTGGCTGGCGATCGAGCCGAGAGTCCAGGCGGTGATGACGCCCACCGTCACGAACCCGCCCAGGACGGTCGCAAAACGATGGCCGGAAAAGGCGCGGCGCAGCCGGTCGGAGATGGATTTGATCGCGAAGGTGCCGGCGAGCCAGATGACGAAGCTCGTGGCCACCGGAAAGGCGGCGCGCTGGCAGGGATAGCCCGCGCGGCTGGGCTTCGGAATGACGCGGACGAGGAACCAGACCAGCGAGGCGATCCCGGCGCCCATGATGGCGAAGCGGAGCCAGCAGTCGGAAAGTTTTTTGAACAGCGGCGGGCGAGGCGAGACGGGAGGAGGGATCATCGGAGGCTGATTTTAGATCACACCCTACTCCGGCGGCGGCGATTGTCACGCGCGGATCGAGTGCGTGATCCGGGCAACGGGCGCTTCGTCGCCGAGGGGGGCGGCGAGGGCGGAAGCAACGCCGGGAGTCAGCTTCGAAACAGCGCGCGGTGCTGGTCGATGCAGTAGCGGTCGGTCATGCCGCTCAAGTAATCGGCGATCGTTCGATGGAGGCCTTCCTTCTTGATGCGCCGGGCGGCTTTCCGGCCGAGGAGCGATGGCGTCTCGACGTAGCGGCGGAAAAGGTCCTCCAGCAGGGCGCAGCCGCGCTGGTTCGCGCCGGCGACCTCGGGATTGTAATACAGATTTTGGTAGAGGAATTTTCGCAGCGCGGCGTTTCCGCGGCGCGTGGCGGGGCTGAATTGAATGAGGCGGCGTTTTTGGCGGCGGACGTCGGCGACGGAGGCGACCTTCGCGGCGCGGATGGCGCGGGCGCTGGTGATAACGAGGTCCTCGACCTCGTGATTCACGATGCCGCGGATGATGTAGCCGCGGCGTTCCGTGCGGTCGAGCCGGCGAAATTCCCGCTCGGCGAGCATGCGGGCCTCGGCCCACAGCGGGAGCTTTTCGAGTGCGTCGGCGTCGAGAAGCCCGGCGTCGAGGCCGTCGTCGAGGTCGTGGCTGGAGTAGGTGATCTCGTCGGCGTAGTCGGCGACCTGGGCTTCGAGCGACGGGGAATGGTAGGTCGAGCCGTCGGGCGCGAGGTAGCTGGCGTTGTGCTTCTGCAGGCCCTCGATGACCTCGTGCGTGAGGTTCAGGCCGGAATGGCGCGGGTATTTGGCTTCGAGCAACGTGACGACGCGCAGGCTCTGGACGTTGTGGTCGAACCCGCCGTGGCCGCGCATGAGGCGGTCGAGCCTCTGCTCGCCGCTGTGGCCGAAAGGGGAGTGGCCGAGGTCGTGCGCGAGGGCGATGGCCTCGGCGAGATCCTCGTTGAGGCCCAGGGCGCGGGCGATGGTGCGCGCGACGGAGGCGACCTCGATGGTGTGCGTGAGGCGGGTCCGGTAATGGTCGCCGGTGCCGTTGAGGAAGACCTGCGTCTTGCCGTCGAGGCGGCGGAAGCCCGCGCTGTGAATGATGCGGGCGCGGTCACGCTGGAAGGCCGTGCGGTAAGGGTGCGCGGACTCGCGGTGGACGCGGCCGAGGGACTCGTCGGCCCGGCAGGCGTAGGGGGCGAGCGTGAGGTGCTCGTCGGCCTCGATTTGTTCGCGGGTCTTGAACATGCGTCAGTCGGGTGGTTGGAAAATGCGGCGGCGGGTGGCGGCGCGTTCCCGGCGTCCGCGTTGAACGACCAGGACCAGATCGTAGATCGCGAGCAGCATCGCGCAAGTCGTGAGCCACGCGCAGATCAGCCAGTAGATCGCGAAAAACAGCGGGTGCGCGGCGAAGACGCCCCAGAGCGGGAAGAGGCCGGCGGCGAGCATGGCGAGGGCGGCGGCGATGAGCGCGGTCATCGCGTGGCGGCGCTGGAGTTGATCGTGCGCGACGCCGTGGGAAATGCCGAGGACGAGATGGAGGAAGCGGTTCAACGTTTTGTGGTGAACGCCACGGATAGCACGGATGACGCGGATGGAAACCCGAAGCCGCGTTTTCGCGCGATCAGGAAATGCGGCGCGTGGTGGCGGGGTCGAACAAGTGCGCGCGGGTGGCGTCGAGGCGGAAACGACCACGCCGGCCGGCCTGGCGCGGATCGACGAGCGCCGAGGATCGGCTGATGAAGGCGTGCGAGCCGGTCTGGGCGTGGAAAAGCGTCTCGCCCCCGCGGATTTCCACGAAGTCGACGAGAGTCTGAAAAACGGCGGGGCCATTCGGCGCGTCGTCGGGAATGGCCACGCAATCCTCGGGGCGCAGGCCGAGCAGCACGTCGCGGCCGACGTAGGGCTGGGCGCCGGGGCGCTCGCCCAGCGCAAGCTCGACGGAGCCGCCGTCGCTTTCCTTGAAGGTGAGCTGGCCGCCGGAGGATTTCAGCGCGCCGCGCAGGAAGTTCATGCCCGGGCTGCCGAGGGCGGCGGCGGCGAAGACGTTGGCGGGCTGGCGATAGATTTCGAGCGGCGGCCCCTGCTGCTCGACGGCGCCGTGGCGCAACAGGACGACGCGCGAGCCCAGCGTCATCGCCTCGGAGGAGTCGCTCGTGGCGTAGACGATGGTGGCGCGGAATTGCTGGTGCAATTGCGCGATGTCGGCGCGGAGGTGGGCGGTGGAGACGGGTTCCAGGCCGGCGAGCGGATCGTCGAGCAGGATGGCTTTCGGCTGCTGGATGAACGCGCGGCCGAGCTCGGCGCGACGCCGATCGAGCGCCGTGAGCGCGGCGGGCCGGCGGTCGAGGAGGTTTTCCAGGCCGAGGAGCGCGGCGGTTTCCCGGAGGCGGCGGGCGGCGACGTCCTTCGGCACGCGGCGGAGCTGCAGCGGGAAGGAGAGATTCGCGGCCACGGTGAGGTGCGGCAGCAGCGGCGCTTCGTGCGCCATGAGGGCGAGGTCGCGCTGGTGCGGGGCGATTTTTTCGACCGGGCGATCAGCGACGAGGACCCGGCCGGATTCCGGCGTCTCGAGGCCGGCGACGAGGCGGAGGATGCGGGTTTTTCCGGCGCCGGCGGGGCCGAGAAGCACGGTGAATTCGTGATCGGCGAATTCGAGCGAGAGGTCGCGCACGAAGGGGGCGTGGGAAACGTTGTGGAGGACGACGGAGGCCATGGGAGTGTTACGCGCGAAAGAGGAAATAGACCGCACCCGCGAGGCAAAGGCCAGCCCGCACGAAATCGAGGCGAAACGGCTGCTGCGTGGAAAGAATCGCGAAGGGAACGAACACCGCGAGCGTGATGACCTCGGAGGCATGCGGGTCCGCGCCCTAGCCCGGAGGCCAGGCGAGGGGGCGGCCGCCGAGGATATGAAGGTGGAGGTGCGGGACGGTCTCGCCGCCGTTCGGGCCGCTGTTGATCACGATGCGAAAGCCGCCTTCGGCCAGGCCGATCATGCGGGCGAGTTCGGCGGCCTTGACGAGCAGGTGGCCGAGGAGTTCGCAATCGGTGTTCTCGGTGGCGCCGAGGCGGGGGATGGGACGTTTCGGGACGAGCAGGAGATGCGTGGGGGCCTGCGGGTCGATATCGCGGAAGGCCAGGCATTGGTCGTCCTCGAAGACGATGTCGGCCGGGATGTCGCGAGCGATGATTTTTTCGAAGAGGGTCATGGCTTGAATTCAACCACAGAGACGCGGAGACACGGAGAGTTTCTGAAAAAATTCGAGGCCTTCTCCAGGCCTCGATGGCGACGGGGAATTTCACCACGGATGGCACGGATATGGGAAATGCGGAAAGGGGACCGCGGAGGGCGCAGAAGGCGCAGAGGGAGGGAAATGAAGGGGCTCCTTCTCCGCGCGATCTGCGTTCTCTGCGGTTTGAATGATCCGTTTGATCCGTGCGATCCGTGGTTCAACTCAGCTGCAGGTGCAGCTCGTCGGCGCGGGGGCTGCCGTCGAGCTCTTCGCGGATGAATTTCACGATCTCGGCGCGCAGGCCGGCGCAGTCGGGGCGCCAGTTCTTGGCGTGGCGCAGGAGCTTGACGCAGGGCTGGAGGTCGAAGAGCTCGACGCGCAGGGACGGGGAATCCGCGATGGCGCGGAGCTCGTCCTGAAGGAGGCGGAAGAAGAGCAGCTCGTAACCGTCGCCGGCCTCGCGGGCGAGGCGGGCGAGCGAGAGGCGGAAGGGCGGCGGCAGCGGCTCGAAGTGCGTGGCGATGTCGGCGTAGCCGATGACCTGGAGGACGGATTGCACGGTCGTGCAGAGCTGCGGAAGGGCGACGACGGGCGCGTCGAAATCGTTGCGCAGGTAGGTGACGACGGTTTCGGTGACGTGCTCGGCGAGCCACCACTTCTGGTAGCCGGCGCGGCTGGCGGCGCGGGCGAGGCCCTCGGAGAGCCAGCGCGTTTCGAAATCCATGATGCGGCCGTCGTCGAAGCGGACGACGGGCAGGTCGTTCCGGAAGGCGATCATGCTTTGAAGAGCTCGGGCTGGGCCGGGGTCTTGAGGCCGCGGCGCTCGAACGACTGGATCTCCTCGATGAAGTCGCCGATTTCCTGAAACTCGCGGTAGACCGACGCGTAGCGAACGTAGGCGACGGGATCGAGGGCGTGGAGTTTTTCCATGACCTTCAGGCCGATCTGCTTCGTGGGGATTTCGCGATCGTTGCCGGCTTCCAGGTCGGTGATCACCTCCTGCACGCTGCGCTCGATCTGCTCGATGCCGATGGGGCGCTTTTCGGAGGCCTTGATGAAACTGTTTTGCAGCTTGTGCCGATCGAAGGGCTCGTGGCGGCCGTCGCGCTTGATGGCGCGGAGCTCGAGGCGCTCGATTTCCTCGTAGGTGGTGAAGCGCGTCTCGCAGTCGAGGCATTCCCGGCGTCGCCGGATCGATTCCCCTTCCTTCGAGAGGCGGGAATCAATGACTTTATCTTCGAGTGAGCCGCACTTGGGGCAACGCATCTTGTATCGCGCGGGGGTGTTTGGCGGACTTTGGCCCAATATCTTGTGGTGTCAATGGATTTCAACCCGGGAGACCCCGAGGCGCGAAGATTTAGAAATCGAAAAGAGGGACGCCGCAGGCACGGGGTGGCTTTTTGCCGGGCGACATCCTGGGTGGCGAGCGGCGCGCAAGCTGGCGGAGAAGTTTTTCGGCGTGGTCGGCGGGAAGGCGACCTCGCTTTTCGGCCGTGCGAAGAAGGTTGGTGACTTCCCAGAGCAACAATAAACAACGCTTTTGAAAGCGAGCTTGCAGAAAAAAGAAAACATCGTGAAATTACCCGACATGAAAGCGCTCACCGAATCGCAGCGGCGGATTGGCCGATCGATCGGCCGTTGCGAGCGCGAGGGGGAGCCGGCTTTCGTGCCGGACCTGGCCCGGCGGCTTGGGCTGGCGGGGGAAAGCAGCCTCACGCCGACGCTGCGGATCCTCGAGCGCAAGGGCGTGGTGGCGATCCGCGGCGGCGGGGTGAAGGGGAGGTCGCGCGTGGTGACGCTCACCGACCGGGGGCGGCAGGCGCTGGGGTTCGGCGGGCTGCCGCTGCTGGGGTCGATTCCGGCCGGACCCTTGAGCGAAGCGGTCGAGGAGGCGGAGACGGTGCTCGACGAGCGGGCGCTGCTGCCGTGGCGCGAGGGGGATTTCCTGCTGCGCGTGAGCGGAGATTCCATGATCGGCGACGGGATCCTCGACGGCGACAAGGTGCTCCTGCGGCCGGGCGTCGAGCCTTACGCGGGCGAGATCGCGGCGGTGGTCGTCGGCGGAGACCACGGGCCGGCGCCCGAGGCGACGCTCAAACATTTTTTGCCGATGGCGGAGACCGGCCAGGTGCGGCTGCGCGCGAGCAACCCCGGGTATCGCGACCTCGTGGTGCCGGGGGAAAGCGTGAGGGTGGCGGGAGTTTTTCGAGGATTGATCCGCGATGGAAGCCGCCCGTCGAGATGAGGACAAGGTGGTGCGGCTGGAGGTTTTTCGGGCCCTGCGCGAAAAGCTGGCCGCGTCGGCCGCGCCGGCCGCGCCGCCGGGCGCGATCGTGCCCACCGGCGTCGAGGCGCTGGATGCGGCCGCGGGCGGGCTTTGGCGCGGGGCGGTGAGCGAATTTTCGGGGCCGGCGGGGAGCGGCTCGCTGTTCCTGGCCGCGCTGCTGGAGGTGACGGCGCGCGAGCGATGGCACCTGGCGCTGGTCGACGCGGCGGATGAGTTCGAGCCGGCGGACTGGGAGGCGGCGGCGTTGCGACGGCTGCTGTGGGTGCGCTGCCGGGAGGCGCGGAAGGCGTTGCGGGCGGCGGACCTGCTTTTGCGCGACGGGAATCTGCCGCTCGTCGTGCTGGATTTCCAGGGCGTGCCGGTGAGGCAGCTGCGGGGCGTGCCGGCGAGCGTCTGGCATCGGCTCCAGCGCGTGGTGGAGGGCTCCGGCGCGACGCTGGTGGTGCTGAGCCGCTGGCCGATGGTGGAGGGGGCGCGGCTGCGCATCGAGGCGGAGGGGCGGCTGGGCCTGGATGCCATGCGGGTGAAGCGGCGGGAGCTGGCCGCGGGAATGGCGGTGCGGGTGCGCCGGAAGACGGCGGCCGCGGAACGGAGGAGCGCGTGAAGGGAAAGTCGCGGGGGAAGAAGTCGGCAAAGACGGAGCGTTGCCCGCCCATCGACGGAGGGGGGCGCTTCGTCGGTTCCCCTTTCTTTGCGGCGCTTTGGGTTCCGCGTTTTCGGCTGCAGGCGGCGCTGCGCTGGCGGGAAATTCCGGGGGCGATCGCGCTGGTCGACGGCGGGGCGTCGAAGGGCGTGATCCTGGAGGTGAATGCGGCGGCTTCCGCTTCGTGGGTGCAGCCGGGGCTCACGCCGGCGCAGGCGCTGGCGCGCTGCCCGGAGCTGCGGATCGTGGCGCGCTCGGGGGCGCAGGAGGCGGCGGCGCAGGCGATGCTCACGGAGGTCGCGCTGGAGTTTTCGCCGCGGGTCGAGGCGACGGCGGAGGGGCTTTGCACGATCGATTTGTCCACCGCGCCGAAGGGCGCGTGCTGGCAGCGCCTCGGGGAGGAAATGGCGGCGCGTTGCGCGGGGGAGGGGCTGGAGGCCCGGGTCGGGCTGGCGCCGCACGCGGATCACGCTTGGCTGGCGGCGGTGGCGGGAGCGGAGGGATCATCGGCTGGAAGCCACGGCCACGGGTCGCCGGTGAACGTGGTTTACGAGGGGGCGGCGTTCTGCGCGGCGCTGCCGGTGGCGGTGCTGGGGCCGTCGCCGGAGTTGGGCGCGATCCTGGAGGACTGGGGAATCCGCACGGTGGGAGAATTTTTGAAGCTGCCGGCCGAGGGGTCGGTCGAGCGGCTGGGGGCGGAGGCGGCGCGGCTGCGCGGGCGCGCCGGCGGGCGGGCGAGGCGCGTGCTGCGGCTGGTGCGGCCGGCGGAGCGGCTGTTCGAGGCGTTCGATTTCGAATCCGCGATTGAGACGACGGAGCCGCTGTTGTTTTTGCTGCGGCGGTTCGCGGACGGGCTTTCCGCGCGGCTGCGGGCGGCCCATCGCGTGGCGTCGGCGCTGACCCTCACGCTGCCGATGGAGAGCGGGCCGGAATACGCGCGGACGTTTTCGATTCCTTCGCCGACGGCGGAGGCGGAGGCGTGGTTTCGCATCCTTTCGACGCACCTCGAGGCGCTGACGCTGGACCGGCGGCCGGTGGGGGTGCGGCTGGGCGTGGAGGCGGACGATCCGGCGGGGCGGCAGCTGCATTTGTTCGAAAGCGGGCTGCGCGATCCGAACCGCTTCGGCGAGACGCTGGCGCAGTTGAAGGCGCTGACGGGCGAGGATGGCGTGGGCGTGCCGCAGCCGGCGGATTCGCATCGGCCGGGCGCGTTCCGGATGGAGGAGTTCGCGGAGGATAGGTCCTATGAGTCCTCTAGGACTCATAAGATCTATGGCTTGCCGCTGAGGCGCTACCGGCCGGGGCGGGTGGTGGCGGTGAAGCTCGCGCGGGAGCGGCCGGCGTGGGTCGAGCGACTCGGGCCGGTGGCGCGGGCGGCGGGGCCTTACCGGCTCTCGGGCGAGTGGTGGGAGGCGGGCGGGTGGTGGATCGAGGAGTGGGACGTCGAACTGGCCGGGGGGGCCGTGCTGCGGATCGCGCGGGACGGGGAGGGCCGCTGGACGGTGGAGGGGGCGTATGAAGTACGTTGAGCTCCATGCGCGGAGCGCGTTCAGCTTCCTGCGCGGTTCTTCGTTGCCGGAGCACTTGATGCAGGCGGCGGCGGCGCTCGATCTCGGCGGGATCGCGCTGTGCGATCGGGACGGGGTGCATGGCGCGCCGCGGCTGCATGGGGAGGCGAGGGAGCAGGGCGGAATGGCGGCGCGGGTCGGCGCGGAGCTGACGATGGAGGACGGGTCGGTGCTGCCGGTGCTGGTGGCGACGCGGGAGGGGTATCGGAATTTGTGCCGGTTGATTACGCGGGCGAAGCTGCGGGATCCGGAGCCGGGAAAAAATGGGCGGCGGCGGGCGCCGTTCTTCGAGGAGACAAGGGGGAATCGACGAAGCGGTTCCCTCCCGGGGAAGAGGGATTGCGCGGTGCGGTGGGGGGAGCTGGCCGAGTTCGCGAAGGGTCTCATCGCGCTGACCGGGGACGAGGAGGGGGCGGTGGTGCGGGGGGTGGACGCGGAGGATTTTGCCGGGGCGCGGGCGGCGGCGGAGCGGCTGGTGGCGGCGTTTGGGCGGGAGAACGTGGCGGTGGAGATGCAGCGGCATCTGGGGCGGGGCGAGGAGGCGCGGGTGGAGGCGCTCGGCGACTTGGCGGCGGCGCTGCGGCTGCCGGCGGTGGCGACGGGCGGGGTGCTCTACGCGGCGCCGTCGCAGCGGGAGGTGCTCGATGTTTTTACCTGCGCGCGGCATCACACGCACCTGGACGCGGCGGGGCGGCGGCTGGACCGGAACGCGGAGCGGTTCCTGCGGTCGGGGGAGGAGATGGCGGGATTGTTCGCGGACCGGCCGGAGGCGATCGCGAACGCGGGACGGATCGCGGAGCGGCTGGAATTTTCGCTCGAGAATCTGGGCTACGAGTTCCCGCGGTTTCGCAATCTGGGCGATGCGGAGATGAACGCGCTGCTGCGCGAGCGAAGCTACGCGGGGCTGCGGGGGCGTTACCCCGAGATCACGCCGCAGATCCGCGGGACGATCGAGAAGGAGCTCGCGCTGATCGGCGAGCTCGGGTTTGCGGGGTATTTCCTGATCGTGTGGGACATCGTCGAGCATTGCCGGCAGCAGGGCATCCTCGTGCAGGGGCGGGGGAGCGCGGCGAACAGCGTGGTGTGCTATGCGTTGGGGATCACGGCTTGCGATCCGGTCGCGTGCCGGCTGCTTTTCGAGCGGTTCCTGGCGCCGCCGGTGGAGGGGCAGACGAAGGTTTCCTGGCCGGATATCGATCTGGACCTGCCGAGCGGGGAGCGGCGGGAGAGCGTGATCCAGGAGGTTTACCGGCGCTACGGCGAGCATGGGGCGGCGATGACGGCGAACGTGATCACGTATCGAGGCAGGAGCGCGATGCGGGAGATCGGGAAGGCGCTGAACTTTCCGCCGGAGATGCTGAGCCGGTTTTCGGATCTTTACGCGAACGGGGATTTTCCGGCGACGCTGGATTTCCGCGAGCAGATGCGGATGGCGGGGCTGCCGCCGGAGAACGGGCGGGTGGCGGCGGCGCTGCGGCTGCGGCAGCGGATCCATGGATTGCCGCGGCACCTGGGGCAGCATTCGGGCGGGATGATCATCTGCCAGGATGCGTTGAGCTCGGTGGTGCCGCTGGAGCGGGCGTCGATGCCGGGGCGGGTGGTGGCGCAGTGGGACAAGGAGGATTGCGACGATCTGGGGATCATCAAGGTGGACCTGCTGGGGCTGGGAATGATGGCGGTGATGCAGGATTGCTTCGCGCTGATGAGGGCGCGCCGGCGGGACGATTACGATTTTTACACGCTGCCGCCGGACGACGAGCGGACCTACGACATGCTGGGGGAGGCGGACACGGTGGGGTTGTTCCAGGTGGAGAGCCGGGCGCAGATGGCGACGCTGCCGCGGCTGAAGCCGCGGAACTTTTACGATATCGCGATCCAGATCGCGATCATCCGCCCGGGGCCGATCGAGGGCGGGATGGTGCACCCGTATCTGGCGCGGCGGATGGATCGCGAGAAGGTGGATTATTTCGGCGTGGAGCCGGAGAGCGAGCTGGGGCGGGAGCTGGTGCCGATGCTGGAGCGGACGCTGGGGGTGCCGTTGTTCCAGGAGCAGATGCTGGCGATGGCGATCAAGCTGGCGGGCTTCACCGGGCGGGAGATCGCGGAGCTGAAGAAGGCGCTGAGCTTTCATCGCTCGCACGAGAAGATGAACCGGGTGTGCGACAAATTACGGGCGGCGCTGGCGGAGAAAAAGGTGGCGGGGGAGGTGGCGGAGCGGATCGAGAGGTCGGTGCGGTCGTTTGCGGTGTATGGGTTCCCGGAGAGCCATGCGCTGAGCTTCGCGTATATCGCCTATGCGAGCGCGTGGATGAAGGCGTGGCGGGCGCCGGAGTTCTACGCGTCGCTGCTGAACAACCAGCCGATGGGATTTTATTCGGCTTCGACGCTGGTCTACGACGCGCGGGCGCACGGGGTGCGGGTGCGGCCGGTTTCGGTGGTCGAGTCGGCGGAGCGGTGCACGGTGGAGGATGACGCGACGATCCGGCTGGGGCTCAACCGGGTGCGGGGGCTGGGGGCGGGGGAGATGAGGCGGATCGTGGAGGAGAGGGCGCGGGAGGGATTTGTCTCGGTGGAGGATTTTCAGGGGCGGGTGCGGGTGAATCGGGATGCGGCGCGCACGCTGGCGCGGATCGGGGCGTTGAACGATCTCGGGACGCAGCGACGGGAGGGGCTTTGGCGGGTGGAGGCGCCGGTGCGGACCGGGGATCTTTTCGCGCGACGGGATGCGCCCGGCGGGAGCGAGCCGCTGGCGGCGATGACGGACCGGGAGCGGATGAAGGCGGACTATGGGGGCACGGGGGTGACGACGGGGCGGCACCCGATGGCGCTCGTGCGGGGGGGGTTGCCGCACGTGTGGCGGGCGGCGGATTTGCGGGAGGCGGCGAACGGCACGCGGGTGTGCATCGCGGGGCTGGTGATCTGCCGGCAGCGGCCGGGGACGGCGAAGGGGTTTGTTTTCGTGAGCCTGGAGGACGAGACGGGGGTGGCGAATGCGGTGGTGACGCCGGCGTTGTTCGAGGCGCGGCGATTGACGGTCACGCAGGAGCGGTTTTTAGAGATTCGGGGGGTGGTGCAATGCGTGGACCGGGTGATTCACGTGAAGGCGGAGCGGATCGAGGCGATGGAGGGAGCGGAGACGGGGACGCCGGGGTCGCATGATTTTCATTGAAGGATTCGGCTCACGCGAAGCCGCGAAGGCGCGAAGATCGGAAAAGGAAAAGACTCACGCCGAGGCGCGGAGCTCGCAGACGGGGGAAGGAAAGGTTCCGGATCGGTATTCCTCCGCGCCTCCGCGCTTCCGCGGGAGATTGCTTTTCGCATTCACGGGTTTACGAGGGGGGATTTTCGACTATGGTCGCGGCTTGGCGGGCGGTCGCTCGGTTTCGTGAAAGCGGAGGCGGGAGGAAAGTCCGGACACCACACGGCAGCCTGCCGCGTAGAATGCGCGGGAGCGTCCGGCGAAAGCGGGGCGCGATGGAAAGTGTCACAGAGAAGATACCGCCCGGTCTCCGAGGGAAACCAACCGGTTTTGCAAGGGGCCGGGTAAGGGTGAAAAGGCGGGGTAAGAGCCCACCGCCCCGGCAGTGATGCCGGGGGCACGATAAACCCCAGGTGGTGCAAGACAGAACAGAGGAACGGGTCGCCGGCCCGGATGCCCGTGAGGCCGCAAGGTCGCGCGGGCGGAACCTCGGGTATTAGTCGCTTAGAGAAATGACCGCCCAGTTTTCGCCCCGAAAGGGACGGAGATGGACAGAATCCGGCTTACAGCCAAAACGGAGGCCGCCTGGCGAGAGCTGGGCGGCCTTCGCCTGGTAAGGGGGAAGGCGGAAGGGGCGGACCATGGTGGAGACTTGGGCGCCTAAGGAATGAAGAAGGTTGCCTCCGGGTCGGAGAGGGCCGCCTCCGGGTCGGAGAGGGCGCCTCTGGGTCGGAGAGGGCCGCCTCCGGGTCGGAGAGGGCCGCCTCCGGGTCGGAGAGGGCCGCCTCCGGGTCGGAGAGGG
>CAXTSM010000017.1:60557-71203 GCA_964247025.1 uncultured Chthoniobacterales bacterium
CCGCCTCCGGGTGGAGGGGGCCGCCTCCGGGTCGGAGAGGGCCGCCTCCGGGTCGGAGAGGGCCGCCTACGGGTGGAGGGGGCCGCCTACGGGTGGAGGGGGCCGCCTACGGGTCGGAGGGGGCCGCCCACGACGGCGAGCGTAGGGCCCTTTGGCCGCGTGAACCACCCTGGCCGGTTTGTCGCCACGGTGCTTCGGCGCTGTGCGGCGGGGATCACGCGCCCGCCGGGCGCCCCGGCGGGCGGCGACAACGGGATCGCCGGCTAGCGGCGCAGGCCGTTGGCGTTGTTGCGGTCGGCGAAGAAGAGGTTTTCGCCGCGGTTGCGCAGGACGAAGGTGTTGTTGTCGCCGTATTTGGTCCAGGGGCCACCGGGGACTTCCTTGGCGTCGACGAACTTCCAGTCGCAGACGTCCTTGCCGTTCATGCCGAGGAAATCCCGGACGGCCGGGGAGACGTCGAGGCCAGCGCCCTGGTTGAGGTTCGGGCGCGGGCGGTCGTTGCCGAAGACGTATTGCCAATGATCGGTGCGGAAGGGGCCGCAGTCCTCCCATTGGGCGTAGGCGATGCGGCCACGGTAACGGATGGCGAGCCAGCGGCCTTTGCAGACGGATTTGCCTTCTTTTTCGAATGCGTCGCGGAACCAGGGGATCGCGCGGCGGGATTCCGGCTTGGTGTTGCCGCGGGTGACGTCGTTGTAGGGGAGGGCGACGTAGAAGGGGTTTTGGCGGGGCGTGAAGTTTTTCGGGATGTAGTTGCGGCGGTTCGTGGAGTCGGGATCGTCGAATCCGCCAAAGTTCCGCGCCCATTGGGGGTCCCAGGAGCTTTTATAGTTCGGCACGGGGTTGTTGGCGGTGGGATGCTCGCCGACCCAGAAGCAGGTGGCCATGATGCCAAGCTTCCAGGGGTATTTGCTGAAACCGAAGCTGAAGGTGGCGCGGGAGGAGGAGGTGACCTGCGGCTCGATCTTGAGCAGGGCGTTTTCCCGAAGCTTCATCGCGTAGCGGGCGAAGTCCGAGGCGGAGGAGAGGGCGGATTCGGCCGAGACAGAGGCGGTCAACCCGCAGAAAACGAGCGCCAAAATCAAGAATGGGAATCGCACCATTCGGTCCCGCATCGGGCGAGACATATCGTCGGGGGAAAACATGGTGGCAAGAAAAAAGTGGTGAGTCGACGTATCGGTCAGTTGCGGCGGATCATCGTGTCCTGAGCGAATTTCGCGCCATCCTTCTCCGGGTAATCGAGCGTGAAGTGCAATCCGCGGCTTTCTTTTCGATGGATGGCGCAATCGACGATGAGCGCGGCGACGGTGACGAGGTTGCGGAGCTCGAGGAGGTCGGTGGTGATCTTGAAGTTCCAGTAGAACTCCTGGATCTCGGCGTGGAGGTTGCGGAGGCGGGTGGCGGCGCGCTGGAGACGCTTGTCGGTGCGGACGATGCCGACGTAGTCCCACATGAGGCGGCGGATTTCGTCCCAGTTGTGGTAGATGACGACGAGCTCGTCGACGTCGTGCGCCTCGCCGGATCTCCATTCGGGAAGGTCGATCGCGACGTGCTCGTGGAGGCCGGGGGCGGCTTTCTCGAAGGCGCGGTGGGCGAGCACGAGGCCTTCGAGCAGGGAGTTGCTGGCGAGGCGGTTCGCGCCGTGGAGGCCGGTGCAGGCGGCCTCGCCGATGACGTAGAGGCCGCGCAGGCTGGACTCGCCGTTCAGGTCGGTCTTCACGCCGCCACATTGATAGTGCGCGGCGGGCACGACCGGGATGGGCTCGGTCGTGATGTCGATGCCGAAGCGCAGGCATGTCTCGTGGATGGTGGGGAAGCGGCTGCGCACGAAGTCGGGGGGTTGATGCGTGATGTCGAGATAGACGCATTTGCCGCCGGTTCTCTTCATTTCGGCGTCGATGGCGCGGGCGACGATGTCGCGGGGCGCGAGTTCCTTGAGCGGATGGTGGCTCTCCATGAAGCGGCGGCCCTTGTGGTCGAGGAGGATGCCGCCCTCCCCGCGCACGGCTTCGGTGATGAGGAAGGACTTCGCCTTCGGCTGATAGAGGCAGGTCGGGTGAAACTGGACGAACTCCATGTTCGCGATCGCCGCGCCGGCGCGCCAGGCCATGGCCACGCCGTCACCGGTGGCGATGTCGGGGTTCGTCGAGTAGAGGTAGACCTTGCCGCAGCCGCCGGTGGCCAGGATCGTGACGTCGGTGCGGATGGTCTCCACGCGGCCGGTGGTCTCGTCGAGCACGTAAAGGCCGACGCAGCTGTTCTGGATGGCGTAGCCGAGCTTGCCGGTGGTGATGCAATCCACGGCCATGTGGTTCTCGAGGATGGTGATGCGCGGGTGCTCGCGCGCGCGGGCGGCGAGCACTTCCTCGATCTCCCGGCCGGTGGCGTCCTGCACATGGAGCACGCGGCGCTTCGAATGGCCGCCTTCCATGCCGAGGTCGAGCTCGACGCGGCCGCTGGCGGTCTCGTGCTCGTCGAATTGCAGGCCGAGATCGATGAGCTCCCGGACTCGCGCGGGGCCCTCGGTGACCACGGCGCGCACGGCATCCTCGTGGCAAAGCCCGGCGCCGGCCTCGAGGGTGTCCTGGACGTGGAGTTCGAAGGAATCTTCGTCGCTCACGACGCAGGCGACGCCGCCCTGGGCCCAGGCGGTATTCGAATCCACGAGCGTGCGTTTGGTGACGACCGCGACGGTGCCCCGGGCCGCGGCTTTGAGGGCGAAGGAAAGGCCGGCGATGCCGCTGCCGACGACGACGAAGTCGAATTCCTTCATGCGAGGGCGGGGATCTGGAGGTTGTCGATCAGGCGGGCGCGGCCGAGGAAAACGGCGGCGGCGAGGGTGGTCTCGCGATCCAGGCGGCGGGCGGGCGCGAGCGTGACGGAGTCGACGATCTGGACGTAATCGATGCGGGCGCCGGGAATCCTCGCAAGGTCGCGCGTGGCGGCCCGGAGGATCGCGGCGGGAGTTTTTCGCGCGGCGGCGGCGCGAAGGGCGGCGTGGAGGCCGGGAGCGACGGCGCGCTCGGCCGGGGCGAGGTAGGCGTTGCGCGAGCTGGTCGCGAGGCCGTCCGGCTCGCGAACGGTGGGGTGGCCGACGATTTTGACCGGGAAATCGAGCTGGCGCGTCATCCGGCGAAGGATGGCGAGTTGCTGCCAGTCCTTCTGGCCGAAGACCGCGATGTCGGGCTGGACGATGAGAAAGAGCTTCGCGACGACGGTGCAGACGCCGCGGAAATGCCCCGGCCGGCGGGCGCCGCAGAGGGTGCGCGAGAGATCGGATTCGTCGACGAAAACCGAGGCGTCGGCGGCATACATGGCGGCGGTCCCGGGCCGGAAGATCAGGTCCGCGCCGGCTTCCCGGCAGAGCGCCTCGTCGGCTTCGACCGGCCGCGGATAGCTCGAGAAATCCTCCTTCGGCCCGAACTGGGTCGGGTTGACGAAGATGGAAACGACCACGCCGCCGGACGGGCCAGCCAGCTTCCGGGCTCGCCGGACGAGGGCGGCGTGCCCGTGATGCAACGCTCCCATGGTGGGCACGAGGACGACCGGAGGCCGGCCTTCCCGCACGAAAGATCGCGCGGCGGCGATCGTCTTCGCGACCTTCACGGAACGCCTAGTTGGTGCTCGAAGCCGGGGATTCGACCGGGATGTTCGGCGCGGTGGTGACGGGAGCCGGGGCCTTGACCGGGGCGGCGGGCGTCGCGGGAGCGGCGGGCTGGACGGCCGCGGCGGGTGCCGGCGTGGCGGCGGAGGCGGTCGGCAGCGCGCCGACCGGCTTCGGCTCGGGCCGGGCGGCGGGAGCGGCGGCGGCGGTGGGCGCGGGCAACTTGCTGAGCTCCCGTTCGATGCCGGTGTTGCCGCTGTAAAGGTGGGCGTAGACCACGGCGAGCGCGAGCGTGAGGGCAAAGAAGGCGCCCCCGAGCCAGGTCGTGAACCTCGCGAGCACGTTGGTCGTCTGCGCGCCGAAGATGTTATCCGTCATGCCGCTGCCGAACGCGGCGCCAAGACCTTCGCTGCGGGGCCGCTGCATGAGCACGACGACGACCATGAGAAGGCACACGAGGACGTGCAGCGTGAGCAGGAAGGAGAGCAGAATGTGCATGGGAGAGCCCGCTAAAGTGCCAGAAGCGATCGCGTTGTAAAGCGCGGAGCTCGGTGGCGCGACCCCGGCGTCGACGCCATAAATCTTGACCCCCATCACCGCGCACGCGAGAAAGACGGCTCGCTTCAAAGCCTTTCCAACCAAGTGGACATCAAAGAAATTCGCGCGCTCATCGACCTCATGAAGAAAAACGGCCTCGCCGTTTTCAAAATGGAAAAGGAGGGGTTCAAGATCACCCTCCAGACCGCCGGAGCCGAGAGTTCCCCCGTCATTCATTACGCCCCGCCGCCCGCCTCCCTGCCCGCCGCTTCCGCCGCCCCCGCCGCCCCGGCCACCTCCTCCCCCGCGGCCTCGAACCTGAAGGAGATCACCTCACCCATGGTGGGCACCTTCTACGCCTCCTCGTCGCCGGAGGCCGCGCCTTACGTCGAAGTCGGCCAGACGGTCACGCCCGAGACGGTCGTCTGCATCATCGAGGCGATGAAGGTCATGAACGAGATCAAAGCCGAGGTCGCCGGCGTCCTCTCCGAAGTCGCCGCCGAGAACGGCAAGCCCGTCCAGTTCGGCCAGGCGCTGTTCCGCGTCAAGTAACCGGCGCGATGCTCAAGAAAATCCTGATCGCCAATCGCGGCGAGATCGCCCTCCGCATCATCCGCGCCTGCAAGGAACTCGGCGTGCAGACGGTGGCGGTCTACTCCGAGCCGGACATCGATTCGCTCCACGTCCAGCTGGCCGACGAGGCGATCTGCATCGGGCCGGCGGCCAGCTCCGAGAGCTATCTGAAAATGGACCGCATCATCAGCGCGGCCGAGATCGCCGACGTGGACGCCATTCACCCCGGCTACGGTTTCCTCGCGGAGAACGCCCACTTCGCCGACGTCTGCGCGAGCTGCAACATCAAGTTCATCGGGCCGCCGGCAAACGCGATCCGCCTGATGGGCGACAAGAACACCGCCCGCGACACGGCCCGCAAATCCGGCGTGCCCGTCTCGCCCGGCAGCGACGGCACCGTCGACACCGAGGCCGAGGCGATCAAGATCGCGCGCAAGATCGGCTATCCCGTGATCGTCAAGGCGGTGGCCGGCGGCGGCGGTCGTGGCATGCGCATCGCGCACAACGAAGGCAGCCTCGTCACCGGCTTCCACAGCGCGCGGCTCGAGGCGGAGAAGGCCTTCGGCAACGCGAGCGTCTACATCGAGAAATTCATCCAGAACCCGCACCACATCGAGTTCCAGATCATGGGCGACGAGCACGGGCGCATCGTGCATCTCGGCGAGCGGGATTGCTCCATCCAGCGGCGCAACCAGAAGATCGTCGAAGAATGTCCCTCGCCGCTCATGGACGAGGACCTGCGCCGCCGCATGGGCGACGCGGCGGTGAAGCTGGCGGAGTCCGTCGGCTATTACAACGCCGGCACCATGGAGTTCCTCGTCGACGACGACGGGAATTATTACTTCATGGAAATGAACACCCGCATCCAGGTCGAGCATCCCATCACGGAGGAAGTCTACGGCTGCGATCTCGTCAAGCAGCAGATCCAGGTCGCCGCGGGCGAGCATCTCTCCGATTACGTCGTGAACGCGAAGCCGCGCCACCACGCGATCGAGTGCCGCATCAACGCCGAGGATCCCTTCAACAACTTCATGCCCTCGCCGGGCCAGATCGAGCTCTACTACGCCCCGGGCGGCCGCGGTGTCCGCATCGATTCCCACGCCTACGCCGGCTACCCGATCCCGCCGAACTACGACTCGATGATCGCGAAGCTCATCGTCTCGGCGTCGTCCCGCGAGGCTTGCATCAACCGCATGAACCGCGCCCTGGGCGAATACATGATCACCGGCATCAAGACGACGATCCCGTTCCAGCAGGCGATCATGCGCAACAGCGATTTCCGGGCGGGGAAATACTCGACGGGCTTCCTCGAGAAAATGCTCAGCGCGGGCATCCCCGAGTTTTAGGACCACGGCGGGCGCGGCGGGCACGGATCGGAATCATCCATCCGTGACATCCGTCCCATCCATGGTTTCATTCCTCCCATGCTCAAGAACGCGAAGCTCTACGGCATCCTGGATCTCGGTTACGTCGAATGGAATCGGGCGACGGCCACGGCCGAGCGGATGCTGGCCGGCGGCGTCGATGTGCTGCAACTGCGCGCCAAGCATTGCTCCGAGGTCGAGATCTTCGTGCTGGGCCGGGAGCTGGCCGCGCTCTGCCGCGCGGCGAACGTCCCCTTCATCCTCAATGACCATCCGGCGCTCGTCGGCGGGACCAGCGCCGATGGCGTGCACGTCGGCCAGGACGACGGCCCGCTCGCCACGGCCCGCGCCCGCGCCGGCTTGACCGCCATCGTCGGCCGGTCCACCCACAGTCTCGGGCAAGCCCGGGCCGCCTGGGCGGAAGGCGCGGATTACATCGGCTTCGGCCCGCTCTTTGCGACCCCCACGAAGCCGGACTACGTGCCGATCGGGACCGGGGACATTGCCGCCGTCTTCCGCGAATCGCCCGTGCCCGTCTTCTGCATCGGCGGCATCAAGCGCGAAAACCTGCCGGCCGTGATCGCGGCGGGAGCCACGCGCGTCGTCGTCGTTTCCGGCATCCTGCAGGCCGCCGACGTTGCCGCCTACGTGGCCGATTGCCGCGCGGCCCTGTAGCGTATCGGGCGGTTCAATCGCTCAGCACGATCGGGCCGGCGGGAGAATCCGAGCCGCCCGATTTCTCGAGGCTGACGGCGAATGCCGTGGCGGACGAGACCTTCCGCGCCGGGGCGAACCGGATCGTCGCCGAGCCATCGGCCTGCACCGTGAACACCCCGCCGCTGACCGGCGTGGCGTTGTTCGGATCGATCACCCATAATTGATAATCCTTGCCGCGTTCGGTCGCGGGGAGCCGGCGCACCTTGAGGATGCCTTCCTGCGCGCCGTTGTCCCACGCGATCGAGGCCAGATAGGAGCCGTCGAGCTTGGACGTGAGCGTGGCGACCTGCGTCTCGGCGAGGGCGTTGCGCCGCTCAAGGTCGGCGATGCGCTGGCGCAGCGTGAGGGTGACGCGATCCTTGCCGGCGTCGACGACGCGGAGATCGTCGAGCTGACGCTGCACGCCGCCCAGGGCCGACATGCGGCCGTTCAATCCATTCTTGTCGGCGTCGAGCTGCTGATTCTGCAACCAGAGCCAGCTCGTGGCGACGGCCAGCGCGGCGGCCACGCCCCACGGCACGAAGATGGCGGCCGACGAGCGGGCCGCGGCGGACGGCGCTTCCACCGGCGCCGGCTTCACGGCGATGCTCGCGAGGATGCGGGCGCGCAATTCCGCCGGCGGCGCGACGGACGGCATGGCCTCGGCGAAAAGCGAGCCCGCGGATTCGTATTCGGCCACGAGATCGGCGAGGGCGGGATTTTCCCGCACGAGCGCGCGGAACTTCGCCGCCTCGTCGGCGGGCAGGGCGTCGACCGCGTAGAGCGCGGCCTGCTCGAGCCGGGTCTCGTCTTCGTCGCGGGGATAATCCTCGTTCATTCCAGGGCCCCCTTCATTTTTTGCCGGAGGCGGTCCAGGCCGAGGCGGATGCGGGATTTCACGGTGCCAATGGTCTCGTTCAGACGGGAGGCGATTTCCGGATGCGTGAGGCCTTCGAAAAATGCGAGCTCCACCGCCTGGCGCTGGTTGGGCGGGAGCTCGCCGACCCAGCCGGCGATGCGCGTGGCGCGTTCGTCGGTCTGCGCGGTTTGGGCGGGGGAGGGGGCGGGATCGCGCATCTCCGGAAGATCGGCGGCATCCGCCGGCGCGAGCGGGAGGCGGCGGCGGCTCGTGCGCAGTCGGTCGATGGCCTTGTTGCGCGCCAGCGTGGTGAGCCACGTCGTGGCGCTCGAGCGCGAGGAGTCGAAGGTGCGGGCGTTTCGCCAGGCCGTCAGGAACACGTCCTGCACGACCTCCTCGGCCTCGCGGTCGTTGTTCGTGATGCGGCGGGCGAGCCCGAAAAGCAGACCGCCGAGCTGGTCGTAGAGGCCGCCGAGCGCGGCCTCTTCACCTCTCGCGATCCGGTGCATGCATTCCTCGGGGGTCATCGACGTTTCCCTGTCTACGACGGAAACCGCCGCCCGACACGCATAAAAGAATGACCCCGACGGGAACCCATACGAGCACCCCCGCCGGGGTTGCACCAACCAACCCATGATGTGGTAGCAACTCTCACCGTCGGCCACGATCGCCCGACGCGCAACCCGTGTTTCTCGACGGGGAGCGTAAAAATTTTCCGGAAGAAGAATCCGGGGCTCGAGGCAGCTGACCATGTCCATGCATTCGCAAGAAACCGGCGCGCGGATCAAATATTCCTTGCCGCGCGGTTTTCCGATTGGCTTTTGCGCCGCGCGGCGTAGCGTCGGGCCGTTGGCTAAGGCATCCGCTTCCCGGCAGCAGATCAGTGGCGCGGACATCCTCGGATTCCTGAGGACGTTCGAAGGCGCCGCCGCCACCTTCACCCAGGAGGACGGGCATTGGTCCCTCTGGCTGCCGGAGTTCTCGCCCGACGGACACCCGCTCACGCCGGCTTCGCAGATTTTCTTTCCCGTCATCCTGCGGCACGACGCGCAGGCGTTCGCGATCCGGTTCTTCTACGACTGCGCGACCGGAAAGGTGCGTTACTACACGAGCGCCATCCCCGACGAGATCGCCCGGCTGCCCGAACTGGAAAATGCGATTTCCGAGCTCTTCCGGCACAGCCTGCCCATCGAGGCGATTCGCCAGCGCAACTTCGCGCCGAAGAATCACCGCGCCAGCCTCGAGCCGCCCCTGCCGCCGCCGATCCGGCGGAAGTCCCTGGCCGATCCCGACGACCGCTCGATTCCTCCGGTCATCGAACCGGAGCCCGCCGCAAAGGCGCCGCCGCCCGCGATGCCGCGGCCGATCCGGGAGGAGCGGGCGCCGGTCACCCGCGAGCAAAGAATCATCCTGCCCCCGCCGCGGCCCGCCGCCGCGTTGGTGCCCGCGCCGCCGGTCCAGAGCGTTTCCACCCCCGCGCGCGCGCTCGCCGAGGTCGCTCCGGCGGGCCCTCCCTCCCGGCCCCGCGAGGTCACCCGCAACGTCCGCATCGAGCTCGGCCCGCGTGCGCGCACCGTCCTCATCGTTATCGTGGTGACGCTGGGTATCGCCCTGTTGGGAGTGGCCGGCGCTTACGTCTACGTCCAGGCGACGCAGGATCCCGGCATCGAGCACCACCGGCTCCAGATCGAGGAAATGCGGCTGCGCAACGGCGGCTGAGCCACGCGTGGCCGGCCCGGCCAGCGAATATTCAGCGGCTGGAAGCCTCGCTCTCCCTCGCCCCGCGTTCGCGCTTTTGCGCGGACTCGGGCGCGTCCGACGTGAGGATCTCGTTCATCTTCGCCTGCGCGGATTCAGGCAGGAATCGCCGGCTGAACACCATCGCCTTGTTCGCAAGGCCGGGCACGATGACCCGGTCTCCGGCCATGAGCGCCGCGTAGGCCGCCCTCGCCACATCCTGCGGCGCCATGAGATTCGCCTGCTGAAAGGCGCGGGTCCGCAGCATGTCGGCTTTCTCGAAAAAATCGGTGTCGGTCGGCCCCGGACAGAGCGCGGTGACCGTCACGCCCGTGCCCGCGAGTTCCGTGGCGAGCGCCTCGCTGTAGGACAGAACGAACGCCTTCGTCGAGCTGTAGGTCGCGTAGTTCGGCCCGGGCTCGAAACCCGCGACGGACGCGGTGTTCAGCACACGCCCCGAACCGCGTGCGACCATCGCCGGCACGAAGCACTTGATGAGCCGCACGACGGCTTCCACATTGAGATGAATCATCGAGAGGTCGTCCTCGATCGGGATCTCCCACGCCCGGCCTTTCTGGCCGTGGCCGGCGTTGTTCACGAGGATGCCGATGGGCTCGTTCGCGAGTTCCGCGGCGATCTCCGCGGCGGCATCCGGTTCCCGCAGGTCCCGGGCGATTCCGCGCACCGGCACGCCATGCTTCGCGCTGAGGTCATCGGCGGCGCCTTGCAGTTCCTCCGCGACGGGCGCCACGAGCACGAGAGGATGCCCGTGCGCGGCAAATTCCCCGGCGAGATGCAGGCCGATCCCGCTGGATGCTCCGGTGATGAGGGCCGTGGGGGTCGGGGTGTTCGGCATGGTGCTCATGCCTCCATTACGAGGCGCGCGCGATGCCTGGGCGGATGCCGACCCGATGCTCGGGGAATTTTCTGAGCGGCATGTCGCCACGGCGCTCCGTCGCCGTGCGGCGCGAGGTTGCGCGATGCACCCGCGAGCCGGCGCCCCGACGGAGCGGGGCGACGACAAGGGCCAAGCTTCTGCGCGGGCTTCCTTGTAGCCACGGCGCTCTGTCGCCGTGCGGCGCGAGGTTGCGCGATGCGCCCGCGAGCAGGCGACCCGACGGAGCGGGGCGGCGACAACCGACAAGCTTCTGCGCGGGCTTCCTTGTAGCCACGGCGCTCCGTCGCCGTGCGGCGCGAGGTTGCGCGATGCGCCCGCGAGCCGGCGACCCGACGGAGCGGGGCGGCGACAACCGACAAGCTTCTGCGCGGGCTTCCT
>CAXTSM010000018.1:0-69992 GCA_964247025.1 uncultured Chthoniobacterales bacterium
GCGGCGCGGCCGGCGGTCTGGATGAGCGAGGTCTGGCTGCGGAGGTAGCCTTCCTTGTCGGCGTCGAGGATGCAGACGAGGGAGACCTCGGGCAGATCGAGTCCTTCGCGGAGGAGGTTGATGCCGACGAGCACGTCGCATTCGCCGGCGCGGAGGCTGCGGAGGATTTCCACGCGCTCGATGGTGTCGATGTCGCTGTGGAGGTAGCGGACCTTCATGCCGACGTCGCGGAGGTAGTCCGACAAATCCTCGGCGGTGCGTTTCGTGAGCGTGGTGATGAGCACGCGCTCGCCGAGCTCGATGCGCTGGCGGCAACGCTCGATCGTTTCGTCGATCTGGCCCTTGAGGGGGCGGACGGTGATGCGCGGGTCGATGAGCCCGGTGGGGCGGATGATCTGCTCGGCGACGAGCGGCGCTCCCGGCGTGTGGCAGTCGAACTCGGCGACGAGTTCCATCGCGTTGTATTGGCCGGCGATGCGGGCGGCCTCCATTTGCTCGGGAAAGTTTTTGTCGGGATTCGCGATGTAGCCGGTGTTGCCGACGACGCTGTTGCGGATTTCGAACGGCCCGGGCGTCGCGCTCACGTAGACGATGTCGTGCGTCTTCGCCATGAACTCGTCGAAGCGCAGCGGGCGGTTGTCCATCGCGCTCGGCAGGCGGAAGCCGTGCTCGACGAGGACCGACTTGCGCGACCGGTCGCCGGCGTACATTCCGCCGATCTGCGGGATCGTCGCGTGGGATTCGTCGATGATGAGCAGCGTGTCTTTGGGCAGGAAGTCCATGAGCGTGTAGGGCGTGGAATTCGGCGGGCGGCCGGTGAGGTGGCGGGAGTAATTCTCGATGCCGTTGCAGAAGCCCATTTCCTGCATCATCTCGAGGTCGAACTCGGTGCGCATCTTGATGCGCTGGGCCTCGATGAGGCGCCCGTCGCGCTCGAATTCCATCACGCGCTGGTCGAGCTCGGTGCGAATCGAGCGCATGGCGGCGGTGAGTTTGTCGTGCGGGGTGACGAATTGTTTCGCGGGAAAAAGCGTGAGGTTCGTGAGGCGCGCGGTGACGTCGCCGGTGAGCGGGTCGAACTCGCTGATGCGGTCGATTTCGTCGCCGAAGAACTCCACGCGGATCGCGCGGTCGTCGCTCTGCGCGGGATGCACCTCGACGGTGTCGCCGCGCACGCGGAAGCGCCCGCGCTCGAAGGCGATGTCGTTCCGCTCGTAAAGCATGTCGACGAGCTTCGAGAGGAAGGCCTCGCGCGTCATCCGCTGCTGCTCCTTGATCGTGACGAGCATCTGGAGGAAGTCCTCGGGCGACGCAAGGCCGTAGATGCAGGAGACGCTGGCGACGATGAGCACGTCGCGGCGCGAGAGCAGCGAGCTGACGGCCGAGAGGCGCAGGCGCTCGATCTCCTCGTTGATCGAGGAGTCCTTCTCGATGTAGGTGTCCGACCGCGGGATGTAGGCCTCGGGCTGGTAATAGTCGAAGTAACTGACGAAATACTCGACGGCGTTGCGCGGGAAGAACTGCTTGAACTCGCTGTAGAGCTGGGCGGCGAGCGTCTTGTTGTGCGACATGACGAGCGTCGGCCGGTCCAGGTCGCGCACGATGTTCGCCGCGGTGAAGGTCTTGCCGGAGCCGGTGACGCCGAGGAGGGTCTGGTGGCGGTTGCCCGCGAGAAGCGAGCGGGTGAGCTTCTCGATGGCCTGCGCCTGGTCGCCGCGCGGGGAGTAGTTGGACGCGAGCTCGAAAGGCATAAGCGCCCACGATACGGCTCCCACGACGGCGCGCAAGGTCGTCCGCGACGACGGGCCGGTCAGAATTTCTTCTGGGCGAAGAGCCAGTCCATCACCGCGTCGTCGGCGTAGGTCTGCGTCCACGCGTCGTGGCCGACGCCGGGATATTCCGTGTAGGCGGGGCGCCCGCCCGCTTTTTTCAGGGCTGCGGTCATGTCGCGGGAGCGCGTCGTTTTCACGATGGGATCGGCGCCGCCGTGGAAGGCCCAGACCGGGACGTTCCGGATCCGTCCGGCGAGCTTCGGGTCGCCCCCGCCGCAGATCGGAATCGCGGCCGCAAAAAGGGCCGGCTCGCGTTGAAGGATGTCCCAGGCGCCGAAGCCGCCCATCGACATTCCGGTGACGTAGACGCGCTTCAAGTCGACCGGCAGCCGGCGGAGGCTTCGATCGAGCAGGTCCATCGCGAGGCGCATGGATTCGGACGGCTTCACCGGCATCGTGTGGCTGTCTCCGTCCCATGGGACGTCGACCCACTGTTTTTCCGACGGGCACTGCGGCGCGATGATGATGACGGGCAGATTCTTTTTTTCCACGTAAGCGAACAGCTGCGGCATCCCATTGTTCAATTGCCGGACGTTGTCGGACCCGCGCTCGCCCGCGCCGTGGAAGAAGAGAACGAGCGGCACGCGCCGGCCGGGCGCGAGATCCTTCGGGACGTAGATCCGGTAGAGAAGCGATCCGCCGTGCGGGCCGGAAAACGTTTCCGGGGCGAAGTGGTCGGAAAAGTTCGCGGGCGCGAGATCACAGGCGAGCAAGCCAAGGATCAAAGGCAGAAGAAAGCGTTTCATCGGGGCGGGACAAAGGGGAGGCACGAAGGGGAGGCACGAACCGGCGTCCGTCGTCCATTTCCGCGGGGCCGTCAAGTCGCCGGGGGCGTCCCGTCCTCGGATTCCAGTTCTTCGAGCAGCTGCCGTTTTCGGCGGGCATCCTCCACAGACAGCAGTTCGCGTTTGATCCGCCCGGCGGCCACGAGCTCCACCGAGCCCCAGATCAGGAGCGCGAGTCCGACCAGCGTCGCCACGGTCGCAAAGGGTGGCTCGGTGAGTTGAAAGTGGAAGACGCGCGCGTAGAAATCGTCGCCTCCGGGCAGGGGATGAAGCAGGTCGCGGGCGAACTTGCGGATCTCCGGGACCTCGCGTTGCCGGGCCATGAATCCAATGAGCGACAGGACGAGGGCGATGAACCCCAGCCAAAAAGCCGGCAGGCCACGCAGGCGGTGTCCGTTCAGGGAATGACGGTCCTTTTCGAGAAGGGTGGAGGTGCTCATGAGAAGGGAGATTCGAGGGAGATCGCTCGTGACGCCGGCGGCGGACGCGCGGGGATTTGCAATCCGCGCCGGGCGATGAGACCATGACCTTGTGAAAAATTTCACGAAGTCCGCATGAATCCCCGCCTGCTCTCGAAAGAACTGCGGCCGATCCACGAGAAGGTTCGGGCCGGCGAGCGAATTTCCGACGCCGACGCCCTCGCGCTCTACGCCTGCCGCGACGTCAATGGCATCGGGGCGATCGCGAACATCATCCGCGAGCGCAAGAACGGCAACGTCGCGACCTACATCCACAACCGCTACATCAACTATTCGAACGTCTGCCTGCTCTCGTGCCAGTTTTGCGCGTTCGGCGCGAAGAAGCGCGATCCGCACGCGTTCGAGCAGGCCATCCCCGAGATCGAGGCGAACGTCCGCGCGGGCCTCGCGGAGGGCATCACGGAGATTCACATGGTCGGTGGCTTGCACCCTTCCCTGCCCGCCGCGTGGTATCTGGAGCTGCTCGGCGCGCTGCGGGCGCTCGATCCGAACCTGCACATCAAGGCTTTCACCGCGGTGGAGATCCGCCACCTCGCCGGGCGCGTCTTCAAGCGCTCGATCCGCGAGACCTTGGAAACGCTGCGCGCCGCCGGGCTCGGGGCGATCACCGGCGGGGGCGCGGAGATTTTCGACCCCGAGATTCGCGACCAGATCTGCCGCGGCAAGGAAACGGCCGACGAATGGGCCGAGGTGCACCGCACGTGGCACCAGATGGGCGAAAAAAGCACCTGCACGATGCTTTACGGCCACATCGAGGAACCGCGACACCGCGTCGATCATCTTCGCCGCCTGCGGGAGCTGCAGGACGAGACCGGTGGCTTCACGGGGTTCGTTCCCTTCGCGTTCGAGCCGGACGGCGCGCGGCCTTCGCTGAAGCACATCCCGCACGCGACCGGTTTCGAGGAGCTTCGCAACCTCGCCGTCTCGCGCATCTACCTCGATAACTTTCCGCACGTCACGGCCTATTGGATCAGCCTCGGCCTGCCGCTCGCGCAGGTCGCCTTGAGCTACGGCGTCGACGATCTGCACGGCACGATCCACGAGGAAAGAATCTTCCACATGGCCGGCGCGGCCACGCCGCAGCAGCAGACGATCAACGCGCTCGAAAAGGCGATCCGCGAAGTCGGCCGGGAGCCGATGCAGCGGAACACCTACTACGAGCGCATCCCCCCGGGCCCCGAGCGGCGGGCGGCTTGAGCGCGGACGAAATCCTGGGCCGCTATCGCGTCGGCTCCGTGCCCTACCTCAATGCGCGGCCCTTGATCGAAAGCGCGCCGGGCCGGATCGTCCTCGACGTGCCGGCGCGGCTGGCCGCGCGGTTCGCGGCGGGGGATTTCGACGCGGCGCTGCTGCCGGTCTACGAAGCGGTGGCGGGCGACCGGGCGGTCATCGCCGACGACATCGCGATCGCCAGCCACGGCGAAGTGTTCAGCGTTTATCTGGCGCACCGCGGGCCGCTGGCGGCGCTGGCTTCCGTGGCGCTCGATCCGGACTCGCGCACGTCGTCCCATCTCGTGCAATGCCTGCTCGCGGAGTTCCACGGGTTGCATCCGCGTTACTCCATCGCCCCGGAGGACGAGGGGCAGGCGCGCGTGCTCATCGGCGACCCGGCGATCGCCTTCCGCCGGACGAACCAGGCGGGCGACTGGCGCTTCCTCGATCTCGGGGCGGAGTGGCTGCGCTGCACCGGGCTGCCGTTCGTCTTCGCGTGCTGGATTTTTCGCCCGGAGCTGGCCGGAGCCCCCGAGCTCGCCGGGGCGCTGCGGGCGATGAAGGAGGCCGGGCTCGATGCCCGGGAAAGGATTGCGGCGGGGACGGGAGACGCGGATTTCGTGAGGCGTTACCTCACGCATTTCATCCGGTTCGATCTCGGCGACGCGGAAAAGAAAGCCATCGCGCTCTTTGCCCGCCTGCTTCGGCGGCACGGACTCGTGGCCGTCCACGCGCCGGCGGACATCCGCTACGTCTGAGCGGCGACCTTCGCGGTGAGCGCGCCGAGGGGCTCGGGCCAGCCGCGGAAGGCGCGCAGGGCCAGCGAGGTGAGGCGGGGATGCAGGCCCGCGAAACGCGCCACGCGGTTCACCCACAGACGACCGCGATACATTTCCGCGTGGGCGCGCCGGTAGGCGGACTCGGCGTCGAAGCCGGCGAGGATTGCCTCCGCGGCGATCTCGCCGGAACGCATGGCGTAGAAAATCCCTTCTCCGGTGAAGGGCTCGACCACGCGCGCGGCGTCGCCCAATAAAAACAGGCCGTCCCGCGCAAGGTCGCGGGCGTCGCGCCGGGTGAGCGGCGCCGTCGTGCGCCATTCCGTCTCCTCGTCGAGCGCGAATTCCGCCGCCGCGCGCGCTTTCACGGCGGCGAGGTTCCGGGGTTTCGCCACGAGGCAGACGTTGATTTCGTCCGCGTTGGCCCGGGCGGTGCCGCCGTATCCTCCGGGGTAGAAATGCATGCGGACCGAGTCGTCGTGATCCGCCGGGCGAGGACAGTGGCATTGCAAGGCGACGCGTTCCCGGGAGCTCGCCGGCAGTCGGCCGGCGAGGCGGGCGAGGGTGGAGTTCCGGCCGTCGGCGGCGAGCAGAAGCGGCGCGCCGAAGCGGCCGGCCGGCGTCTCGACCGACCAGCCGGGCGAGAGGGAAGTCACCGCGACATCATCGCGAAAGTCGACGCCCAGCTCGACCGCGCGCGCGACGAGGAGGGCGTCCAGGTCGCGGCGCTTCACGACGATTTCCCCGCTCTCGCTCGCCGGCAGGTCGAAGCGAAGCGAATGCCCGCCGATGCCGTGATAGCTCACGTGCCGAACGGCGACGTGGGGCAGCGCGCGAAGGCGCTCGCGGAGCGCGAGCCGGTCGATGATCGGCCACACGGAGGGATTCAGGCAATCGCCGCAAACCTTGGGGCGGGGGAAGCGCGATTTCTCGAGCAAGAGCACCCGGCGGCCGCCTTGCGCGAGGTGCGCGGCGCAGACGCTGCCCGCCGGGCCGGCCCCGACGACGATGGCGTCGTGGCGCGAAGGCGCGGTCATACGAATCTTTCCGCGATGGCGTCGGCCACCATCTTCCCCGAGCGGGTGAGAATCCAGCGCGGGCCGTTCGGTTCGAGGTAACCCGCCGCCTGCAGGCGATGCACCTCGTCGTTGGTCTCGTCGATGCCGTCGGAGGTCCGCAGGGCGAAGGCCAGCTGCTCGCCGCGCCGCGTGCGGGCGTCGACGACCTCGCGAAAGTCGGCGGAGTCCTGGCGGGCATTGATCCGACCCACGTAGTCCGCGGTGTCGCTCACGTTTTTCCAGCGCGATTCGCCGACGGTGGAGAAGGCGCTCGGGCCGAGGCCGACGTAATCGGCGGCGTTCCAATAGGCCAGATTGTGGCGGCACTCGCGGCCCGGCTTCGCGAAATTGGAGATCTCGTACTGCGCGTAGCCGGCCTCGCCGAGCACGTCCATCGTGAGTTCGAAAAGATCGGCGTCGAGCCCCTCGTCGGGCTGCATCTCGCCGCGCTGGAGACGAAGAAAAAAATCCGTGTCCTCCTCGTAGGTCAGGCAATAGGCCGAGATGTGGTCGGGCTCGAGGGCGATGGTGCGGGCCAGGGAGTCGCGCCATTGATCCCGCGTCTGGCCGGGCACGCCGAAGATGAGGTCGAGATTGACGTTGGGCACGCCGGCGTCGCGGAGGATGCGGTAGGATTGCGCGGCCTGGGCGGCGCTGTGCACGCGGCCGAGTGTCCGGAGCAGGTCGTCGTCCCAGGATTGCACGCCCATGCTGATGCGATCGACGCCGAGGGCGAGCAGCGTCCGGGCCTTTTCGAGCGAGACGGTGGCGGGATTCATCTCCAGCGTCCATTCGCCCACGCGGGAAAAATCGATCCGCTCACGCAGTCCGCCGAGAAGGAAATCCAGCTGCGACGAGCTTAGCGCGCTCGGCGTGCCGCCTCCGAAGAAAATCGTCCGTGGCTGCAGGGCGGGCGCGTGGATCTCCGCTTCGAGCAGCATGGCGTCGAGGAACGCGCGGGTTTTGTGGCGGTCGCTGGCCTCCTTGTAAAAGCTGCAATACGGGCACACCTTCGGGCAGAAGGGAATGTGCGCGTAGAGGTGCTCGATCACGCGGGCAGCGTCGGCCATCCCTCCCCGCCGCGCAACGGCTTTCCCCGCGGTTTGACAGCCCGTGCGCGTCCCCCGACACTCTGCGCCGTGATCCGCCGCCTCACGTTTTGTTTTTGCCTCGTCGCTTCGGGAGCGGCTTGCGCGCAGGACGCGACGACGGACGAAGTGCCCATCGCCCGTGCCGTGGCGGCCACGTCGCAGGTGTTCTATGCGATGGATCCCCGCGCGCTCGCGAACGGCTTCGACCCGCAGCCCGGGGTCGTGCGGCCGATGGTCGACGCGGTCGTGATGGCAAGCACGGGAAAGCCAAATCCGCCGGCCGCGTGGCGCTCGCTCGTGAAGCCGGGGGACATCGTGGGCATCAAGGTCGCCGCCGCGCCCGGCTCGATGGCGGGCACCCATCCCGAGGTCGTCCGCGCCGTGGCCCGAGGATTGCAATCGGCCGGCATCCCCCCGTCGCACATCGTCGTGTGGGATCGGAACCGCGCGGATCTGCAGGTCTGCGGGTTTTCCGAGCGCGACCCGGATTTTCAGCTCGCCTGGGTCAATCCGTCGACCGGTTACGACCGCCAGGCGCCGATCACCGCGCCCGTGCTCGGCAAGCTGATCTGGGGCGACAGCAAATTCGGCGACAAGAAGGGCATGCGGCTCGAGGATCTGCTTTCGCGCGGGGACCAGCTCAGCAGCACGAGCTATTACGCGACGATCCTCAGCCAGAAGGTGACGAAGGTCATCAACCTGCCTTCGCTCAGCGACAGCTTCATGTGCGGGTTGAACGGAGCGCTCGCCAACATGGCGCTCTGGAACGTCGACAACTGGCGGCGGTTCGTGCAGGAGCCGAATTTCGGCAATCCCTATCTCGCGGAGATTTACGCCGACCCCACGATTCACGACAAGGTCGTGCTTACGATCATGGACGCCCTCGCGGTGCAGATCGCGGGCGGACCGTTTCCCAACCCGAATTTCACGCGCCAGTATTTGACGGTCTTCGCGAGCAAGGACCCCGTCGCCATCGACGCGACGGCCGTTCGCCTCATCGACGATTACCGCCGCGCAAACCAGCTTCCGCCGGTCACGCCGATCGCCGGCCACATCGAGACCGCGGCGAGCATGGGGCTCGGAAATTCCTCCGCGGAATCCATCCAGCAAATTCGCGTGGGCACGGGCATGAACGGCCTTCGATGATCGACAGGAAGCTGCTTCGCGCGGTCTCGCGGTCGTTTTTTTTGACGATCCGCCTGCTGCCGCAACCGGTGCGCGAACCGATCGCGCTCGGCTACCTGCTCGCGCGCGCCTCCGACAGCATCGCGGACACTTCGGAGGCCGAGACCGAGCGGCGCGTCGAGTCGCTCCAGCAGCTCCGCCAGGGCGACACGTTTCCGCACGCGCTGCGCGCCCTGATCGAGAAACAGAAAAATCCCGACGAGGCGGAGCTTTTGCGCCGTCTGCCCGACTTGCTCGATCAACTCGAGGCGTCCCGTTCGCGGGCGCGGATCGAGTGGGTCTGGGATGCGATCCTGCGCGGCCAGCTCTTCGATCTCACGCGGTTCGTGCCTGGCGCCGGGCCGTTGGGCGACGAGGAACTCGACGATTACACGTTTCTGGTCGCGGGTTGCGTGGGGGAGTTCTGGACGCGGCTGTGCGCCGAAACGTTGCCGGATTTTTCGAGCCGCCCGGTCGGGGAGCTTGTTCCGCTGGGCGTCGCCTACGGGAAGGGATTGCAGCTCGTGAACATCCTGCGGGACCGGTCGGGAGACGCGGCCATCGGGCGGATCTACGTGCCCGACGGGAAATTCGCCGCGGCCCGGGAGCGGGCCCGTGCCGGCCTGCAAAGCGGCTTGGAATGGGTCTCGGCGGTCGACAACGGGCGCGTGCGTTTCGCGTGCGTGCCGCCCGCGCGCATCGGGCTCGAGACGCTCGCGCGCGTCGAGGTGGATTCCGGGCCGGTGAAAATTTCGCGCGGCGCGGTGAGGCGGGTCCTGTTCCGGGCCCTCCCGGCGCTCTGGTCGCGCGGGCGCCGGTGACTACTCCGCCTCCAGCTCGTCGGCAAGGTCCTCGGCGCGCGCGAGTTTTTTGATTGCGTTGGCAAGGTCTTCGACCGCGGGTTCGTCCATCATTTCCGGGCCGCTGCACGGGACCTGGTAAAAACGGGCGTCGGCGCAGCACGCCGACCATCCGCCCTGCACGGCCCGGTAGGAGGAAAAGCCGTTCTCGGGGACGAAGACATGGGCGGTGAGCGGCGTCGGGGAGGCGGAATATCGGCGGGCGGCTTCCTGGTTCGCGAGGAGAACGGGAGACTCGGGCGCGCGCCGGCGCCGGCCGTTGTTTTCGTCCTCGATCCGGCGGCCGAAGAACGCCGGCAGCGCGCGCTTCCAGCCTCCGGCGAGAAAGCCGGCGGGGGATTTGTTCGCCGGCGGTTCCGTCGCGAGCAAGACGAGAAGCGGGACCGGCGCTCCGGCGTCGTTCAACCGGCGGGCCATCTCGAAGGCGACCAGTCCGCCGAATCCGTAGCCAATGAGCCGGTAGGGACCATTCGCGTCGAAGACCCGCAGGGCCTCGACGTAGGCCTGCGCCATTTCGGCGACGGTCGCATGGCAGGCCCCGGCGTCGGCGAGGCCTCGCGCGGTGATGGCGTAGCAGGGCTGATCGCCGCGGAGGTGCGCGACGATCGGGGCGTAGGGTCTGGCGGTGCCGTCGAGATCGTGGATGAAAACCAGGGGCGGCTGCGTGCCCGAGGCCCGCAGCGGCTGGATCGGCATCCATTTGCTGTGCGTCTCCGATTTCCGTCCGCGGGCATTGCGGAGCAGGGACCGCACGGAAAACCCCGTGGTAAAATCCGCCGGCTCGACGCTGGGAAGCTCACGCGAGGCCGCTTCGAAGAGCAGCGTCGCCACCTGGGATTTCGTCCGTCCGTCGGTGATGATCTCGTCGAAGTCGATGCGACGGCCACCGAGCGCGCGGGAGATCGACTGGCGGAGGCGCTCCTCGGCTTCCGTGCCCTGGCGGGCGGGAAGGGCGGCGGTATCGTCGGGCACGATTTCACCCAGGGCGGAGACGTCGATCCGGCCTGCGTCGTCGAGGGGAAAGCGGGGAAGCGCGCGAATCCGGCGGGGAACCCCCGGCAGGCGACCGGCCAGCCACGCGCGAAAGTCGTGGGGCTCGCCGCGCTGGGAATCGCGCGGAAGGATCCACACGCACCATTCCTGGCGGGCGGCGACGAGGCGTGATTCCACGAAGGCGTCGAGCACTTCGGAATGGGCGGTGGCGGCAAGCCAGATGGCTTCCGCGCTGATCGTGGTGGCGGGAGAGACGAGAAGCTCCAGGGCGCCGCGGGCGGAAAACTCGCCGGCGCGCGACAGGAATGCCTCCTGGCCAAGCGGGATGAACGGCTCCGCGTCGCCGGCGGCGATCTCCACGGCTCCCGGCAGGCCGGCGGGAAGAGCGAAGCCGCGGCGATCCACGAGGCGGGCGCGCGCCGCCGGGCCCGGCTGGCCGAGCCGGGCGGAGGCGAAAGGCGCCGAGGCGTCTTCCTCCGCGGCGAGTCCCATTCCACCGAGCTCGGGAGCCGGCGAGCGGTGGATCAATCGCGCGGACGGGGCGGCGGCGGACCAGGTCTCCACGGCGTTGGCCGAGGGAAGTTCGCCGTCGATCACGACCGTGCGAAGGGTTTCCGGCGCCGGGATGGAAAGCTCGCCGAGATATTGGGTCCACTGGGTCCAGAACGGCGTGGGAACGCTCAAGGCCGTGATCGAGGACTGCTGCACGAATTCCTGGATGGCCGTGCGGGTGGGCCAGCGGTTGTCGGACCGGAGCACGAGCGTGGCGCCATTGAAGAGGGCGACGAAGGCCTCCTCGACCGCGGAAAAGCTTCCCGGGGGCGCAAAATGCAGCACGCGATCGGCCGGGGTGATGGTGAGAAGGGCGGTGGTGCTTTGCAGACCGGCGGCGAAGACTTCGTGGGTCAACGTCCGCATGATTCCGCCGTCCATCCAGGCGATCGACTCGGCGTCGAGGTCGGATTCCGACTGCAAGCCCCGCGCTTTTTCGTTTCCGATCGAGCCGGAGTCGGCCTGCATCTGAATGACGGGCAGCTCCCGTCGGTCGTCTTCGGCGAGCTGCTCGACGATCCAGGCGACGAGCCCGGCGGGGGCGACCGCCTTGGTCTCGGGAAGGGGGACGATCGAGGCTCCGGTCTTCAACGTGCCGAGAAGGGCGACGACCCAGCGAGGGGACCGGGGCATCGCGATGCCGACGCGGTCCCCGGGCGCGACGCCTCGTTTCCGCAGATGGCGGGCGAGTTGATTGGCGGCGGAGTTGAGCTGCGCGAACGTCAGTTTCTCGTCCGCGGATTCCACGGCGACGGCGTCGGGAAATTCGTCGGCGATGTCCGCGAAAAGCTCGTGGAGGCACTGGGGAACGAGTGAGCGGAAGGCGGGAGGCGCGTCCGGCCCCTGCACGATCGCCGGCGGCATCGGGAACGCGAAGCGGGCGAGTTCCCGGTCGAGATCGGCGGAGAAGGCGGCGAGCGTTGCCTGGAAGGCCTCGAAAAGCAGCTCCGCGGCCTCGTCCGAAAGGCAGCCCGGGTCGTAGTCGAGGGAAATTTCCGGGCGGTCGGCGGCGACAACGCGGAGCGCAAGGGGCGGCGCGGTTTTTTGGAAGAGCTGCGTGTCCGCGGCCATCCAACGGGGCATGGCGCGCAGAAGGCGGTCGTTGAGACGCCGGTCCCGGTAGATGAAAGCCGCCGATGGTTCGACGTCGGCCGGCGGAAGATTCAAGGCGGACGCGAGCGCGGGGATGTCGGCCGGGGGGACCGGAGCCTCGGTGGAGAAGGATCGCACGAGATCGCGAGGCGCGAAACATTTCTCAACGGCCCGGCGGCGAGGCACGAATGTTTCCATTCTCCCAATGGCGGTCGATTCGCGAACGGGCTCCAGCAAGAGGGCGTCGTCGGAGGCGGTCGCACGGGCAATGACAAACGCCCAGGCAGCTCCGCAAAGGCCGCGCAGGTCGGCGTCCGCGGTCTTCGCGACGGTCAGGAAGGCGGTCCGCTCGGAGCGTTCGAAGATGCGCGTGATCGATCTTCGGTCACCCGCGACGAGCGTCGAATCGGGCAAGGGCAGGACGATGAGCGGGCGTGGCGGGACGAAGCCTTCGAACGCGGCCTTCCAGGTCTCGTCCGGGGTGGTGGATTCGGGCGGGATCTCCTCCGCCGGAAGAGAGATGTCATCGCCCATGCGGAGCGAGTCGTAGGCGGAAAGCCACTCGTGCAGGACGAGGGAGATCGATGCGTCGTCGAGGAGCGCGGCGTGGAACGACCAGAGGGCGTGGCCCTGGCCGTTCGGCAGGCGGATGAACGTAATGCGCGCGGGACGGGCCGTCGCCGTGGCGATGGACGCATCCTCGTCCGCCTGCACGATGTCCCGCCAGGCGGCGCCGAGGTCCTTCGGGGACGCCTCTTCCCAGTCGAGCGTCCGCCAGTCGAAGGCGGGCTCGGGATTTAGGATGGTCAGACCGTCCTCGGTGAACGTGGTGCGCAAGGCGACGTGGGCGCGGGACACGGCTTCCCAGGCGTCGTGCAGGAGGGTGGCATGGATCGACTCGCCGAAGCTGATCGAGACTTGGGACGTATGAAACGCTGAGCCGGCGGGCTGCCGCGAAATTTCGAGGTGGCGGCGCAAGCCGACGGGGAGTTCGGGCATTGGGGTGACGAGGGAGGAAATTAGAAGCCGGCGTCGGTGACGGCGCCGAGCGAGGCCGTCGTGACGTGGGCGGCATATTTGGCGAGCACGCCGCGGCGGTAGCGCGGCCGGGGCTTTTTCCATGCGGCGAGTCGGGCCTTGATCTCGGAGGCGGGGATCGCCAGCGAAAGCGCGCGCGTCGTCGCGTCGATGGTGATCGGGTCACCGTTTTTCACGACGGCAAGCGGGCCGCCCTCGAAGGCCTCGGGCGTGACGTGCCCGACCACGAAGCCATGGGTGCCGCCCGAGAAACGGCCATCGGTAACGAGGGCCACGGATTTGCCGAGACCCGCGCCCATCACGGCCGCGGTCGGCGAGAGCATCTCGCGCATCCCCGGGCCCCCGCGAGGCCCCTCGTAGCGGATGACGATCACGTCGCCGGCCTTGATCTTGTTGGCGAGAATGGCGGCGAGCGCCTTTTCCTCGCCTTCGAACACGCGAGCCGGGCCGCTGAATTTCTCCCCTTCCTTGCCGCTGATCTTCGCGACCGCGCCCTCGGGCGCAAGGTTGCCGCGAAGCACCACGAGGTGGCTCTCCTTTTTGAGCGGCTGTCCGACTGGCGCGACGATCTGCTGGCCTTTTGGGTAATCCTTGAACGGCGCGAGGTTCTGCCGGAGGGTCTTGCCGGTGACGGTGAGACAGTCCCCGTGCAGCAACCCGGCGTGGAGCAGGTCCTTCATCAACGGCACGATGCCGCCGATCTCCACGAGCTGGCTCATCAGGTAACGGCCGCTGGGTTTGAGGTCGGCCAGCACGGGGGTGCGTTTGCCGATGCGCGTGAAATCATCGAGCGACAGTTTCACGCCGGCGGAGTGGGCGATGGCGAGGAGGTGGAGCACGGCGTTCGTCGAGCCGCCGAGGGCGATGACGGTCGTGATGGCGTTCTCGAACGACTCCTTCGAGAAAATGTCCGACGGCTTGATGCCGCGGCGCAGCATTCCCATGACCGCGGCGCCGGCGTTGCGACAGTCGTCCTTCTTGTGCTGCGAGACCGCGGTCTGGGCGGAGCTGTTCGGCAGGCTGAAGCCCATCGCCTCGATGGCGGAGGCCATCGTATTTGCGGTGTACATGCCGCCGCAGGAGCCGGGGCCGGGGATCGCGCACCTCTCGACGGCGCGCGCCTCGGCGTCGGAGATTTTACCGGCGGCCTGCTGGCCGACGGCTTCGAAAACGGAAACGACGTCCAGGTTGCGGCCGTTCAGGCATCCGGGAAGAATCGTGCCGCCGTAGACGAAAACCGCGGCGCGGTCCAGCCGGGCGATGGCGATCATGCATCCGGGCATGTTCTTGTCGCAGCCGCCGATGGCGACGAAGCCGTCGTAGCCCTGGCAACCGATCACGGTCTCGATGGAATCCGCGATGACCTCGCGGGAGACGAGCGAGTATTTCATGCCCTCCGTGCCCATCGAGATGCCGTCGGAGATCGTGATGGTGTTGAAGATCGTCGCCTTGCCCTTCGCGGCGTCGATGCCTTTCGCGGCCTCGCGGGCGAGCAGGTCGATGTGCATGTTGCAGGGCGTGACCATGCTCCAGGTCGAGGCGACGGCGATCTGCGGCTTGTCGAAGTCCTTGTCGGTGAACCCGACGGGGTAAAGCATCGCGCGGCTGGGCGCGCGGTGCGGCCCGTCGAGCACGATGGAGGAGTGCGGGCGCAGATGGGCGGCGGGAGCTTTCGGCTTCATGGAGGGGGCGAAGTTATCGCGGGAAAACGGGGAGGGGAAGCGTCGGATTGTTCTCAGCGCAGCCGGAGAGCCGTCGCAAACTCGGATCAATCGCTCAGTTTCCCGGCGCGGCTTCGCACCGATTGCAGCGCCGTGGCGATGTCGGCGCGCTGGTCGGCGGTGAGGCCGGAATCTTTCGAGGCGAGATCGAATTGCTCCAGCGCCGGGCGGGCGAGGCCCTGGCGGGCGTAGCATTGGCCAAGATAGATCCGGTAGTCCGTCGCGGGAGTTCCCCGCGCTTTCGCAAGGCTGACCAGCGCCTCGAGGGAGCGTTGCTCATCTTCATAGGCGTGGGCCGCATTGGCGACGCGGGCGTGCAGGAACAGGACGTTCCGATCGTCCGGCGGAGCGGCGGACTTCAGGATTTTCGCCACGCGCCACGCCGCGTCCGTCGCGTGAAGCGCGACCAGCGCCTGCACTTCGATTTCCAGCGCCGGAAGGCTGTTCTTCTCGAGTCTGAGGGCCTTTTCGGCGTTCTGGATGGAGAGCGGATATTGCCGGCGCCGTAAGGCGACGGCCGCTTTCGCGATCCAGCCCGGCGCGTTCTCCGGCGCGCAGTCGACGGCCACGCCCACGCATTCATCCGCTTCCGCGGGAAGGCCGGCCGCATCGAGCAGCACGGCCATCGACGCGAAATACGCGCTCCGATCCGCCGCGAGGGTAAATGTCTTCTCGAGCGCCCGGTAGTCCGGGGCCTCGAAAGGCGCATGGGAGGCACGAGCGAAGAGCGCGCCCCAGTTGTCCACCCGCACGAGCCGGAAATCGGGCGCCGTCGCGAGATGGGAGAGGAGCGGCGCAAATTCCGCGGTCGACCCGATCAGCAGGACCCCGTCGTAACGATGGATGCGGTCCAGCCGTCGCCACGCGGCCGGATCCCGCACCGCCACGAGATCGTCCGGATCGGCCGCCAGCGGTATCCGCCCGCTTTTTTTGACTTCGTCCGGGGCCGCGGGGTTCACGAACAATCTCGTCAGGTGACGCCCGGAGACCTCTCGAAGAAGGTCGTCCGGAGCCTGAAGGCGGGGATCGACGAAGGTCTGCCGGTGACATCCCGGGAAAAAAAACGCCGGAATGGCGCCGAGAAAAACAAGTTGATGCAGACGCATGAATCCCCCAGCCTAGGCAAGCCGTCCGAAAAAACAAAGTTCTCAACCGCATCCCGGACCGTTGATATACGTAGTCAATCCCATGAAACGTCTTCTCGCCTTTTCCGCCGCAATGAACCTCCTCGCCCTTTTTGGAACCAACCTGCACGCCAAGCCCATCGCGGTCGGTGAGCCGGCCCCCAAGATCACCGCGCTGGACGAAAACGGACGATCGGTCGATTTCGCGGATCTCTACGCGCAGGGACTGACCCTGGTTTATTTTTATCCGAAGGCGGATACCCCCGGCTGCACCGCTCAGGCGTGTTCCCTGCGCGACGGTATCGTCGACCTGAAAAAAATCGGCGTGAACGTGGTCGGCGTAAGCCACGACACCCCGGCGGCTCAAAAAGCCTTCAAGGAGAAATATCAGCTGCCCTTCACGTTGATCGCGGACGCCGACGGCAAGGTTATTTCCGCCTTCGGCGTCCCGACACTCGTCATGGGGATCGCCAAACGTCAGTCCTTTCTCGTGAAAAACGGCAAGGTCGTATGGTATTCGCCAGACGCGCAGACGTCCAAACACGCCGCCGAGGTCACCGCGGCCGTCGCCGCTCTTCGGTGAAATTTTCCGCAATCGCGGCTTGCATGGACAGAGCAGGGGAGATACCCCTTCTCCCCGACGCGGCGGGTTGGTAGCTCAATGGTAGAGCAGCGCCCTTTTAAGGCGTTGGTTGAGGGTTCGAGTCCCTCCCAACCCATCTTTGCGTAAAGCGACAATCGCCCTTTGTCGACCGAATCCTCGACCGGATCCAAATCAAACAAACCCGGCGATCTTTCCGGGCAGATTGGCGGTGCCCCCGTTTGACCCGGTCTCCATTCGACGACCTATCGAACAAAGTTCGACCGGAGTCACGCGATGCGGCCCAAAATGATCAGAAAATAGACAAAGCGCAACACTCAGGATACGAACATATCATTATGACAAAGCGGTATCAGATGATGCATCAGAAGGATTGCGGCTGCATTTGAGCGCGAGGATAGCTTGTACGTCTTGTTAGGCCAAGGGCGTAGCAGCAAGTGGCACCGTCGAAAGAGATTGAGGTCTGTGCCGGGCTGCAGATGACCATGGGAAAAGGGGAAAGGTGACTTGCAGAGCTACAAATGGCATCGGAAAAAGTGCCGGGGTGGCTCGCAGGGCTGCAAACGTCACTGGAAAAAGTCGGAAGGTCGTGTGCAGGGCGGCAAGTGGCACTTCGAAAAGTGGGAATGCTCTCTGCAGAGCTGCAAACCTCGTTCGGAAAATCCCGAAGGCTCTTTCAGAGTAATGAAGCCAGTTTGCGGGAGTCGTTCCGAGAGTGTGCCGCCCTGGGCACTCTCTCCGGATGACGGACCATCGGGATAAAATCCTCGATTACAGAAGGAAGAAGCCGCTTTGACCTCCCGCAGCGCAGCGAGGACAGGCCAATGGGGCTAATCAGACAATCCGCTCAAGAAATTACGTATTTTTTTTTAAGGCCTAACATACGCGATCATCCTGCCGGTGAAGACATCGTAGCTGGCTATGTAGAACGATATCACGGACATGCCAATCGAACTTATAAGCAGAAACTTTTTCATTAGGCGCATCCAAGCGCCGATTTCGCCATCCTAGCGCGCGTCGAGGCTCGACGCGCGCCAACGGCAGTCGGAATGTTCGTAAGCGTCAACGTGGGTGGCGAGGGTTTACGGTGGGTAAGCCGGCGCCGTCCCAGAGGACGATGGGATGGGCGGACGCGTCCCTTCAGGCCGCCTGGCGCAGGAAGAAATCGCCGAATTCTAGATTCGCCGTTGGATTGAAGTCCTAAGCAGGACTGGGAGCCGGGAGGCCGCCGGGCGGGAGCTCGGGCCGGGCGGGCTTGGCTGGCTCCGGGACGTCGCTCGAGATCGGGGCGGGCGGCAGCGGAGGCGGCTTGGGGGTGTTGACCGGCGGGGTCCGCATGGAACCGAACTCGATGAGGTCCTTGACCTGGGCGCCCTCGAGGGTTTCGAATTCCAGCAGAGCCTTGGCGATGAGTTGGACTTGGGGCCGGTGGGTCTCGAGGACCTGGCGGGCGTGTTCGTAGGCGTCGTCGATGAGCTTCTTGACCTCGCCGTCGATCTGCTGGGCGGTGGACTCGCTAAACTCCCGGGAACGACCCATGTCGCGGCCCATGAAAACGTGTTCGCTCTCCTCGCTGAACCGGATCATGCCCAAGCTGCTCATGCCCCATTCGCAGACCATGCGCCGCGAGAGCTTGGTGGCCTGCATGATGTCACCGGAGGCGCCGTTCGAGATGTCGTCGGTGAACATTTCCTCGGCGATGCGGCCGCCCATCGTGACCGCGAGCATGGCGATGGCTTCCTTGCGCTGGGTGGAATATTTGTCGCCCTCGGGAAGATACATCGTCGCGCCGAGCGCCGGGCCGCGCGGGATGATCGTGACCTTGTGCAGGGGATGGGTGTGCTCGAGCACGACGTTCAACAGAGCATGGCCGGCTTCGTGCCAGGCGGTGGCGGTTTTTTCGGAGTCGCTCATCGCGAGGCTGCGGCGTTCGCGGCCCCAGCGGACCTTGTCGCGCGCCTCCTCGAGCTCGGGGGTCGTGATCGCTTTCAGGCCGGCGCGGGCGGAGGACAGCGCGGCTTCGTTGATGAGGTTCGCGAGCTCGGCGCCGGAGAAGCCGGGCGTGCCGCGGGCGATGACGCCGAGGTCGACGCCTTCGGCCATCTTCACTTTCTTGGCGTGAACGCGGAGGATCTCCTCGCGGCCCTTGACGTCGGGGAGCGAGACGGTGACCTGGCGGTCGAAGCGGCCCGGACGAAGGAGCGCGGGATCGAGCACGTCGGGGCGGTTCGTCGCGGCGATGATGATCACGCCGTCCTGGGCGTCGAAGCCGTCCATCTCCACGAGCAGCTGGTTCAAGGTCTGCTCGCGCTCGTCGTGGCCGCCGCCGAGGCCATGCCCGCGATGCCGGCCGACCGCGTCGATTTCGTCGATGAAAATGAGGCAGGGGGCGGATTTGCGGCCTTGTTCGAACATGTCGCGCACGCGGCTGGCGCCGACGCCGACGAACATCTCGACGAAATCCGAGCCGCTGATCGAGAAGAACGGCACGTCGGCCTCCCCGGCGATGGCGCGGGCGAGGAGGGTCTTGCCGGTGCCCGGCGAGCCGACCATGAGCACGCCCTTGGGAATGCGGCCCCCGAGCTTCTGAAATTTCTTGGGGTCCTTGAGGAACTCCACGAGCTCCTGCACCTCGTCCTTGGCCTCCTCGACGCCGGCCACGTCCTTGAACGTGATGCGGTTCTTGTCGCGGGCGAGCATCTTGGCCTTCGACTTGCCGAAACTCATCGCGCCCTTGCCGGCCATCTTGATCTGCGAGCGAAAGAAGAAATAAAGGATCAGCAGGAACAGGGCGATCGGCAGGAAGCCGACCAGGGTCGAGGCGAGCAAATTCGACTCGTAGACGAAGGTGTAGGGGAGCTTCGCCGCGTCGAGCAGCTTCTTGACGTCGTCGCCGTTGACCTGGGCGAACACGTCGACGCGAAACGGCGTGGGCACGACCTCGGGCGTGGCCGGCCGACCCGCGGCGGCCGGCGTGGTGGTCGTCTTGTTGTAGAAGCCGGTCAGATACTGGGCGGGGCCGCCCTGCTCGATGACGTATTTGACGGGCTGTTCGGCGGTGGCGCTGACCTTGCCGTCCGCGACCAGTTGCTTGAAGACGGGGAGGGTGAGCGTTTCGTTCTGCAGCATGGGGCTGTGAAACAAGAAGTAGCCGCCGAGCAGCGCGATGCTGATGGCGAAGAAGACAAGCCCGCGCCAGTTGAATTGGGGGTCGCCAGCGGGAGGGCGCTTGTTCTGCGGGACGCGAGGTTCGTTTTCAGACATGGGACTTCTGTTCGGGCGGTTGTTTCCGATACCATACCCCTTTATCGAATGCAAACAAGCGAGCCGATCTCATCCCCGCAGGCCGCGGGGCTCGTGGTCTCGATCCACGACGTCAGCCCGCGGACCCGGGATGCGACCGAGGTCATGCTCGCGGACCTGGCGGCTCTCGGCGTGCGCCGCGCCTCGCTGCTCGTGATCCCGGATCACCACCGGCGGGGACATTTCCTCGAAGACGCCGGGTTCTGCCAATGGCTGCGCGACCGGGCCGGCGGCGGCCACGAGGCGGTCGTCCACGGATATCACCATTTGCGGGAAGCCCGCGGCGGGGAGGGAGCATGGGACCGGTTCATCACGAAATCCTACACCGCGGGGGAGGGTGAGTTCTACGACCTGGACGAGGCGGGAGCCTTCGCGCGGGCGGGGCGGGGGCGGGAGGAGTTTCGCCGCGCCGGGCTCGAGCCAGGCGGATTCATCGCGCCCGCCTGGCTGCTGGGCGAGGCGGCCGCCCGTGGCGTGACGCGGGCCGGCTTCCAATACACGACGCGACTCGGCCGGGTGGAGGATCTCGCCCGCGGGCGAACGCACGCTTCGCAAAGCCTCGTCTACAGCGTGCGCGCGGCCTGGCGGCGGGCGACGAGCCTCGCGTGGAACACCGCCTTGCTCCGGGCCCTGCGCCACCGGCCGCTCGTGCGGATCGGCCTGCATCCGCCGGACTGGCGGTTCCCCGCGATTCGCGAGCACGCGAAGAGATGCGTCACCCGCGCGCTTGCCGGACGGGAGGCATTGACCTATGAGGACTGGCTCGCGCGGCAACGCGCCCTCGACGACCTCCGAACATGAGCGCCCGCGCCGATCTCCACGTTTACTCCCGGCACAGCACGCGCGCGGCGGATTGGGCGCTCCGGCGGCTCGATTTTCCCGCGAGCTACACCGATCCCAAGGCGCTCTACGACAAGCTCCGCGCGGCCGGCATGCAGTTCGTCACGATCACGGACCAGGACACGCTGGCCGGTTGCCTCGAGATCGGCGCGCGGCCGGGCGTGTTTTTCAGCGAGGAGGTTTCGGCCGCCTTTCCCGAGGACGGCTGCCGCGTGCACATCCTCGTCTACGGCCTCACCGAGGCGCAGCACCGCGACGTGCAGGAGCTCAAGGGGAACATCTACCAGCTCCAGGCCTACCTCGCCGGCAAGGGGCTCGCGCACGCGGTCGCGCATCCGTTCCATGCCCTCAACGAGCAGCTCACCCCGCTTCACTTCCAGAAGCTCATTCTCCTCTTTCGCCATTTCGAGGGGGTGAACGGCCGCTACGCCGCGATCCTGAGCGAGTCCGCGCGCTTCGTGCTCGAGCGCATCTCGCCGCGGGACATCGAGCGATTCGTCGCCGCCACCGGCCTCGAGCCGACGCACGACGAGCCGTGGAAGAAGGTCTTCATCGGCGGCTCGGACGACCAGGGCGGCATCCAGCCGGGACGGGCCTGGACGACCACGCCGACGTGCGCCGGCCCCGCGGAATTCCTGGCGAATGTCGCCGCCGGGCGCTGCGAGCCCGGGGGGAAGCCCGGCGACGCGCTCGTGCTGGCGCACGGCACCTACAACGTCGCCTTCCAATACGCGAAGGCCCGGTTCGCGCTTCGCAGCGACGAGCCCGGCATGGGGCTGCTCGAGAAAATGTTCTCGCGCTTCATGGAGGGCAAGGACCCGACGGTCTTCACGCTCGGCGAGAAGCTCGGCTTCCTCGCGCAGGGCATCCTGAGCGGGAAGATCTTCGAGATGGCGAAGCCGGGCAACGCCTCGCTGTGGAAGGAATTGTCCGGCTACTTTTCGCAGCCGAGCGTGAAGGCCGCGCTGGCCACGGTGACGACGGGCGTGCCCGAGCCCGAGCGGCGGGCCTTCCTGATGGCGAACCTCATCGCGAACCAGCTCGGATATCGGTTTTTCACCCAGTTCATCCAGCAGATCTCCGCGGGGAAATTCATCGAGAGCATCCAGACGATCAGCCCGCTCGTGCCGATTGGCGCGCTGCTCAGCCCCTACGTGCACGCCTTCCGCATGCCGCGTCGCGCGTGGCTCGTGGACATGAGCCGGGCCGGCTGCGGCGAGGCGCCCGCGGCGCTGCGGAACACGCGCCGGGCGTGGTTCACCGACACGCTCGAGGACGTCAACGGCGTGGCGACGACGATCCGCAAGATGACCGCCGCGGGCGTCGCGACCGGTCACGATCTCACGGTCGTCGTCTCGCGCTCCGAGATCGAGGAAATGGGCATCCCGCTGAAGAATTTCCCGCCCGTCGGGGAGTTCGAGTTGCCGGAATACGAGCTGCAGCGGCTGAGTTTCCCGCCGATCCTGGCGATCGTGGACTGGATCGCGCGCGAGAATTTCGGCGAGATCATCATCAGCACGCCCGGGCCGGTGGGTCTGGTCGCGCTGGCGGCGGCGAAGGTGCTCGGCCTGCGCACGGCGGGCATCTACCACACGGATTTCCCGCAATACGTGCGCATCCTCACCGACGACAAGTTCATGGAGACCCTCACGTGGAATTACATGCACTGGTTCTACAGCCAGCTCGACGTGGTGTGGGTGAACTCCGAGGACTACCGCAAGAGCTGGAGCGCGCGGGGCATTTCGCCGGAGAAGTTGCGCATCCTGCCGCGCGGCCTGGACATCGAGATGTTCCGCCCGACGAAGCGGGACGAGGATTTCTGGCGGTCGCGCGGGTTGCGCGAGGGTGAGCTGGCCATGCTCTACGTCGGCCGCGTGTCGAAGGAGAAAGGCCTCGACGTCCTCGTCGGCGCCACGCGGCGGCTCGCCGACTGGCGGCTGCCCGTGCGTCCCATCTTCGTGGGCGACGGCCCCTACATGGCCGAGATGAAGCGCATGCTGCCGGACGCGATTTTCACCGGCTACCTGCGCGGCGACGATCTCGCGGTCGCCTACGCCTCGGCGGATTTCTTCGCGTTTCCCAGCACGACGGACACGTTCGGCAACGTCGTCCTCGAGGCGCACGCCAGCTCGCTGCCCGTCGTGGTGAGCGACGTCGGCGGACCCCGGGATTTGATCGAAGACGGCGTGGATGGCTACGTCACGCGCGCGAACGATGTCGAGGAATTCGCGGACCGCATCCGGCGGCTGTGCGAGGACCCCGCGCGGCGGTCGAAGATGGGCGTGGCCGCCCGGAAAAAAGTGGAGTCGCGCGACTGGCAGGAAGCCTTCGAGCTCTTCTGGGCGGCGTCGCCGGAGTGATCAGCGCTCGCGCTGGAGGCGGCGGATCCAGGTGTCGTAGGACTCGCGGGCGTTGAGCGTGCGGAGGTGGCCGCGGCGGTCGAGGATCCAGACGGTGGGGATGGCGTTGATGCCGAGCGGCCGCGCCACCGCGTTTTCCCAGCCGCGGCCGTCGAAGTTCGTCGGCCACGTGATGCGGAAGACCCGGATGGCCTCGTCGAGAAACTTGCGATTCTTGTCGAGGCTCACCATCACGATGCGCAAACCGTCGACGGGGATCTTCGTGACGGCGGCGCGGAACTTTTCCATCCACATCAAGCTGGGCGGGGATTCCGCGGCCCAGAACAGGAGCACGACGACGCTGCCTCGAAGCGCGGCGAGGTCCACGGTCGGGCCCTGGATGGTGGGGAATTTCGCGTCGATCGGCCGGCCGAGAAAATCGAGCCGGCGCATGTCGTCGGCGATGCGGGCGTTCAGCGCGGGCTCCTTCGACAAGGCCTGGGCGGTCGTCAGGAGCTCGCGCATGAGATGCGGATCGTCGTCGCATTGGGTGGCGGCTTCGACGAGGAGGCGGGGGGAGCGTTTGTCGTCGGGAAAACGGATCGAGTAATTTTTTGCGGCGGTCACGACGGCCTCGCGGATCTCGGCCTCGCTGCCGTCGAGGGTCTGCATTTGCAGCGAGATGCGGCGGAACGCGACGTCGGGCAGGCGGGCGCGGGGAACGTCCTTCGATTTTTCCATCGCCATCAGCTCGACGAGCGCGGCGTGGACCTCCGCGGGATTTTTTTCCATTTCGCCCTGCGCCGCGCGGATGCTGCTGAGCCGGAGCCGGGCGTCGACGGCGTGGGCGTCGGCGGGATGCGCGGCGAGGAAGGCGAGGAGGGCTTTTTTCGTTGCCGCGAACTGCGCCCGGGCGAGCCGCAAGGCTTCGTCACGGCTCGCGGGTGCGGTGGGGGGGCCCTGATCGAGCTTTTCGATGACCGCCCATTCCGCGTCGGCGTCCGCGCGGGAGGGCGCGGCGGCGGCGAACAGGGCGCCGGCGATCAAAATCGCGCGGGGGAAAATCATGGGCGGGGAGGATTGATCGTGAGGAAAATGGCGCGATGGTCGCTGGCCGCGTTCCACCACGGCGAGTCGTCGATGCCGCCTCTTGTTCGATCGATTTCCGGCCACAATGCGCGGCTGGCGAGAAAGTAGTCGATGCGGGCGTATTCGTCCGCCGTCTTGTAGAAATGCGTCCAGCGCTCACCGCGCGTGTCTTCGAGCGGGACGTCGAAAAGATGACTCGGACCTCCTCTCGAACCGAGAACTTGTCGGACGGGATATTGGTCTTTCGTGTCGTTGAGATCGCCGAAGAGAAGCACGCGTGCCTTGGGATCGCGGGTGAGGATGCCGGCGATGTATTGGTGGACGAACCAGGCTTCCTTCGCCCGCAGCGCCTCCTGGTCCACGCCCGGCACGATGCGGCGGGATTTCAGGTGCAACCCGATCACGCGCACGCGATAGCCTGGCCCGGCCTCGATGGTGGCGTCGAGAATGCCGCGCTGAATCCCCTGCGGTCGGCCGTCCAGATCGAAGGCGACGTCGTCCTGGGAATCGCGGGCGAGAATGGGAAACTGGCTGAGGAGGGCGACGTGGCGGTTTTCGTCGAGGCCTTCGTGCCATTCCGCGTGCGGGTAATCCAGGCCGGCGGTCTTCAAGCGCGCCTGCAGGTCTTCCAGGTCCGCGCGCCCGCCGATCTCGACGACCCCGATCACCGCGGGGCGATGGGCGACGATCGTGCGAATCACGGCGGCCTTTTCCGACTCCGGTTTCGCGGCGGAAGGCAGGCGGTGATTCTCGACCACGCGGTCGGTGGTCAGCCAGTTCTCGACGTTGTAGGAAAGGACGACGAATGGCGCGGCCGTCGCCGCGTGGATAAAAAGAATCGCGCCGAGAGGCGCGATTCCAAAAAAAGAAGCCCGGCGGGAGATTCGCATCCCGCGCGCGTCAGACCGTTTTGTCCGTCGCGGGATGGGGGACCACCGGCGGGGCGGGAGAGTCCTTCGCCGCGAGTTCCTCGGAGCTTTTGTGGAGCTCGCTTTGGAATTCGTCCTTGGCCTTGCGGAACTCGTTCATGCTCTGGCCGAGGCCGCGGGCGAGTTCCGGCAGGCGTTTGGCACCGAAAAGCACGAGCACGATGATCAGAATGAGGATGAGTTCCTGCATGCCCGGCATGCCAAGGGCAAAGAGTGGATTCATGATGAGTGGTATTTAAGCCTCGACCGGGAGCGTGGCAAATGGATTTACGCGCTCCGGCCGCTGGCGCCTAGCTTTCCAGGCGCAAAATGACTTCGGGGGGAAGCGTGGCGGCAAGCTCGGGATGGGCCTCGGTGAGCCGGAGAATGTCGGCGAGGTCCTTCTGTCGCTTGCTGGGCCGGCGTTGCGGATCGCGCCAGGCCGCGATCTTGCCGATGAGGGTGTCTTCGAGGGCCGCCACGCGCATGAGAATGCCATGCACATCGGCCGGCCGGGCCCGGGAGGGGAATTCACGGTAGAGGGGATCCGTGCTGATCTGCGCGTTTACCTTCGATCTTCCTTTCAGGTTGATGGACCACGGAAATCGCTCGACCTCGAAATCAGCCGCGGCGAGGGCGGCGACGGCGGTTTCCACCTGCTCCGTTGCGATCACGATGTCCACGTCGGCGGTGGCCATGGGTTCCAGAGCCCAATGGTTCACCGCCAGCCCGCCGATCATGCACCAGGCGATCTCCCTGACTTCCAGGGCCTGAACCAGCCGCGACACGTCGCCGACGCCTCCCGCGGTCTGCCAGTCATAGAATTGCCGAGCGGTCATGGAGGGAGCTTATTTCCTGGACTCGCGGGCTCCAGGTCGAAAACGGGCGGGAAGCTTGAAGCGGCAAGTTGTTCTCCATCGGGAATTTTTTTTCAACGCGCCATGACGTCGTCGGGCGCGGGCAGGTTCCACGCCTTCCATTTCGCGCGGTATTCGGCGGCGGGGAGCAGGACGTAGTGCGGGTGGGCGTCGGCGCGCAGCCACCAGATGATCGAGAGAAGCGCGGGCTCGGGCATCGTGGTGCAACCGCTGGAATGTTTATCCGGGCCGCGCTGGATGTGGAAAAAGATCGCGCTGCCGGCCCCGGGTTTCGGCGGATCGGCGTTATGGCGGATCTCGATCTTCCAATGGTGCGCGAAATCGCCCTGCTTCATCTGCTGTTTTTTGAACCATGGCGGCGGGCTGGCGGGATCGACTCGGACGAACTCGTTGTAATGGGGCAGCGCGGGATCCTCGATCCAGCAATCGGCGGCGGTGACGGTGTGGAACGGATAGTCCGCGCCCGCGGGCAGGGCGGTCTCGTAGGTATAGACTTTTCCAAGGGTGAAGATGCCGGCGGGCGCGCGCTTGTCGCTCTCGGCCTTGTGCCGGCCTCGCTCGTGCTGTCCCTCGACGCCGATGCCCCACGCGAGGCCATTCGATCCGAAAAGCACGCGTTGCGGGGGAGAGACGGCGCGCCACGATTGGCCGGCGCGTTCGAAGCATTGAATGCGCCCGACGTTTGCGTTCCAATCCGCCGCGATCCCGACGATGAGCTGGCGACAATCGGCGGGGATGCCGGCGGCGAGGGCGTCCGAGCGCCAGGCGGAAAGGGCGAGAAAAACGAGGATCGCGAGGCGCACGGCGGGAAACCTGGGCCCTCCCCGGAGAAACTTCAATCGAATCCTCGGGGCGTCAGTTTCGTGTGACGATGACGCGAATTTCCTTCGAACGCTGCCGGCTTCCGGGATTCACCGCCCGAACGAAGATCGTGTTCCGCCCCACCTTCAATGAGGCGAGGAATTTCCACCTCGCCCCGCCGGCGGCTTTGACGAAGGGGCCGGTGACGCCGACGCGATACTCCGCGTAGGTCGCGGGTTTTGTCACGGTGCCGTGCATGGTCAGCCGGGCGGCGTGCGTCCGGGTCGGAATCTTGCCGAGAATCTTCGGCGGCGCCGGAGGAGCGGGAAGGGGCGTCGGGGTCGGCGCCGGGCTGGTCGTGGCTGTCGGGGTCGCGGTTGGGGTTGCCTCGGGCGTCGTAGTGGGTCCGGGAGTGGGCTCCGGCGTCGCGGTGGGTTCCGGCGTGGGCGTGGGCAGCGGAGTCGCGGTGGGAGTGGGAACCGGGGTCGCGGTGGGAGTGGGCAGCGGAGTCGGCGACGGCGTCGGGGTGGCCGCCGGGGTCGGGGACGGAGTGGGAGCGGGCGTCCCGTAGAATTCAACCTCGGCGACGTTGCCATGGCCGCCTTTGGGCGAGAGATATCGCACGTAGCGGTAGAGGCGGGAATCGTCGACGGCGATGGTGCCATAGGCGTTGTCCTTGGGCGTGGTCACGATCGTGTAGAACGTCACGGCGTCCGAGAAGTCGGCGGTGTTCGCTCCCTGGAACAATCCGCCAACCATGCGGTCAGGATAATTCGAGCGGGGGTAGAATCGCAGGGCGGTGACGGTCTGGGCGCCCCCGAGGTCGAGTCCGGCCCAAGCGGTGTCGCCGTCCGCGTCCCGCGAGTCGAAGAACGTCGTGAATGAGCGGTCGAAGACCTTTTCCCGGGTGGAGACGCCGTCCCAGGCGCCGATGGTGCCGATGACGGTGCCCGTGAGACGACGGCTGAGGACGGGCGCGGGAGCGTATTCGAAGCTTCCATCCATCGAGGAGGAAACGCCGAAGTCCGCGCCGACCGCTTCGACCTTGAGCTTGGCGGTGGTTTCACCGCCGGTCGGGGTCGCCGTCGGGGCGTAGAAATACGTGTTCGCGGTAGCACCGAGCCAGCGCGTCCCCCCGGCGGGGCTCACGGAGTAGACGTTGTAGCAAAAGACCGGGCTGGGGGAAGCGGTCCATTTCACGCGCAACTGCGTGGACGTGGCGTCATCGGGGTCGGCCTGGGAGGCCTCGACGACGACGTTGGTCGGCGCGACGGGGGCCACGGGCGTGCCGTCCGCGTTCGTCGTGTCGTAAAGCGTGAGGCGACCGATGCGCGTCGAGTAGCCGGCGTTGGCCGCGGGGGAAAGGAAGCGAAGGCCGATGGCGACGATGCGCCGGCCGGGAAAGAGGTTCGTGAGGTTGAAGCGCCGGGTGTTCCAGGTGGAGGCGAAGATCGAGGAATCGGCGTCGACATCGACGTATTGGAAGGCGCCCGGATTATCCTGGAAGGCAAAGCCGACCTGGATTCGCGAGGGGCCGGCCGCGGCGGGCTTGAAGACGATGCTTGCAAAGGTCGGGCTGGCCGGGGTGGCGCTGACCAGGAGGTTCGCCTGATAGAGTTTCAGATCCTGCGCGACATTTGCCGTCAACGCGCCGGTGACCAACAAGCTGCTTCCGCCCCAATAGGCATCGGCGAAATCGAGGGTGGGAACGAGCGTTTTCGCGCCGTTGGACTGGACGATCCATCGCCACGTGGGCAGCTGATCCTGGACGCTGAGGTTCGTCCAGGCGCCGGTGAAATACGAGATCCCGTCGATGCGGTAGAAATTGCCCTGCCCCACGTTGAAGTTCGTGGCGAAGGGCAGGCTGGCGATGGCCGAACTGGTCGGGATGTAGTGGGCGATGCCGGGCCAGTTCGTGAGGGTCGAGTTGGCGGGGATGGCGGTGTTGGACGGATCGTGGTTCTGCCCGCACCAGTAGATCTCGTCCTGCGCCAGCGCGGTGGCGGGCGAGGAGGATTTGAAGAAGGGCGTCTCCGAGCCGAATAGCGCGACCGAGGTGTTGTGGGGGCGATTTTCCGGGAAGAGGGAGTCCCAGGGAATCTCGATCTCGTTGGAGCCATTGGGGTCCGGCGTGACGCCGTATCGGCGATAGTTCTCGGTCCAGATGCCGGCGTAGATGTCGTAGGGGTCGAGGCCGAGCGAGAGCGCGCGGGCGCGGGAATCGAAGAGGGCGGAGTCGTCGTAATACCACCAGAAATTCAGGAACATTTCCTGGGCGACGAGCTGGTTCCCGGCGTCTGTCACGAGCGGGCCGGATTTCATGAACCCGTCGTTGTTGCTGGTGAAGGCGTTCTGGTTGTAGCGCTGCCCGTCTTCCGCCATGGAATCATACCAGACGATGCGCAGGTGCGAGGCGTTCGAGGCCGCCGCCTTGGCGCGAAAATACACGATGAAGTCGCGCATGTTCTGGGCGTCCGACGCGGTGGTCTGATAATTTTCCTGGTTGATGAAATAGCCGTCGAAGCCAAGGTAGACGGCGGCCTGAATGAGCTTGTCGGCGACGGGAAACGTGCCACCGGTTTTCTTCAGCAGGTCGCGGACCCGCTGCAGCGTCGCATCATCGGGCGACGCGTTCCAGCCGAAGAAGATCTTGCCGTAGATGCGCACGCCGTTGCGGTGAGCGGCGTCGATGACGTGCGCGGTCGGCGTGAGGATCGTCCGCGTGTCCCGGTCGGAGGAGCCCCAGAAAACGAGGTCTTCCATGTAGGGCCACATCGTCGGCGCGCCAAGGCGGGTCGTGCGCCAACCCTGCGAGCCGCCGACGGGAATGGTGTTGAACGTGGTGACGGCCTGGACGCGGCCTTCGCCGGGACGCGCGTGCGGGTTGACGTTCCAAAGCGCGTTCAGGCCGGCGTTTTGCGTGGCGGTGGGGGTGGCGAAGCGAGGCGCCAGCGGCACGACGCTGCGCTCGTAGGGAGCCGCGGGATCCGTCGCGGGATTCCACTGGAGGATTTCGTTGGGATGCCATTGCGGGGCGGAGGGGACGAGCGACGTCTTCGCGAAGAGCAGGCCGGGGGCCGCCATGGCCGCGGCCATGGGAAGCAGCTGCCAGCCGCGGGGGAAACGGAGGGAAAAAAACATGGGGGGAAGCAGCCTAAGCGCGCCTTCGATTTTTACAAACGAAACCAGCCGACGGTCGAGCCCTGCTCTTGATCAGGCCGCCGCGGCGCTCGGGACGTCCACCCACTTGCCGTGCTCCCGGATGAGGTCGGTGAGGCGATCCACCGCTTCCGCTTCGGGGATATTGAACTTCACCGGCTGCCGGCCGACGTAGAGGTTCACCTTGCCCGGGGCACCGCCGACGTAGCCGAAGTCGGCGTCGGCCATTTCGCCGGGGCCGTTGACAATGCAACCCATGATGGCGATGCGGACGCCCTTGAGGTGGGCGGTGACGGCCTTGATGCGCGCGGTGGTGGACTGAAGGTTGAAAAGCGTGCGGCCGCAGCTCGGGCAGGCCACGTAGTCGGTCTTGAAGATCCGGGCGCCGGCCGCCTGCAGCGTATTGTAGGCGAGGCGGAGCGATTGGCCGGGGGCTTCCTCGCCCTGCACGAGAACGGCGTCGCCGATGCCGTCGCACAGCAGCGCTCCGAGGTTGGTGGAGGCGGTGAGCAGCGTGGGCAGGAAATCACGGGCGTCGGCGGCGGGCGCGAACGTGTCCTTGAGCAAAATGGGATGGCGCTCGTCGAGCCGCCGCGCGAGCAGCCGGTAGGCGCTGATCACGTCGAGGTCGCATCCGTCGGGGATCGTGACGAGCCGCGGCTCGGACGAGCGATGGACGGACTCCAGGGCGGCCTCGTCGCGGGGATCGATCTCCAGCGCGTCCGATTGCTCGAGCACGATCTCGGGCTGGAACTCGCCGAGGCGGTCGAGCTTGTGCGCGAGCCGATTGAACGTCGACCGGCGCACGACGACGCGCACGGTTTCTTCACCGCCGAGCGCGACATCGCCGGCGCGGAGCGTCGCGGAGGAACGGCGGCGATACGAGAAGGGGTCGAGATGGCATCGGCCTCCCGCCGATGCGGGGTCTGCGTTCATCGGCCGGACGCCAAGGCCACGGACGAGGGCCTGCGCCACGGGGATCTCGTGGATGCTGTCCTCGGTGAGCGACACGCGGATCGTGTCGCCGATGCCGTCGTGGAGCAGCGAGCCGATGCCGATGGCGCTTTTGATGCGACCGTCCTCGCCGTCGCCGGCTTCGGTGACGCCGAGGTGGATCGGGTAGTTCCAGTCGTCGCCTTCGGCCTCGAGCCGGGCGACGAGCAGGCGGTAGGCGCCGATCATGACCTTCGGGTTCGAGGCTTTCATCGAGAAGACGAAGTCGTGGTAGTCCTGCTCGCGGGCGAGGCGGGCGAACTCCAGCGCGCTTTCGACCATGCCGAGCGGCGAGTCGCCGTAGCGGTTCATGATGCGGTCGCTGAGGCTGCCGTGGTTCGTGCCGATGCGCATCGCGACGCCGCGGGCCCGGCATTTCTCGACGAGCGGGGCGAAGCGGTCGCGGATGCGGCCGATCTCGGCGTCGTATTCGGCGTCGGTGTATTCGCGGGCCGCGAACTTTTTCGAGTCGGCGTAGTTGCCGGGATTTACGCGGATTTTTTCGACCCAATTGGCGGCCTCGAGGGCGGCCTCGGGCTTGAAATGGATGTCGGCAACGAGCGGCACGGCGCAGCCGGCGGCGAGCAGGCCGGCCTTAATCGCCTCGAGATTACGGGCGTCCCGGACGGTCGGGGCGGTGATGCGGACGAGCTCGCAGCCGGCGGCGACCAGGTCGAGCGTCTGTTGGATGGACGCGGCGGTATCCATCGTGTCGCAGGTGATCATCGACTGCACGCGGACGGGATTTTCCGCGCCGATGCCGAGGTGGCCGACGCGCACTTCCCGGGTCGCGCGACGGCCGGCGGCGAACCAATGGCGGTCGTAACTCACCGCGGGCGGGATCATGGGTTCGCGGATTGCGCGGCGGGCGAAGAGAACTTCGGGGTGGGGTTCGCGGGCGCGCGGAAGTCGAGGGCGTCGAAGAAGGTCACGTAGACGATGAATCCGACGATCACGAGGGCGCAGCCGTTCTGGATGAACTCGAGGATGCGGACGTTGATCGGGCGGCGGCGGATGCCTTCGATGATCGCGAGCAGGATGTGGCCGCCGTCGAGCACGGGGATGGGCAGGAGATTGAGGATGGCGAGGTTGATGTTCAGCACGACGCTGAACCACAGGGCCAGCAGCCAGCCCTGCTCGCGGGTGAAGAGGACGTAGTAGACGTGCATGATGCCGACGGGGCCGCTGAGATGCTGGAGGCTGATGCCGGAGTGCGAGAACGCGATGGCGCTCATGGTGTCCCACATGGTCGTGGCGCTGCCGACGACCTGCTGGACGGGGTTCGGGTGCACGCGGGCGAGGCGGCCGTCGTCGTCCCATTGGATGCCGCCCATGTTCCAGGCGATGCCGATGCGGTATTTTTTTTCGTCGGCGGGAATCTGCGGGCGCAGCGTGGCGTCGAACGTCCGGTTATCGCGCGAGATGGTGAGCGCGAGGGGAGCGCCACCGGTTTTTTCGAGCAGGCTGGTGAAGCCGGCGAAATCCGGAATGGGCTGGCCGTCCGCGGTGAGAATCAGATCGCCGGCCTCGAGGCCGGCGGCGGCGGCGGGGCTGTCTTTCGCGACCGACTCGATGCGGGTCTGAAGGGCGGGGAGCTGTTTCTCGAGGAGTTGTCCGTTGCGTTCGACCGTCACCGGGATGGGCTGGCCGTGCGCGGCGGTGAGGAGATCGAGGAGATGGGCCAGGCCGAGGAGGGGCTGGCCGTTGGCGCGGACGAGAAAATCGCCGGGCTCGAAGCCGGCGGCCGCTTCGACGCTCCCGGGCCGCACGTGCGCGATGCGCGGGGTCATGGCCGGCCCGATGCCGATGGACCGGAGGTTCGCGCGGCCCCAGCCGACGCGGGGCTGGACGACCGGCTCGACGTCGACGGTGGCGATCTTGCCGTCGCGTTCGTAACGAACGGGGATGCGGGGGGCTTCGCTGCGGACGACGTTCCAGGCGATGCTGGCGCGGGCGTTGCCGGCGGGGCTGAATTGGGTGACGGGGGCGCCGTTGACGGAAAGGATGCGGTCGCCGGCTTTCAATCCCGCCTTCGCGGCCGGGCCGTCGGCCTGCACGTAGCCGATGGTGGTGGTCATCTCGGCTTCGCCGATGGGGCGTCCGACGAGCCAGACGAGCGTCGCGATGAGAAAGGCGAGCAGGAAGCTGAAGAGGGGGCCGGCGGCGGCGACGATGATCTTGTCGAGTGGGCGGGCGGGCGGGTATTTCGAGCGGTCGTTTGCGACGTCGCCTTCCATGATCTCCATGGGGGCGAGCTGCGGGATGGCGACGAATCCGCCGGCGGGAATGGAGCCCAGGCGATATTCCACGCCGTTGATCGTTTTTTTCCAGAGGGGCTTGCCGAACCAGATGGCGAACTTCTCGACGACGAGCCCGCGCCAGCGGGCCGCAAGGAAGTGGCCCAACTCGTGGACCACGATCATGAGGTTGAAAATGAGCACCACCTCGAGGGCGATGAAGAGAAACTTTAAAATGTCGGCGACCATGGGGTGAGAGGTTCTATAGCGGGTTGGCGCGGGAAATCAAATGGCGCGCTTCGTTTTGCGGGACGGGGAACCTGCCCCGGCCGTCCCGTCGAGAAAGACCCCGGGCAAAACATCTTGATCCCAAACGGCCGAATTTGTTGCAAGATCGGGCATGAACAACCCGTTTGGTTGGCTTTGGCGGGTTTACGTGGAACTGCTCAAGTTCGTGGGCAACGCGGTGCTCGTCGTCGCGGGCATTGCCCTTTGCGCCTACGCGACCGTCGAACAATACGAGCCCGTGCATTCCACGCAGACGGATACGATGATCTTCGCGGTCGGGATCGCGCTGGTCATTTCCTCGTGGGTGCGGCGCGTCGTCTGGACCTGTCTTGGGCTGGGGGTTCCCTGGCTGCTGCTCGTCGGAGGAGCCCTCTACCTGTTCGTCGAGGACAAGGCGCATTTCGACGTGACGGGGCCCATCGTCGTGCTGGTCGCCGCCCCGCCCGTCCTTGCGGCGTTCGTGCTGGAGATTTTGTCCGGGCCGACGTCGATCGAAGGCAGGGAACCCGGGCGGCCGCCTTCGGAGCAAGGCGTCGACTGAGGCGATGGTCAATTTGCGCCCGTCGGCGGTCTCGGCGGCCGGCCGGGTCCCCACAGAAGCGACTGGGGGCGGGCGCGAAGCTGATCGACGAGGGTGCGGGTGGAGGCGGCGGTTTGCTTGAGCTCGCGAAGGAGCGCGGCCGCTTCACGGGTGGAGGCGTCGATGTTCGGGCCGTTGGTCTCGACGAGCTCGTCGGCGCGTTTGGTGAGGGCGTCCAGCGAGTCGGCGGTCTGGGAGAGCTGGGCGAGGAGCCGGGCGAGGGCGGGGCGATTCTCGGCGAGGAGCGTGCGGCCATCGGCGAGAAGGCCGTTGCCGGATTTCAACAGCGAGCTGGCGTCGGTGAGCAGGGTGTCGCCGCCGGCGAGGAGGGTCTGGATGCCCGTGATGACCCGGCCGAGTTCGGCGAGGGTTTTATTGGCAAGTGGAAGCAGACCGTCGAGACCGCCCGTCGATCCGCCGAGGGTGCGGCGGACGGACTCGAGCATGCCGCCGATGTCGCGCAGGATGGCGTCGAACGTGACGGGCGTGATGCTGGCGATGACGGCGCCGTTTTCGAGGACGGGAGCCTTGGGGTTGCCGCCGAGGAGGACGATGAACTTGTCGCTCAGGAGCGTATCGGACGCGATGCTTGCGACGAGGCCGCGGCTGAGGGGCGGCACCTTGTTGTCGATGGCGAGAACGACCTCCACCGCATTTTCCGGGTGGCCGGAGGCGATGCGTTCCTCGGGCGTGAGGATGCGGATGGAATCGACGGACCCGGCGACGGCGCCCGCGTATTTGACGAGGGAGCTGGTCTGAACGCCGGTGATGTCCGGGAAGTCCGCGCGCAGGGTGCGGCGGGGATGGTCGAAGGGGTTCCCCTGCAGCGCGAAGGCGAGGGCGAGGAAGAGCACGACGCTGCAGATGACGACGGTCAACGCGATGGCCCAGTCTCCAAGTTTTTTCATTTCGTTCGTGGCAGCCCGCGGAGGCGCGGAGGCGCGGAGAGAGGATATAGGACGAGAGGTTCGATCATTTGAATCTTATTCTCCGCGCCTCCGCGGGAGCTCACAGGTCCTCGGGGCGGGGGTGGCCGAGGAGGCGATCGAGGTAGTCGGCTTTCGCGAGCCGCAGCGGAATGGGGCCGTCGGGGTGACCGTTGATGAATTGCTGGACCTCGGGATTGTCGCTGCGGCGGATCTCGTCGGGCGTGCCCATGGCGATGATGCGGCCCTGGTTGTTCGAGGCGCCGAGCATGATCATTTTCGTGCCGATGCGGAATGCGCTCGTCATGTCGTGGGTGACGACGACGGCCGTCATGTCGAGCTTGCGGGTGAGGTCGAGCGTGAGCTGATCGATGACGGCGGTCATGATGGGATCGAGGCCGCTGGTGGGTTCGTCGCTGAAGAGGAGTTCCGGGTCGAGGGCGACGGCGCGGGCGAGGCCGACCCGCTTGCGCATGCCGCCGCTGATTTCGGCGGGCTTGAGGTGTTCGAAGCCGGTGAGGCCGACGAGCTCGAGCTTCAGCTTCACGACGAGGTCGACGATCCCGGGGTCGACCTTGCTGTTTTCCAGCAGGGGCAGGGCGACGTTCTCGCCGACGGTGAGGGATTGGAGGAGCGCGCCGAATTGGAAGTTCATGCCGAAGCGCAGGCGAAGCTTTTCGAGCTCTTTTTCGGACATCGTCGTGATCTCTTCGCCGAAGATTTTCACGGAGCCGCTGGTGGGCTTCATCGAGCCGATGATGTGGCGCAGGAGCGTGCTCTTGCCGCAGCCGCTGCCGCCCATGATGATCATGGTCTCGCCCTTTTCGACGGTGAAGGAAATGCCGTCCAGGACGGTGCGGTCGCCGAATTTACGGACGAGATCGCGGACTTCGATGATGGGCTCGCTCATGCGCCGATGGTGAAGAAGAAGGCCGTGAGCAGGGCGTCGGCGATGAGCATGGTGAGGATGCAGACGACGACGGAATTCGTGGTGGCGAGACCCACGCCCTCGGCGCCGCCCTTGACGCCGAGGCCGAAGCGGCAGGCGATCGTGATGATGAGCCACGCGAAGACGAAGCTCTTGACCGTGCCGCTGTAGAGATCCATCGGGTGCGAGCTTTCCACGAGCCGCCGGATGTAGGCGGACGTCTCGAGGTCGAGCGAAAAGTGGCAGATGATCCAGCCGCCGGCCATGCCCACGTAGCTGCCGAAGACGGTGAGCGCGGGCAGCATGACCAGCATCGCGAGGAAACGCGGGACGACGAGGTAGCGCACGGGATTGATCGCCATGACCTCGAGGGCTTCGATTTCCTCGGAGACCTTCATCGTGCCGAGCTCGGCCGTGACGGCGGAGCCGCTGCGGCCGATGACCACGACGCCGACGAGGAGCGGCCCGAGCTCCCGGAGGAGGGAAAGGGCGACGAGGTCGGGCACGTAGCCGGTGGCGCCCATGCGGGCGAGCTCGTGGGCGCCCTGCATCGCGAGGGTGACGCCGATGCTGAGCGAAGTGAGGGCGGTCATGGGCACGGCCTGCACGCCGATGCGGACCATCTGCTGGGCGATGGCGGAAAGGCGGACGGGCGTGCCCCGGAAGGGAGCGACGAGCAGCCAGTAGAGAATCTGCGCGTTGAGCTGGAAGTAATCCCGCACGCGAGAGGGGAGGGCGGGGAATCAGGCCGGCGCCAGGGCGGCGAGGGCGGATTCCTTCGAGTCGGTGATGGTGAAGAGCTCGTTCAATCGCACGAGTTCGAAGACCATCCGGACCTTGGGTTGGAGGCCGAAGAGCGCGATGCGCCCGCCGAAGGCCTTGCTGTCGCGAACGTATTCCACCAGCGTCGCGAGGCCGGAGGAATCGATGTATTTCACGCCGGAGAAGTCCGCGAGAACGGTCGGCGTCTTCGCCTCCACGAGGGCGTGCAATTCCGCGCGCAGGATGGGGGAGCCGTGGAGGTCGATTTCACCCTCGGGATGAAGGATGCGAACGCCGTTTTCCTCGGATTTACGAATTTCCACGAGGCTGGATTAGCGGGGATTCCCGCGGGAGGAAATCAGGAAATGATGAAATCGCGGGCTATGGCCGGGCGGGGAGCGCGGCGATGACGGCGCGAATGACGCGGCGATCCCAGAGCATGAGCGGGTGCAGGAGGACGGGAAACGCGGCGTTGCTCGCCCAGGGGAGGCTCGAGCTGTCGGCGGGAAGGATGGTGAGGTCCAGCGGAGTGCGGAGGGTGATCCACCGCGTGCCGGCGTAGCGCGCGGCATCGGCATCCAGCGCGGCGAGAAACGGGCTGCCGGGCCGCATGTCGCGGACGCCTTCATGGGGGAGCAGCCAGGCGGTCCAGGTGCCGCGGTGCGGAGAGGAGATGCTGATGAACGTCGTGACGCGGACGGGATCGCCGAATTGGCGGAGATAGGATCGCGCGACGAGGCCGCCCATGCTGAAACCGACGATGGAAAGTTTTTCGCGGGCGGGAACGCGGGCCTCGATCTGATCGCGCACCTGCGCGGCGAGGGCGTCGAGGCCGAGGCGCCCGTCGTTCGGGCGGAGAGAGACGAGCGTCGTTTCGAAGCCGGCCTCGCGAAGCATGCGGTGCATGCGCCGCATCGTCCATGGTGTGTCCCAGAGGCCCGGGACGAGAACGACATGGCGCGCCGCGCCGACGACGGGAGCGGCAAGCAGGGGGGCGGCGGGGGAGCCGGCCGGCCTTTGGCGCTTTGTGCGGGGTGAGGATTTCATGGCGCGTTTAATGATGCGGTGAGCTTCGGCGGGATTTTCGACCGGGACGGCGTGATCATCGATCCCTCGGCGCAGCCCGAGCGCGCGTGGGAACGACTCGCGGCGGAGGAAGATTCTCGCCTGCCGGCGGGGCACTTCAAGCGGGGTTTCGGCCAGGAAAACGAAAAAATCATCCCCGACTTCGGCGGGGCGAGGCCACCCGCGGAGGTGGCTCGGCTGGGCGGGCGGAAGGAAGAACTGGATCGCGAATTGCTGCAGGTCGACGGCGTGGCCCCCCTGCCGGGCGCGCGGGCGTTGCTCGAGGCGGCGGAGGCGAGCCTCGAGGAGTTGACCGTCGGGCGGTTGAGAGGCCTTCTCGACGCGCGGGAACGATTCACGCCGGAACCGGTAACGCAGCGGTTCGAATCCTTGAATCGATAATCGAGCGCGTGAACATCGACCCGGGCGATACCGGCGCGATCGACGTTCGATCCTAATACCCCGTGAGCGGAGGCCCGGCCTCGACGGCCCAGGCTTTGTTCGGGTTCGGGCCCATGACAAATTCCAGGCGGCCCCCGGCGGTCAATTCGCGGTGGGTGATCCACGCGCGGTCGAGCGGCTTGCCGTCGAGGAACGCGGATTGGATGTAGATATTTTTCGGCGCGGCGTTCTTCGTCTCGATGACGAACGCCTTTTTACCCAACCCGACGACGAGCGTCGCGCGGGGAAAAATGGGGCTCCCGATCATGTAGACGCCGCTGGCGGGATTCACGGGATAAAGGCCGAGGGCGCTGAACACGTACCAGGCGGACATCTGGCCGCAGTCTTCGTTGCCGCAGAGGCCGTCGGGCTGGTCGGAATACATGGTGGAGACGATCTCCCGCGTCCATTTCTGCGTCTTCCAGGGCTCGCCGACCCAGTCGTAGAGGTAGGCGATATGGTGGCTCGGCTCGTTTCCCTGCGCGTATTGGCCGATGAGGCCGGTGACGTCGGAGATGCCGGACTCGACGGTTTTGATCGTCCACATCTCGTCGAGCTTTTTGGTGAAGGCCGCGGGGCCGCCCGTCAGGTCGATCAGGCCGGGCACGTCCTGCATGACCGACCACGTGTATTGCCAGGCGTTGGCTTCCGTGTAGGCGTCGAAGTCGACCGTGGTGGGATTGAACTTCCCGAGCCACTTGCCTTCTTTGTCGCGGGCGCGCATGAAGCCGGTCTTCGGGTCGTAGATCTTGCGAAAATTCCCGGCGCGGGCGCGGTAGGTTTTTGCGTCGTTCTTCGCGCCGATGGCGTCGGCGAATTGCGCGATGCACCAGTCGTCGTACGCGTATTCGAGCGTGCGCGAGGCGCCCTGGGCGTCGCGGAAGCCGCCGGAGACGAAGCCTTGCCGGCCGTATTCCTCATGGCCCTCGCGGGCGTTGGCGCTGGCGGTCATGGCCTCGAGGAGGCGGTTTTTATCGGCGTTCACGAGGCCCTTGAACCAGGCGTCCGCGATCACCGGCACGGAGTGGTAGCCGATCATGCACCAGGTGTCGTTCGCGCAGAGCGTCCACACCGGAAGCTGCTTTTCGGGCGACTCCTCGAAGTGGGCGAGCATCGTATCGACGAAGTCCCGGACGCGCTCCGGCTCGATGAGGGTGTAGAGCGGATTCGCGGCGCGGAAGGTGTCCCAGAGCGAGAAGGTCGAATAATATTCGAAGCCGGGATTCGCGTGCACCTGCCGGTCGGGGCCGATGTAGCGGCCATCGGCGTCGTTGTAGAGGTTCGGCGTGACCATCGTGTGGTAGAGCGCGGTGTAGAACGTGCGTTTTTGCGGAGCGTCGGACGATTCCACGGCGATGCGGCTGAGCTGGCGGTTCCAGTCGGCCCGCGCGAGGGTCCGGACCTGGTCGAAGTCGTTCGCGCCGATTTCGGCCCGCAGGTTTTTCCGGGCGCCCTCGATGCTGATGGGCGAGATGCCGATCTTCACCGTGACGGCCTGGCCGGCGGCGGTCTTGAAGCCGAACACGCCGCGGACGTCGCGGCCGGCGACGGATTTGCCGGCGACGGGCTTTTCCTGCGTGCGGAGCGTGCAGTCGTCGATCGCCACGGAAAAATCGGCGACGAAATAGAAGGTCTTGTCGCTGGACCAACCGTCGGTGCGCTGCCAGCCGGAGACGGTGTGCGGGCCCTCGAGCTTCAACGCGCCGTCGAAGCTCGCGTCGTCTCCGGGGTGCAATTTGGAGGCGAGGTCGATGAGCACGCCGGCGGCGCCTGATCGCGCGAAAGTGTAGCGATGCACCGCGGCCCGCTTCGTTGCCGTGAGTTCCACCACGGTGCCCGATTCGTCGAGCTTCACGCGGTAGTAGCCGGCCTCGGCGTGTTCGTTGGCGTGGCGGAAATGAGCGCGGTAGCCGGTGGGCGGAAGAAGCCGGTCGCCGGTGTCTTTCGTCGGCCCCGGCTTCCAGGGGATGTCGCCCGCGAACGGGAAGAAGAGCAGGTTGCCGAGGTCGCCGCAGCCGGTGCCGCTGAGATGCGTGTGGCTGAAACCAAGAATGGTGTCGTCCTTGTAATTGTACCCGGAGCAGCGGTCCCATCCCTGGTTGCCGGTGTCGGGGCTCACCTGCACCATGCCGAATGGCGCGGTGGCGCCCGGGAAAGTGTGGCCGTGCGCGGCGGTCCCGATCATGGGATCGACGAACGAGGCGGCATCCGGCTCCGCCGCGGGAGCGGTAAGGCGGTGACGAGAATGGCGAAGAGAACCGGGGACAGCGAGGCGGGGCGTCGGGAGGTCATTCGGTGGGGGAGCGGGAAGCGATAGCCGCTCGCGGGAGGCCGGTCAAGGGAGGGCCGCCGGTGTCTCGCGGAGAGCGGACTCCACCGCGAAAAACGCCATGGGCGAAAAGCCGAACATCCGGGCGATGAGGGAGCCGGGGAACGCCCCGCATTTTTTCTGGTAGGCGCGGACGTGGCCGTCGAAAGAACGCCGGGCCGCCTGGATGCGGTTTTCCGTCTCGACGAGTTCGGCGTGAAGCTCGCCGAAGCGAGGGTCGGCCTCGAGACCGGGGCAGGCCGCGGCCCGGGCCAGAAAATCCTGCAGGGCGGCGACGAGGGCGCGCTCGTCCTGGGACTGGGAGCTGATGGGGCCATGATTTGCGGCGCATCGGTCGCGCACGTCCATCAGGCGGGTGAATGCATCATGTTCGTGCCCGAGGAACGCGCGGGCCACCTCGATCAGGCGTGGAACGAGCCCGTAGCGGCGTTTCAACTCGTCATCGATGGCGCCCCACGATTCGCGGACGCGATTTCGCAGGGCGATGAGGAGGTTGTATTGCACCATCCCGAAGAAGGCCGGGAGGATCGCAACCAGCAGAAGGGGAATGTAGACGAGGCTTTCCATGTTTCGGACGACGGACCACGGAGAAGAAAGCATTCGCGCGGGCGCATTCCCAGCGGGCATTCATTGGTGATTGCGAAATGGCGGCGGAATCCGCTTTCAATGGGGGGATGGCGCCCGTCGCGTATCTTGGCCCCCAGGGAACATTCTCGCACCTCGTCGCGCGCAAGCGTTTTCGTCCCGACGACCGGCTGGTGGCCTGCCCGAGCATCGGCGCGATCTTCGAGTTCCTGCGGGGGGATCCGGCCGCGCTCGCCGTGGTGCCGTTGGAGAATTCCTCCGGTGGCACGATCTACGACACGGTGGATCTGCTGATCGAGAACGCCGGGCGGCTGTTCATCGCCGAGGAGCTCACGCTCGACGTGCGGATCGCCCTGCTGGGGCGGGACGAGGGGCCGGTGAAGAAGGTTTTCTCGCATTTCGTGCAGCTGCAGCACCACCGGGATTGGCTGAAGGCACAGTATCCGGCGGCGGACGTGGAGGCGGTCAGCAGCACGGCGGTGGCGGCGGAAAAGGCGTCTCGAGTCCGGGGCGGAGCGGCCCTGTCCGCGCCCGGGGCGGCGGCGATCTACGGCCTCGACGTGCTGGCCCGCCCAAAGCTGGGCGGGAAGGTGAACCTGACGAATTTCCTGGTGCTTTGCCGGCGGGAGCGGATGCCGGCCCGCCCCGACGAAGCGCGCACGGCGCTCGCCGTTTCCTTCGGCAACGAGTCGGGGAGCCTCTATCGATTTCTCGAGCCCTTCGCGAAGGCGGGCGTGAACATCAACCGCATCATCTCGCGCCCCTTTCCCGGGCACTCGGAGCGGGCGGTCTTTTTCATGGAAATCGACGGCGCTCCCGGGGTCGCCGCCTACGATGCGGTCATCGGCCGGGCGCGGAGACGGAGTTTGGATTTCGCGGCGTTCGGCTCCTTTCCCTGGAAGCGGCGGCTTCGGTCATAGCCGAGAAATCGCGCGGGCCGGGAAAAATTCGGCTGACACCCGCCCGCCCCGGTGCTAGTCTCTACGCCCACGGTTATGCAAAGAAAAAGCGCCTTTTCTCGTCGGCTTCCCGATCTGGTGACGGAGGAGCTCGTCGCCGCTCTCTCCAAAAAGATCTCCTATGAGTTCAAGCAGCTCTTCGAGGTCGTTCACGAGGCGCTGAAGGCGCGCAATGCGGCCAGCGGCGGCGAGGAGATGCTTCGCCTTCGCGCCTACGAGAAGCTCCAGAATCTCGTGTCCCGTGGGATGGTGAAAAAAGCGGGCAAGAAATACAAGGGCCTGGCCTCGATCTCGAAGGCACTGGTGCCGCTGACTCCGCTGCCCGAAGTCGCCGCCATCAAGTAATCGCGTTCGACGATTGCGCCGCTGGGCGCCGCTCGTTATATGCCGAGTCGATGACTCAGGATTATCTCCCCATTTTGCTGCACGTGCTGGTCGCCGTCGGCTTCGCCACGGTCACGCTCCTGTTGAATCTGCTGCTCGGCCGCCGGGGCCGGCGCAACGCCAACAAGGACGCATCCTACGAGTGCGGCGTGATCCCCGAGGTCGGCGCGCAGCCGCGCTTCAGCGTGAAATTTTATCTCGTGGCGATGCTGTTCATCCTTTTCGACATCGAAATCGTGTTCATGTATCCGTGGGCGGTCACGTTCACCGAGACGGTCGCCACGCACGGCAAGCTCATCCTCGGCAGCATGTTCGTCTTCGTGCTGGTGCTGTTGTTCGGCTACATCTACGCGATCAAAAAAGGCGCGCTCGACTGGTCGAGGTGATCGCGGAGTTCCCGTCTGCGCGATGATTCATCACCTCGTCCTGTTCAAGCTCAAGCCCGGCGTGGACGACGAGAAGATCGAATGGATGATGCGCCAGACGCGCATCCAGCTCCTCAAGATCCCCGAGGTGCTGAACGTGAAATGCGGAAAACCCGTGAAGGCGCCCGCCGAGTGGCCGTTTTTTCTTTCGGTCGACGTCGAGAGCCTGGAAAAACTCGCGATCTACCGCGACGACCCGAATCACGTGAAGTTCGTCGAGGAGGTCATTCGCCCGAACATCACGGAACGGCTCGCGGTCGACTACGAGATGGATCCCGCCCGGGACGTGAGGTATTCCTGAAGCTTCCCGAGCGCGAAGACGAGTTCCTCCCGCGTAATCGTGAAGGGCGGCGTGAGGGAAAGGACGTGGCCGGCCGGCGAACCCGCCAGCAGCACGATTCCGTCCTTCAAGGCCTGCACCACGCACGCGCCGGCCCGGGCGGGGTCCGGCGAGCCATCCGGGTGAATCAACGCGACGCCCCGCATCAAGCCACGGCCGCGGATCTCGCCGATCGCCCGTGAGCGGAGCGCGCTCAGGATTTCGTCGAGAAGACCGGAGGTCTCCTCCACCCCCGCGGCGGTCTCCGGCCGTAAATGCTCGCGGATCGAGGCGAGCGCCATCGCGCAGCCGAGCGGGTTCCCGAGGTAGGTGCTCGTGTGCAGCGCCTCGCCGGAGGATTCCGGCCAGGCGTCCATGATTTCCGCCCGCCCCACGCAGGCGGAGAGGGGAAATCCCGAGGTAAGCGCCTTGCCGAGGCAGATCAAGTCGGGCGTCACCCCGGAATGCTCGCCGGCAAAAAGCCGGCCGGTGCGGTGGAAGCCGGTGTAGATCTCGTCGAAGATGAGCACCGCGCCGTGCGCGTCGCAGGCCTCCCGCAGCAGGGGCAGAAAATCGTCCGGCGGCACGACCTCGCCGCCGCGGCCCTGCACCGGCTCGACGAGGATGGCGCCGATGGGCGCGGCCGCGAGCTTCGCGAACAGGCAGCGCCGAAAGTCGTCGAGACCCGGTTTCAAGCGCGTCGGAAAAGGAAGCTGCACCCCGAAGCGCGCGAGCTGCGCGTCGAACGGCTCGCGAAAAAAGGGGATGCCCACGGTCGCCAGCGCGCCGTGGCCGAGGCCGTGATAGCCGCCCGTGAACGAGAGGACGCCAGCCCGGCCGGTGTGGAGCAGCGCGGTTTTCAACGCGGCCTCGACGGCTTCCGATCCGGAGTTCGCGAGGATCGTGCGGCCGGGGCCCGCGCCCCAGCGTTCGAACGTGATTTCGCTGAGCCGCCGGCAAAGCTCCGCCTTTTGCCGCGTGGGATGCACGTCGCCCATCGCGTGAACGAGCCGGGTCGATTGCTCGCGCAACGCCTCGATCACCGGCGGGGCGCCATGCCCGAGGCTCGCGACGGCGAAGGCCGAGGTCAGGTCCAGAAAGCGATTCCCGTCGACGTCCCAGACGTTCGAACCCGACGCGCGCTCCCAGAAGATCGGGAAGTCGGCGCCGGTAAAAGTGACGTTTCGCGACTCGTATCGGCGCAACTCGGCGGCGAGCCGGCGTGATTCGGGACCGGGAATTTCGGTGCGAAGATCGGGCAGCATTTACGCGGCCCGGGCAAGGCCGGCGCGTGAGAGCAGCCATTGATAGAGAGCCTCGGTGGCGGCGGCGGTCGCGTCCCAGGAGAAATCCATGGCCATGGCCCGCTCGACGGAGGATTGCCACTTCGTCGCGTCCCGGCGCACCTCGGCGGCGCGACGGACGACATCCACCAGCGCGTCCGGCGTGGCGGCGTAGAACGGAAAGGCGCAGCCGGCCGGGAAAGCGGGCGCAAGGGAGGAAAGCCCGCCGCAGCCGAGGCAGATCGGCAGCACGCCATAGCGAAGCGCGCGCCGAAGGATGTCCGCATCGGGCGCGATCGGAGCCGCGCCGACGAGGGCCTCCGAACCGGCCAGCGCAAGGCGGAGCGTATCCTCGTCGTAGTCCGGGAACCAAGCCAGACGGCCGGCGTGCTTGCGGCGCGCATGCTCCATGGCGGCGAGATTTCCCGGAGCCACGCGGCCGAGCACGGCAAGTTGCGCGCCGGACTCGAAAATGCGATCCAGCGCCGGCAGCAACGCGGCCAGGCCGTCGTCGGTGGTCGCGTCCGTGACCGAGAGCAGGGACAAGGCCCCCGCGGCCAGCCCGGCCCGGGCCAGCCACGGCTTCTGGTTCGCGGATTTTCCCGCGGCGTTCTTGTAGGGCTTTGGCAACGCCTGGTCCGCGGCGGGATTCCAGGCGTCCGCGTCGATGCCGTTGGCGATCCCCTCGAGCTTTGCGGCCTGCTCGCGGAGAACGGGATCCAGCCCGCAGCCGTAAGCGGGGGTCTGGGCCTCGCTGACATGGCGCGGGCCCGGCAGGACGACGCTTTCCGCGGAAAGGATTCCGCCCTTGAGCAGATTCATGCTGCCGTAATATTCCAGCCCGCGCGGGGAGAAATATTCGCCGGGCAGGTTGGTGAGCGCGAAATCGTAGCTCCAGAAGTTGCCCTGGAATTCGAGCGTGTGCGCGGAAAGCACCCGGCGGGCGGGCAGGCCCTGCTCGGCGGCAAAGATCGGGACGAGGGCGGCCTGCCAGTTGTGGGCGTGCAGAATTTCCGGGGCGGGCTCGAGGCGGCGGGCAAGCTCGACCACGCAGCGGGCGAAATAGACGAACCTTGCCGCGTTGTCCTGGTAGTCCCCATCGGGCGTGCCATAGAGGCCGGAGCGATCGAAGAACTCATCCCGCTCGATGAAAAAGACCTGAACGCCATCGGGGGTCGTCATCTCGCGCAGCGCGCTCGCGTAACGGGCCCCGCCGACCGGCACGGTGAACTTCACGCCGGTGCGTTTGGCCTTCGCGGCGCCATTCTCGCGGGCGGCCCGGTAATAGGGCAGCACCACGCTGACCTCGTGGCCGCGCGCGACGAGCCCGCCGGCGAGCGCGCGCAGAGCGGCGCCGAAATCGCCCGAGCCCGTGAAGGGTTCCAGCTCCGAGGCAGCAAGGAGGATTTTCATGCGGTCATGGTGTTAACGGAAATCGCGGCGCGAAGCCAGCCCGCGCGTGGGTCATTGTCGGCGGGAACGCGCGGACGGCCTGAATCGCCACCTGCTTTCTGATTGCAAACGAAGCGCGTCCCCGTAGGATGCAGCACCGGAAAAGGAAGGGTGGCTGAGTCCGGTTTAAGGCACACGACTCGAAATCGTGCGTGGGGTTAAACTCACCGTGGGTTCGAATCCCACCCCTTCCGCCATTTCTCCCCATCGACTCTTCACCCGCTTAAACACAAGCGCTGCGGTCGATGACTCGTTGGTTGGTTGGAGATTTTCGAGGCGAAAAAGATCGATTGACCCTCGTTTTGTCCTGTCATCAAAAAACCGTGCAGTTACCGGCGGGAATCGCCTCGTCACCCACCTGGGCATTTTCTATTTAATTGGTCGCGATTTGAGGGGAAACGGGAAGAAGAGGGTGTGAAGACCTACAGCGAGGATTTGTGGAAACGGATCGTAGGGGAAGAGCGAGAGGGCAAAGCACGGTGGAAGTAGCGAGGCTCTTCTTCGCAGCTGCCTTTTTGAAGAGTCTTCTGAACATTGTTATTCGAATGCTCTTGAAATTCGATCTCGCAAATCTTGGCGCTCGCCATCCTTCAAATAGCGAAGCCCCTCACGAGTTAGGCGACGACCTCCACTGGTAGTTTCAATCAATCCAAGGCGAACAAGATATTCGGCAACTTCGAGGAAGTCATTGGCGTGGGGAATGCCGAGTGCTTGGCGCAGGGTGGCTTCTGAAGCGCTTCCGTGTTGCTTAAGATACGTGAGGAACCTCGTAGCCACGTTGTCGAGACCATTGAAGTCAATGCCCTCTGCTTCGTAAAACGCAGCGATGGCCTCGGAAGTCATTATTTCCGAAATCTGCTGGTGGGTAGTGTCCTCGCCGTGGGCTTGGTGGGCGCGGGAATAGAAGTGCGGGATTAACGCCTCGGTAAGGTCGCGCACGCTGCGACGAGGATTGCACCGGCACCGTGCCGCGATTTCATAGCAGGCCTCTTTGGAGAGTTCGGCACCGTCGAGGGCAGATTTTCCATGCAGCCAGATGATACCCGCAAGCTCGTGCAACGTATAGGGGCTGAGGTAGGTTTTGTTAGGGCGACTTTGAAAGGCCTCGGAGAGCTTTCCGGGATCGGTTGTTGCGAGGAGGAAGATGACGTTCTGAAAATCGTAAAGCGTGTTTTCAATGGTGGAGGTGCGGGCGTCGTCCATGGCGCTCAGCAACATGGTTGCCACCGGATTTGAGATTCCATGCACCTCGTCAACAAATACCAGGCACGATTCGAGAACGATTCTTACACCTACCTGCCCACTCGGCACGAGGTTTTCTCGTCGCAGACACTCGATGAGATCGCGTGGCTGTCGGAGGCTGCTGCCGCTTAAGAAAAGGTGATCCCTCCCTAGCACGAGTTCCGCAATTTTTCGAACTAGCGTGCTCTTGCCAACACCAGCGGGACCGACTAGTAGCTTGTCGCTGAAGCGACGTCCTGTATTTCGGGCATAAAGTGCTTGCTCGACCAAGCGCATCACGGGTTCGTGCTGCCCAATCATTCCGAGCCGGTTTACAGGCGGCGGCCAATCGTGAGGGTTTGCGACGGATAAATTATCCGCTGGTGTTGGCTGAATCAAGGGCATCGGCGCGACAGTGTTTCCACCGGGCGGCTTACGAGGAGCACCTGAATCCTGATCAACAGATGCAGACCCTGGTTCCTCGGGACGTTCTGGGTCGGGCGATTTCGCAGAGAAATCCTCGCTCGGAAGGTCCTTGCTCTCGTCTAGGGAAAACGGGGGTGCGGATGGATCGGTCTCCTTTGCGGCGGCGATCAGTGAGTTAATATCAGGCTCGCTTAATGTGCGGAGCACCATGCGTTTTCCGTCTGGAGTAGTTTCCGTTACGTCTCGCACCGGGCTTGCCTTTTGTAAAAGCACGCTGACCACAACGGCTTCGAGGTTCACTGGAGAAGCGGATGTAGCGGCTTCGGGGAATAATTCGAGCAACCATAAGCCCCATCGTTTCCGATTGTCCCGGTCGGTTGCAGGGTCGGCAGTTCGAGCCTGTGCAGCACGCGCGAGTGCGAATTTGAGCATTTCGCAGCGCGGAATTGAAAGAGGACTTTGGGATCCACCACGACCGGCCGACAGACCATCCTCGACTGCTTGCAGAGTCGCTAGCGCCTGTTCTTTAGCGTGTCCGAGGCGCTTTGCACCGTCGGAGAGTTCTTCGCCGAGTGAAGATTTGACTTCGACCGCAGTGAGTGCGACTTGCTCTCCATCATGGCGCAGGACGAGTAAGTCGCATCGGTCCTCGTTCATACGAGTGCCAGTTCGAAGCCAAAGTCGTGCAATGGGATGATCAACGGACAACACAAGACAACCTGGATAGCGTCGCTGGAAGTCGCGTGCGGCAAGGATGAGACCGGCGAAGCCGACGACCAGTTTCTGGTCAGGCTTGCCGTCTTGTTTTTTAATCATCCCCAACAAACCGGAACCGAGCAAACGGGCACCTTGGTGTAGTAATCCGGTCATCGTTTCTCGCGAGACCGTAAGATTACAACTCGCGAAGACCGGACGAAGTAGGCGGGCCAAAGTTGAAAAGTCGCGAGCTGCTAGAAAAGTGTCTCTCTGGCCTTCTCGGCGTTCCCAAATCTTTACTGAGCGCATGCCCGACTCCTGGGGTAAAGCGCGGTCTGCGAGAAACATCCAGCGTGCGGGGCTTGCTTCTCCTTGAAGCAATGTATCGGTTGTTTGCGCTAGGGATTCGGCATCGGCATGAGCATAGGGAGTGGTATCGCGCTGGGTGCCTTCCAGCTCGCTCATCAACAGAAGAAATTCGCTGAAAGGGGACTCGCCTGGTTGCGGTTTGATTTCGATGGTCCCGGTGCGCCGATCTAGCTTGAGGTCCTGCCGAATGCAGAATGGGCTCATGGGTAGGAGGTGACCAGCACTGCGCCGCCGAATGTGAATCGTCGATTCGTCAAAGATCGCGGCGAGGTGAACCGGTCTTTGTTGGATGTGCTCAACGATCCGCTCAAGTGTGGATTCGTCGGGTGGCGCTTCGTGTAAATTAAGCACCAATCTCCCGGAGGCGATTTTTTCTTGGACGATGTCTTCATACCGTGAATCGGAGAAGCTCAGGGCCGCGTCAAGCCTGTCGCGATGCTTGGCTGTCGCATAAATGTCCAAATCGATTGCTGCCAATCGTTGGGCGCCGCGATAACGGGGGTCGTTCAAAATCCGAACGAAGTCAGCCAGCAGCGCCTCAGGACGGGGCGGGTTGACCACAGCGATACGCAAAGGGAAAGGATGATTTGGATGGAGAACGACGTATTGGTCGATCGCTTCCGCCAAGCATTTCACGCCGTCCAAACCGGAACAGGCGTTGATCAGGTTTTCAAAAACTGGGAGGCCCTCGATCTGATCCGCCAATGGCAGGAGTTGGGACAACCCCCGTCCCTCTGGCACGGTGCCCAAGCGAATAACCGAAAGAAATTGCTCAGGGCGTTTGAGGCTCTCGCAGATGACCTCGCGATCTTCGCTCGCAAGGTCCATGCTGCGTGAGAGTCCCCTCAGAAGACTCGACAGCCGCTCGTTCCGCCAAAGATGAAGTGGGTGTGTCGGCATGAGAACCGCCTTTGCAGCTGTGTCGCCGTTGGGGAGCTGCACTCGGACCTGCAGAACGTCGAGCCCAAGAAGTGCCTCTAAAGTCATTCGAGCCCAGTCGGAGGAACCTTCGCTCATTTGGCGGTAGTTTTCCTGCACGCCCTTGTAAAGTTTCGCGGCTTGCTCGAGATATGCGCGGATATCGGCCAAAACATGGGAGCGTCCGTCTAGCCACTCGCGAGCATGAAAAAGGAGTTTGGGTAGATGTGGTAACAGCCTCAACCGGATTGAACGAAACTCGCTCCAGCACGCCAACAGTCCAGGATTCAGATCCTTCAAATCTTCGTCCCAGCCTTGGAGCAAACTTTCCATCGAAAACCATTCACCGTCCAAGTTAACAATGCGCTCGCAGCGTAGCGGAATAGGTTTTCCGTCGGACGCTCTTGCTAGCGCATCCAACAGCTTCGTGTCCGAGGTTTCAATGAGCCCTCCCCAGTTCTGTTCGCTGCAAAAATCTTCCACCCACCCGAGCACGTTACGGTCGATTGGGAGCTGGTCGGAAAATTCGCCGCCAGATGGCAATGCAATTGAGACCTTCAAATCCTCTGCTGAATTCGGCTCAAAATCTTCCCATGCTTGTTCAATGGCATCAGATATAGCCGAAAGGTCTTGTTCATTGCCGTCTAGCAAGGAATCGGCCGCTACATCCTCTAAGCGCGGGGTTTTCTGTGGCGGGGTTGGGAGCGGGAGCGGTTGAGGATCATCAGGGTCGGGGGTGGGTTCTTGATCCCCCGGAGCTTTAACAACATCAAGAGCCTGTGCGAGAAGCAGACCCAGGGACGGATCAGCATCGGAAAGAAAGGTGCGGACTGCCGCCGTCGCACTTAGAACGCGTTCACGCCTCTCTAAATCCTTATATTTTCCTACCCTTGTTTCTAACTTGCTTAGACTGGAGGTTCTTAACTGCTTGATTTGACCGACGATTTGTAAATTGAGTGCCAGTCTATCGCCAATCGGATCAGCTTCAAATAGTTGGGGATCGGCGAGTAGCCCGAGAGCGGAGAGCGCATGGCAGGGAGCCTGATTCCTGTGGTCTGGAATTAATTGATCCCAAAGATGCAAATATTGGGCGCAGGCCTCCAAAGACCGTAAAGGATTTAGGACTGATGATTGAGCAATCTCGTTGAGTAATCGGGCGTGAACCTCAGGAAGTGCTTCGTCTTCCGAAATACGACTTGCTGCCCACGTAAGAAGCGATACAGCCAAATCTGACGATTTTGGCCGTCCATAGTGACTTAACGTATGCACGCCAGCCGGATAACCGGATGCGAGCGCGATGGATCGCGGATGAGTATTTCGGTCATTTCGCCATTCTGCAGCGATGTGGAGGTCGTCTGAAACGGCTACAATCCGGGAAAATCCAGCCCGCCGTGCTTGATTTTCCAGTTCGCTGGTTGGCATTCCAAAACCAGCAAGAGCAATTGAGAAATTTTCTTGGGGAAAAGCAGGGTCTGCTGCAAGGCAGCGAAAAAAATGTGACACATCGAGTGAGGGAAGTCCTTCGCACGAAAAATCTGATTCTTTCTTGAGTCGTTCCAGAATCCAGCTCGCGACTGCTTGTGAAATGTATTCCGCTTGGTTCATCCGTTTATCCGTTTGTGGAACTAAGGCTGAACAATACAAGTCCGTCCGATGGTTCTCGTGCCAACCCAATAGCAATGGCCAATCTTTTGAAACATTCTCGATTCATACGGATATCCGCGTCGTGATCCAATGGAGAGAATCCTCGGTCGTTGAGGAGCGCATGATCGGTGGGAACCAACCCAACGCACACTCCCCAAGCCTTCAACAGTCGCCCGGCCAGTTCGTCCATGGTTATAACTTCGTCGGGCGATAAAACGCTTAGCAAAAGCACCTTTAATGTGTCTGGAACTATCTCAAAATGTTTTTGTTTCACGTTTCCAGCTCGCGGTTGGGCCCAACCAATTCTCACTGAAAAATCATTGAAATGTTCCTCAAATTCCTTGGACACGATATCCTTGAGATCGATTAGGGCAGATTGCTCGTCGGTATCAGCTGTGATGGTTTGCTCGGCGATTAATCGCTCGATTAGACTCCCGAACTGCGAAATGTGCCGAGCAAAACAGGCTTTCGCCTGGGTGCGGAGCCGCGCACTGCGACCAGACGAATAGTCGATCAGAATTACAGGACTTTGCGATACCGACTTCTTAATCATAAAAAGAAGCAACCATGATCCCGCACCAATAATTAACTGTCTCAAAGCGTAAGCTGGCGCGCCCGTTTCGATGTTTTTAGCAAGTTGGAGCAATGCATCAGTCTGTTGCTCCATTAGTTTGCTAGCAGTCACTAAAAACTCATTGGAACAATCGCCAGGAAGAAGATTTTCAGGCGACGTGTAGTCGTCTGTATTTTCTTCAACAAAAGGACGCCCTAGGATGGCTGCTGGTGGTTGGCTACGGTCGAAAATCTTCCGCGCGCAGTCGATAAATGCACGGCCATTTGCCGATTGCCCAAGAATAGCAAACATCAAAGCGCCAGAGTTTCCATGGTTTTTAGAGGCATTTGCCAAAAAATCGGGAGCAGGGGTGCTAAAATCAAAACCGAAAGTAGAGTATGGTTTAAATCCTGGGGCTAACGCCGCTCCATCATTGTTGAATGCCTGATTTAAGTGGGTCCGAAGGATGGCAAATTCCTGTTCCGTGACCGCCTCCCCAAGCGGGGTATTATCTGAGTCATTCAGTAACTCGAAAAGGTTGCGAGAAACATACGGGTCGCCCGGCGACTTTTCGACGGCCTTCGGGTTTGCGGCCTTATTAAGAAGTTCTAAAGTTCTATATTTTCCATGGAGGCACAGCAGAAAGCTGGTAGCGAAATGAACTGGTTTCATTCGCATCGGCTGATAGCCGATTGCGCGTTTGTAAAGATCAACAACGCGCTTGCGGGCTTCTTTCGTCCGTTGGCTAGCGTTGGTGTTGGACGACACGGTCATACTTACTTCCTTCGGGATTCAGGTGAATTTCTAGTAATTCTCTGCGTTTGAGATTTGCTGAAAGCAATCTTCTTTCGGGCTCTGGTGCCTTCGTGTGAAGGCTGTCGAGGAACTGCTCGATCTTGAAGCCGTCTTGATCGGCAAGTAGTTTTCTAGGGAGTCCGTGCTGGAGTTTCCAAAGAGCCCGGAAAAGTTGGCTATCGATTTGAAGACGAATCGAGCGGCAAGGCTCATAAACTAAAGCGATGTGATCTGAACTAAAGTCGGGAAACGCGGCGCTCACTCGTTTGGGCAATCGTGGCGCTAGCAAAGTGAATTGATCCGCCGGAACTCTGCGGTTCGCCAAGAAAATCTCGCTGGGCTGCTCATGGAAGCGATGCCCGTTCCACAAATAGAGGCTATCTTTGATACTGTGGAAGGACACCGGGCAGTAGGCCCGATTTATGGATTCAATGAGTTCATCTCGTGACAGGGTATCTTGATTTTTACTCTTTCCTAAAAGCCGGTGAAACACCGCTAAATCGTCTGGTTCGAGTGCAAAACATGCATCTCCCGAGACATGCTCGAAAAAGAAGACTCTCTTTAGCGTCACGAAATCAGAACGATTGGGGCGAATCGTTACTCGAATTGGTGGCGTTCCTACGGTCCAGCCTCCGACTAGCGAGGGACACGCTTCTTCAAGTCTGGCATCCCAAACAGGATGACTGCTCGATGCGGGGTCGCTACTGCGCAAGGCTTCGAATATCCGGAATCTTGGGTCCTCTTGAAAAAGTGTCTCCGAATACCAATGCGAGACACCCTCGCCCAGAGGTTCCTTCAGATCGGCCCGGTATCCTAAAACCAGACGAGAAAGCACCACCCAAAGCTCACGGACGGTGACACGGACTCCCTGTGAGGCCAAGCGATCAAAAAGAGAAAAAAGACGATCTTGAATCGAGGATTGGCGTAGGCGCTCCAGATTGTAAGCGAGAGGCGTTCCGGGTTGGGCCAAGCTGCTGAGAGCCGGATCATTTAAGATGCGATTTAGGCAGGCGGCGGCAAAGGCACGACGTAGAGGATTACGTAGGCTGAGGTCGAGCACCAACAAGCCGTGCTGGGCATCTTCGTCCTGTCCTTCCGGCCCGAATGAGAGCCGATGTGCGGTCTGCCGAGTTATTTCCTCGGCTAGTTCGGGTAGGAATTTACCGGCTTCTTTGCGGAGGAGGTAAAGTGGATATTCGTTGATAGCAACGCAGAAGGGGCGTTTGTCCGCGACTGCGCGACGCCAGCGATCAAGGACAGGCGACATATCGCCCTGGCGCATAAGCGCCGTGGCATCTTCGATAACATCCGCACCAGCCGCCTTAAAATCGTCCTGTAAGCGGCGGAGCAGGTGAGTCTTCCCGTCCCCCGCGTTGCCAGTGAGAAAAATACTGTCGCCTGCCGCTACACGCTTTCGCATGAATGCCTCAATTGGCTGTTCAATGTGGAGTGCGTCGAGTTCCTCTACGCTCAATGCGTCGGAGGTCACTTTCGGGCCAGAGGCCGCGAGTTGGTGCCAAAGGGTAGATGATTGGGCACGAGCTACGACAGGGAGCTCTGATCGAGGCGCTGCTGGCTCAGCTTCCGAAGGGAGCCGTTCGCTCAATTTGATTGGTTGAGCAGAAAGGAGCGCAAGCACGCTCGGCTGATGCCGTAAGCGGGAGGCAAGCCAGCGAGTCTTCCAAAACGTGATGATCTTGCTTGTAGCCTCAGGAAAGCTTTCCGGTTCTTTAATATATGAGGGCAGCTCGCATGAGCGGGCATTGAGGTAATCAAGCGCCTGGAGACAAAGAGGAACGGAGTAGATCAGACGCGGGCGGTTGTGGCGCATCAGCGCGTCGGGAGGGAATCCAATTTCGCGCAGACCGGCGACAAGCTTGCGGAGCTTTGGGCTAGGTCCTTCGCCGAAAATACTGTTTACATCCTGGAAGCGTTGCACGCTCGTAAGGAATCGTTCAACGGCTTCACGTGTGGCGGCGGGAAATTGGAGGGTTCCGTAACCCGAGGTAATGCCGATTTTTTGGAAACGGAGTTCGGGTTGGTCTGGTGCAATGGTTCCGGCAGGCAGTCGGAGCCGCTCGTATTGGCTGCTTCCCTGAGCGTAAAGGCTGCTCGTGCCAAGATAAACGAGTTCGTTTGTACGACGGACCGGCTCGTTTTTCATCTGAGAGGCGATGATCGATGGTCCTCCGTAAATGCGACGGTAGTCGGCGGCTATTTGTGGGCTAAAGAGTAGGAGGGATGCGAGCTTGCCGCCGAGGAGATGGTTATAAGGCGGGATTGCTCCGCATGTGCTGATTTCAAGCATGTTGATCCCGACGAATCGGCTCTTGAGGGCGGAGAGCACGGTATTGATCGCAAATCCAACCTCTTCGGTTTCCAACGCTGTCGCTAGGGTGGTTGGGCCAATAAGTTCCGTGCGGTATTTGCGAAGGGTGAGCCGTGCGTGCAGTAACTCAGCAAGGACGGCAGCGCGCTTCCGCGCGACAAGATGGCGCCTGGCCTTTTGCATCCCCGGTTTTGCGGATGGCTTGGCTTCGAGGTTGAGCATGTCCTCCGAGACGGGAGGATGCCCGTAAAGGGCGTCTTCGGTTTCGGCCACCATCGAGGCTATGTCCACCCCGGATCTCTCACTTGCAAACGTCCGAAGGGTCTCATCGCGGAGGGCGTCGAACTCTTTTGCCTTGCGTCGAAGTCGGGCGATGAGTTCGGAAGTCGGATTCGCCATTTCTTCAGAATCGACAAGACCAGAGGACTCAACATCGGCGAGGGCTGACGCGATCTGTGTTTCCATCCAGTCGATCTCGGCTGGTAACAACTCCGGCGCTCGGTTTGCCAATTCCTCAAGACGACGGCGAATGGCCTCCAAATTCCAACCGAGGTGAGTCTCGCGGGCGGTTCCCATTTGGAGAGCGCAGTTGTTGAGCCCGATAATGCCCATGACGGCATGACATGGATGCGCTGCGTCGCGGACCAAATAGAGAAGCTGACGACCCGGAGTGGCAAATTGTGGAATCGACCACGAGTAGCGGAAGTAGCGCCAGAGTTCTCGGAGTGAATGGCCCGTAAATTCATCCGTGGCGTCAGCTTCCACGAGTTGAAGATAAGGCTGGACAGCCTCGGTGTTTTGGTTTTTTAACCGGGCGTGGAGTTCTCCGCCAGCGGCCATGAGAAGAGTTATCGACTTCTTTTTCGAAACCGCCGTGGGAGATTCCATGCGGTGGATAAACGCACGCACTGTGGGGTCTCGACGTTGCGCATCAACTGCTGGCTCAAATACAGCACGCGTAGATTGTTTTTCGGAATGAATTCCGTCCGGAGAAAGATTGGAGCGAGCGACCTTTGTCGCGATCAATTCAATACCGTAGCCCTCCTCTCGGACCTGCCAACCGAGGCGAGCAAGGTCGAGTAGCACTCGCACCGAAGCCTCGTAAGCGAGCTGGCTGCCGTTTAGAAGCGTCTGGTTCCGAGACCATGTAATCTCGTGTTCAAGAAAATTCCGCCAATCGGCATCGGTCAGTGAAACTTTTCGCGAAAGAGACTTGGCTAGGGAAAGGAAACGGTCAGCGGCCAGGCCATCGAGAGGGCTATTGAGCGGAACAATCATGGATTCGGAAACGCGGTTCGCTGATTTTTGCTTGGGGCTGGCGGATTGTAATAGAGCCGTGGTCTGCTGCCGTTCGAGAACTGTTGTATAGAGACAGCGCCACCGTAGGGAATGAAGATCGTCCGTGTGGACATTCTGCGAAGCACGCAGCTCCGGTGTCAGGCGAGAATTCAGTCCTGCCCAAACTTGCGACCGTTACTGGCGAAAGAGAAACGTCGCCGGTGTCGCGGTTGGTTTGCCTTGGTGAAACCAAGTGGAAGCAGGAAAATCAGACGCAATGTCGATAAAATGGGCCTCCAGAGGCAAGAGTCCGTAAGGATTCTTCGGCCCTGCCAAGAATCGGACAGTCTATTGATAGAATCGAGGGATCGGTAGGAGCCAAAAATGATTGCCCCTAGAAAGCGGGGCAATGTCGATTTTGCGGAAATGCGGTTTATTTCGAGGAACGGATCACGATGGGAACAACTCCAGTTGCGGGGTGTCCTCATCCAAGCCAGCGAACTGCATGGCCGTTCCTAGCAATCAAACGGGACGGAAACGTCGAACAGAACCCATCCGACGAGTCCGTAAGCTGGTTCCGGGAGAATTGGAGGGAGGGGGCATTACCCTACCGGGCGGGCTCGAAGCGTCGTCGCAACAATCGCGGGAGACCTCGGGCGCCGGGCGCGAATGGGCGGGCTTAAGGGAATCAACGAGCCGGCCAAGGCAACCGCGAGAAGGATGCGCCCGAAAATCACGGAGGAACCGGGCCGCGAACCGGAAAAGCCAATCGCCGGTTCTTCCCGGCTCAATGCCCGGTTGGGAAACCTGTTCGACCCGGCGGTGAAGCGGGGCTCACCCCCTCTCGTCGGGTGGTTCGGTGGAGGCGAGAAGGCGAAGCAGCGAAGCAAGGTCGATGGGCTTCGCCAGATGGGGCGCGAAATCCCGCGGCGACGCTGCGTTCGATGTCTTCCGCGCTGGAAAGCGCACTGATCGCGACCGACGGAACGAGTGGTTTCGCCGCGACATGTTTCGTGACGTCGAGGTCGGTTCCATCCGGTAAGCCGATGTCGCTGACGACGGCGTCGAAGCGCGTGCGGTCAAAGAGATCGATCGCCGACTTCACGTCGATGGCCAGCGCCACGTCGTAGCCATGGTCCCGGAGGAGGCGTTGGAAAACGTAGCCCGTATCCCGGTGGTCCTCGACGAGAAGAAGCTTGGGCTTTTTCGATCCTTCGCTCGTCACCCCGAAGACTTCTGCCGGGGCCGGCGTTCCCCGAGGTCCCTTTGCTGGTTTGTCAAGGAAGGGGCCGGGCCCCGGGAGTGGTCCCGGCACGGAAGGCCCGGGTTCCGGGCATCTGGATCGAGGCCGTGAGGCGCGCCGGCGCGGGGCAGATCGGCTTCGAGTTTTCATGGGATGTGATCGCGAACCGGGTGTGGTTCGCCGCCTCGGTGCGCGGCTTTCATCGCGGCGGGAGGGGGAAAGCGAGACCGTTCCGGAGCATGGCGGGTTACAAGGTCGCGGGGACGCTGAAAGTGAAGGTGCTCCCGCTTCCCAACCGGCTCTCGATGGCGATCGAGCCGCCGTGCGCCTCGACGATCTTCTTGCAAAACGTGAGACCGAGCCCGGTGGATCGGCTGGTCGGAGCATCTTTTTCGACCCGGAATCCATCCACGAAGACGAGCGGCAGAGCTTCCTCCGGGATGCCGGAACCGGTGTCTTCGATCGAGAATATCGTCGCCGGGGTGTCGCCTTGAAGGCCCTCCTCGACCGACACGGTGATCTTTCCTCCGGGCGGGGTGAACTTGATGGCGTTTGCGATCAAGTTGACCAACACCCGGACGATCTTGTCCGCATCGGCGCGGATTTCCCGCGGGGCTCCCGCCGAGCGGAAGAGGGAGACCCCTTTTCCTTGCGCCAGCGTGACGACTTGCTCGATGGCGCGAGAGACGAGCTCGAACGGCAGGCAGTCGGCGAGAGAAAGAGCGTCGTGGCCGTGCGCATCGACGTTCCCGATGTCGAGAAGCTTGTCGATCATGGCGGTCAACGATCGGCCGTTCTTGATCGCGACCTGAAGGAATTCCTCCTGGTCCGGGTTCAAGGAGCCGAGCTGCGGGATCGCCGAGACGCTCAGCAACAGCGCGTTGAGCGGGGTGCGCAAATCATGTCGGTCGGCCCGGCTGGCAAATCGCCGATTCGTCTCCGCCTCGCGAAGGGCCGCGAGATCGAGACCCTGGCGCCTGACCTCGGCGCGGAGGGCGAACTCCGCGCTGATCTGCCGGGCAATCACCTCGAGGACCTCGAGTTCGTGGTGCGTCCAGACGCGTGGCTTGAAATCGATGGCGCAAAGTGCGCCGAGCGCGTTGTTCTCGTCGTCGTGCAGCGGAACTCCCGCGTAGGCGACGACGCCGATTTCGCGGACGGCCGGGTTGTCCTTCACCAGGTCATTCGTGCGGGCATCTTCGACGATCAACGGCTTCCCGGATGCGGTGACGTGTTTGCAGATCGAGGAGGCGAGCGGCGTTTCGCGCTGGGAGGCGAGCGGTTCGCCGAGCCCGATCTGGCTCTTGAAGAACTGCCGCTTCAAATCGACGAGCGAGATCAAGGCGACCGGAGTGCGGAGAACCTTGGAGACGAGGTTCGTAAAATGATCGAAGACCTCCTCCGGCGGGGTGTCCAGAAGGCCGGTGCGTTGAAGCGGGGTTTGGGCCACCCGTCCACGTTACCGTGACTCGACGGAATGAATATCAGATTCGAATCCCCGCGCGCCGCGCGGCAAAAGATGATCGAACTTTCGTTGTTCAACCTCCGGACCCGCGATACAAGCTGGGAAGGTCGAATCCAAGCAACCCGGCCCAAACTTCACCTTTCTTTATCATGAGCATCATCGGAGCAATCATCATCGGCCTTCTCGTCGGCGTCATCGCCAAGCTTCTCACGCCGGGCCGCGATCCGGGTGGCTGGATCATCACCATCCTGCTGGGTCTCGCCGGCTCGTTCGTTGCCGGTTACTTCGGCCGGGCGATGGGGTGGTATCGAGAAGGAGAACCCGTGGGATTCATCGCGTCGGTCATCGGGGCGGTGGTTCTGCTGCTCCTCTACCGGCTCGTGACCGGCCGGCGGAGTTCGTAGCCGGAACGAAGTTTCGATCCGCCGAGTTCGGGCGGGACGTTGAAAAGATCTTCTTCGTCCGCGGGACGACGCGCGGTCGGTCAGGGCTCTTTCTTTCCTGGCTCGGCGTCCCACGCATCCAGGGGCGAGCCGCCGCGGTGGAAGGTGACGTTGGCAACCAGCGCGATCCAATCGAAATTCCCCGCGGCCTGCGCGTCGAGCGGGACGTAGGTGGGATTTTTGACGCTGCCGGCGCGGGTGGGTAGATCGCGGAAATCGCCGGCGCGGGTCGGCAGGAGAACGGTCGGGCGCGCGAGCGGGGTCAGCTTTGCCTCCAGGGTCCCCGCTTCGGGTTCTCCGATCCCGTTTTCCCGGGAAACGCCCAAGGCCGATCCGATGACGGCGTAGCGCGGCCCGAGGATGCCCGCGAGATGCGACCCGGCGGGCCACCATCGGCAATCGTCGTCGGTGCCCCAATAGTTCTGGCCCGGCCAGGTGGCTTCGCCGCGTTGCAGGTGACTGTTGTGGGCGAACGCCAGCAACTTGCCGCGATTTCGTTCGCGGTCCCTGATGAAGACGAGATTGTCCGACATCGAAGCGTCGCGTGTTCCGAGCACCGTCGCCGGGGATTGTCCCGGTCGCCGGGAGCCCATCGCGGCGTGAAAATTCAGCAGCTGCCGGGCCATCTCCCCGCAGTGCAGGGCTTCGCGGTATTCATCTTCCGAGCTGGCGGCCACCAGCTCCGGACGCCGGGAGCGCATCTCGGCCAGGAGGTCTTCCGTCCCGATCCGCAGCGCGACGGCGGAGGGCGAGAGCGCGATTGATGCGGAGGGATCCATGTAAACCGCGGGATTCTCCCACGACGCGTCGTCGCCGAGCAGGCCCTCGATCTTCTCGCGGTGCTCGCCGGCTCGCCCGGCATCGATCTTGGCAAGGTGACCGACCACGAACGCAAGCACCGACCGCGGGCTGGCGACGCCCGTGTTTCCGGTCGGGATATCGAAGCCGTAAAAGCTCAGCTTCGTGGCATGGTCGGGATCGAGGTTGTAGGCGCGCATCCATTCCACGAGCTCGCGATTGGCTTCGAGCCGACCCAGGCCGTGCCCGAAGCCGGTCTCCCGCACATCCTCGTAGTCCGCGAAGCCGCGGCCGTGAACGTATTCGTCCACCTGGCGCGCCCGCGGAAAACTGCTCTCGATGGCAATGGCGGAATATCCATGCTTCTCGACGAGCCGTCGGAACAGCTGGTTTCGCAGCTGAAGGATCTCCTCGCCGCCGTGCAGCGCCTCGCCGAATCCCAGCAGCGCGACCTCGTCGCCGAGGTCGGATACGATCCGATCCGCGAGGGCCGGAAAGGATTCCCCGGAGGAGATCGGGAATGGGATCGACTCGGTCTCGATCCGTTCGTCGAGCGAGATTTTGGGGGCGGCGGGGACGTTTGACATGGCGGCAGAAAGCGGGAACGCAGCGATCGATCTTTTCGGAAGTCTCACGGGAAGGAGGCGTCGGGACCGGGCTTTGGCTTCGGGGAAGTCGAATCGGAAAGCCGCTCCTGCCCTGGCCGCTGGAGCTGCCACCAGTTGAAGTTGATCCCGCCGTTGTCGCTGACGAATCTTACGGTATGGCGGGATTTATCGAAGGTGCCGCAGGGGCCGAAGCTCACCGTCCGGTAGGTCTGCCAGCCGCCGGTGGCGGGCAGCGCCCGCGAGGGCTGAGCCTGGCCGTCGATGACGAAATGCCCCCTCCGGCCGGCGTGGGGAGTGGCGATGCGCGCGAGGAACATCGGCCGGCCGTCGAGCGGCACGTCCTTCCATTCGAACGATTCGCCACCCGCCACATGGCCGATGTTCCATCCTCCGCCCGCGTCGTCGCATGCCTCGACCGTGATGCCGCCATTGCGGAAGGTTCCCGTTCCCCCGGTGGCTCCCTCGAAGGTGTCGCAGCCTTCCGCCTCGAACTTCAATTCGGTCGGAAAGGGATCCCGACCATGCTTTCGGAGCAGGTTGATGCGCTGGTTCGGATAATCGTAGCCGGTCCGGTCGTAGGGCACGGGATCGCCGTCGCCGTCGAGGTTTCGCACCCGGAGCAGGGCCGCGCTTTCGAGCCAGTCGGTAAAGCCCTCGCAAAGCGTGAGCAAGGCCCCGGCGCCGACGGTGTCCGACAGGGCTTCGTCCAGCGTGATCCCGTGTCGGGGATCGATGGAGTCGGGATCGCCCGGCGGATGGAAGGAGGGGGCGAGGGCGCCGATTCGCACTCCCTTGAACGTTGTCGTGGTCGAGGCGTGTCGAGGAGGAATGAACCAGCCGTGCGAGGCATCGGCGACTCCCGGGGCGGTGCAGGTCGTGTCGTTCACGAAAAAATCGCTCGAGAGAATGATGTAGGGATCGAATCCGAAATCGGCCCGGCATTTTTCCCGCACGTAGAGCAGCGCCCGGGACGCGTTGCCCTGCATGTTCGAGAGGAAGGCCGTGTTGCCCGTCCAGATGATGATGACCGGCCGACCATCGATCTTGAACCGGTTCGCGTCGGGAACCGCCTGGTAGAACAGCTTGTAATTCCAGTCGTAGATGTAGCGCCACTTCTCACGGTCGCCGATGTCGAAACGCCACTTCGTCTCCCATCCGTGACCGTTGGCCAGGCTGTTCTGAGCCACCCAGGAGGCGGCGTTGTCGTCGAAGATCGCCAGCTTCGTCACGTTTCCCTGGTTGTTCAAGGCGGCCACGAACGGCGCAATGTGGGCGGGATTTTTTTGGGTGTTGGGACGGGATCCTTCCAGGTTCGGGCAGACGAAGTCCACGCCGCTTTGCTTGAGCTCCGCGGCCCATTCGTTCCAGGTGGCGCCGGGGTCCGAGGCGACCGGATTGTAGAGCGGCATGTTCAGGTCCGCCTGGTGCGGCCCGGACAGCTCCGATTGGTAGTCATACCCGAGGGTGACCCCGAGATATTGCGCGGCGGCGCGAGGCGCCAGGATCGCGAGCGCCAGGGCGGCGACGAATGCGAGGGCGATCCGCTTCCGCCTCGCCCGGGTGCCGGCGCCGCGGGAGATCATGGGTTCGCAACAAATCACGCCGGGCCAGATTCATCCATTCGAGATGGGACGGTGACTCAAAGCGCGGTTCCGGTTCGAGGAAAATCTGCTTCCCGCCCGCATGTGCGCCGCTAGGATGCGCCCGCAATGGATACCACCCTCGTTTTGTTGAAGCCGGACGCCGTGGCCGGGCACAAGGTCGGCGAAGTGATCAAGCGCTTCGAAGCGGCCGATTTTCAGATTCGCGGCGTCAAGATGTTCGCGATGACGCCGGATCTCCTGAAGGAGCATTACGCCCACATTTGCACGAAACCGTTTTTTCCCGAGCTCGCCACGTTCATGCAGTCGACGCCGGTCGTGGCGCTGGCGCTCGCGGGCGACAATGCCGTCGAGCGGGTGCGGATCCTCATCGGACCGACCGATTCCAAGAAGGCGGACCAAGGCACGGTGCGGGGCGACTTCGGCGTCGACGTGATGGTGAACATCGTGCATGCATCCGATTCGAACGAGAACGCCGCGATCGAGCTCGAACGCTTCTTCGAGCCCGGCGAATTGTTCGATTACGCGATGAGCTACTCGACCACGCCGACGTGAAGAGGGCGCGAGCGGCCTTTTCCGGCTACGGCGTGGGCTTCGGCGTGGGCGAAGTGGGCGTCGGCAAAGTCGTCCGCTTCACGGTGATTCTCACGGCCGGTCCGACGGTGCCCGTCTTGTCGATCGCGCGAACGTAGAAGAAATTTTTTCCGGCTTTCAGGGAGGTGGCGGTGTAGCTCCAGTTGGTCGTGCCGTTGGCGCCGGAATAGACGCCCCCGATGCTCCCCCGAGCCACCTCGACCCGGGCGATGCCCGAAGAGTCGTAGGCGGTCCCCTTGAAAAAGATCGCGCCTTTCGCCGTCTTGATTTGCCGGAACTGCGGGGTGACCACCGGCGGATAGAGCACGGGATCGCCGGCGACCACCAGGCTGGTGAGGCGAATGGAGGCCTCCGCCCGCGAAATTTCCTTCGCGTAGGCGTAGAGGCGGAAGGTCACCGGGCCGCCGGCGAAGGCGTTCAGCGGAAAGACGATGCTGGTGGTGTCGGGCCAGATGGAACCGATGGCGGTGGTGCCCAGATCGGAGGAATACCCGTCGAAGCTCCAGCGAAGGGCCAGCCCGCGGGGGTTGGATTTGCCGCCGCGGGCGGCGTCGATCTGGATCTGGCCGATCTGCATTCCATTCTGCGCGGGCGGGGTGATCGTGAACTCGGCGAATTGATCGTGGCTGACGGAGGAGTTGACGCTGGTGGAAAGCTGCGTGACGAGGATGAAGCCGTAGGGCTTCCGATTATGATAGGGATCGTCGATCGGCCCCGCCGAGCCCAGGCCCACCGACGCCTTCGAGCCATCGTTGGCGGCAAAAGCGGTGGCGGTGACGCCGCTTTGCACGGCCGGGTCCAGCGAATCCACAAAGGAATAGGTGACGAGATTCACCGCGCGGGCGACGGGCGATGAAAAGGTCAACGCCGTCGCGAGCGTGAGCAAAAAGAGCAGCCTCATGGCGGAAATACGTAAGGGGCGAAGATCACGGCGTCAATCCCGCGCGTGGCAAGCGCAGAATTCGCGTGCGGCGCGGCAGCGGCGGGGGCATGATGAATACGGATGCAAAACACCAGCAGCATGTGGGTTCTGCTCTGCCAGGAACTCGAGGCCCGGAGGACGGAAGAGCCGGCGTCGAAGCATTCGCAGGCCGCCCGGACGTTCGAAACGGCGGCCAAGCAGCTCTTTCAAAGGCATCCCGCGCGGCTTCGCGACGCGCTCGAGATCGCGGGAGACATTCACCAAGGCGCCGAAGCGCCGGGAGACGCGCGCCGTTGCTTCGAGGAGGCGCTTGCGGTGGAGGGCATCTTGGCCGCGCAACGAGCGCGGCTGGCCACGAAACTGGCCATGCTGGGCGAGGCGCGGGGGGACGTCAACGCGGCCCGACGTTCCTACGAGATGGCGGTGGCCGCCTCCGTCGAGGCGCACGATCACTCGGAGATGTCCACCCTGTTGAACAATCTCGGCGGCCTGCATCGGGCGGCGGGAGATCTCGCCGCGGCGGGGGTGAGCTATCAGCGCGCGCTGGCCGAGGCCGTCGCCGCGCATGGCGCGGAGCATCCCGACGTGGCGTTGATCGCGAACAATTACGCGGTCGCCTGCACCGACCAGGGAAACTTTGCGCAAGCGGAAGATTTGCACTTACGCGCGCTGCAGATCCGGGAGCGGGCGTTCGGCGCGCACCATCCGGACGTCGGCCAATCGTTGGCCAATCTCGCCGCGGTTTACCAGGCACAGAATCTCCCCACGAAAGCCGAGCGGTTCTATCAGGGCGCCCTCAAGACGCTCTCGAAGTTTTACGAACCGGAAGATCCTCAGGTGCGTCGGGTCCGCGAGAATTACGAGCGGCTTCCGCAGATCCGGGTCCGGATGTTGTCGAAGACGATGCGGCTCGAGCGCCCGGCCGGTTAGACCGTGACGGAGCCACGGCACTCCGTCGTCCCAGGGCGGTGGGCAGAGGGTCGGCGCGCGGCGACAAGGCCGTTTCCGGGATCGGTCGGGAGACAAGGATCCGCCGTCGGGACGAACGGCACGGCCGTTGTCGCCGTGGCGGGGCGGCGACAACGTTCGCTCTTACGTCGCGTCGGGCAGGATCTCTTTCGTGATCCGCTCGATGCCTTCGCGGGCAAAATCGCTGTTGGGATATTGCTGCTGCGCCTTGAGGAACCACGCGAGGCTGGACCCAGGCTGGCCGCGCTTCTCCAACTCCTCGGCGCGGCGGAGGGCGCGAACGAAATCCGCGGCTTTGGTCGTGAGGTCCGCGCGCATCGTGTTCAGCTTCGAGTCCGTGGGGTACTTGTCGTAGGCGAGCTCGGCGCTCTCCCACGCGCCGGCGAAGTCGCCGCGTTTTTCGATTTCCTGGGCCCGGATGATGGCTCCCTCGATCTCGGTCATGTCGGTGAGGACCTTGCGAAGCTGCCCCTGACGCTGGGTGTCGAACGCGACGGCGGCGATGAAGCGCTCTTTGTCGTCGTAGATCTGGCGGTAGTTTTTCTGGCTGAGCAGCTGGTCGAAATCGACCTGCGCCTTGTTCTGCGAGTTACCCTGCGTGAAGATCATGCCGGCGACATCGGCGAGCTGGGGATTGCGCGGCCAGATTTCCGTGGCGGCCTGGAGCTCGGTCTCGAGCGTCTCCCGGTCGCCGCCCACGGCCGCGTTTTTCGCCTTTGCGAGATGCATGGCGGCGATGGTCTTCGAGGTCTGGATGGCGGCGGTCGGCTTCGAGCTGTCGAAATCCTTCGCCATGGTCTGCATCGCGTCGACAAGTTTCTCGGCGAGGGTGAAATCCTTCATCTCGATGGCGTTGACGAGCTGGTTCGCCTTCTGGGCATAGGAGAGGGATTCCCGCTTCTTGTCCCGGGACAACGTGCGGATGGGAGGGAGGTATTCGCCGGCGAGGAAGCTCTCGGAGAGACGCTTCGTGGCGCTGTCGAGCTCGCCGCGCTCGAGCAGGAAGTTATAGGCGTCGACGCCCTCGGCCACGTCCCGGATGACCTCGTTCGCCATGGAGTCGATGGTGCCGACGGTCGGCGGCATGCCGGTCGTCTTGTCGAAGATGCTTTCGGCGTTGCCCTTCACGCGGACCTGGTCGTCGCCGTCGGTGAAGACGTTCCGATAGAAGCGCGTGGCGACGAGCACGTGCTGGAAACGGCGTTGCAGGAAAAGCTGAACGATGAGGGCTTGGAACTCGATCCGGCCCTGCAAGGACTTCATCTCGCGCTTGGCTTCGTTTGCCTTCATGAGCGCGGTGACTTCCGCGATGCGCAGGTCGAAGGGAAGGATCTCGGCGTTGAGCCGCTCCTGGGCCGCGCGGTCCGCCGCGTTCGGGGCGGGCGGGCCCTTGCCGCCGCCGGTGGAGCCGCCGCTGCTTCGCGTGGAGAAGCTGGCATTTTCCAGCGTGACGACCTTGTTGCGGGAGAGCCGGGCGCGTTCGCGGTCGAGCGCGTCGGTGGCGGCGAGCATCCGGTCGCGATCCTGCTGGGACTGCCAGGCGGAATAGACTTGGTTCGCGATCGTGTCGCACATGCCGGCGTCGCGCGTGTAGGCGGAGGCTTTCGGCAACAGGCTGAAGGCCTCGTCGAGCGTGGTCGGAGTCACGCGGCGAGGGCTCATCAGCGAGAGAATCCGGGCGAGGAGGGCGTCGTATTCGGCGGCTTGCTTGTCGTCCTCGGCGGGCGCGTTCAGGTATTTTTCGAACCGGGCCTGGAAGAAACGGTTGTTCGTGACGTTCCAGGATTTGCCGTCCCAGGTGACGGTCTCGTTGTCGGGATCGAAGAAAGGAACGTCCTTGCCGAGGAAGGAGGAATTGCTGTTCGCGTTGTTGTTCGCGGGTTTTTCCGACGAGGAGGAAGGGCTGGAGGCCGGCGGCCGGGCGGGGGCGGGGCGGGCGGCCGGGGGATCGACGACCTGGGCGAACGCGGCCGGAGCGGCCAAGAGGCCGGCGAGGAGGGACTTCGCTTTCATGCTTTGGTAAGATCCTTGGCGCGCAGGACGCCTTTATCGGTCACTTCGATGAGGAAAATGAATTTCTGGCCCTTCTGGATGTTCACCCGGCCGAGGGAAGCCGGGATCAGCATCGGGATGATCTCATCCTTCGCATCGATGCCGACCGAAATCAACCGGCCCTCGGTGACCGAATAGCCGAGGACGTTCAGGATCTCGCCCTTCACCCGGTAGCTGTTTCCCCGCAGGCTGTTCGAATTTTCCAGGTAGGCGCCGACTTCGAGCGGCGCGGCCGTGCGGTAGGCGTCGCCCGCGCGATTCAAAAAATAGCTGCCGCCGGCGAAGACCACGACCAGCGCAGCGATGCCGCCGACGAGCCAGGCCGGGTTGAAGGAGGAGCGGGAACGTCTTGCCACAGGATGCGATGTAACGGCGGGGGTGCGGGCAGGCAAACGGAAACGCCCGTCGCCGGCGAAGGTGGATTCAGGTCATGCGGTTCACGCGGGCGCCGGTCCAGGCGAGCCCGAGGCCGACGAAGACGTGCACGGCGAGCACCCAGGCGCAGACGGCGGCGGGCGAGAGCGCGGTCTGCACGACCATCTGGACGATGTCGTAATAACGCTCTCCGCGCAGCGTTTGCAGCACCCCCGACCAGCTCCAGTAGGCCGAGATGAAGGGGCGCACCGCCGTGCCGATCCAGTCGGGCAGCGCCAGCACCGCGCCGGAGAGCGGGAGCTGGAAACCGACGAGATAAATGGACACGAGCGAGGCCTGCTCGGCGGTGGCCATCCACGACGAGATGCCCAGGCAGATGGAGGTCATCGCGGCGTTGACGAGGAAGAGAAAAAAAAGCTGCGCGCCGAGCTCGCCGGGGAATCCGCAGATGAAGTGAACGAACAGGCCCATCCACGCGGACTGGGCGGCGACGAGCAGGAGCAGGAAGGCCGCCTTGCTCGCGATGTAGCTCACGCAGCGCAGGCCGCTGAGTTTTTCCTTCTCGAAGATCAGGCGCTCGGCGGCGATCTCGCGGCCGGAATTGTTCGCGCCCATGAGCGTGAGGAGGATGACCTGAAACATGACGATGCCCGAGACGAGGCTGCCGACCTTGCTGGCCTGCTCGAGGAATTCGCGCGCCTCGGAGAGCTGCTGGATGACGTTGAGATCCAGCCCGACGCTTAGGTTCTGGACCTGCGGCAGCCCGTTCCAGGCGAAGATCGCGACGAGGACCGGGAAGCCGAGGATGAGACCGAGCTGGAGAAAAAGCTGCCCGCGGCTGCGAAGAAAAATGCGGAACCGCCGCTCGAGCAGCGTGCCGAACTGGCTGATCGCACCGGGTAATGCCGCGCCGGGCGGGCGACGGGACCTTTCTCCGCCCGGCTCGGCCTCGTCGGTGGCCGCGATCCGGGCGCCGGCCACGGTGTCGAGCGCGTCGGCGACCGCGATCTGGTAGATGTCCGCCGTGTAGGCCAGCGCGTGTTTTTGCCAGGATGCGGACCAGTCGGCGGCGTCGCGTTCCTCGAGCCGGGAATAGAGGTCCTCGAGGTTTTCGATGCGGAAGTAGTGCGCGAGTTCTTCCGGCGACCCGTGGTAGGCGAGCACGCCGCGATAGAGCACGGCGACGGAGTCGTAGAGGTCGAGGTGCCGCAGGCTGTGCGTGACGGACAGGACGAGGCGGTCGTGCGTGGCGAGGTCGTGGAGGAGGTGGACGACCTCGTTCTCCGATTGCGCGTCCAAGCCGCTGGTGACCTCGTCGCAGAGCAGGATGGCGGGGGCGCTGGCGATCTCCATCGCAAGGGCGAGGCGGCGTTTTTGTCCGCCCGAAAGCACGCTCACGAGGCGATCCGCAAATTCCAGCAACCCGACTTCGCCCAGCGTGTTCTCGACGAGCGTGTCGAGGGATTCCCCGCGCGCCCCGCGCAGGCGCAGCTTGACGGCGGCCTCGACGCATTCCCGCGCGGTGAGCTCCTCGTGCGCGATGCTGAACTGCGGCACGTAGCCGATTTCCGACGGCGCGAAATCGTGCTCGATCAGGTTGCGCGTGTCCCAGTGGATCTCGCCTTCTTCGCGGCCGTTGGCGATGCCGGCGATCGCCTTGAGCAGCGTGCTTTTTCCGCAGCCCGAGGGGCCGATGATCGCCGCGTAGTGCCGGCGGGGAAATTTCAGGCTGACGTCGGCGAGGATCGCCTGCGAGGCATCGCCGCGGCCGACAAAGAGGGAAACGTCCTGAAGCTCCAGCACGGCGGCACGTTCGCGAAAGGGCTCCGCCGAGGCAACCGGAAAAACGGCTACAGCAGCGCGCCCGGCGGGGCGGGAAGCGGCGCGAAGACGGCGAACTTCGCGTGCAGCTCGTTGAGCTTCGCGACGTAATATTCCACGTTCTCGTCGCGGGCCTCCGCGCGCCAGGCGCTCGCCAGGCGCGCCGCCTCGTAGGCGACGACTTTTTTCTTCGCGCCGGTGACGTAGTAGCTGACCGAGTCGCCGGCCTGGTAGTTCCGGCCGCTGGCCATCGCGAGCTCGAACGCGGCCGAGCGGTTGCGGGACGAGGCGGCGATCTTCTTCTGGTAGGCGGCGATGCTGTCCTGCAGGGATTCCGTTTTGGCGAGGCGTTCGACGGGCCACGCGCGCTCGCGCAGGGCGCGCTCGAACTGGTCGCGCAGCGTGGCGACGCCGATCGGATCCTCGCGGAGAATGTGGCCGACGGCCCGCTCGAGGTATTCGCGCAGGAAGGGCTCCATGCCGCGGGATTTCAGCGCCGCGCCTTTCAGGGTGATGCGGCCATCGAGCCCGAGCAGGGCGTAGTTCTTGGCCTTGTAGCTGAACATCGCGGCGTAACGCTGGTCGAATTCCACCTCGATGCCTTCCGGCAGGATCTCGCGAATGCCGGCGTCGAGCGATCCGACGGTCGCGCCCGCGGAGGGCTGGAAATAAATGCCGTCCGTGTCGATCTCGATGACGTGCGCACCCGCGCCGCGCAGCCATTCGACCATCGCCCGGAGAAGCTCGCGGCCCTTGGCGGTGACGGCCGCGGCGGCGGCGTAGTCGGCGAAATGGCCCTGCGCGAAACCGAGATAGCCGTAGAAGCTGTTGATGAGGATCTTGAAGGTATTCTGGAGCGCGGAGAAATGCCGGCTCGACGCTTCGTCCGGCGCCTCGCGCATGCGGCGCTTGGCCTCGTAACGAAACGCGCGCAGCTTGCGCAGCAGGCCGCCGAAGACCCCGAGCGAGTCGCTGGCCGGAAGCAGGCCGAATTGCAGCATCACCGACGGGTAGAGCGAGGTGACGTCGCAATGCCAGACGTCGCGGGCCACGCCGGTGAAAAAGACGTCGGTGTAGCCGCCCTCGAAGCTGCGCGCCTCCGGCGGGGAGGGCACCGCGTGGCCGTGGCGGAGATATTCACGGAGAAAAAGCGCGTCGATCTTGGTCGCGTTGCCGCGCACGATGACGTCCTGGTAATTGTAGGGAAAAATCTGCGCCTGC
>CAXTSM010000019.1:0-69099 GCA_964247025.1 uncultured Chthoniobacterales bacterium
ATGCCCGTAATCAACATGCCCAAATTGAGCGACACCATGACCGAGGGCACCCTCGTTCGCTGGCTCAAGAAGGAAGGCGACAAGATCGAAATGGGCGACATCCTCGCCGAGGTCGAGACCGACAAGGCCACCATGGAGATGGAATCCTTCGATGAAGGCATCCTCAAGGAGGTCTACGTCAAGGAGGGCGGCAAGATCGGCGTCGGCCAGAAGATCGCCCTCGTCCTCGGCGACGACGAGGAAGCCTCCGCCCCCAGCGAAGCCAAGGCGGACCCCAAGCCCGCCCCCGGCCAGGGCGACAAGGAAGCCGGCTCCGAAAAATCCTCCACCCCCGCGATTGCTTCCCCCGCGGGCAAAGTCGAGGACCAGCCCACCTCCGCCGCGGCGGCCGGCGCCCAGGCCCCGCCCGCGGGCGGCCGCGTCAAGGCCTCCCCCCTCGCGAAGAAAATCGCCGCCGAGCGCGGCGTCAGCCTCGAAGGCGTCACCGGTTCCGGCCCCGGCGGCCGCATCGTGGAGAAAGACGTTCCCGCCGCCGGCTCCGCGCCGAAACCCTCCGCCACCCCGCCCGCCGCTCCCGCCCCGATCAAGCTCGAAAAAACCGGCGGCGAAGAAACCCGCCTCGAGCTCTCCGGCATGCGCCGGATCATCGCCGAGCGCCTTCTCGCCAGCAAAACGCAGATCCCGCACTTCTACCTCTCGATCGAGGTCGACGCCGCCCCGCTCATGCGCCTCCGCTCCGAGGTGAACGCCGCCAACGAAGCCGCCGGCCTCGCCAAGATCACCGTCAACGACTTCATCCTCCTCGCCGTCGCCCGCGCCGCGCAGCAATGCCCGAAGGTCAACGCCGCCTGGGGCGGAGACCACGTCATGCAATACGCCAGCGTGAACATCTCCGTCGCCGTCGCCGTGGAGGACGGGCTCGTCACCCCCGTCATCCGCAACGCCCAAAACCTCTCGCTCCGCGAAATCAGCGCCGCCGTGAAAGACCTCGCGACCCGCGCCCGCAACAAAAAGCTCAAGCCCGAGGAATTTCAAGGCGGCACCCTCACCGTCTCGAACCTCGGCAGCCACGGCATCGACCAGTTCTACGCCATCGTGAACCCACCGCAGGCCGCGGTCCTCGCCGTCGGCGCGATTCTCAGGAAGCCCGTCGTGAACAAGAACGACGAAATCGTCGTCGGCCAGCGCATGAACGTCTCGCTGAGCGGCGACCACCGCGTCGTCGATGGCGCCGTCGGCGCCGAATACCTCACCGCCCTGCGCCGCCTGATCGAAAATCCGGCCCTGATGCTTTTCTAGGGCCGTTTTATACTCACCGTCGATTCGACGACGAATGGCGCGAAAATCAGACGTAAAAATCCTCAAGCTGGAGGGCGTCGCTTTGTCGGCGCCGGCTTTCCCTTCCTGAATCCTGAACAGAAGGCCGCAAAGATCACGAAGAAGGATCCCGCGGCTCCTTCCGCCTTTCTTCGTTTCCTTTGCGGCCCTCGGTGCTGCCTTCGTGATCTTGTCCGTGAAAGACAACCCCTTCATCACCACGGCCTACCTGCGTCGGGAGGCATAGAGCGGGATGAACAATCGTGACCGGGCGATCTTCCTCGGAAGCTGGCTCGTGGCCAATGGCCTAGGAATCGCCATCTGCCAGGGCGGCATCTCCACGCGGCGATTCCTGTTTTGATCACCTGAAGAGAGCGAAGGTAAAGCAACCGCTCACCAACTTTTCATCCGCCACTCGGCGGGAGCTCGCGCTCCCCGTGCGGAGTTGGCACTTGTGTCAGGGCTAATTAGGCAGGAAGCACGACCAAGCCCACCCTGCGCGCGACGGCTCGCTTTCCTTCCGCGGGACGGTGCTCGCAGGCGGAACGCACAGCCTCGAGACTTGGTGGACGGGCGATCGGCATGAATGCCTTCTAAACGAATCCACATCTTTCAATTCGCGCCCTGCCAGCGTGGATAAAATTCACCGCGGCGAAATCATCACTGCACGCCAAGCCGGCGCGCAGCCAGAGCCAGCCTCTTGTCCAGTGACCAAAGCGCCATGCCCGAAACGTGCGCGGCGGCCAGAAGCTGGACATCGCTCCAGCCAATGCCATTTCCGAACAGCTGGTAGCGCTCCAAAAATGCGAGGCACCCTGCGGCATCGGGCTCTGGCCGGCGAGGCAATCTTCCCAGCCAGGAGAGCGTCTCGCCGCGGCTTGCCAGATTGCCGGTAGCCAGCTCTCCGATGACGACACTGTGGATGGCGATCCGTCCTCGATGAAGGCCATCGGCCAGGGTCGGCAATCCGTGCCGGAAATGCTCCACCCACACCGAGGTGTCCGCCAGGATCATCGCCGCGTGCCGGCGCGGCTGCGCCGCCGCGGAACGATGGAGAGCTTGGACATCGCCCCTCCCATCGCCGCCAGCCGGCGCGCGGCCTCCCGCTCGATCAGCGCTTCCAATCCCATCCGCACCAGCGCCGTTTTTTCACTCGTGCCGCTCAGCTTTCCCGCTTCCGCCAGCAATTCGTCAGCGATGTTCAACGTTGTCCGCATGCATACGAAAGTGTCACTGATGTATGCACGAGTCAAGACGCGCGCCCTCCTTTTCCTCACCAAATCTTGTCAATCCGGCAAATCTCGTAAATCGTGTTCAGTTCACACTCATGGCCACCTACGATCTCATCGTCATCGGCGCCGGACCGGCAGGATATGTCGGAGCCATCCGCGCCGCCCAACTCGGTAAAAAAGTCGCCGTCATCGACTTCGAACGCGGGGGCGGCACCTGCAACAACTGGGGCTGCATCCCGACCAAGGCGCTCCTCAAGAACGCCGAGCTCTACCACGACATGAAGCACCGCGCCGCCGAGTTTGGCTTCAAGATCGACGGCCTCGACTACGATTGGTCCGCCATCATCAAGCGCTCGCGCAACGTCTCCGAGAAAGGCTCCGCCGGCCTCGACTACCTCTTCAAGAAAAACAAGATCGACTTCATCCGCGGCACCGCCTCGCTCGAAAAAGCCGGCGAGGTTAAGGTCAAGCTCGCCGACGGCAAGGAGGAAACCCACGCCGCGAAGAACGTCCTCATCGCGACCGGCTGCGTCTCGCGCCCCCTGCCCGGCCTGCCGTTCAACGGCACCACCGTCATCGGCTCGAAGGAGGCCCTCCTCCTCCCCGCGCAACCGAAGACCGCCGTCATCATCGGCGCCGGCGCGATCGGCATCGAGTTCGCCTACTTCATGAACGCCTTCGGCACGAAGGTCACCGTCGTCGAGATGCTCCCGAACGTCCTTCCCGTCGAGGACACCGAAGTCTCGCAGGCCCTCGAGAAAAGCCTCACGAAACAGGGCCTCACCCTCCTCACGAACCACCGGACGACGAAGACCGAGACCACGGAAAAAGGCGTGCGGATCACCGTCGTCGACGCCGGCGCGAGCGCCAAGGGCGGCGCCAGCGTGGAAAAAAACCTCGAGGCCGACCTCTGCCTCGTCGCCATCGGCGTCGCCCCCGTGCTGCCCGGCGGCCCGCTCGAGGTCGGCCTCACCGACCGCGGCTCCATCCAGACGAACGACCGCTACGAAACGACCGTCCCGGGCGTCTACGCCGCCGGCGACATCATCGGGCCGCCGTGGCTCGCCCACGTCGCCAGCTACGAAGCCGTCCAGGCCGTCGAGGGCATGTTCGTTCCCGGCCACAAACCGAAGAAAGTCACCATTTTTCCCGGCTGCACGTATTGCCATCCGCAGGTCGCCAGCGTTGGTTTGACCGAACGCGCCGCGAAGGAAAAGGGCCTCGAATACAAGATCGGCAAGTTTGCGTTCATGGCCAGCGGCAAGGCTCGCGCCATCGGCGAGCTCGACGGCTTCGTCAAGCTCGTCGTCGGCAAAAAGCACGGGGAAATCCTCGGCGCCCACATCATCGGCTCCGACGCCACCGAAATGATCGCCGAGCTCGGCCTCGCCATCAACAGCGAGCTCACGCTCGACGAAATCCACGCCACGATCCACGCGCACCCGACCCTGAGCGAATCCATCCACGAAGCCGCGCTCATGGCCGACGGCCACGCGATCCACTCCTGAGATGAAAAAGGGGAGACGAAAAAGCGTTTCCCTCCAAACCCCTGGAGGGCGCCGCTTCGGCGGCGCCCATTTTTTGCTCTCGTTTCTCGCCTTCTTCTCGCCTCTCTCCGCCCAGGTCACCCTGCGGGGCTTCGGCGAGATTCCCGCCACCGCCCGGGACCAGCTCGGCGACACGATCGGCGGCCTCGGCTCCGCCGTGGCTTACGACCGGCGCACCGGCGATGTCTTCATGATGCCCGATCGCGGCGCGGGCGACGGCACGCTCGACTACCGGCCCCGCTATTATCGGCTGCGCCTCACCCGCCACGGCGCCACGCTCCGGGCCATCCTCCGGGAGACCGTTCTCTTCCGCGACGATGCCGGCCGTCCCTTCACCGGCCGGCTCGCGGGATCGCCTTCCGCGCCCGTCCGCGACGGCCGCCATTGTCTCGACCCGGAAGCCCTCGCCATCGCCCCCGACGGCACGATCTACGCGAGCGACGAATACCAGCCCGCTTTGCTCCATTTCCGCCGGGACGGATCCCTCATCCGCACGCTGCCCCTGCCCGCATGGTATCTGCCCCGCAACGCCCGCCGCGCGCCGGAATACGCAAACCACGCCTCCCTCCGCTCTGGGCGAACCGAGAATCAAGGCGCCGAGGCCTTGGGAATCCTGCCGGACGGAAAACACGCCATCCTCGTCATGCAAAGCGCGCTCACGCAGGACGGCGGCCGGTCCGCGGGCACGAGCCGCGTGCTCGTTCTCGACCTGCGCGACGGCCGGCCCGTCGCCGAATACGCCTACGCCTTCCCCGATCCAAAAATCTTCGACCGAAGCGACGCCCGCCCGCGCCTGACCTTCGCCGATCTTTCGATCAACGATCTCGCGGTCGTCGACGACCAGACCTTCCTCGTCCTCGAGCGGGACGACCTCGGCCGCGACGGCCGCCGGGATCCCACCGTCGCGCGCCACAAGGCCGTCTGGATCGTCGACCTGAAAGGCGCGACCAATCTCCTCGCCATCCCTGGACGGCCGTTCGACCAGTCGCCCGACGACCCGGATTTCGAGCCTCTTGGCCGCAATGCCCCGGTCCGCTTCGTGACGAAGCGCCTGCTCTTCGATCTCCCCGGCCTCGTCCCGCAACTCGGCCTCGCCGCGCGATCCCTCGCCGCCAAATGGGAAGGCCTCGCGCTTCTCCCGCCGTCCTCCCGCCACGCCTTCCGCCTGCTCATGACCGCCGACAACGACTTCCTCGACCCTCACCCCACCTTCGACGGCATGACGCGAAGCTTCCCCCGCTCCCGGGACGCCGTGCCCACGCAATTCTTCGAAATTCTCGCCAAGCGTCCGGCGATTTTCTAAAGCCGGGCGTGCTCCGCGCGTTATTTTTCGACCACCCCTCGGCGCCGGCCCCGCGCTCCGTCAAGATCGCGACGACCGTCATCCTGATCCTCGCGCTCGCCGCGCTCTGCTGGGCCCTGCTATCCAGCGCGACGTCGAACTGGTCCGCCGTCGCCCGCTACCGCGGCGTCTTCTGGCGCGGTTGGCTGCTCACCGTCGGCATCTCCCTCGCCGCGCTGGCGCTCAGCGCCGGCGCCGGGCTGCTGCTTTCGCTGGCGCGGCGCTCCTCCTTCCTGCCGCTCCGCTCGCTCGCGCTGATCTACATCGAGCTCATCCGCGGCTCTCCGCTGCTCGTGCAGATCTTGTTCTTCTGGTATGTCGTCGCCGATCGCCTCCAGATCACGGACCGCCTCGTGGTCGGCACCCTGGTCCTCGCCGGCTTCAGCGCCGCCTACCTGGCGGAAATGATCCGCGCCGGCATCGAGAGCGTCGGCGCCTCTCAGCTGGAATCCGCCCGCGCCATCGGCCTCACGCCGCTCCAGACCTACCGCTTCGTGATTTTTCCCCAGGCCATTCGGCACCTGCTGCCCTCGCTCGCCGGACAGTTCGCCTCGCTCATCAAGGATTCGTCGCTTCTCTCGATCATCGGGCTCTCCGAGTTCACGCTCGCCGCGCAGCAGGTGAACTCCGCCACCTACAGCACCCTGGAAAGCTTCGCGCCGCTTGCCCTCGGCTACCTCGTCCTCACCCTGCCGGTCTCCGCGCTCTCCCGCTGGCTCGAACACCGATTCCGCTATGAAAATTGAACTCCGCGGCGTCACGAAGCGCTTCGGCGCGCAGACGGTCCTCTCCTCGCTCGACGCGTCCCTGGAGTTTCCCCACACGCTCGCGCTGATCGGTCCTTCCGGCGGGGGCAAGTCCACCCTGCTCCGCCTCCTCGCCGGGCTGCTGGCCCCGGACGAAGGCAGCATCGCGATCGACGGAGTCACCCTGCCCGGGACCGCGGACGGCCTGCGCGCCTACCGGGCGGGCATCGGCATCGTTTTTCAGGCCTTCAACCTTTTCCCGCATCTCTCCGCGCGCGACAACATCCTGCTCCCGCTCACGGAAGTCCACGGCTGGGCCGGACCCGCCGCCGCCGCCCGCGCGCTCGAGGTGCTCGATCGTTTCCGGCTGGCGGATCACGCCGATAAGTTTCCCGCCCAGCTTTCCGGCGGCCAGCGCCAGCGGGTGGCCATCGCCCGGGCGATCGCGATCGAGCCGCGGTTCCTTCTCTTCGACGAACCGACCTCCGCCCTGGACCCCGAGATGACCGCCGAGGTCCTCGAACTTCTCGCGGAACTCCGCGCCGAGGGCCGCACGCTGGTTCTCGTCACCCACGAGATGGGGTTCGCCCGGCACACCGCGGATACGGTGGCCTTTCTGGAAGACGGGGCGCTGGTGGAAGTCGACGAACCCGAGCGCCTTTTTCGCGAAGCCCGCCGTCCCTCGGTGCGAAGCTTTCTCGGCCGCGTCCTGCGCTATTGAGGCCTCCCGAAGAGGTTGTTCACATCTCGGATAAGAATTTTTTGGGAACCTCCCGTTTCTTCTTCTTCATAAAGGTGTGAATAACGCGCCGAAACCTTGTTCCTCTGTGATTTCAAGCCTGTTCCACGGGCGATCCCTCGTGTGAATGACTTCGGCGCGGGTGCGTCCCGCTGCCGATAAACCCCGAAAACGAAGCGCTCGCGCCCAAGCGCCCGCATCCATTCACGAGTTGTTCACATCTTGTGAACGGAACCCCTTACGGCGTGTATTTCGCCGCGACGATCGTGGTGAAGCTCACGTAGACGATGGACGAACGGCCCTTGATCGCGGTCTGCGTCTTGCCCTTGCTCTGGCGCACGCCGATGAGTTGGGGCACGCCGCCCGCGACCGAGCCGGTGGCTTCGTAGGTGTTCTCGCGATGCTTGCGGAGACCCACCTTGACGCCTTCGAGGATCGTGATTTTCACGGAAAGGTTCGTGCCGTTCAGCGCCCCGGAAACGTTCGCGCTCTGGTTCCCGAGACGGGTGATGCTTCCGAAGGATCCGCCCGGATTCACCCCCACGGTTTGCGTGAAAACCACCCATCCGCCGCGCAGCGCCGGCACGCTCGTCTCCGTGCGATCGGAATCCGTGATGCCGGCAAGATCGACGCCGTTGAGCGCCGCGCTCACCGCGGAGGGATCCCGCGCGTCGGAGAACTGCATCACCGCGATCTCGAGCTGGCCGGCGCGAAGCGCGGCGGAGGAGAGAAACAGCGAAAGAGCGGCGGCGAAAAGAACGGGCGTGCGCATGCGCAAAGGCTTTCCAGAAGGCCTGGAACCATGCAACAGAAAACCCGTGAGGATCACCGGGCAACCCGATTCCTGGACCGCGCCGGACGGAACCCGGCTCGACGTCGTGCGCTGGGTGCCCGCCGCCGGCATTCGCGCGCGCGTCGTCGCCCTGCATGGCCTGAGTTGCCGGGCCGAGGATTTCGCCCCCCTGGGCGAGGCGCTGGCCGCGCGCGGCGTGAGCGTCGCCGCGTGGAACCTGCGCGGGCAGGGAATGGATCCGGTCCGGGCGCGCCGCGGGGCGTGGCTCGAGGTCGACGGGATGCTCGCCGACCTCGCGGCCTTTGCCGGCGAGGACGACCGCCCGCTTTTTCTTTGCGGCGAAAGCATGGGGGCGCTGCTCGCCATCCAGGCGGCGAGCCGCGATCCCTGGCGGCGGCGGCTGGCGGGAGTCCTGCTTTTCGTTCCGGTGGTCGGGCTCGCGCAAAAAAACCCCGCCTGGATCAAGCCGCTCCTGCGCGGCCTCGCGACGATCGCGCCGAACCTGCGGGTGAAGCCGGGCTGGTTCGTGCACGGCGCCGCCTCGATGCCGAAGCTCACCCGCGTCGCCGCGCGCCAGCACGAGCTTGCCACGGCGCCGCATCGCCTCGGGCCGCTCGGCATCGGCTTTCTCCTGCGCATGGGCGCGTTGATCGATGGCGCGGCGACCCTGGCCCCGCGATTGGAAATTCCCGTCGCGCTGTTTTCCGCCGGGCACGACGCGTTCCTGGAAACGGAGCAGACCGACGCGTTTTTCGCGCAAATCGCGTCGGCCGATAAAATTCGGTTTCATTACGCGGAAAGTTTTCACCAGCTGCTCTTCGAGCTGAACACCGCGCAGGTCGTGGCCGACGCGGGCGCCTGGATCGAGGCGCTCCTCGAACGATACGGGTTTCGGCCGGAGAAATCGCCGCCCGTTTAGTCGAACATCGCGGCGATCACGCCCGCGTATTTGTCGGTCACGATATGACGACGGATCTTCAGCGTCGCGGTGAGCTCGTCGCCGGTCTCGAAGGCTTTCGGCACGAAGCGCCAGGCGGCCACCCGCTCGAAGGACTTGAAGCCGGCCCCCGTCCCCGCGAGCCGGCGGATCTCGGCGTCCACCAGCGGGCGGACGGCCGGATTTTCCCCGAGCGAGGTGGCGGAATCGGCCGCGATGCCGGCGGCGCGGAAGGCTTCCAGGTGAGGCACGATCAGGGCGCCGAGGAATTTCCGGTCCTGCCCGACGACCATGCATTGATCGATGAGCGTGGATTCCGTCAGCCGGTTCTCGATCGGCAGCGGCTCGACGTTTTCCCCGCTCAGCAGGACGATGGTGTCCTTGGAGCGGCCGACGATTTTCAGGCAGTCGTTGAACGTGACGAGGCCGATGTCGCCGGTGTTCAGCCAGCCATCCTTCCGGATGCGCGCGGTGCCGGCTGGATCCTTGTAGTAGCCGGCCATGATCTGGGGGCCGCGGGCGTGAATCTCGCCGCGCCGGCCCCGCCCGCGCGACGGATCCGCCGGGTCCGGATACAGCGTCCCGCCGGTGTTGAGGTCGACGATGCGCACCTCGGTGCCGGGATACGGCGGGCCGACGGTGCCGATCACGAGATTCTTCCACGTGCGCACCGCCAGCACCGGCGACGTTTCCGTGAGGCCGTAACCTTCGAGCACGGGGATGCCGATGAAGTTGAAGAACTCGTCGACATGCGGCTGAAGCGCGCCGCCGCCGCTGATCGTGCCGCGAAATTCCCCGCCCACCACGGCGCGGAGTTTCTTCAGGACGACGCCGTCGAGGACGAGATACGGGATCGTGAAGACCACGAGATTTGCGAGGTGCATCGCGGCGAAGGCGAGGGATCGCGGCCGAGTGCGGCCGGTGACGTCGAGCTGCTGGCCGGCGAAAAATCGCCGCGCCCGCATCACGCGCACGGCGCTGCGGTAGGCGAGATTGAACAGCGCGCGCCGGAGCGGCGGAGCCTTCTCGACGTTCGCGAAGATCTTGAGGTAGAGATTCTCCCACAGCCGCGGCGCGGAGCACATCACGGTCGGCTTGACCGTGCGCAAATCCTCCGCAAGGTGCCGGATCGTCGTGTAGTAGGAGCACACGGCGCGACTCATCGCGAGCATCTCGAACGCGCGCTCGTAGCTGTGCCAGATCGGCATCACGGACAGCGCGCGGTCGCCGCCGCGCAGCTCGAGGGGCAGGTTGCGAATCTGCGAGACCATGTTCGCATGCGTGAGCTGCACGCCCTTCGGAGTGCCGGTCGTGCCCGACGTGTAGATGATCGTAAAAAGGTCCTCCGGCCGGATCTCCGCCGTGCGCGCCTCGGCCCGGCGGTCGCCGCGATCGCGCAATCCCCGCCCGCGCGCCTCGACGTCGGACAGCCGCGCCGCGCCGTCGCCGCCCGCGAAGGCCGGGTCCATCACGATCACCACGCGCAGGTTCGCGGCGCCGCTTCGGCGAAGCTTCGCGAGCGTGGCGGCGTTCTCGACGAAGGTCACGCGCGCGTCGGCGTGCTCGAGGATGTAGCGGATCTCCCCCTCGGTGACGTCGGTGCCGCGCGGCACGTCGGCCGCCCCGCAGAGCTGCACCGCGCCGTCGGCGACGATCCATTCCAGGCGGTTGTCGGCGAGCAGCCCCACGTGCTCGCGCGCCTCGACGCCGAGGTCGATCAATCCCGTCGCCAGATCGAGCACGCGGTCGTGGAGGACGCGGAAGCTGGTGAAGACGAACGAGCCGTCCTTTTGCCGGGACGCGAACGCCGGGGCGTCGCCGAAAGCCTGCGCGGCGTCGCGGAAAAGCTCCGCGATGTTCCGGGGGACGACGCTTTGACTCATGAGGGAAAAAATCGTCGGCTAGCCCGGGGAGGTCGGCGCGCCCGGCGCGGACCCGGCGTCGCGAAACGTGATGCGCGCCTTCGTGAGATCGTAGGGCGACAGCTCGACCGTGACGGCGTCGCCCGGCACGATGCGGATGAAGTGTTTGCGCATTTTTCCGGAGATATGGGCGAGGACGACGTGGCCGTTGGGAAGTTTCACGCGGAACATCGTTCCCGGCAAAACGTCGGTCACCACGCCCGGGCTTTCGATGGCATCTTCCTTGGCCATGACGTCGGCGGGTATATTACGACGCGGGTTCGAAATCAACCCATCTCACGAGCGAACCCAGATTCGGCAGGCCCTCGGCGTGCCAGGTGAACGCCGGAAATTGCATCCGCCCCAGCGCGCAGACGCGCGACGCGCCGAGGGCCGCCACCCGGTCCGCGTGCGCGAGCGTGGCCGGAAAAATCCCGATCGCGCCGAGCCACGGTCGCACGGGGTCGAGCGCCATGGCGAGGTCCGCCGGCAGCGGCTTGACGAAGATCACGCGGTTCAGCGGCGAGGTGGCGAACCACGGGTCGTCCTCGTAGATCACCGTCCAATCGGTCGACGCCTCGCTGCTCCAGATCTGCACGCGCAGGTCGTTCGCGGCGCGGAACCCGTAACCCGCGCGGAGGTCGGCGATCGCGGCGTTTCCGCCCACGTCCAGCGGCCGGCGCGGAGTGTGGCGATCGAACGCCTCCATGGCTTCGGCCAGCCGGGCGGCGTAGGTGCGCGCGGAGATTCCCGCCGATTCGTCCACGTAGATGTCGTGCGGCGACAGGCAGCCCTGCTGGTCGTAGAGCGAAACGTCGCGGGCGGCTTCCGCGACGGAAGCGTAATCCGGATCGGCGAACACGATCCCGACGCTGACCCGGTGGCCGTGGGCCTGGAACGGGATTCCGGCCGCCGCGCGGGATCGAAAATGGGCGATTGTTTGATCGTCGCCGAAGACGACGACCGCCTCCGCTTCCCGCAGCCAGCTCGCGGGGAGGTCGACCGTCGTCTCCACGCGGGCGGCGAGCTCCGGCGGCAGGGTGGCGAGGAATTCCGCGACCTCCGGGAGGCCGGCGGACGGCAACTTCACGCGGTTGCGCGCGCCGAGCAGCAGCCCGCGCAGGAGGCTTTGCAGCGCGGCGTGCGGCGTGTTTCCGCTCACGACGTGGAGAACGTTCGCGGGCGCGATCGCGCGCGCCAGATGGCCGCCGTAGGGGCGAAAGCCGTCGAGGATTTCCGGGTGGCCGAGCTCCCGCTCGACGAGCCGGAGCAGATCCTCCGCCGAGATGCGGCCGAGGAGGGGGAAACCGGCGGCGCTTCCGGCGAGATGCTTCGCGCGCCACGCGGTCGGGAAGCGGGTGTCCATGGTTCGGGAAACGGTAAGGCAAGACGCGGCGCGAGATCGAGGATTACGATTTCATGGCGGTCGGTCGGGCGTTCGACTAACGCTGGCGGATGCGAAAACTCTTCCGGATTCGGACGGCCTGGGCCCTCGGCGGGTGGTTGGTCTGCGTTTCCTTCCTTGGCGCGAAAACGCCCGCGCTCGAGGTGGCCACCTTCAATCTTCGCTTCGCCAATCCCGCGGACGGCGCGAACCAGTGGGCCAACCGCCGGCCGCTCGTGACGAAAATGTTCGCGGACGAAAAGATCGATGTCGCGGGTCTTCAGGAAGCGCTGGCCCTCCAGGTCCGGGACCTCGAGCGCGCGCTGCCCGATTACGCCTGGATCGGCGTCGGGCGCGACGACGGCAAGAACGGGGGCGAGTTCAACCCGATCTTCTATCGCCGGGACCGCCTCGAGCCCGGGGCCAGCGGGACGTTCTGGCTTTCCGCCACGCCCGAGAAGGCCGGCAGCATGGGGTGGGACGCGGCTTGTCCGCGGGTCGCGACGTGGGCCGTCTTCCGCGATCGCCGGACGGGGCGGCGGATTTTTTTTCTGAACACGCATCTCGATCATCGCGGGCCGAAGGCGCGCCGCGAGGCGGCGAAGCTCCTCGTCCGGAAGATCGCGGCCTTGAGCGAAGGCCGGCCCGTCGTCGTGACGGGCGACTTCAATTCCTCCGCGGATTCGCCGGAGCTGGCGGCGCTTTTTGCCGGCGGCCCGGGAGCGTTGCGCGCGGGCGGAGAGGTCGCGGCGACGTTCAACGGCTTCGACGCGCAGGCCGCCGACCACGTGATCGACCATATCCTGGTCGGCGCGGGAATCGCGGTCAGCCGCTACCGGGCGCCGCGGATCATGAAGGATGGCGTCTTCGTCTCGGACCATTGGCCCGTGCTGGGAGACGTGGAAATTTCCTCCGGTCTTGAGCCGCGCGGGGCGGGGCGGTAAACACGCGTCGCCGTGAAAGACTCGCCGCCGCTTCGCGAAATCCTGCAGCCCGCCGTCATCGTCGGCGCGCTCGGTTATTTCGTGGATATCTACGACCTCACGCTGTTCGTTTCGGTGCGCACGCCGAGCCTGAAGGCGCTCGGTTTCTCCGGCGCGCAACTCGTCGACCTCGGCCTCTGGCTCGCGAACGTGCAGATGATCGGCATGCTGCTGGGCGGCATTTTTTTCGGCGTGCTCGGCGACCGGCTCGGGCGCGTGTCGCTGCTGTTCGGGTCGATCGTTCTCTACTCGACCGCGAACGTCCTGAACGGCTTCGTCACCGAGCTCTGGCAGTATGAGGCGCTGCGGTTCATCGCGGGCGTCGGGCTTGCGGGGGAACTCGGCGGCAGCATCACGCTCGTGTCCGAAATCCTCTCGAAGGAGGCGCGCGCCTGGGGCACGACCGTCGTCGCGACGGTCGGCGTGAGCGGCGCCGTGGTCGGCGGCTGGGTCGCGCAGCACCTCGACTGGCGCGTCGCGTATTTCCTGGGCGGCGGCCTCGGGTTCGCGCTGCTCGGGCTTCGCGTCACGGTGGCGGAGTCCGGCCTGTATCGCGCGCTGCGGCGGACGAAGGCCGGCGTGCCGCGCGGGAAATTTCTCTCGCTCTTCACGAGCCGGGAGCGGTTCTCGAAATATTTGCGGTGCATCCTCATTGGCCTGCCCAGCTGGTTCGTGGTGGGCGTGCTGGTGGCGTTCTCGCCCGAGTTCGCCCGGCAGCTCGGCGTGCGGGGCGAGGTGGCGGCGGGATTCGCGGTGTCGAGCGTGTATCTCGGCCTCACCGTCGGCGACCTCGCGAGCGGCGCGCTCAGCCAGCTTTTTCGATCGCGGAAGAAAATCGTCGCGGCGTTTCTGGGCGTCACGCTGGCGACGGGCGCGGCCTACTTCCTCGCCCGCGGAGTGACGAGCGCGGTGTTCTACGGGATTATTTTCACGATCGGCTTGGGCATCGGTTACTGGGCGCTGTTCGTGACGATCGCGGCGGAGCAGTTCGGCACGAACATTCGCTCGACCGTCGCGACCACGGTGCCGAATTTCGTCCGCGGCTCGCTGGTGCCGATCACGATGGGCTTTGCCGCGCTGAAGGGGCCGATGGGGATGATCCCCGCCGCGATCGTGGTCGGGCTGGTTTGCCTCGGGATCGCGGCCTGGGCGCTCGCGGGGCTGCCGGAAACGCACGGCAAGGATCTCGATTACCTCGAGCCCATTTAAGCCGGCGGCCGGAGCTTCGGCGCTTGATTTCCGCCCCCTGCGCGGCTGGAGTGGCGCCATGAAGCGAATCCCCTCCGGCCTCCTGTTCGCCGCCCTTTTCCTCCTCGCGCCGACCGCGCCCCGCCTGTTCGCGGAAGAAAGCGCCAGCCAGCTGGCGGATCAGAATCTCGGGTCGGATTCCGATTCGCCGGACCAGAGCGCCGAGGATCTCGCCAAACGAAACGGAGTCGCCGTCAAGCCCGGTCAGGACGCGGAGGAGAGCGCGGCCGATCTCGCGAGCAAGATGGGCGAGGACGCCGCGCCCGCCGCCGACGAGAGCGCGGAGGATCTTGCCAAGCAGAACGGCGTGGCGGTCGAGGCCGGCGTCGACGGCGACGAGAGCGCGGCCAAGCTCGCGGAGAAAAATGGCCTCGAGAAGAAATCGAAGAAGGTTTCGGACCCGGCGGCGTCGGTCTTCGCGGGCGGCGAGGGCGTCAACGGCTCGGTTTACGCGGTCGTCGCGCTGGCCGACGGGAGCTCGGTGATCGGCGGCCGGTTTACCACGGTGAACGGCCAGCCGCGCTCCAATCTCGCGCGGGTGAAGGCCGACGGGTCGCTCGACGCCGGCATGCTGGGCGCCCCGACCGATGGCGTGGAGGGCGCGGTCTACGCGCTGGCGATCGACGCGAACGGCAACCTGCTCGTGGGGGGATTTTTTACGGCGGCGCAGGGCCAGCAGGTGCAGAATTTCGCGCGTTACCTTGCGAGCGGCAAACTGGATCCCGCCTTCAACGGCGGCCAGACGCCGAACGGGCCGGTCTATTCCATCGCGGTGCAGCCGAACGGAAAGATCATCATCGGCGGCACGTTCTCGATGGTCGGCACTTCGCCCCGCCGGAACCTGGCCCGCTTCAAGACCGACAGCACGCTCGACGGCGGCCTTGCCGCGAACATCGACGGCGGCACGGGCGCGGTGCGCAGCCTGGCCACGCTGGCCAACGGCAGCGTGACGGCGGGCGGCACGTTCTCCGTGCCCGGGCAATCGTCGCGGAACATCCTGAGCGTCGGCGCGGAATAGCTACGAGCTGGCGCTGCCGTAGCGGCGCAGCGCGGCGAGCCAGAGGAGGCGGGTGGCGACCAGCAGACCGGCGGTGACGACGAGGAGCTGGCCGATGGCCGGGCCGGGATTTTCCGTGAAGCGCGCCAGCACGCGCGCGGGCACGTTCGCGACGAGGATGATGGGCAGCACCCACGAGAAGACGAATTTGAACGCGCCCCGGTAGATCACGTCGGGGTAGCGGCCGATGTTCAGGAGGTTGTAGTAGCCGTGGATGAGGCCGTCGGCGCGGACGATCCAGAAGCTCAAGGACGCGAGCCCGAGCATCACGCCGTAGTGCACGGCCACGCCGCAGCCGACGCACACGAGGTAGAGCGCGACCTGCGCGAAGGTGATCGTGACGCCGAGCTTCCAGATGGCGGTGAAGACGAAGGCGGCGCCGACGAGCACGTTGACGAGGTTGTCGAGGCCGAACTGCTTCGCGGAGGCGGCGAATTGGGCGTCCACGGGCAGCATGAGCAGGAAGTCCATTTTGCCGGTGCGCACGAGTTCCGGGATGTTGGAGACGTTCATGTAGAAGAACGCCTGGAAGATCTGCGCGACGATCTGGTGCGTGCCGATGAGGAGGACCATTTCCCATTTCGTCCAGCCGCCGATGTTCGAGGTGTAGCCGAAGATGACCTCGATGAAGACGATCTGGCCGAAGAACCAGAGCAGCTCGACGGCCATCCAGAGCAGGAAGTTGGCCTTGAAGCTCATTTCGCGGATGACCGAGTTCCGCAGCATGATCGAGTAGATCTCCGCGTAGCGGCGCAGCGCGGTCATGGCGCCGAAAAGTCGAGAACGAAACGCGCGATGCGGTCGGCGGCGTCGCGTTTGCTCACGCGGGCGAGATTCCTCTTCCACCCGCGCCAAATTGCGGCGTCGTCGGCGAATGCCTGGGTCACGGCGGCGGCGAGGCGCTCCGGCCGGCCCAGGGCGGGCGTGCCAACCCCGAGCCGCTCGAGCAGGGCGACGTTGCCCTCCTCCTGCCCCGGAACGAGGTGGCTGACGAAAAAGGGGCATTGGGCGGCCATGGCCTCCTGCACGATGGCGCCGCCGGCCTTGCCGATGAAGGCGTGGTGTTCGCAGAGGAGCCGGGGCATGGCGTCGGTCCAGCCGATGAGGCGGCATTTTTTCCCGTCGGCGAGGCCGGCCGCGGTGATGGCTTCGAGCAGGCGGGCGTGGCGGCCGGTGACGACGGTGAGCTCGACGCCGGGCAGCTCGCCGAGCGCGCGGATCTGCCGGAGGGTGAGGTCGAGCTTCGTGGAGGGCATGAAGAGCAGCTTCCAGGGCGGACCGGCGGGGGCCGCGTCGCGGTCGGCGGTGGCGAAATACTGGGCGACGGGGAAGCCGAGCGGGTGGAGGATTTTTTCCGGCACGCCGCGCGAGACGAGCAGGCGGGCGGTGTCGTCGTCGGCGACGACGAACGCGTCCGACCGGCAGCGGTGCCAGGCGGAGTTCACGCCGATGGAGTCGGTGATGATGGTGACCATCGGCATGCGCACGCCGAGGCGGGCGCGCTGGATCTGGCGGAAGAGGTAGGCGTAGAGCGGATACGAGGAGACGACGACGTCGGGCTTGAAGTCGACGAGGGCGCGGTCGAGCTCGGCGCGGAGGGCGCGGGTGGCCCACATGGTTTTTTCCATCCAGCCGGGGCGGTCGAGGCTGATGAAGATGAGGCGCCAGAGCCAGGGCGCTCGGTTGATGGCGAAGGAGTAGCCGGCCTTCACCGTGGTGTTCACGAGCGGGGTGGCCTCCGCGTAGAGGTCGCCGACGAGGACCTCGGCCTCGCCGGTGGCGAGGAGCGCGTCGCGCAGGGCGCGGGCGGCGGTGTTGTGGCCTTCGCCGAAGCTCGCGGTGAGGACGAGCACGCGTTTCATGGGAGAAGAAAAGCACGGGCGTTCCGCCCGCGAGGCGTTTGGAAGACGGGCAGGATGCCCGTGCTCCCTGGGTCAGAGCGCGGCGAGGGCTTGGCGGGCGCGGGCTTTGCTTTCATCGTCGTCTTTTTCGCGCGAGGGCAGGTCGAGGCTTTTTTCCAACTCGGCGCGGGCTTCGTCCCCGCGGTCGAGGGCGGCGTAGGTGCGGCCCAGCTCGACATGATGAATGACACGCCGCGGCTGAAGGGCAATCGCCTTTTCGAAGCATTCCGCGGCGCGCGCGTTCGAGGCGCCGGGCAGCTTCCCGTCGATCGCCTGGGCGACGAAACGAAGGGCGGGGTGGAGGTTGGCGAGTTCGTAGTTCCAGCGGCCGAGCACGTGCCAGGCGTCGTCCTGGGAGGGATCGAGGCGGATGGCGGCGTCGGCCTCGGCCTTGATGAGGCGGGAGTATTCCAGGCGGGTGCGCGGGGGCTCGAGGAAGGCGGCCTTGCCGTAGCAGATGGCAAGGCTGAGGCGGGCGCCGGCGTCGTCCGGATCGGCGGCTTTGGCGAGCTGGGCGTAGTCGAGCGCGTGGCGGGCGAGTTCCTTGTTCGCGGGGGTGGTGGATTCGCGGGCGACCTGCTGGGAGTATTGCCTGGCGATGAGCTTGAGGATCGCGACGTCGTGGGGTTGGAGCTCGTTCGCGCGGAGGTAGAGCGGAAGGGCGGCGGCGTGCTGGTCCCGGGCGTCGAGGGCGTCGGCCCGCCGGAGGAGGTCGGCGGCGGATTCGGCGTGCGCGTCGAGGAGGAGCAGGGCGAGGGGCAGGACGCGCAGGAGCTTCATTTGCGGAAGCGGTAGTGGGAGACGATCCATTCCTGGCCGCCGCGGTAGCCCCAGAGCTCGGCGCAGGACAGGTAGAACACGCGCCAGTAGGCGCGCCATTTCGCGGCGTCCTTCTCGCCGTAGGTCGCGGCGAGGATGGGGCGGATGGCGGCTTCGTTGGCGTCCATCGTGGCGAGCCACGCCTCGGCGGTGCGCTGGTAGTGCGTGCCGCTGACGCGCCAGTGGTCGTCGATCGTGAGGTCGTCCTGGAAGTAGAGCAGGAGGTCGTCGGAGGGCATGGTGCCGCCTTCGAAGAAGTAGCGGGTGATCCAGTCGTCGGGATCGGTGCCCTCGAAGTGGTAGGCGTAGTCGCGGTGGGTGAAGATGTGGACGAAGAGCTTGCCGCCGGGGCGCAGCCAGGTGGCGATGCGGGCGAGCAGGAGCTGGTAATTTTTCATGTGCTCGAACATTTCGACGCTGACGGCGCGGTCGAATTGCGCGGGGTCGAGCGCGAGGTCGTTCATGTCGCGGGTGAGCACGCGGACGTTCGCGAGGCCGCGGGCGGCGCATTGGGCCTCGATGTGGGCGCGCTGGGTGGCGGAGTTCGAGACGGCGGTGATGCGGGCGCCGGGATATTTTTCGGCCATCCAGAGCGTGAGGCTGCCCCAGCCGCAGCCGAGCTCGAGGATGTCGAGGCCGTCGGCGAGCCCGGCCCGCTGGCAGGTGAGGGCGAGCATGGCTTCCTCGGACTCGGCGAAGGTCGTGTCTTCGCGGGGCCAGTAGCCGGAGCTGTATTTGAGGCGGGGCCCGAGGCAGAGCCGGAAGAACTCGGTGGGGACCTCGTAGTGCTGCTCGTTGGCGGCGGCGGTCTTGATGGCGATGGGGCTGGCCTTCAATTCGCGAACGAAGTCGAGGAGGGCGCGCTGCTGGCTTTCGACGTCGCCGCGGTCCTCGTCGCGGAGCTTCTTCGCGAGCAGGCGGCGGATGCCGAGGCGGATGGCGGCGTCGGGCAGGAGGTTCCGGGCGAGGAGGTCGTCGAGTTTGATCATGATTTTCAACCACGGAGACACGGAGACACGGAGGTCGGAAATATGAAAATCCTCCGGGCCCCGGTGTCTCCGTGGTTCATTTGGCGGGGAACCACGGGACGAAGACGCTCGTGGTGCGCTGGTATTCGCGGTATTCGTCGCCGCGGGACTTGAGGGCCTGGGCCTCGGTGGCGGGAATGCCGGTGACCTTCGTCAGGAAAAACAGCATGAGCGCGGGGCAGTAGATGGTGATCCAGCCGTCGGGCGTGCCGGTGGCGAAGACGAAATAGGCGACCCAGAGCAGCCATTGGAAAAAGTAATTCGGGTGGCGGGACGTGCGCCAGAGGCCGACGCGGCAGGTCTGGCCGCGGTTGCCGGGCCGGGAGCGGAACGCGTCGAGCTGATGGTCGGCGAGGGCTTCGCCGAGCATGGCGACGAGCCAGAGGGCGACGCCGGCGATTTCCCAGGCGGAGAGGCCGGCGGCGGGATTCGAGGCGACGATCGCGACCGGCGCGCTCAGGAGGACGATGAGCAGGGCCTGGAGCTGGAAGAAGGCGAAGAACATGAGCCAGGTGTGGCGGGGGTATTGCTCGCGCAGCGCGGCGTAGCGGCCGTCTTCTTCGGGGTGGTGCCTCGCGACCCGACGCCAGAGGAAGACGCCGAGGCGGCCCTGGGCGATCGCGGCCATCGCGCAGAGGAGCGCCTTTCGCGTCGGGTCGCCTTCGCCGAGCAGATAATAGACGCCGGCGAGCAGGGCGGAGCCGACACCCCAGGCGACGTCCACGATCCCGGCGTTATCGAGGCGCCGGGCGAGCAGCCAGACGAGGATCATGAGACCGATGGCGGCGGCCGCGCCGGCGGAGAGGAGATTCCAGAAGGCTTCGTTCATCGGTCGGTGCGGTGCAGGAGGACGTCGCGCAGCGGGGCGTGGGCGGGGACGCGGAAGAGCTGGACGAGCGCGTAGGAGGCCATCGCGATGTTGCCGAGGACGAGGATGGCAACGAGCCAGAGGAGGCGCGCGGGCCAGGAGCGTTCCTTGTAGGCGACCCAGACGAAGAACGTGAGGAAGCCGAAATAGGCGTCGAAGAGCGTGGCGATGAACCACGGGTCGCCGGCGACGACGGGCGGGAGGGCGAGGAGGGATTCGCGCAGGCTCGCCCAGGTCGAGACGGACAGCATCGTCGCGACGACGAGGAGGAAGAAGATTCTAAGCGGCCAGATCATGGACGTCGGTGCGAAGGCCGAGGTTGTTCGGCCGCGAGTAGACGGCCTGGACGACGGAGATGTGGCGGGTGACGAAGGCGGCCTCGCAGTAGCGCAGGTAGTAACGCCATTTGCGGAGGAACCACTCGTCGAAGCCGAGCGCGCGGACTTCTTCGCGCCGGGCTTCGAAGCGGTCGGCCCATTCGTGGAGCGTGCGGGCGTAGTGGGGGCCGAGATCCTCCCAGTCGAAAAGGTTCAAGGTGCCGGTGCGGTTGATCGCCTCGGTGACGCGGGCTTGCGAGACGAGCAGCGAGCCGGGGAAGATGTGTTTCTGGATGAAGTCCACGCCGTCGCGGAGGATGCGAAATTGCCGGTCGGGGCAGGTGATCATCTGCAGGGCGAAGAGGCCGTGCGGATGGAGGAGGCGCTGGCAGCAGTCGAAATATTCGTCGAGGTAGCGGTCGCCGACGGCCTCGATCATTTCCACGGAGACGATCTTGTCGAATCGACCGGTGAGAGTGCGATAGTCCTCGAGCCGGGCGTCGATGCGATGGACGAGACCGGCGGCGTCGATGCGGGCGCGGGCCTCGGCGAGCTGGGCCTCGGAGATCGTGATGGTGGTGACGCGGCAGCCGTAATTTCTCGCGGCGTGGATGGAGAGGGCGCCCCAGCCGGTGCCGATTTCCAGCAGGTGGTCGGCGGGCGTGAGCTGGAGCTTGCGGCAGAGGCGGTCGATTTTTTCGACCTGCGCGGCTTCGAGGGAGAGCGTGGGCGGGTCGAAAACGGCCGACGAATACGTCATCGAAGGATCGAGCCAGAGCCGGAAGAAATCGTTGCTGAGGTCGTAGTGATCGCGGATGTTTTTCCGTGCTTTTGCGCGGCTGTTCGGCCGGCGCAGATGGAGCGCGCGGTTGTAGACGTTGAGCAGGTTCAGGAGCGCGGATTTGGCGCCGCCCTCGGTCTTCATCGCGCCGGAGTCCTCGGCGTTCCGAATGAAAAACGCGATGACGCGGGCGAGATCGGGCGTTTCCCATTCGCCGTCGAGGTAGGATTCCGCGAAGCCGATGGGGCCGAAGAGGACGCTGCGCCGGAAGAACGCCTCGTCGCGGATCTCGATGCGCGCGGGAAGGCGTTTGTCGAGGCCGCCGAACCATTGCGAGCGGCCGCCGGGCAGGACGAGTTCCAGCGCGCCGCGCTGGAGCGGGCGCAGGGAGGCGAGGACGAGTCGGCGGTAGAGCGAGTTCATGGTTGGGCCGGCATGAGGTTTACGCCCGCGGGCCGCGGCCGGTGTCGCACAAAGTGACGGCTGGGGCGGTCGATGGCAATCGCGGGTCAACGGGCGCGGAGCAGGCGGGGAAGCAACGAGACGACGCCCTCGAGATACATCAGGTCGAACTTGGCGGCGGCGGCGTAGTGGCGCATCACCGCGCCGCGGGATCGCCACGGACGGGACGTGATCTCGTACTCGGGCGGAAGGGGGCCGCCGCGTCCGTGGCGGGAGGCGCACAGCGCGAAGGCGGTCTGCTCGACGAGGCCGGGATGTTCCCAGCGGTGCTGGAAGTGGCGGAGAAAGTCCTCGACGAGATCGAGGCTCAACGCGCTTTTTTCGACGAGGGCGACGCCGGAGTTCACGTGATGCCAGAGCGGCCCGCCCAGAAAGGGCTCGAGCTCGCGGCGTTTCAGGCAATAGGCCTCGGGCGTTTCCGCGTTGAACCAGCATCCGTGATCGGGCTGGTCGACGAGGGCGAGGAGCGCGGCGGGCCGCTTGAAAAACAGCACGTCGGCGTCGAGGACGATGATCCGGTCGTGGGGCGCGAAGTGGCGGAAGTCAAAAAATTTCAAGCTGTGGGGCAGGCGGCCGCGGAGCGCCCGGCATTCGGGATGGGCGTGGAGGGCGGGGAGCATTTCGGCGTCGGCCCGGGCCCGGGTGATGAAGCGCGCGGACGTCAGATGCGAGCGGAGGTAAGCGAATTCCGCCGCCGTCAGCGTGCCGTCGTCGTGCAGGATGAATTGCCAGCGGCGACCGGTGAATCGCTCGAAGCTTCTCAGCGTCACCACGACTTCCCGATAGGAACGAACGCCGATGAGGACGTGGACGGATATCCCGTCGGCGGCGGGAAGACGCGGCTGCTCGGGGACGAGGCGCGGAATCTGAAGAAAAATCCGCCGGAGGACGGTCACGCAAAGCTCCCGGGATTTTTTGCGGAGCGATTGGATCGCGTGATTTTCGGCGAGCCATCGCGCGGGAAGCGCGGGCAGGATTTTCACGGCCAGGCGGAGGCGCCGCGCGGGGGAGGTGATGCCGACGGCGGGCTCGAGGAGCGCGGGCGGGGGGGATCCGATCGCCGCCGCGGAAGGGACGAAGACGCACGCCGGGTCTCCCGACGGGGATGAAAACGCGGCGCCTTCCCGGGCGGCGGAGGCGGACTCGAGGATCGCGCGGGGGCGGGCCACGCAGAGCGCGCCGGGGGACCAGAGGATGACGTGTGCCTTGCTGGAAACGGCGAAGGCGGCCCGGGTGCGGCTCGCGAGATCCGGCGAGGGCGAGTCGGAAACGAGGTTCGCGCCGGGGGCCGCGGCCCGGATGGCCTCGCGCCGGTCTTCGGGATGGCCGCCGCCATCGTGGACGTGGAGTTCGAAGACGCCGCCGGAGAAATGCTCGAAGCTGAGCGCGCCCAGGAGCGCGGGCCGCCAGTTTTTTTCGTCGGGGAAAACATGGAGCGACGCGGTGTGCGGCTTGAGCCCCCGGCGACGCGCGATCGAGCGGAGGAGGAGGTCGGTGAGCATTCGGAGAAATCCGAACAAACTACTCGCCGATGATCTTGACGAGCACGCGCTTGGGGCGGAGGCCGTCGAACTCCGCGTAGAAAATCTGCTCCCAGGGGCCGAAGTCCAGCCGGCCGGCGGTGATCGCGACGACGACCTCGCGGCCCATGAGGGTGCGCTTGAGGTGGGCGTCGGCGTTGTCCTCGCCGGTGCGGTTGTGGAGGTATTGGGCGTGCGGTTTTTCGGGGGCGAGACGCTCGAGCCATTTCTCGAAGTCGGCGTGGAGGCCGCTTTCGTCGTCGTTGATGAAGACGCTCGCGGAGATGTGCATCGCGTTGACGAGGCAGAGGCCTTCGCGCACGCCGCTCCCGGCGAGGGCGTCTTCGACCTCGGGGGTGATGTTGAGATACGCGCGGCGCTGCGGGACCTCGAACCAGAGTTCTTTGCGGAAGGATTTCATGGGAACCTAAAATCAGGAAATCAGGAAAAATGCGAAGGATCCGCGTCGATCTTGCGGGGAGGGAACACGTCGCGCTGGAGGTCGGGGCGGGCTTCCTTGCGGTGGAAAGGCAGGCGCTTCAGCCAGAGACGGAAGGCCTGCCAGTGGATCGCGCCGATGATCTTGAGCGTGATGAGCGGGTATTTGAGGGTGAAGCGCGCAAGGTTCGCGGTCGTGAGCGGAACGCGGGACCCGGTGAGCGCGCTGACGAGCTCGCGGTCGTCGCCGCGATAGTCGTCGATGAGGATGCGGAGGCGCTCGCCGGGCGCGTCGAAACGGAAGTCGAAGGCGAGGTCGAGGTCGGAGAACGGGGAGACGTAGAAGTGCTTCGTGACGCGGCGGCGGAAGCCTTTTTCGTCCGCCGGGACATGGAAGGGCTTTCGCTCGTGGAACGTGTTCTCGACTTCCACGACCGAGGTGTAGGGCTCGCCGGCCGCGTCGTAGAAAAAGAAGACGGAGATCGGATTGAACGTGTAGCCGAGGAGGCGGGGAAGCGTGAGCACGCGGACGGCGGCCGGCTCGCGCGTCTCGCCGCCGCCGCGAAGGAACGCGAGCACGTTTTCCCGGGCGGTCGTTTCGCCGAGGGAGAAATGATCCTGGTCGCGGAAGCTGTAGAGGTTCGGCCGGTTCACGCCGAAGATCGGGATGCGGCGCGCGAGCTCGGGCAGCTCGTCGAGGTCGAGCCAGAACATGAAAATGCGGTAGGTGAACTCGTGCGTCCGCGGCCTCAGCCGCCGGTGGAACACGGAGCATTCGTAGAGGGCGGAGTTCATCGCGCCGCGAGATGCTCGCGCAGCGCGCCGCAGGCTTCCAGGGCGGACCAGTAGGCGTCCTCGTGAAAACCGTAGCGAAAATAGCTGCCGCAAAAATAGATGCGCTGGCGGGGCGAGCGGCGGTTCAGCGAGCCGAGCTCGGTCTGGGCGCGGATCGCGTCGAGCGTGAAGATCGGGTGGTCGTATTCGGTCTCGTAGACGACGGACGCGGGGTCGACGAGGTCGCGAGAATTCAGCGAGACGAAGTAGTCGCGGCGGGTCGAGACGTTCTGCAGCGCGTTCATCCAGTAGTGGAGCGTGGCGCGGAAATCCTCGTGGATGCGGTAGTTCCACGACGCCCAGGCGAGGCGGCGGCGCGGCATGAGCGTGGCGTCGGTGTGGAGCGTGGCGTGATTCGACTGGTAGGCGAACGAGCCGAGCAGCCGTTGCTGGTCGGCGTCGGGGCGGGCGAGCAGGCGGAGCGCCTGGTCGCCGTGCGCGGCGATGATGACGCGGTCAAATTCCTCGAAGCCACCGCCCTTCGTGCGCACGGTGACGCCGGTCGGCGTCTCCTCGACGGCGGCGACCGGGTCGGCGAGGCGGACGTCCCCGAGGCGCTCGAGGATGCGCCGGACGTAGGTCTTCGCGCCGCGGCTGACGGTGAACCACGGATGATGGGTGTCGAGGCCGAGAAAGCCGTGGTTGTGGAAAAAACGGATGAGCATCGCGGCGGGAAAATCGAGGATGCCGGCCGGCTGGGAGGACCACACCGCGGCGCTCATCGGCACGAGGTAATGGTCGAGCAGGTCCGCGCCGAAGCCGTGGCGCCCGGCGAACTGGCGCACGCTCAGGCCGGCGATGGCGGGGTCGTCGAGCGAGGCGTTGGCGACCTTGAAGAAGCGCTGGATCTCGCCGAGGAAGCGGTGGAAGCGCGGGCGGAGGAGGTTGCGTTTCTGCGCGAAGACCTTGCGCAGGCCCATGCCGTTGTACTCGAGGTTGTCGGGCTCGTGGCGCACGCTGAAGGACATTTCGCTCGGCTGCGTGGCCACGCCGAGCTCCTCGAAGAGGCGGCACAGGTTCGGATAGGTGACCCGGTTGAAGACGATGAAGCCGGTGTCGATCGGGACCTCCACGCCGTTTTCGTCGGCGACGACGGTGTTCGTGTGACCGCCCGCGCGGGCGTCCTGCTCGAAGAGCGTGAGCTTTGCGAAATCCCGCAGGTTCCAGGCGCAGCCGAGCCCGGACACGCCGGTCCCGATGATGGCGACGCGCTCCACGGGTCCTAGTGCCGGGTGGCGTTCGTCTCGACGTAGGCGGTCTCGGGCACGGGGCGAAGGTCCCAGACGAGGCCGAGGGATTCCAGCCCGCGGAGGACGTAGAAGCTGATGTCGATCTCCCACCAATAGAAGCCCTGGCGCGCGGTGGCGGGGAAGTGGTGGTGGTTGTTGTGCCAGCCTTCGCCGAGGGTGACGAGGGCGAGGATGAAGCTGTTGCGGCTTTCGTCGCCGGTCTTGTAGCGCTGCGTGCCGAGCGTGTGGGCGAAGGAGTTCACCGCGCAGGTGCCGTGAAATAGAAACACGGTGCTGATGAAAAATCCCCAGACGACGAGCTGGCCGGCGCCGGTCCCGAGGCCGGGGGCAAAGGCGTGGAGCAGCGAGCCGGCGAGCGCGAGCAGCGCGACGAGGAGGAGCGGGCCGATGAGGTCGAAGCGGTTCAGGAAGACGAGCTCGGGGAATTTCGCGAGATCCTTCACGCGGTTGTAGTCGGTGGGGAAATTCCGGCTGCTGGTGAGCCAGCCGACGTGGGACCAGGCGAAGCCTTTCCAGCCGGGCGAATGGACGTCCTCGTCGTCGTCGGAGTGCTGGTGGTGATGGCGATGGACGGCGGACCACCAGAGCGGACCGCGTTGCACGGCGGTGAGACCGAGAAGGGCGAAGACGAATTGGACCGGCCGGGAGGTCTTGAAGGCGCGGTGGCAGAAATAACGATGGTAAAGACCGGTGACGGCGAACATGCGGATGAGATACAGCGCGGCGGCGACGGCGACGGCGGTCCCGCTCCAGCCGGTCCAGATCACGCCGAGACAGCCGAGATGCAGGATGAGGAAGGGCACGGCGCGGCTCCATTCGAAACGCTCGGGCATTTCGCGCACGGTCTCGGCGCCCTGGGGGAAGAAGTCCGAGTCCATGAGCTGCACGAGCCGCCGCAGCGGGCCGGGACGTCGCATGGAATCAGTCGGGGCGGATCCCGAGCTCGTCGAGGATGCGGTGGAGGTCGTCGTTTCCATAATAGTCGATGGTGATGCTGCCTTGCTTGTCACCGTGTTGGATTACGACGCGGGTGGCCAACCGGTGTTGTAATAAATTCTGGAGGTGCAGGACGGCCGGGGCGGTCGCGGCGGCGTCGCGGGAGCGTTTTTTGCCGACGGGGCCGGTGGTTTTCGAGAGTTGGGTGGCGGCGAGCTTCTCGGCGGTGCGCACGGAGGCGGACTGGCGGACGATGATGTCGGCGAGCAGGCGCTGCTCCTCCTTCGACTTGAGCGAGAGCAGGACCTTCGCGTGGCCGACGGAGATGCGGCTCTGGCGCACCATGCCCTGCACGTCGGGATCGAGGTCGAGCAGGCGCATCGCGTTGGCGACGGAGGCGCGGCTCTTGCCGACGCGGCGGGAAATTTCCTCCTGCGTCTGGCCGAACTCGCGGGACAGGCGCTCGTAGGCGGCGGCTTCTTCGATCGGGTTCAGGTCCTCGCGCTGAAGGTTCTCGATGAGGGCGAGCTCGAGGACTTCCTGGTCGCTGGCCTTGCGGACGATGGCCGGCGCTTCGGTGAGGCCGACGACCTGGGAGGCGCGCCAGCGGCGCTCGCCGGCGATGAGCTCGTATTTTTCGCCGGCGCGGCGGACGATGAGCGGCTGGATGATGCCGCGTTCGCGGATGGATTCGACGAGTTCGTTGAGCTGGTCGGTGCGGAACTCCGAGCGCGGCTGGTGCGGGCTGGGGATGATGTCGGCGAGCGGGATGGACTGGATGCGCTCGCCGTCGGCCTCGGCGGGAACGGGCGCGGCAACCCTCGTGTTGATGAGGGCTCCAAGTCCTTTGCCGAGCGCCGGTTTTGCCATGGGAGGCCGAGCGTAGGGATCGCTCGTGCGCAAATCAACTTGAACGTCACGGCGAAATTCCGATGGTGGCCGCGTGCCCGCGCGCGACGATTTTTTATTCCAGGAGGTGGCGCGCTGGGACGTCCCGCCCGGGGCGACCGGGGCGGAGCAGATGGCGCTGGACGAGGTGATGCTGCGCCTCGCGGATCGGCCCACGATGCGGATCTATCGCTGGTTGCGGCCCGAGGTGACGTGCGGGTATCCGCAGCGGTGGGCGGAGGCGGAGGCCTTCGCGGCGGGGCGGCCGGTCACGCGGCGGTGCACCGGCGGCGGGCTGGTGGAGCATGGCGACGACGTAACGGTCGCGCTCGCGGTGCCGGCGCCGCATCCGTTTTCGCGGCTGGCGGCGGGCGAGGCGTACCGGCGCATTCACGCGGCCATGGCGGGACGGGAGGGGGGATTGCGGCTGGCGACGGAGGAGGACGAACGTCGCGGGGCGGCGTGCTTCGCAAGCCCGGCGCGGCATGACGTGATGGACGGGTCGCGCAAGGTGTTGGGCGGGGCGCAGCGGCGGACGCGGGACGGATTTCTGTATCAGGGGAGCTGGCGGGGGACGGGGGAGGCGGCGGCGGGATTTGCGGCGGCGGTCGCGGATTGGGCGCCGCGGGGATGGGAGGCGTTGCGGGACGAGTTGGTGCGGGAGCGCTATGGGGCGGCCGCCTGGAACCGGCGGCGGTGAGACGGGGGCGGCGACGAAGCGCCGTCCCTCCCGCGGGGGATGTCTAGCGCCGCTCGGGGTAGCGGGCGAGCAGCTCGGCGAGGATTTCCCGGGCGGTGCGGGAGGGCTGGGTCTGCAGGATGGCGGCGCTCTCGTGCGGGCTGCCCCAGCGGAGGATCTCGATCGTGACCTCGCGGGGCGCGGGGCTGGCGACACCGGGCTTGAAGAGGAGGATGGTGTTCGTGCCGACGACGGTGTCGGTGTAGTCGTCGACCTGGAAAATCTCGCCGGTGGCGAGCACGCGGAGCTGGGTGCCGGCCGGCCAGCGGGCCCAATCGGCGGCGGCGCTCGAGATGGGACCGGAGACATAGCGCGAGCCGCAGGCGGTGAGGCTGGCATTCGCGGGATCGGAGGCGGCGCCGGCGTAGGCGGTGACGGTCACGCCTTTCTGATAGGTCGCGCGGGGCAGGGCTTCTTCGTAAACGGGGCCGCCGGCGCAACCGGCGAGGGTGAGCAGGGCGAGGGCAAAGGCAAGGGCGAGGGCGGGAAGGCGCACGAACGAGGTTCGTAGAAAATTCCGCGCGGCGAGGCGAGAAAATTTCAGCCGGGAATCACGGCGGTGGGCACGAGGATCGCGTCGGACATGCCGTGGAGGAGTTTTTTATCCTGCGGGCAGATGGTGGCGAGGGCGCCGGCGCATTTGACGCGGCCGTCGCCGGGGAAGAAATACGGGCAGAGGCGCACGCGGCCCTTCATGGCGACGAGGGCGCCGCTTTCCTCGTCAAGCCACGGGTGCTCGATCACGCGGGCGCGGTGGAATTGCTGGAGCAGGTGCGGCTGGCGGTCGTAGTCGGCGAGGGCGTCGGCGAGGGCGGCGCGCCATTCGTTCTGGGGGACGTCCTGGGCGACGACGACGCCGCGGGAGCCCCAGGCGGTCGCGTCGAATCCGCTGACCTTGAGGACAAGCTCGCGCTGCTTCTGGCTGAAGGCGGCGACCTCGTCCCAGCTCTGCACCTCGAGGCGCGGCAGCACGGCGTGGGGCGGGAGCGGGGCGGGGTCGAGCAGCCAGGTGTAGGGAATGACGCGGCGGAGCGCGGCGAGGGATTTTTCGCCGAGCTCGCGGCGCCAGAATGCCTCGAGCGGACGCAGCCAGAAGAGGCCGAACCACAGTTTCTCCTCGAGCTGGGGCTTGAAGGGCGGCGTGACGCGAAGCGAGCCGGCGCGGGCGAGGTCGAGCAGTTGCGGGGCGCAGCGGACGTTCGCGAGGTCGAAGAGCTCGAAGAAACGGTAAACGGTCGCGGCCCAGTCGGCGCGCGGGGCGTCGTCGACGACGCGCCAGTTTCTCTCGACGGGCCCGCGTTCGTTCAGGCGGGCGGCGAGCCATTCCATCTCGGGGCGGTAGGTGGCGGCCTCGGCGGAGACGACGATGTCGCCGCCCGGCACGATGGCGGCGAAGCCGTCGAGCATGCCGTCCGCGCCGCCGAGGATGTCCTCGTCGAGCGAGGCGTATTGGCGGCCGAGCCAGGCGGTGAGGCCGATGCCGCCGGGCACGCTGTCGAGCTCGGCGATGGTGAAGCCGTCCTCGGTGAGCACGAGGTCGGGGCGAATGACGGCGGGGATCTCGTCGCGGAAGATGCGTTCGCGGGACGCGGCGACGAGGTCGGGGGGCTTGCCACGGTCGAGCCGGTCGGCGATCCAGGCAGGCTGGCGGCCCTCGGCGCTGAGGCGGTAGAGCTGGTTGCAGGCCCGGAGGAACTGGTGGAGGCGGTAGCCGAGCTGGTCGAGGTCGGCGGCGAATCTCGCCGTGACCGGGAAGGCGCGGGGCGAGACGCGCCAGGCCTTGTCCGCGAACAATCCGGCCGCGGGCAGGGCGGCGCGCACGCGGCGGGCGCGCCCGAGTTCGTCCGCGGCGGTCGGGGCGATCATCGGGTAAGGATCTGCAACGCCTGGCGCACGAGGACTTCGCTCTCGGTGGTGGGGCCCTCGGTTTCCAGCGCGCGCTTCACGGCCCGGTGGGCGTCGACCTGTTTGTATCCGAGGGTGATGAGGGCGAGCACGGCGTCGTGCAGGGCGGTGTCGGCGGGAGTGGGCGCGTGCTTGGCGCTGGAGGCCTCCCATTCGGCGGCGACGCCGAGTTTGTCCTTCAATTCCAGGACGACGCGCTCGGCGGTTTTTTTGCCGACGCCGCTGATCTTCGAGAGCGCGACGACGTCGCCGGCCACGACGCAGGCCTGGAAGGTCGCGACGCTCATGCCGCTGAGGACGGCCAGGGCGAGCTTCGGGCCGACGCCGGTGACGTGGTGGACGAGCAGGCGGTAGAGGTCGCGCTCGGTCCGGGTGCAGAAGCCGATGAGCAGATGCTCGTCCTCGCGGACGACGAGCTGGGTGAGGATGCGGATCTCCGCGCCGGGGGGCGGCAGGCGGTCGAAGCTGGAGAGCGGAATGGAAACCTGGTAGCCAACGCCGCGGACGTTGACGACTATCTGCGTGGGCAGCGCCTCCTCCAATTTGCCTTCCAAAAAAGTGATCATTCTTCGACCGCTCACGAGTAGCAGACCGCACCGGAAACACAAACTCCGCGGGTTCCTCGCGGCGGCGTTGTCCGTCATAGCCGCCGCGGCGCCGGCGCAGACCCCGGCTTCCGCGGCGGCGGCGACGTGGCATCTTTTGATCGAGCCGAGGTTCATGCGGCCGGATTACGCGTTTCCCATCGCGGGCTCGAAGGACACGATCCTCACCCCGGGGGTCATCAAGGATGGCGAGGCGAAGTATCTGACCCGGGCGGAGGTCGCGCGGTTGAAGCTGGACCTGGATTCCGTGCGGCGCGTGGCAAGGGCGGCGGCGGGCGCGGAGGCGGCGAAGCTCAAGCCGGAACTCGCGCGCGATTCCCGCGGCGTGGTGCTCTACGCGACGGTTACGACGGACTCCCCGGCGACGGCGGGCGCGGTGCTGGCGCCGGAGTTCGCGGCGCTGTTCGCCGACACGCTCGGGCCGGACCTGCTCGTGGCGATTCCCAATCGCTACCGCGTCTACGTTTATCCGGCGCTGGCGAGCGGGTTTCAGGACACCGCGGACCTGGTGCGGCGGGACTACGAGCGGTCGGCGTATCCGGTGAGCAAGGAGGTGTTCCGGCTGACGCCAAAGGGATTGGAGGCGGTGGGGACCTTCGACCCGGAGTGAGCGGGACGTTGATCTGGGTGGTTCTTTCTCCATGGGAAGGAACGCAAGCCGCGATTCTGTCGTTGGTTCTTACCTTCAACGAGCAAAGTCGCGTTCTCGTAGCAGGTGCGGGTTGCAGAATTCTGGTTTGAGTTCGGGTGAAACCGGTCTTTGATCATCACCTTCAAAACAAACGCTTCGGCTCGTCGAAAAAGCGCCTGTTTCATGGGCCCAGATCGTCTACTTCCCTTCATGCACATGTCTTCATCCGCTTTAAAATCGTCCTCGTCGAGATCGGTCCGGGCCTCCCGTTCCTCGTCGGCCGAGTTGAACCGTCTGAACGCGGAAGACCGACCGGTGCATGAGTGGTATCGGTTTGTTTTATCCTATCCCCCGCATCTCGTTCGGAACTATCTGGAACGCTTCGAGATCAAGGAGGGCCAGACGGTTCTCGATCCTTTTTGCGGCACTGGCACGACGGTCGTCGAATGTAAAAAGCAGCGGGTGGCCAGCGTCGGAATCGAGGCGCACCCCCTCTCTTGTTTCGCCGCGCGCACCAAAGTGACATGGCATGTTCCTTCCGGGTCTCTTGTTTCGTGGGGGGAAAGAATCGCCGAGCGTGCGATGGCTCGCCTCGATATGGATGGGGTGATCGACGATCCGCAGCGGTCTCTTGTTTTCGACAACGGGGAGCCATTGAGAACCTTGCCGGAAGCTGCTTCAAAACTCCTTCTATCAAATTCAATCAGTCCGCGCCCCTTGCACAAAGTTCTCGTCTTACGCGAGAGCATTGCGCAGGTCGCCCCGCCGGAGTTAAGAGACCATTTGCTCCTGGCGCTGGCGCGCGAGTTACCCCTTTCCATCGGGAATCTGCATTTTGGTCCGGAGGTCGGCATTGGTCCGGCCAAAGAAGATGCCCGTGTCGTGGCTCCATGGCTGTCACGAGTGCGGCAAATGGCTGATGATCTTCGTTCGGTGCAAGATCGGGCCGAAGTCTCTTGCGAACTGCACCATGCGGATTCTCGACAGGCGATTGGCGCCTTGGCGCCACAATCCATCGACGCAGTCATTACGTCGCCTCCTTATCCAAATGAAAAGGATTACACTCGCACCACCCGCCTTGAAAGCGTCCTGCTGGGTTTCATTTCGACGAAGACAGAGCTACGCCTGCTGAAACACGGAATGCTGATGCGCTCCAACACGCGTAACGTATACAAGGGAGATGATGACGACCTGTGGGTAGCTGACCATCCGGAAGTGCAGCGCGTCGCCATGGCCATCGAAGCTCGGCGGATCGAACTCGGAAAAACCAGCGGTTTCGAAAGGCTCTACGCCAAGGTTACGAAGCTGTATTTCGGAGGGATGGCCAAACACTTGGCGGAGCTGCGGCCCGCACTTAGGCCCGGTGCTCGCCTTGCCTATGTCGTCGGAGACCAAGCTTCTTATCTCCGCGTCATGATTAGAACCGGGCAAATTCTCGCTTCATTGGCTCACGAGCTAGGCTACGAAGTTGAAGGTATCGACCTATTTCGCACCCGATTGGCCACCGCAACCAAAGAGCAACTCCGCGAGGAAGTCGTCGTTCTTAGATGGCCGGGCAAATCCTCCGGCGCATGAAGAAGAAACCCAATCGTTACACTCGGCTCGTGGAGGAAATCTTTACCGCCCATTACCGGCCGGGCATGGCGGAACTTTCCTTTAATCGCGAGGAGATCGAAAAGACGGCGAGTTACCTTGGCGTGAAGCTGCCGAAAAATCTTGGTGATCTTATCTACTCCTTTCGATTTCGGTCGACGATGCCCGAGCGCATCACCAGCACCGCACCCATGGGCAAGGCATGGCTAATCAAATTGTCAGGTCGAGGCCGCTATCGTTTTGTTCTAGCCGATCAATGGAACGTCGCGCCGAATCCGACGCTTCTTAAAATCAAGGTGCCCGATGCGACGCCCGGAATCATTGCTCGACATGCTCTTGATGACGAACAGGCGCTTCTCGCGCTTGTTCGTTATAACCGTTTGATCGACATGTTTACCGGTGTCACATGTTATTCCCTCCAAAACCATCTGCGCACATCCGTGGAAAACATTGGCCAGATTGAAGTCGACGAACTCTACGTTGGACTCGACCGACGAGGCGCTCATTACGTCATGCCCGTTCAGGCAAAAGGCGGCCGCGACAAAATGAGTGTTGTGCAAATCGAGCAAGACATCGCAATGTGTGGCGAAAAATTTCCCCAGTTGATCTGTCGACCCATCGGTGCACAGTTTTTGTCCGATGGCGGTATTGCGCTATTTGAATTTGTCGAGACAGAAGATGGGGTGCGGGTGTCCGCCGAACGGCATTACGTTTTAGTGTCGCCGGACGATCTCACTAAAGAAGACCTAACGCTTTACCGCACAAGCGGCAAAACGCCGTAAGGCCAAGATCAAAGCTGCATCACGACGGAAGTGACCGTTCGAATTCACGCGGTTACCTCTAGATTAAAGTTTTAGTGGCTTTAGTGCATTTCGAGAAATACCAATTCGGGTAATCCCGGCCCTACCCGAAATCGTCCATCAAGAGCACGATCGTTCCCGGGGCCGGGAAGTTGCGCTGCGTTTCCAGTTCGAGCCTGAAAGAATGCGGACGGCTCCACCGTATTGAAGGTGCGCGGCGACTACCATTGGACCGCCTCCGGCGCACGCCTCGCCGCGGCCTGCTCGAGGGCACCTTTCCGCGGTAGCTCAGGACCGGGCGGGCTCGGCGGCGAGGTCTGCGTCGGGGGTCGGGCCGGGCCCGGAGCCCACGAGGCGGTCGAAGACGGGGGAGGCCATGAGGGTGGTGACGATGGCCATGATGACGAGCACCGCGAAGAGGCCGGGCGAGATGATGCCGCGCTGGAGGCCGATGTTGATGATGATGAGCTCCATGAGGCCGCGGGCGTTCATGAGGGTGCCGATGCCGAGGGCCTCGCGGTTCGGCAGGCCGGTGGCGCGGGCGGCGAGCCAGCAAGCGACGCCTTTGCCGAGGATGGCGGCGACGAGGACGGCGCCGCACATGGCCCAGAGGAAGCCGGTGTTCAGCAGGGCGATGCGGGTGTTGAGGCCCGAGTAGGTGAAGAAGAGCGGGAGGAGCAGGGCAATGGTGAGGGGCTGGATGCGGCCGATGAGGTCGCGCGAGATGACGCCCCGGGGCATGGCCGCGCCCATGACGAAGGCGCCGAAAACGGCGTGCAGGCCGATCATGTCGGTGAACCACGCGCCCAGCGCGAGCAGGGCCAGGGCGGTGACGAGGCCGGCCTCGGTGAGGGCGCCGTGGGTGACGAGCCGGGGCTTGAGGCGCTCGAGCAGGGGGCGCAGCCCGAGGAGGGCGAAGGCGACGTAGGCGAGGCCGCCGCCGATGTTTTGCAGGGCGTGGGTCCAGTTTCGATCGAAGCTCGCGAGGACGACGGCGAGGAGGCACCAGGCGGTGGCGTCGTCGATGGCGCCCGCGCCCAGGGCCACGGTCCCCATGGTGGTGCCGGTGAGTTTCTTGAAATGAATGATGCGGGCGAGCATCGGGAAGGCGGTGATGCACATGGCCGCGCCGAGGAAGAGCATGGCTTCCCCCTCCGAGGTGGGTTTCGGGAAAAGATCGGTGAAATGGAAGAACACCCAGCCGAGGCCGGCGCCCAGCAGGAAGGGCGCGATCATGCCGGCGACGGAGACGGCGATCGAGCTGCGGAGGCGGCGGCGGACGATGTCGACGCGGAATTCCATGCCGACGACGAACATGTAGAGCGCGAGCCCGAGCTGGGATGCGGGGAAGAGGTAGCTCTGCGTGTCGCGGGCCTTCTGCGTGGGGTCCCAGGGGAAGATCCCCTGCTGCGCCTCGGGCCAGACGATCCCGAAGAGCGAGGGGCCGAGCATGACGCCGGCGATCATTTCGGCGACGACCTGCGGCTGGCCGAACCGCTTCGCGACGGCGCCGACGAGGCGGCAGAAAAGGAGGATGACGGCGAGCTGGAGAAAAAACTGAACGGCGAGGTGCAGGTTATTCATGCGGAGTTTTTTTGAGGGGCGGGGGCGGAGACGTCGAGCCTGGAACGGTGGGACCTGCGGACTCGTCGATCAGGGGACGGCCCGATTGTGGGCGTTGCGACGACCGATAGGGTGAGCGCATGAGTTCCGTCGTTTCACTCAAGCCCCCCCTGAAATCCCCCGCTCGGACCGCCGGATCCAAGACGCCCCAAAGTTCCCCGGCGCTGCGCCCCGCGACGCCGGCCGGAACGTTCCGCCCCCAGGAACTCGTCCTGAGACCGACGCCGTTGCGCCGCTATTTCGAATAATTTCCCTTCGACTTTTCCCCCCGCAAAATCCGCCCGACGGTCTCGCGATCGTCGGGCGGCCTGGCGTCCGGACCCGACCGGCCGCGCTGGGGTCGGGCTTTCGTTCGCTGGTGGAGCATCGCCCGGGGAGAGGCGTCCGCCGTCCCCGCGGCTTTTGCGCGCCTTCGAGCCCCAAGCCTCCCGCGGGACGATGGCGCCGTGGACGCCGCCTCGCGAGTCGATTCGCCCTTGCGGCGACGGGGGAAGCAAGGAAGGGTGGCGCCAGGTTTTTTACGATGTTTTTACGATGAAATCCCGGCTCGTTCCCTTTTTGACGCTCGTGGTGCTGGTCTGCCTCGGGGGGTTGTTCGTCCAGCATCATTATTACCAGACGCTTTTCGCCCGGCAGGAGCAGGCGATCGCCTTGGCGCAATCGCGGTCGGACGCGTTGCGCAAGGAGGCCGCGACGGCCCGGCAGGCGGACGCCAAGCGGCAGGCCGCCCATGCGGCGTTGATCTCCGCGCAGACGCTGGCGCCGCGCTACGACTCGCTGCGGAAGATTACCGGCTACGAGAAAAAAACGACGACCCGGAACTAGGGAGGGTGAATCGGGACGGCGAACCGACGCGGCGCGGGGCTTCGTTGTCGCCGCCCCGCTCCGTCGGCGCGACGGGGGGACGCGTGATCTCGCGCGGCCCGGCGACGGAGCGCCCCGGCCACAAAAAAGTGCCGGGGCGGATTCATGACGGGGAGAAATCCATCCGCGTGAACTCGCGCCAGGGTTCTTTGCCGCCCCTACCGGATGCGGTATTTTCCGTCGCCGACGCTGAGGACCTGGATGCGGACCGGGGCGGTGCCGCGCTCGTAGAAGCCGAGTTTTTTCGCCACGGGCGCGGTGACGTCGAGAATGCGGTTCCCGACGTAGGGGCCGCGGTCGTTCAGGCGGATGACGGTGCGGCGGCCGTTCCGCAGGTTGGTGATCCGCACGCGGCACGGGAGGGGCAGGGTCTTGTGCGCGCCGCCGGTGGTCCAGCCATACATTTTTTCGCCCAGGGCGGTCTTTCCGGGGAAGATGAACCAGCCTTCGTGGTAATGCGAGGCGATGCCCTCCTCGGTGAATCCGAGCGCCTCGCGCGGGCTCATGGGGACGTAATATTGCCCGCGCACGGTGTAGGGCCGGTATTTGTAGCCGCGGTAGCCGCCGCCGCCCGCGCAACCCGCGAGCGCGGCGGCCGCGAGCAGGACGAGGGTGAGGCGGGCGCGGCTCATTCGGCGGGGAAACTGGCCAGCAGCTCCGCGGCGTGCACCGTGGCGGTGCCGAGCTTGCCGACGACGATGCCGGCGGCGTGGTTCGCGACCTCGGCGGCCTCGCGGGGCGTGGCGCCGGCGACGAGGGCGAGCGTGTAGAGCGAGATGGCGGTGTCGCCCGCGCCGGAGACGTCGAAGACCTCCTGTGCCCGGGTCGGCGTGTGGTAGGGCGCCTTTTCGCGATCGAACAAGATCATCCCATGCTCGCTGAGGGTGACCAGCAATTGCCCGACGTCCCAACGCTCGACGAGCCGGCGGCCGACCTCGAGCAGCGGCGCGTCCCGGAGCGGATCGTCGGCGGGCTCGCCGTTCGGCACGCCCGCGGCGGCGAAGGCCTCGGAACGGTTCGGCTTGATGGCGGTGACGCCCGACCAGTCGAGGGGATTGCCGGGATTCGGATCCACGGTCACCACGACGCCGCGCGGGGCGGCGAGGGCGCAGACGGCGTCCTTGAGCGCCTGCACGATCAATCCCTTTCCGTAATCCTCGAAAATAATCGCGTCGGTCTCGGGCAGCACGCGCCCGACTCGGGCGAGAATGGCGGCGAGCGTATCCGCGGAGGGCGCGGCGCGTTTTTCGCGGTCCACGCGCACGACCTGCTGCTGCCGCGCGATGATGCGGGTCTTCACGATCGTGGGGAGGCCGGGGACCTCCACGAGGCAGTCGGTGGCGATGTTTTCGTGGGCGAGCAGGGTGCGGAGCTGCGCGCCGTAGGCATCGGATCCGATGGCCCCGAGCACGCGCACGCCGCGGGTGAACTCGGCGAGATTCCGCGCGACGTTCGCCGCGCCGCCGGGATAGCTGGTCTCCCGCGAGACCTCCACCACCGGCACCGGCGCCTCGGGCGATATCCGGGAGACCCGGCCCCACACGAATTCATCCAGCATGACGTCGCCGATCACCAAAACCCGCTTCGAGGATGCGGCGGCAAGGATGTTGTGTATTTTATCGCGATTCATTAAGGATACCTGCCGGCGACCGATTTGTCCGAGGCCGCCGGACACTAAATAGAACGCGCTCATTATGCGAATCCCCATTTTTGGAAAACCCGCCGTCTCGGCCCTGCTGGCCCTCGCCGGCGCCGCCTTCCTTCACGCCGAATCCGCCCCCGAGCAGATCGACCTTTCCCAATTCCCCGGCGCCGCCGTGCAGGACGTCGTCGTCCCCGTGCCGAGCGAGGTCTTCAACGTCCTCGACAAGCTCGGCTCGCCGAACTGGAAGGGCGAGCTCCGCGAGAGCCTCGGCAAGAACTCCGGCAACCGGCCCCAGGTCGCCCTCCTGCTCGGCACCGTCATCGCCGAGGGCTTCATCGCCGTCGAGGCCGAGGACAGCGAGCGCGTCAAGCAGATCGGCCGCGACGTGCTCGACCTCTCCCGCGCCGTCGGCGTGGAGAAAGCCGTCGTCGCCCGCAGCAAGGCCATCGTCGACAAGGCCGACGCCCGCGATTGGTCCGGCGCCCGCCGGGAGCTCGACGGCGCCCTGCAGGACGTCCGCGGCGCGATGAACGAGCTCAACGACGAGGACCTCGCCCAGCTCGTCAGCCTGGGCGGCTGGGTCCGCGGCACCGAGGTGCTCACCTCCATCGTGCAGAAGGATTACAAGGCGAACCGCGCCGAGCTCCTCCACCAGCCCGAGCTGCTGAACTATTTCAACCGCCGCCTCGACGACATGAACCCCCGCCTCCGCAAGAGCGGGCTCGTCTCCCAGCTCAAGACCATGCTGAACGAAATCCGCCCGCTCATCCTCGAGGGCGAGGGCCGCAAGATCAGCCCGGCCAACGTCGACCGCATCCACGCCGTGACCAATCAGATGGTCCTGACAATCACGTCGACCGACGCCTAACCAACTCCTTGTGAAAATCCGTCTCCGATCAGCGATTCTCGTTCTGCTGGCCCTTCCCCTCCTGGCTCACGCCACCGTCGACGACGCCTTGTCGTTCGCCTACGAGGCCGCCACGCCCTACGTCAAGGAAGGCTACACCTTCCGCGAGGATGCCTGGGGCGGAGACCTCGGCGTCGGCGACCAGAAGGCCGTCACCGCGCAGCTTTTCCGCGGGAACGACTATTGGTTCTGCCTCGGCACCGACGCGGATAACGCCGTCGTCACCGTCCACGTCTACGATTCCAAGGGCAAGATCGCCGAGACCCAGAGCTGGCAGAAAGGCCGCTTCGCCGGCGCCATGGTGAACCCGAAGCAGACCGGCACCTACTACGCCATCGTCGAGGTCAAGAAATCCCCGCAGGAACGCACCCCCTGGGCCCTCGTCTACGGCTACCGCTGACATGCACCCGACCTCGCCCGTGCCCGGCACTTCCCCAGGCGGAGCCACGATCGAGTTCGAAAACGCGCGGGCGCTTCAGGCGCTCTACGCGAACGACGAGAAGCTCCTCAAGGAACTCGAGGCCGAGCTCGGCGTGCGCGTCGTCGCCCGCGACAACGTCCTGCGCCTCGAGGGCGACCCGGTCCAGATCGAGCGCGTGCGCCAGCTCTTCCAAGAGCTGGAGGAGGCCCGCCGCCGCGGCCTCGCGATCCGCGGCCACGAATTCCGCTACGCCCTGAGGAACATCGCCGGCGGCGAGAAGAAAAACCTCTCCCGCCTCCTCGACCACAAGATCCTCTGCTCCTCGCGCAAGCCTCCCATCGTGCCGAAAACCGAGGGCCAGAGCGGCTACGTCGAGATGATCCGCTCGCACGACATCACCTTCGGCGTCGGCCCCGCCGGCACCGGCAAGACCTACCTCGCCATGGCTCTCGCCGTGGAGGCCCTCAAGCAGGAAAAAGTCAGCCGCATCATTCTCACCCGCCCCGCCGTCGAGGCCGGCGAAGCCCTCGGCTTCCTCCCCGGCGACCTCCAGGAAAAACTCCTCCCCTACCTCCGCCCGCTCTACGACGCCCTCCACGACATGCTCGAGGTCGAGGAGCTCCAGCGGCACATGGACCGCGGCGTCATCGAGATCGCCCCCCTCGCCTACATGCGCGGCCGCACCCTCAGCAATGCGTTCATCATCCTCGACGAATCGCAGAACACCACCACCGAGCAGATGTTCATGTTTCTCACCCGCCTCGGCGCGGATTCCAAATGCGTCGTCACCGGCGACCGCACCCAGATCGATCTCCCCCGCAACAAGCGCTCCGGCCTCATCGAGGCCGTCGAGGCCCTCCGCCCCGTCGACGGCATCGGGTTCCATTTTTTCCAGGAGTCGGACGTCGTCCGCCACCCCCTCGTGCAGCGCATCCTCCGCGCCTACCGCAAGCACCGCGGCCTGCAGGAAAACGCGGTGTGAATCTCGAATGTCGGTTCGTTCCCTCGTCCCTCTTTCTTTTGATCCGCGAAAATCTGCGTAATCCGCGGACCATCCCCGAACTCGCATGTGGAAAATCTTCCAACGCCGCCGGCTGATCAGCCAGGGCCTGAGCAGCCCGAAGATCCGTCGCCGGCAGGTTGACCGCCCGATCCTCGAGGCGCTGGAATGCCGCTGGCCCGCCAAGATCGCCATCATGGCGGCCTTCAACGTCGGGCTCGCCGTCCTCATTTTTTCCGGCGTGCAGGCCGAGCCCCTCAAGCACTTCCTCATCTGCGCGCTCGTCTTCGCCACCGCGATGACCGCGCTCTGGATCAACTACCCCCGCAGCTTCGACAGCAACACGCGCCTCCTCCTCATCCTCTCCGTCTGCTTCCTCCAGCTCACCGGCGTCCGTCTCATCCTCGCCAACGCCGTCAACCCCGACCTCGCCCCGCTGCTCTTCCCCTACGCCTTCGCCCCGCTCGTGCTCTCCGTGCTCATCGGCCGGCACCACGGCCTCTACGCCGCCCTCTTCTGCAGCCTCTGGGGCATGTTCCTGCTGCCCACCTTCACGCCCTCCTTCATCGTCCTCTCCCTCATCAGCGGCTTCATCGCCGTCTTCGTCACCCTCCAGGTGCGCCGCCGCAGCCGCCTCATTCGCGCCGGCCTCTACGTCGGCATCGCGACCTTCATCCTGGCGGTCATCTTCGGCCTCATCAGCCCGATCAAGATGGCCGGCACCGACTGGCGCATGATCGGCTGGCAGAGCCTCTTCGCCGTCGGCATGGGCATCGCCACCGCCATCGTCGTCAGCGGGATCCTCCCCGCGCTCGAGGCCATCTTCAACATCACCACCGACATCTCCTGGCTCGAAATGGCGGACATGAACCACCCGCTGCTCCGCCGCCTTTCCATGGAGGCGCCCGGCACCTACCACCACAGCCTCGCCGTCGCCAACCTCGCCGAGGCCGCCGCCGAGGCCGTCGAGGCGAACCCCACGATCTGCCGCGTCTGCTCCTATTTCCACGACGTGGGCAAGCTCGTGAAACCCGAGTATTTCACCGAGAACATGCCCCCGGGCCACAACCCGCACGACGAGCTCACCCCCACCATGAGCGCGCTCATCATCATCGCGCACGTCAAGGAAGGCGTGGACCTCGCCCTCAAGAACCGCCTGAACCCGCTTCTCGTCGACGCGATCAACCAGCACCACGGCACCTCGCTCGTCAGCTACTTCCACCAGCGCGCCCTCCGCCAGCAGGAGGACGCCCGCCTCGGCGGAAAAATCATGAACCTCCGCGAAGACGACATCCCCGAGGTCAGCGAGGCCAGCTTCCGCTACCCCGGCCCGCGGCCGCAGACCAAGGAAATCGCCATCGTCAGCCTCGCCGACACGGTCGAGAGCGCCTCCCGCTCGCTCGAGCGCCCCACCGCCCAGCGCATCGAGGATCTCGTCAACGACCTCATCGACGCCCGCATCGCCGACCACCAACTCGACGAATGCCCGCTCACCCTCGCCGAGATCCGGCGCGTCGCCGAGAGCTTCCGCTCCACCCTCGCGAGCATGATGCACTCGCGCGTCGCCTACCCCGCCCGCCGCGAGGCGAAGGACACCAAAAATCTTGCCGCAAAACGCTCCGAGCAATCCGCCGCCTAGGAGACGTGGCCGGATCCCGTCCGGTCATCGGCTGGAAGCCGATGCCCCTTTTCCCGTCCTCTCCCTCGCCAACCGCCAGCGCACCCTTAAAATCAACCTCCCGCGCCTCCGCCGCCTCCTCGCGAAAGCCCTCCCGCTCTGCCTCGCGGAAAATGGCCCGCTCTCCCAGCGGCTCGCGGGCCTTCCGGAAATCTCCGCCTGCATCGTGTCCCCGGCCACGATGAGTCGAGTGCACCTCGCTTTCCTCGGCCTCGCCGGCCCGACCGACGTCATCACGTTCCCCTACGGCGAGATCCTCGTCTGCGCCGCCGTCGCCGCGGAGAACGCCGCCCGCTACGGCAACCCGCTCGACGACGAGCTCGCGCTCTACGTCATCCATGGCCTCCTGCACCTCAATGGCTACGACGACCTCGAAAAATCCGCCGCCCGCCAAATGCGCGCCCGGCAGGCAAAGATTTTGAATGCCGCGCAAAAAACGCGTTAGATTACCGGCCATCGCATGAATCCGATCTCCGAAGTCGAAAATCCCGCCGAGCTCCGCCACGGCCTCGGGCCGATCTGGGCCGCCACGCGCGTCGCGAATCCCGATTTCGCCATCGGCGGCGCGGTGACCTTTCACGCGAGCGCCGTCTTCGCCGTGTCCGCCGTCGCCTGGCGGGAAAGCGTCTTCCAGCCCGTTCTCCTCCCCGCGCTGCGCGCCGCCTTGAACCACGCCCGCCGCGCCGAGGTCCGCGAGCTCGCCGCGCTCGACCGCCGCCTCTCCGAGCAACTGCCCGCCGGCACGCACGCGGCCAGCCTCCGCGCCGGCCACCGCCTCGCGCTTCGCGGCCGCGAGCTTCGCGGCGACCGCCTGCTGCCCCGCCTCGCGGAGAACATCCGCGCCGGCGCCGCCCCCGGCCATTTCGCGGTCATTTTCGCCGCGCGTTGCGCCGCCTTTTCGCTTCCCGACCGCACCGCGGTGGGCGCGTATCTTTTCCAGGAAATGGGCGCCGGCGCCCCGGCCGCGCCCGTCGCGGAAGTCTGCGATTTCGTCGCCGCCTGCCTGGAGCCGTTGGGCGGGCCCGCCTTCGAGCTTCGCGCCGCGTAGGTTCCCGCCGTCATGGCCACGAAGACGACCGAGCAACCCGCGAGCCGCACCGAGACCGAAGTCGCGCCGCCGTGGAGCGTCGTCGTGCACAACGACCCGGTGAACCTCATGAGCTACGTCGCGCTGGTCTTCCGCCGAATCTTCGGCTTCCCGGAGGAACGCGCGCGGCGGCACATGCTGGAAGTGCACGAACGCGGCCGATCCGTCGTCTGGACCGGTGAACGCGAGAAGGCCGAGCTCTACGTCCAGCAGCTCCACGGCTACCTCCTGCTCGCCACGCTCGAACGCGCCGGCGACTGAGCCCAAAATCGAACCCCGAATGTTTTACCCCCATCCGTGCCATCCGTGCCATCCGTGGTCAAAACCCGCCCGCTGACCGCATCATGGAGTTCTACGTCACCGGCAAGACTCGGCTCGGCTTCCGCCGCATCCACCCGCTCCTCGCCGAGCTGGTGCGAAGCCTGCCGTCCATCGTCGATCCGGACGCCCTCTCGCCCGCCGCCGAGCAGCGCATCTATCCGCCGCCGACCACGGGCGAGGACCTCGACGAGCTGCGATCCGACTGGAAGGCCTTCGTCGAACCCGGGCTCCAGGAGCATTTCCGCTCCGCGCGCGACGTCGTCGCCGCCGACCTGAAAAGCCTTGCGCCGAAGAAGGACGAATTCGAATTCGCCATCCCGCTCAAGCACGCCGAGTCGTGGCTGAACGTCCTGAACCAGGCCCGCCTTACCCTCGCCGCCGACCTCGACTTCGACGAGACGCTGCTCGGCTCGACCGAGGCGCCGGACCTCGCGAGCGACCGCGGCCAGGTGACCTTTCGCATCAATCTCTATGCCTTCATGCAGCAATGCCTCATCGAGCAGCTGGAATGAATTTTACCGCCCAGAGCGCAAAGGACGCCGAGATCAAAGAATGAAATTTCCTCCTCCCGGCGACTTCTGCGCTCTCCGCGGTCAAGAAAATCCCCCGTGGAAAGAGCCCACGCCATCCTCATCCGGCGCTTCCGGTTCTCCGAGACGAGCCTGATCTGCGTGTGGCTCGCGCGCGCGCAGGCCAAGGTGAAGACCGCGGCCCGCGGCGCGCTCCGGCCGGGAGGCGCGTTCGCGGGCAAGCTCGACCTGTTCTACGAGGCCGACATCGCGTTCGTCCGGAACCGCAAGAGCGACATCCACGCGCTGCGCGAGGTCGCGCTGATTCAGCCCTTCGACGGCGAAGGCCCGAACTACGCGAATCTTGCCCTCGCCTCGTATTTCGCCGCGCTCGTGGACCGCGTGACCGAGACCGACGCCCCCGCCGAGGAGATCTTCGACCTGCTGCGGCGCGCCCTCGTTTATCTGCGCACGGAAAAACCGGCGCCGCGCGCGGTGACCCATTTCGAGGCCGAGCTGTGTCGCGCGCTGGGCGTGAACGACGCCGACGGTCGGCGCGATCCCCTGCAAACGCTGGCGGCGCAATGCGGCAAACTCCCCCCCGGCCGCGAACGCGCCCTGAAGGCGTGCGCCCCGCTTGCGCCGCCGCCGCCGGGCGATACGCTGCGATGATGCGCGATCACCCATCCGCGGGCGACATGACCGGCTCCCTGCTCGTGGCCCATCCCAATCTCCACGACCCGAATTTTCGCCGCACGATCCTCTTCCTCTCGCACCATCATGCGGAGGACGGCGCCATCGGCCTCGTGCTCAACCGCCCTCTCCGCAAGACGATGGCGGAGGTGAACCCCCCCACCGCGGACGCCCTGCGCCGGGTGCCGGTCTTCTACGGCGGACCCGTCGGCGCGGACGACCTCCTGCTCGCGAGCCTGCAATGGCGCGAGGCGCCTGATGCCCTGGCGTTCCAGGGCTTCGGCAACGCGCGGGAGCATCCGGTCATCCCGCCCGAGTGCCAGCCCGGCCTGCGCGCCTTCCTCGGTTATTCCGGCTGGAGCCGGGGCCAGCTCGAAGGCGAGATCGCGGAAAAATCGTGGCTTGTCCTCCCGCCCACGCGGCGGCTCGTCGAGGCGGTGGATCCGGAATCGCTCTGGCGGGATGTCATGCGCCGGCTCGGTCCCGTTTATCGCCTGCTTGCCGGCATGCCCGACGATCCAAGCCTGAATTAGTCGATGGCTGAGGGTCGATGGGCAATGAGGCGCCCCTCTACGGCGATCTCCCCTCTCTCGACCATCGACTCGCGCGCCGCGGGCCCAGCTACCACTTCTTCGCGCGCCACAGCCAGAGCACGCCCAGCGCGGAGCCGACCGCCACGAGGCTTGCGACGAGGAACGGCCACCAGCTTTCCACGTTCTGCCACGGCACCTTCACGTTCATGCCGAAAGCGCCGACCACGAGGTTCGACATCATGATCGCGATCGAGACGATCGTGAATTTCTTGATCAGGTGGTTGAGGTTGTTGCTGACGATCGAGGCGCGGGAATCCATCAGCCCGCCGAGCACCTCGGAGTAAATCTGCGCGCGGCGAAAACACTGTTTGTTCTCGATGGAAATATCCTCGAGCACGCCGACCTGCTCCTCGTCGAAACCGAGCTTGCACGCGGCGTGACGCAATTTCTCGCAGAGCGAACTGTTCGAGCTGAGCGAGTTCAGGATGTAGACCAGGCTCTTCTCGAGCGCGAACATGTTGAGGAGGTATTTGTTCTCCATCGAGGTCGCGAGCCGCTTCTCGAGCGAATCGGAAAGCATGTTGATCGCTTTCAGGTGGCCCTCGAAATGCGAGATCGACTGGTAGAGCAGCCGCAGGATGACGTCCTGCAGCGTGTGCACGAGAAAGGGCACCCGCCCCTCGAAGAGCGGCGCGTCGTCGGACATAATGACCACGAGCTGGTCGGGATAAAGGAAGACGCCGGTCGACGTGACCTTCAGCAGGAAATTGTCGTCCGCGCAGTAGCTCTTCGGCCGCTTGAAGATCGCCACGGCGTGATCGGGCTCGAACTCGAGCCGCGAAATCTCCTCCGGGTCGAGCGCGGATTGCAGCGTGTGGCTGTCGATGTTGAACCGCGCCAGCAGCTCGGCCTCCTCGATCGGGCCGGGGTTGTTGTAGGCGATGACCTGCGCCTCCGACTCGGGGCAGGCATGCGGACGCCCATCCGCGAGGCGAAAGAAGGTGCGGGTCGCGGGCGCGGCCTCGGGGGCGGGCGGCGTCACGCGGCTCGCCGGGCGGTCGAGGATGGCGTTGAGGGCATTCATCGGAGCGCCGAGGGGATTTCGTCAATAGACCTTAATCGCGCAGCCTGTCCAGCCCCCGGCGCACGCCGGCGAACAATTCGTCGATCTCGGCGCGCGTGATGACGAGCGGCGGCGCGAGCGCGATGAGGTCGCGGATGCCGCGCACGATCACGCCTTCCTCGCGGATGAGATCCGCCGCGCGCAGGCCGAGCGATTGCCCCGGCGCGGCGCGGCCGCCCGGCTCCCCCAGCTCCGCCGCGCCGATGAGGTGGTCGCCGCGCACCTCGCCCACCGCGGGATGCGATGCGAGCCTGGTCAGCTGCTGCTGGAAGTAGGGCCCGACGTCGTCGCGCACCCGCTCGACCAGGCCGAGGCTCTCGATCACCCGCACGTTCGCCAGGCCGGCCGCCGCGCACGTCGGGTGGCCCGTGTAGGTGAAGCCGTGCGCGAAGTAGCCGCTCGCGTCGATGATCGCGGCGATCTCGTCGCTCACGAGCGTGGCGCCGAGCGGCAGGTAGCCGCTGGTGAGGCCCTTCGCGACGTTGAGCAAATCCGGGTCGAGCCCCTCGCGCTCGCTGGCGAACCAGCACCCGAGCCGGCCGAAGGCCGTGATGACCTCGTCCGCCACGAAAAGAATGTCCCGCTCGCGGCACAGCTCGCGCAACGCCCGGAGGTGACCCGCGGGCGGCACGATCACGCCGCCCGCGCCTTGGATCGGCTCGACGAACATCGCCGCGATGGTCTCCGCGCCCTCGCGGTCGATCATTTCCGCCGTGCGCGCGACGACCTCCGCCCCGAAGGCCTCGGGCGACAGATCCGTCTGCGCCGCCCATGCGTACGGCGCCGGCGCGTGCAGGAAATCCGCCAGCGGCAGGTCGAAAGGGTCGCGGCAGTTCGGCAGCCCCGTCAGGCTCGTCGCGGCCAGCGTGACGCCATGGTAGGCAAAATCGCGGGAAAGAATTTTCCTCTTCGCGGATTTCCCCCGCTGCCTCCAGTAGCCGCGGATGATTTTCAACGCGGTCTCGTTCGACTCGGAGCCCGAGCCGGAATAGACCACGCGGTTCAGCCGCGCCGGTGCGTGGTTCGCCAGCCATTCGGCGAGAAGCACGGGCGGCTCGGTGGTGGAATTGAAGAACGACGGATAAAACGGCAGCCGCTCCATTTGCTCTCGCACCGCCTCGACGATCGGCGCGCAGTTGTAGCCGACGTTCACGCACCACAGCCCGGCCAGCCCGTCGAGCAGGCGCCGGCCGTCCCCGTCCACGACGTGGCAGCCGTCGCCCGACTTGATCCAGCGCGTACCCTCGCGATGCATGTCCGCGTGGTCCGTGAAGGGATGAATGTGAAACGCGCGGTCTTTTTGGCGCAGTTCCTGCAATGTCAGCTCGGCCATGCTCCAGACTATCATTCCCGGTGGGAAAACGCCAAGCGGCCCCGGCCGCGCCGTCCGCGGCGGCCCGCGTCCGGACAAGAGGCGAAATCGCTGATTCGCCGTGGGTTGCCGCCGGGTTTTCCGCTTGACCTGTCGAGGGGTTTTGGGTTGTTTCGCCGCGTTTTGAATGAGGGGAAATACTGACCGAATCGATGGAGACGGTTTTAAATAGTTACGTCTGGACCATCTGCTACCTGCTGGTGCTCGTCGGTCTGTCCGCCTACGGCATTCACCGCTGGTCGATCATCTACCTCTTCCTCCGGCACATCCGCCGCGACGTGAAGCCCCGCGCGCGGTTCGAGGCATTGCCCGCCGTCACGGTCCAGCTCCCGCTCTTCAACGAATACTACGTCATCCGCCGCCTGCTCGACGCCGTCGCCCGCCTCGACTACCCCGCCGACCGCCTCCAGATCCAGGTGCTCGACGACTCCACCGACGAGACCCGCGCCGTCGCCGCCGCCGAATGCGGGCGCCTCCGCGCGCAGGGCGTGAACATCGAGCACATCCACCGCACCGACCGCACCGGCTTCAAGGCCGGGGCCCTCGAGAACGGCATGCGCACCGCCACGGGCGAATTCATCTTCATCCTCGACGCGGACTTCATTCCCCAGCCCGATGTCATCCGCAGCGCGATCCATTATTTCACCGACGAAAAGATCGGCATGGTCCAGATGCGCTGGGGCCACCTGAACCGCAACGACTCCATCCTCACCCGCATGCAGGCGATGTTCCTCGACGGCCATCTCCTCCTCGAACAAACCGCCCGCTGCCGCAGCGGCCGCTTCTTCAACTTCAACGGCACCGCCGGCATCTGGCGCCGCCAGGCCATCGAGGACGCCGGCGGCTGGCAGCACGACACCCTCACCGAGGACCTCGATCTCAGCTACCGCTCGCAGCTCGCCGGTTGGAAGTTCGAGTTCCTCCCCGACATCGTCATCCCCGCCGAGCTCCCCCCCGACATGAACGGCTTCAAGAGCCAGCAGCACCGCTGGACGAAGGGCTCCATCCAGACCTGCAAAAAAATGCTCGGCACCATCTGGCGCTCCGACATTTCCCTCGTCCTCAAGGTCGAGGCCACCATGCATCTCACGTCGAACTTCGGCTACCTGCTCCTCGTCTTCCTCTGCCTCCTCATGCTCCCGCAGACCCTCGCCGGCGGGCACCACGGCGGCGCCTGGCGCACGTGGGTCGTCGATCTGCCGATCTTCTTCGCCACCACCGTCTCCATCGCCACCTTCTACATCTGCGCCCAACGCCACCTGAACCCGCGCGGCTGGCTGCGCGACATGCTCCTGCTCCCCATGCTGCTCTCGCTCGCCATCGGCATGTCGGTGAACAACGGCCGCGCCGTCCTCGAAGCCCTCTTCAACCACCAGTCCGCCTTCAACCGCACGCCGAAATACGGCGACGGCAAAAAGGCCGCCCGCACGCGCCGCGCCTCCTACCTGCCCATCGCCTCGCTCCTTCCCCTCATCGAACTCCTCCTTGCCGCCTACTTTGCATTCTGCGGCTGGCATGCGATCCTCTCCGGCCAGTGGACCTCCGTGCCCTTCATCACGCTCTTTTTCCTCGGCTTCAGCTACGTCGCCTCGAAGTCCGTCGCCTTCTGGCTCCAGCGCTGGGGCCTGCTGGACCGCACGCCCGTCTCCGCTTGAAGCGGCTCGCTCTCGCCGTCCTCGCGGTTGCCCTCGCCGGCTGCGCGCAGGACCATCGCCACACCATCCTCATCAGCGTGAACGACCAGCGCATGGTCGTCCTCGACCGCGGCCGCGCCGTCGCGAGCTACCCCGTTTCGACCTCGAAGTTCGGCCTGGGCGACGGCTTCGGCTCCTATCGCACGCCCGCCGGCCTCATGAAGGTCCGCAAAAAAATCGGCGCCGCCGCCCCCTCGGGAGCCGTCTTCAAATCTCGCAAACCCACCGGCGAGATCCTCGAGATCGACGCCGAAGGCCGCGACCCGATCGTCACCCGCATCCTCTGGCTCGACGGCAGCGAGTCGCAGAATCGCCACGCGTTCGAGCGCTGCATCTACATCCACGGCACGCCCGAGGAGCGCACCATCGGCCGTCCCGCGAGCTACGGGTGCATCCGCATGCGCTCGCGCGACGTCATCGAACTCTACGACCTCGTCGGAGTGGGCGCGAAAGTGCGGGTGCTCGCGAATTTCCCCGCTCCCCGCTAAGTCTCCGCGGTGACCCGACTTCCGGCCCGTGTAGCCGCCCCGCTCCGTCGGGGCGCCGGGGGGCGGGGGATCGCACAAGGCGACGCCGCGGGGCGACCGAGCGCCGCGGCAACAAAGAACACACCGCGCAGCCGGCCGTGTAGCCGCCCCGCTCCGTCGGGGCGCCGGGGGGCGGGGGATCGCACAAGGCGACGCCGCACGGCGACAGAGCGCCGTGGCTACAAAGAACACACCGCGCACCGGCCCCTGTAGCCGCCCCGCTCCGTCGGGGCGCCGGGGGCGGGGGATCGCACAAGGCGACGCCGCACGGCGACAGAGCGCCGTGGCTACAAAGAACACACCGCGCACCGGCCCGTGTAGCCGCCCCCGCTCCGTCGGGGCGCCGGGGGCGGGGGATCGCACAAGGCCACGCCGCACGGCGACAGAGCGCCGTGGCTACAAGAAACGCCGCCGCGGACCCGGGCGCAGAATTCCATTCACCCAGGTCTTTGATAACCGGCGCGCCTTGAAAATGGCCGGGCTGCGTCCTGGGTGCCTTCGGCGGGCGATTCCCGGCATCCGCCGCACGCCGCGGAGACGTATTCAAGGAGACCTTGCGGTAGCGTGGGCGAAGGCAGGCAAACGAGGGCGCGGAGCGGGCAGGCCAGGAAAGTCGTCCGCGAACCTGGCGCGCCAATTCTTTCCTCGCCGCCCCCGCCGTCCGGTTGAAATCCCGGACGCCGCGGGCGAATCATCGTTGCTGAATCTCGAAATCAACTGCTACGTCTAAACCAACCCATGGGTCGTTCCACCAATCCCCTCCCCCGCTGGCTCTCCACCATCCTGTGGGGCAACTCCGTCGCCCTTTCGTGGATGTGGGGACTCGGGCTGTTTTTTTCCGTCCAGTTCACCACGCAGTTCGGCCTCTTCGGCCTCCTGACCTTCGCGATCCCGAACTTCATCGGCCTCATGGCCTTCGGCCTCGTCACCCAGCACATCGCGAACCGCGAAAAGCGCCAAGGCTCCGAGGCCCTCGCGAACTTCTTCGTGGGCTGGTCACGCCCTTTCCGGCTCGTCTTTTTCCTTTACCAGATCCTCGCCGTCACGCTGACGATGTTCGCGGTCATTCACTACGTCTGGCAGCCGCTGAACCTCCAGCCCGCCTTTCTTTACCTGCCGCTCACGCTCCTCATCGTCCTCGCGGCCGCGATCCTTTTCGGCGAGGAGTTCAACATCAAGCGCATCAAGTTCAGCCACGGCGCTCTGTTCCTCCTGCTTGCCGCCGCGCTTGGCGTGATCTTCGTTTCGCTGCCGACGTTCCAGGCCGTCTCGACCATCCACATGGCGAAGCTCCCAACCGGCACGTGGAATTTCTGGGGCTACGTCGTTCCCATCTGCATCGGTTTCCTCGTCGGCCCCTGGATGGATCTCCAGCAATGGCAGCGCGCCATCCAGATGCACCGCGAGCGCGTCTCCATCGGCTGGGGCTACGTCTTCGGCAGCATCGAGTTCTTCGTGCTCCTGCTCATCCACGGCGGCCTCACGCTCTGGGCGCAGGGCCTTGGCGCGAGCATCTTCATCCACCAGGGCATCGCCGATTACACCTACGCGCAGGACATGCTCATGCGCTTCTTCTTCGAGAACATCCACGCGCATCCGAACGTCTTCATCGCCTACTGCGTCTTCCTGTGCGTCTGCATCCTCACCACGCTCGACAGCGGCTACATCGCGTTCCGCTGGTTCCTGCAATCGAACGTGAACGCCAGCAGCCACGCCATTTTTTCGCTCATTCCCACGCGCCTCATCACGTCGCCGATCCCCGTCATGCTCTTCTGCGGTATCATTGCCCTGGCCTCGGCCGTGCTCGGGCTCGAGCTCGAGTATTTCATGATCTTCTTCGCCACGTTCCTCGTCGGCTACGAAACGCTCGGCGTCGCCCGCTGCTACGTCTTCAGCCCCGCGAACGCCATCCCGCAGGTCAAGATGTTCTGCATCGGCTCGGTGGCCGTCGTCATCTTCGCCTTCGGTTACTTCCAGCGCCTGCCCGTGCTTCCGATGATCGCCTCGCTCCTCCCGCTCGGCTACGTTTGCTGGCTGCTCATCAAGCCCGGCTCGGCGGAGGAATTCGTCTCGAACGCCGAGGAACTCGAGTCTCCCGGCCAGACCGGCGGCGTCCTCCCCGCCTCCGACCCAGGCGGAGCCGCGCCCGCCGCCACCGCCGCGATGTCGCCCGTGCAGAACCCGGTCGCCGCGGCCGCGGCCGCGTTCGGCATCCACGACCTCACCGGGCACTTCGAGGACAAGTGGTTCGTCCATTCGTTCATCGCGACCTACGCGGACACGAACTCCGTCGGCAACGTCTACTTCGGCATGTATGCCATGTGGGTCGGCAAGACCCGCGAGCTCTTCTTCAACAAGGTCATGCCGAAGTTCAATCTGAAGGACACGCCCTTCTACATCCTCACGCGTTCGTTCGAGCACAAATTCATTCGTGAGACCCGCGAGTTCGAGACCGTGAAGGTGAAAATCAAGATCGCCAGCTTCAACCGCAAGTTCGTCCACCTCGCCCACGAGATCTACGATTCCCGCGAGCAGCTCCTCGGCAAAGGCGCGCAAAGCCTGCTCTTCGTCTCCTCCTCCGACTACCACATGCTCGACATCCCGCCGGACGTTCACGCCGCGTTCATCGTGCACGCATGATCCCGCGAAGAATTTTCCCGCGGAGGCGCGGAGACGCGGAGGGTTGAGATGCCTCCGATCGCTTCCTTTCTCCGCGCCTCCGCGCCTCCGCGGGCGATCTTCCTCGGCTTTCTTTTCCTGCTGGCCAGCTGCGAAAAGCCCGCCCCCCCGCGCGGGCCCATCCGCCCACCCTCCCCCCCCGCCACTCCCCGGCCTTCTCCCACCGCCGCTCCCGTGCCCGTCATCGACCGCAAACGCATGGCCGTCGCGGAATTGTTCAGCGACCTCCAGGTCACCAGCCGCGTCGAGGCCGTGCGCAGCCCCGAGACCGCCTCGCAGGATCGCACCCAGCCAGGCAGCTACCGCCTCGAGCTCACCGTCCACGCCGACATTCCCTCCCCGAGCCGCACCCTCGAGCAGATCACCCGCAACGACCCCGCTCTGCCCGCCGCCCTGCCGGGCCTCGCCGACCGCCTCGCCACCGCCCGCGTCTCCCCCGCCTTCGAACAAATCTACGCCCTCAAGCTCGACTCCCTGAAAGCCCGCCTCGGCCGCATCGATGCCCTGCTCTCCATGCACAACCTCTACGACTGCGAGACCATGCTCGAGTTCGAAAACCCCGCCACCGGCGCCCGCGCCCTCTTCCTCCAAGGCGACATGGACGTGAACACCGACGGCTCCGACGGCGACCGCAACTTCCCCATCGCCCCCGCCACGCAATTCTTCCAGCCCCAGACCAGCTACCGCTGGAAACGCCTCACCCCCCGGCCCAACCCCTTCCTTGCCACCGCCCAGCAGCGGCTCGACGCCGCCCGCGCCGAGTTCGCCCGCGCCGGCCTCCCCTCCGCGCGGAACGCCGAACTGCGCGACACCATCGCGAACCTCGACGCCACCCTCTACGAGATCCAGCGCTACAGCTTCCTCATCGGCGGCGCCGATCCCTTCATCGTCCTGCCCACCTTCATGCTCCGCGCCCCCGCCGGCCCCTTCACCCCCGCCATCGGCGACTACGCCGTCGTCGTGCACGACGGCGCCGCCTACCCCGCCATCGTCGGCGACGCCGGCCCCTCCTCGAAGTTCGGCGAAGCCTCCGCCCGCCTCTGCAAGCAGCTCAACGCCGCCTCCACCGCGAACTCCCGCCCCGTCGACAGCCTCAAGGTCACCTACCTCGTCTTCCCCGGCTCGCGCGACGCCGCCCCCGGCCCCCCGGACCTGGAGAAATGGCGCGCCCGCTGCGCCTCGCTCCTCGCCGCCATCGGCCTGCCCGCCGCCGACCTCCATCCATGGGAAAACCTCGTCCGCCCCTGGCCCACGCCCACGCCGACTCCGGTTCCGGCCGCGACGCCAAGCCCGACTCTGGAGTCTTCCCCCGCGCCAACTCCCCCGCCATCGGCCTAGCGTGGAATTTTCCGCTTTAGCGTTCCGCGCCGGACGTTAGCCTTGCGGCCTCATGTCCGATTTTCTCCATGCCGCCAAGGAAGCGGCGCAGGCTGCCGGCGGCCTCTTGCGCGCCAACTTCGGCCAGAAACTTCACGTCGACGAAAACCACGCCCACGACATCAAGCTCGAGCTCGACAAACGCTCGCAGGTTCTCATCGAATCGCTCCTCCTCGCCCGCTATCCCGACCACGCCATCTACGGCGAGGAAGGCCTCCGCGGCGACCAGGCCAGCGAATACCAATGGATCATCGACCCCATCGACGGCACGGTGAACTTCTTCTACGGCGTCGCCCACTTCGCCGTTTCCATCGCCCTGCGCCGCGCCGGCCAAATCCTTGTCGGCGTCATCTACGACCCCATGCGCGACGAGCTCTGGGCGGTCGAGCAGGGCCAGCCCGCCACCCTCAACGGCCTCCCCATCCGCGTCAGCGACCGCACCGAGATCGCCGAGGCCATCGTCTCCGTCGGCGTCTCGAAGACGCTTGACTCCGTCGAAGCCAGCCTCCCGCTCTTCCACCGCATGATCCGCGAAGCCAAGAAATGCCGCATGATGGGCTCCGCCTCGCTCGACATCGCCTACGTCTCCTGCGGCCGCCTCGACGCCTACATCGAGGGCCAGATCAGCCTCTGGGACATCGCCGCCGGCGTGCTCCTCGTCGAATCCGCCGGCGGGAAAATCAGCCTCACCCCGCACGCCACCCGGCCGGAAAAATACGCCATCGCCGCCACCAGCGGCCGGATTGATTTCGGCGGATGAAAACTCACGCGAAGACGCGAAGGCGCGAAGAATTCCCGGTCCTGCCTTTCCTCCTTCGCGGCCTCGCGGCTTCGCGTGCGACCTCATGAACACCGTCGGCATCGGCTACGACGTCCACCGCTTCGCGGAGCACCGTCCCCTCGTCCTCGGCGGCATCGAGATCCCCCACGACCGCGGGCTCGACGGCCACTCGGACGCCGACGTGCTCAGCCACGCCATCGCGGATGCCATCCTCGGCGCGGCGGGCGAGCTCGACATCGGCCACTTCTTTCCGAACACCGACGAGTCCATCCGCGGCATCAGCAGCCTGGAGATCCTCCGCCGCGTCCGCGAGGCGCTCGCCGCGAAATCCATCGAGATCATCAACATCGACGCCACCCTCGTCGCCGAGGAGCCGAAGATCGCCCCGCACCTCGCCGGAATGAAGGCCGCCCTCTCCGCCGCGCTGCTGCTCGACCCGGATCGCATCGGCATCAAGGCCACCACGAACGAAGGCATGGGCTTCCTCGGACGCGGCGAAGGCATCGCCGCCATGGCCGTCGCCAGCGTGGAACGCGGAAACAAATAAACGCGGGAAAAGGGGAAGGGGAAGTTGCGAAACTCGTATTCCCCCCCCTTTTCCCCTTTTCCCGCGCTAGAAATCCCTCCTGATGATCCCTCACATCGCATGAGCATCTCCTACTTCAATTCCCTCTCCCGCCAGGTCGAGCCCTTCGAGCCGCGCGAGCCCGGGCGCGTCTCGCTCTACACCTGCGGCCCGACGGTCTACAACTACGCTCACATCGGCAACTTCCGCGCCTACGTCTTCGAGGATTTGCTCCAGCGCCACCTCGAGTTCCGCGGCCACACCGTCACCCGCGTGATGAACCTCACCGACGTCGACGACAAGACCATCCGCGGCTGCCGCGCCGCCGGCGTGCCGCTCGCCGAGTTCACGCAGCCCTTCAAAGCCGCCTTTTTCGCCGACCTCGAAACCCTCCGCATCCAAAAGGCGCGGCACTTCCCCGAGGCCACCGCCGCGAACCACATCGCGCGCATGATCGAGATGATCGGCGCCCTCGTCGAGCGCGGCCACGCCTACCGCGCGGATGACGGCAGCGTCTATTTTCGCATCGCGAGCTTCCCCGCCTATGGGCGCCTCGCGCACCTGAACCTCGACGAGCTTCGCCCTTCCGGCCGGGTGAGCAGCGACGAATACGAGAAGGAAAACATCGGCGACTTCGCGCTTTGGAAGGCCTGGAGCGAAGAGGATGGCGATGTCTTCTGGGAAAGCCCCTGGGGCCGCGGCCGCCCGGGCTGGCACATCGAATGCAGCGCCATGGCGACCGGCCTCCTCGGCCCTCGGATCGACATCCATTGCGGCGGCGAGGACAACATTTTCCCCCATCACGAAGCCGAGATCGCGCAGAGCGAATGCGTGACCGGCCTGCCCTTCGTGCGGCTCTGGATGCACTGCCGGCACCTCCTCGTCGAGAACCAGAAGATGTCCAAGAGCGCCGGGAATTTCTATACCCTTCGCGACCTGCTGGAAAAAGGCCGCACCGGCCGCGAGGTGCGCTACGCCCTGCTTTCGGTCAAATACCGCGAGCCGCTCAACTTCACGTTCGAAGGCCTCGACGCCGCCCGCAGCGCGCTCGCGCGCTTCGACGAATGGAGCCGCCGCCTCGACGAGATCGCCGGCCCCGCGGCCGAGCCGACGCCCGCGGACCTCGACCTCGAAGCCTTCGGCGCCGCGCTCGACGAGGATCTCAATATCTCCGCGGCCCTCGGCGCCGTCTTCGAGATCATCCGCGAGACGAACAAGCGCCTCGACGCCGGGGCGCTCACCGCCGGTCAGGCGCGCACGCTCGTCGGATGGCGTGCCCGGGTGAATTCCATCCTCCGCTTCGAGCCGGAAACCGCCGCGATCCCGGCCGGGGTCGCGGCCCTGCTCGCGCAGCGCCTTGCCGCCCGGGCCTCCCGCGACTTCGCCGCCAGCGACCGCCTCCGCGACGAGATCGCCGCCCTCGGCTGGGCGGTGAAAGACACGAAGGACGGCCAGAAAGTTTCGAAGTAAAACCGCGGAGAGCGCGGAGGACGCAGAGAAATGAATCCCGAGTTTTTGCACGAAGAATTGAGCGGCCGGATCATCGGAGCGGCCATGACGGTGTTGACCGCCCTCAAACCTGGTCTCGATGAAAAGCTTTATGAAAACGCCCTGGTTATCGAATTGAACGAAAAAGGTCTTCGAGCCGATCAACAGCGCCGATACCCGGTCAACTACCGAGGCCATTTGATCGGAGCCCTCGTTCCCGATCTTGTCATTAATGAAACCGTCATCGTGGACGCCAAAGTCGTCACTGCGTTTCACGACGAGCATCTGGCTCAAATGCTCGGGTATCTTGCCATCACCGGCCTCGAACTGGCCCTTCTCCTGAATTTCCGTTACTCAAAACTTCAAATAAAAAGAGTCGCCCGAAACCAGAATTCCTTCTCTGCGTAATCAGCGCTCTCCGCGGTTCCAAAAATCCATGTTCGCGCCCGACCAGTTTCTCGATCTTTCCGAGACCGAGCACCGCCTGCTCTTCGACGACGTCGAGCACGTCTGGCAGGCGCTGCCGAAGATCGCGACCTATCTGAAGTTCCGCCTCAAGCCCGCCATTCTCGGGAAGCTCGTCGGCAAGCCCTTCGTCAGCACCGCGGTCTACGTCGGCCGCGGCACGATCGTCGAGCACGGCGCGATGATCCAAGGCCCCGCGTGGATCGGCGAGAACTGCGAGATCCGCAACGGCGCCTACATCCGCGGGAACGTCATCCTCGGCGATGGGGTGGTGGCCGGCAACTCGAGCGAGTTCAAGAATTGCCTCGTGTTCAACGACGCGGAAATCCCGCACTTCAACTACGTCGGCGACTCCATCCTCGGCTACAAGGCGCACCTTGGCGCGGGCGTGATCCTCTCGAACGTCCGCCTCGACCGCGCGCCGGTCACCATTCCCGCCGCCGCCGGCCCGATCGAAACCGGCCTGCGGAAATTCGGCGCCGTCGTCGGCGACCGCAGCGAGATCGGCTGCAACGCCGTGCTCAGCCCCGGCTCGATCATCGGCCGCTCGTGCATCGTCTATCCCGGCGTCCAATGGCGCGGCGTGCTGCCCGACCACAGCGTCGCCAAGCTGCGGCAGGATCTGCAGGTGATCCCGCGGAGGGAGTAACCACGGATCGCGCGGCTGACCCGGACGGGATCCGAAGTCGGCCCGCAATGTCCATTGATCCGGGGTATCCGCGCGATCCGTGGTTCGAACGTCAAGCCGCGGCAGGATCGGGGCGTCGTCCGCGCCAAGATCGAATCCGGAGCTCAGGCAACCAGGAATTTCCGAAGGTTCTTTCCCCTGATTTCCCGATTTGCAGATTCAAAAAATCTCACCGCATCCAGATCCGCGACAGCCGGCGCAGGCGTCCCGCGACCACGTTGCCCTCGCGCGTCACCCCGCCCTCGATCAACCCGGAAACCGCAAGAAACGCGACGATGTCGAGCGCCAGCAGCACCGCGAAATAAATGCTGTGCCGCCGCCAGGCGAACCAGCCGGTCGCCAGCTCGTAGCTCCCGATCGCGTCCAGCGTGACGCCCCACATCACCGGCGCCGCGCCGAGGCCCAGGCTGGTGATGACCGTGAAGAGCGCGAAGAAATGGTTCCGCCCCATCTCCGGCATCGTCGCCATGGTGATCCGCGTGTTTGCGACGTTGAAGTTCGCCGCTGCCAGGCCGGTGAAAAAATTCAACGCGGCCACGATCGGCACCGAGCACGGCAGCACGCCGCCCGCGATGAGCAGCCAGCCCGCGAGCACGAGCGCAAAGACCGCCAGCGCCGCGCGCAGGATCGGCTTGCTGCCCACGGCATCGATGATTCCCGCCGTCAGCATGAGCGAAAGGATCGGCCCCACGAACGCCACGCCGGAAAGCACGAGCACCAGGTCCGCCTCGAATTTCTGGAACTCCCGCAGGTATTCCACCGTGAACACGCTCAGGCTGCCGATCACGACCATGAAAAGAACGTTGAAACCGAGCAGCCGGAAAAACGGCGGATGTCGCAGCATCGCCCCCCACGGCACCGGGTGCGCCGACCGCGTCGTCGCCTCGCTGCTCGGCGCGTCCGGAATCCGCCGGATGAACCACAGGCTCGCCGCCCCGCCCAGCGCGCTGATCAGGAACACCAGGGAGAATTCCCATGGATCGACGTGGCCGCGCATGACGAAGGCCGACGCCACGAGCGAGAGCAGGCTGCCGGCGTAGGTGAACAATTGGTCGCGCGCGAGGAACCGCCCTCTCACCGGCTCGGGGATGAGCGCCGCGATCCACGGCATCCAACCCGCCGACGAGATGCCGCGCAGCAGGTTGAAGATGAAGAGCGCGGCGAGGAGCACCGCCAGCCGCGACGCGTTGTCGAGGAACCCGAGCAGCGGCACGATCGCGACGAGAAAGATGAAGACCGTGCGCAGCCCCCAGCCGCTCAGCACGAATTGCCGATACGAATAGCGGTCCAGGAATCGCGCCGCGGGCAATTGCATCACCGTCATGAGCGGAGTGAAGGCCGCGATGATCCCGATGACCGTCGACGACGCGCCCAGCGACTTTGCGAAAAGCACGATCGGCGCGCCCATCATGACCTGGAACGCGATCGCGTTGAACAGGTTGAACCAATGCGAATTGAACGCCCCGCGGGGATAGGTCGGCATGCGGAAAACCACGGATAGCATGGATGTCACGGATGAATCCAGATTCGCGGCCAGCTTCAAATCTCATCCGTGCGATCCGTGCGATCCGTGGTAAACTCATCGCCCATGTCCGACGGCCGGATCGACTTCAACGTTAAGCTCCGCGACGTCCCGCACCGGCCGGGCGTCTACGTGATGCGCGACCGCTTCAAGAAAGTCATCTACGTCGGCAAGGCCCGCGACCTGCGCAAGCGCGTGGGAAATTATTTCATGCCGTCCCGGAAAATGACGGCGGACCCGAAGACCCGCGCGCTCATCGACAGCATCTGGGATTTCGAATGGCACGTGGTGAAAAGCGAAGCCGAGGCCGTGCTCTACGAAGGGCGGCTCATCAAGGAGTTCCGGCCGAAATACAACGTCAGCTTTCGCGACGACAAGCGCTTCCTGCTCGTGCGGGTGAACGTCGCCGAGCCCTACCCGCGATTCGGCCTCACCCGGCTCAAGAAGGAGGACGGCGCCCGCTACTTCGGCCCCTACGCCAACGCCGGCGCCCTGCGCTCCACGCTCAACGCCATTCGCAAGCGCTTCGGGCTGCGCACCTGTCAGCCCACCGTTCCCGGCGAGGCGGACTATCGCCATTGCAGCAACGACATCATCAAGAACTGCTCCGCGCCGTGCATCGGCCGCGCCACGCAGGAGGACTACCGCCTCCGCGTCGAGGCCGCCTGCGAACTGCTCGAGGGCGAGTCGCGCCACATGGTCGAGCAGGTGGAAAGCGAAATGAAGGCGGCGGCGGGGAAACTGGATTTCGAAAAAGCGGCCCAGCTCCGCAACCTGCTCGACGACCTGCGGCAGACGACGAAGCCGATGACGCGCTACATCCACAAGGCGCTGCCGAGCGCGATCGACCCGTGGGCCGACCTCGTCTCGCTCCGGGAGGCGCTGCATCTCGAGCGGCCGCCGACGATCATGGAATGCTTCGATATCTCGAACATCAGCGCGACGCACATCGTCGCGTCGATGGTGCGCTTCCGCGACGGCGTGCCGGATCGGGCGAATTACCGTCGCTTCCGGATCGCCGGCGTCAAGGGGCAGAACGACTTCGCGAGCATGGCCGAGGTCGTGCGACGCCGCTACGCGCGCATCCTGCGCGAGGCTTCCGCCGCGGCGGGAGAAGACGCGGAATTCAACCAGGAAAATCCCTTCGACGCCGCGCAACGGGTCTCGTCCTCCCAACCATCGGCCATCAACCATCAGCTCCTCCCCGGCCTGCCCGATCTCATCATCGTGGACGGGGGGAAAGGCCAGCTCAGCAGCGCGTGCGCGGAGCTCCAGCGCCTCGGGCTGCACCAGCTGCCGATCATCGGACTCGCCAAGGAATTCGAGGAGATCTACCGCCCCGGCCAGGCGATGCCCATCCGGCTGGCGGCGGAGGACGGCGCGCTGAAACTGCTCCAGCGCATCCGCGACGAGGCGCATCGTTTCGCCAACGGCTACCACAGCCTGCTGCTCAAACGCCGCATCAGCGAAAGCCGCCTCGACGATATTCAAGGGATCAGCGAAGGGCGCAAAAAGGCGCTGCTCGCCAAATTCGGCAGCGTGGACCGCATTCGCCGCGCGAAGCCGGAAGCTCTCGCCGAGCTGCCGGGGATCAGCCCCCGCCTGGCGCAGGAAATCCTCGCCGCGCTCTCGACCTGATCTCGATTGGAGGGAAACGTCTCGTCGTTTCCCCGGCCGGCTCATACCGCCGAATCGTCAGGATGAGAGGCTCGGATCCATTTCCGAGCTTGTCGGTGGCGGTGACGGAAATGCGGTTGATCCCGAGGCGGAGCGGCACCTTGAAGCTCCAGCGGCGATCGCCCCGGGCCAACTTTGGCGCCGGCTTGAAGTTTGCCCGCGTCGCGGCGGTGGTCTTGTCCTGGACCGCCACGGTGTATTCGACCCGGGCGACACCGGTGTCGTCGATGGCTTCGCCCGAGATCACGATGAATTTGTCGCGCGTCACCCGATCCGCCGGGCGACGGGGAAAGATCGGCCGCACCCATGGGGCGAGGGGGCGGGTGTCCGCCAGGTAGATTCCGGCGCCGTTGGCGAAGGTCGCCCGGAACACGAGCTGATTCAAATCGTTGAACGAGCCGGGACCCGCAAGATCGACCTGGGTGACTTCCTGGCGCCCGGACGGTGTGTCGAGAGTAATCCCGTCGATCGCGATCAGAACCGGATCGCTCGCCCGGCGTTTGAGCCAAATCCCCGAGCGCATGCCTCCGTTTGGATAACGAATGGAGGCCGTGAACGCGACGTCCCCCCCCGCATTCACGACGGCTTGTCCGATCGAGGCAAAGGAGACGTCCGCCGTGGCGGGCACGATGTCGCCGTCCCTCACCATGAGTCGCACCTGGCCGGGCGGACCGGCAAACGCGGCCTCGGAGCGGCTTTCGCCGGAAGAGAAGGTCCCCACGAAGGCCACCAGGGCGTTCGACGCGATCGACGGAGAGGAAGATAATTGCGCGTAGGTTGCGTCGGAAACGTCCGGCACGCTGCCTCCCTCGGCGGCGACGAGTTTCCACCCGCCTTTCTTTCCCGCGTAGATTGCGCTGATCGGGGCCGGGGTGCGATTCGGGCTCGGCGCCACGGAAACTTGCAACACCGCATCTCCGCCCTCGCCCAGATCGACCGAGCCGAATTTGGTGTCGCCCAGGATGTCGTGGATCACCGCGCCCGCCGGAAAGCCCGGGGCGGCGTCGCCTTCGCTCATCGCGATTTCCGGCTTGCCGGCCGGGCCGATCAGCAGCGCCCCTTGCGCGGGGAATCCCCCGCCCAGCGCTCCCGCCGGGGCCTTTACGGCAAGATATCCCGGCCGAAAGGAAATTTGAATCGTTGAACGGGACAACGGCAACGCGAGTTGCGGCCGGCCGGAGGCGACGACGAAGACCCCGTCCGTAAAGGCTTCGGTTTGCGAATCCACCCGGTATCCCCCGAAGGCGGAAACCCCGGCCTTGGAGATCGACAGGGAAAAGACGTCGTGGAACGGCTCAGCCAGCGAAACGCCCCGAAGGCGGCCGGGGCGCCCCGCGTAGATCCCCAGGCTGCTGGTCCCGGGCAGAAACGACGTGAACGCCACGCTGCCGTCCGCCCCCAGCCGGGGAACGTTCATCATTCCGTAGCTGCCACCCCCCGGAGCGGGCTGTCCCGTGAAAGCCACCAGCCGATACGAGGAACCCGCCGCCGCCCCAACGGCTGACTCCGTGCGCCCACCGATCAATGCGCCGGTCGTCAGGACGATCACGACGCGTCCGAGAATTGCCGCTTTCATTCGCGTGAGACGGTATTCAATTTTGGTATGGGAACAACCGGAATCCCAACGCCAGCCGGACAAATAAAACCCCGGCTCGCGTTGGCGAGCCGGGGTTTCCGAAAGTTTATCCGCAGATCACGCGCGCTTGCGGCGGACGCCGAAGAGCACCGCGCCGAGGCCGAGACCAACGAGGGCAACCGTGCCGGGTTCCGGGACTGGGGCAATGTCCACAAATCCCTGCGAAACGGTGAATTGATCCACTCTGCCCGTTCCCGCGGTGGCGACGGTGCCACCATTGATGGACACGGCGCTGGAATCCGTAAGACGGAAATAGACCGTGGGGACGTTTTCGATGGTGGTGATTCCGCCAAGGTTAAAATAAATCGTCGAGGCGGCTTTGTAGCTCGTGGGCGCCCAGCCAATCGTTTGCGGGGGCGTCGCCGTCGTGGCCGGCACCGAGTAGGTTATGAAGTCCGTGAAGGTCGTTCCATTCGTGCTGTATTGCAGAGTGAAGCTGCTTGGGCCCGTGTTGCTGCTGGTCTGCATGAAGCCAACATTGATGTTGGTGAACCCGGTCGTGGAGACTTGAAACTGATAGTAGTCGCCGACGGCCCAGTTCGTCGAGCTGAAGGATTTCGCGGTGCCGTTCCCCGAGGGAGTGCTCCAGGCGGTCGTGGCCGCGGCGTGCGAAGCCGAGACGGTTCCCGTCCCGACGTCAGCGGAGTAGGAGCCGGAGGTCGGCGTGGGAGGAGTGCTCCCGGGAGCCGAGGTGGGCAGCGTAAGCGACTCGAAATTCCATTGCGCGATGACTTGCGCGGAAGCCTGAGTGGCGATCGCGCCGGTGAGAATGGCGATGCAGAGGGCGGTTTTTAACATATTGGCTAAGCTTGGTTGAGTAGAGTTGAGCAGGTTGGATGCCAACCCGTATCTGCACTTCAGTTGCGGAAGAAAAATTTGTCCATGGGCATGGCGTGACAATTTCGACAAATCTCCGCCCCTCCTCGGGTGGCGGTCCGGCGAGGTCATCACACCAATTCCGCGATCTGCACGGCGTTCAGCGCCGCGCCCTTCAGGAGCTGGTCGCCGCAGACCCAGAAGGCCAGGCCGTTTTCCATCGCGCAGTCCAGCCGCAGGCGACCGACTTCGCAGTCGTCCTGGCCGGCCACCTCGAGGGGCACCGGGTATTTGCGGTCCGCGGGGACGTCCACCACGCGCACGCCGGGAAACGCGTCGATGGCCTTGCGCGCCTCGGCGACGCTCGCCGGCCGCTCGAACTCGGCGCTGATCGCGACGGAGTGCGCCCGGTAGACCGGCACGCGCACGCAGGTGACCGAGGCGCGGAACATCGGCAGGTGCATGATGCGCCGGCCTTCGTGCTGCATCTTCATTTCCTCCTTCGTGTAGCCGGAGTCGATGAAGGAATCGACCTGCGGGATGACGTTGAAGGCGATCTGGTGCGAAAAGACGGCCGGCTGCACCGCGACGCCTCCGGCGATGGCGTTCACCTGCCGGCGAAGCTCCTCGACGGCCTGCGCCCCCGCGCCCGAGACGGCCTGATAGCTGGACGCGAAGACGCGCTTGACGCGAAATTTCTGATGCAGCGGAAAGAGGCCCATCAGCGTGATCGCGGTCGTGCAATTCGGATTCGCGATGATGCCGGAGTGGCCCTTCACGTCCGCGCCGTTGATCTCCGGCACGACGAGGGGCACGGCGTCATCCATCCGGAAAGCGGAGGAATTGTCGATGACCACCGCGCCGGCCTTGACGGCCAGGGGAGCGAACTCCCGGGAAAGATCGCCGCCCGCGCTGAAAAGCGCGATTTCGACGCCGGCAAACGAGTCCGGCCCGAGCGCCTGCACCGGCACCTCTTCGCCGCGGAACCCGAGCGTCTTGCCGGCGGACCGCGGCGAGGCGAGCAGGGTCAGCTTGCCGACGGGAAAGTTGCGACGCGCGAGGACGTCGATCATCTCGATTCCCACCGCGCCGGTTGCCCCGACGATTGCCACGTGATACTGCCTGCTCATAAGAAAAAGGAGTTCATGAGTAGCGCAGATTCCACCGCCGGCCAACCGGCTTTTTCCCTCCGCGTGAGCGTGCCGGATCAACGGCTCGATCTTTTCGAGGGCGACCGCGTCGCGGCGAGCTACCCGGTCTCCACGTCGAAGTTCGGACTCGGCACCGAGCCGGGAAGCTACCGCACGCCGACCGGGCGCTTCGTCGTCGAGGAGATGATCGGCGAAGGCGCCGCGCCCTGGTCGGTGTTCGAATCCCGCCAACCCACCGGCGCCCTTGCCCGGCCGGGCGGCGCAGGGGACGGGATCCTGAGCCGGATCCTGTGGCTCGCCGGGCTCGATCCCCACAACGCGAACACCCGCGAGCGTTACGTCTACATCCACGGCACGAACCAGGAATCGCTCATCGGCACGCCCGCCAGCCACGGGTGCGTGCGCATGCGCAACGCCGATATCGTCGACCTCTACGCGCGCGTGCGCCCCGGCACGCCGGTGGAAATCGTGGCCTGAAGCCGCCTCGATTTTCGTTGTCTCGCGGGAACGTTGTGCGTAAATCGCGCCGCACCCAGCAAGGAAAGGAGGGGAAATTTTCATGAAATTCGTCAAACTCGCGGCCGTGGCCGCTTTTGCCGCCGCCGCACTGAGCCTGAGCGCCTGCTGCAGCAGCACGATGTCGAAACCGGCGCCGAACAGCATCGGCTACTCGAAATAGGAAGCCGGCCGCCGGGCCCCGCGAGCCCCCCGTGGTCGCGGGATCGGTGAATCGCCTGATTCCAAGCCTCGGAGCGGCGAATTTCATTGTGTCGCCGCTCCGATGTGCCTAAACCCGCCCAGCTACTCGCGAAGAAAGGAGGGGGAAATATCTAATGAAATTCGTCAAATTTGCGGCCGTCGCCGCTTTTGCAGTTGCTTCGCTCAGCGTGGGCGCCTGCGCCTCGAAGCCGAAGCCCATGCCGGCTCCGATGACCATGAGCACCTCGAAGTAATCTCCTTCATCCAGGAATTTAGGCCGGAACGATCAACGAATTCGTTCCGGTCTTTTTTGCGCCTTCATCCCGCGGCGACCCGCGGCTTCACGCTCACGTAGCGGCTGGCGGCGAGGGTGAACCGCCACGGCAATTCCCCCGCGGCCGAGATCCCGATCCGACCGTCGGCGACGATTTTCGGCCGCTTCACGCGAAGGACGAATCCATGCCGCGGGTCGGCGCAGAGATCCCGGCCGTGCCACTCGCCCGTGATGCCGAGCGCCTGCGTGAGCCGCCCCGGTCCGGCGCAGAGCTTGCGCGCGTCGTCCAGGCGCCGGCGCGCGGCCATCGCTTCCCTCCCCGCCGACGGCTCGAGGGCCCGGATCAGCACGAAGCCGGTCCGGCGGCCCTTCACCTGCACGTTGAGCATCCAGTGCATGCCGTAGTTCAAATAAACGTAAGCCGTGCCGGCCGGATTCTTTTCCACGAACGCGCGCGTGCTTGGCCGAAAGAACGTGTGGCAGGCCGCGTCGCCCGCCGCGTCGTAGGCCTCGGTCTCGACGATGAGCCCCGCGCAATCGCCCCAGCGCAATTCCGCGCCGATCAGGTCGCGCGCGCAGGCCAGGGGCGTCCGCTCGAAGAATTCCCGGGTGATCATCGTTCCTTGTTCGCGCGCGCCCGGCCTAGAGGCCGGTCGGATGGTCGACGAACGTCCACGGCAGTCCGAATTTCTTCTCCAGTTCCGCGCCGAGCGCCTTCACGCCGAAGGTCTCGGTCGCGTAGTGGCCGGCGTAGATCAGGTTCACCCCGAGCTCCTCGGCCGCGGTGAACGTCCACTGCGTTCCCTCGCCGGTCAAAAACGTGTCCACCCCCGCCGCCGCCGCCCGGGTGATCTCTCCGCCCGCGCCGCCCGTCACGATGCCGAGCCGCCGCACGCGATCCGGCCCGCCCGGCGCGCAATGAACCGGCGCCCGCACCGCGGCCTCGATCCGGTCGATCAATCGCGCCAAGGGAACGTCGACTTCCGCCCGCACGCCGATCCCGAGGAACGGCGCCGTCCGGCGCAAGCCGAGCGCGCGGGCGAGCCCGGCGTTGTTGCCGAGCCGAGGGTGCGCGTCGAGCGGCAGGTGCGAGCCGTAGATCGCGAGTCCCGCGTCCATCGCCCGCCGAAGCTTGCGGTAGAACGGCCCCGCGACCCGCTGCGCGCCGCCCCACAAGAATCCGTGGTGCGCCACCAGCAAGTCCGCGCCCGCGGCCGCCGCTGCGTCGATCACCGCCTCGCATGCGTCCACCGCGCAGGCCACGCGCGTGACCGCGCCGCCATTCTCGAGCTGCAGGCCGTTGTGCGCCCTCGGGTCATCCTCGATCTCCGCCGTCCGCAATTCGCCATCGAGAAACGCCACGATTTCCGCCAGCTTCATTCGGCGACATTCCGTTAATTCTGTAAATCCTGTCAAAGTCCTTTAACGTCGGCCGCTTATGCTCAAAGCCGGAATCGTGGGCCTGCCGAACGTCGGCAAATCCACCCTCTTCAACGCCCTCACCCGCACGCGCAAGGCCGCCGCGGCCAATTTCCCCTTCTGCACGATCGAGCCGAACGTCGGCATCGTCAGCGTGCCCGACGTCCGCCTCGACGCGCTCTCCAAGCTCAGCAAATCGGAAAAAACGCTGCCCGCCGCGTTCGAGTTCGTGGACATCGCCGGTCTCGTGCGCGGCGCGAGCGAGGGCGAGGGACTCGGCAACCAGTTCCTTTCGCACATCCGCGAGGTGGACGCGGTGGTGCAGGTCGTCCGCTGTTTCGAGGACGAGGACATCCATCACGTCTCCGGTTCCGTCGATCCCGTGCGCGACATCGAGATCATCAACACCGAGCTCATCCTCGCCGACCTCGCCGCGCTCAAGAAACGCGCCGAGCGCCTGCAGAAAGGCGTCCGCATGGGGGAAAAAACCGCCAAGGCCGAACTCGCCCTCGTGGAAAAGCTGGTCCCGCACCTCGACGCCGGCAAGCCCGCCCTCGTCGCGGAATTGAGCGACGAGGAAAAGAAAACGCTCGCCGAGTTTTTCCTCCTCAGCGCGAAGCCCACGCTCTTCGCCTGCAACGTCCGCGAAGACGACCTCGCCGACCTCACGGGCGACAAACCCTCCGCCCGGCACGTCGCCGCCGTAAAAAAATACGCCGCCGAGCACCTTGGCAGTGAGGCGGTCGTCATCAGCGCGCAGATCGAGAGCGAGCTGGCCGAGCTTCCGCCCGAGGAGGCGAAGGAATTCCTCGCCGGGCTCGGCGTCGACGACTCCGGCGTCGGCCTGCTCATCCGCGCCGCCTACCACCTGCTCGGCCTGCGCACGTATTTCACGACCGGGCCGAAGGAATCCCGCGCCTGGACGATCCACGAAGGCGACCGCGCCCCCGCGGCCGCCGGCGTGATCCACAGCGACTTCGAGCGCGGCTTCATCGCGGCGGAGACCGTCGCCTTCGACGATCTCCTGAAATTCGGCACCCAGGCCAAGGCGCGCGAGGCCGGCCGCCTGCGCATCGAGGGCAAGGAATACGTCGTGGCGGACGGCGATGTGATGGAATTCCGCTTCAACGTCTGAGAAGACGGAAAATGAATCTGGAAACCAGGAAACCACGAAAATGCAGAGGCATCTGAATTTTTCCTGGTTTCCCGATTCCAAATCCCCCGTTGCGAAGCACCCGGAAGGCGTTAACTTCCCGATCGTGAAACCGCTTGCCCTGTTCGCGCTGTTCCTCGCGCTCGCCGCCACCGCCCGCGCCGACACCCTCACCGCCACCGCGCAGGCGAAGCTCGCCCGGCTCGGTTATTTCGACGGGAAGGCCAACGGCTCGTGGAGCCAGGACACCGCGAACGCCGTCAGCCGTTTCCAGCGGTCCCGCGGTCTCCGCCTCACCGGCGAGCTGAATCCCGCCACGCTCAACGCCCTCGGCATCCGGACCCCGTCCGGCAAGAATGCCCCGACCCGATCAGGCCGCGTGCCCATCGATCCCGCCCGGGCCCTCGTCGATATCTTCGTCGGCGGCCCCTACCTCGACTCGCCGCCGGATTTCCAGATCCGCACGGTGGAAAAGGCGCAGAAAAACCTGAAGCTCCTCGGCTTCTACGACGGCCCCGCGACCGGCGCCCCCGACGGCACGCTGGTGGCTTCGCTGCGCGCCTATCAAAAGGCCAACCACTTCCGCGCCACCGGCCATCTCGACGCGACTACGCTCCAGGCCCTCGGCCTTCTTTACATCGTGGCCGGCGGTTAGAACGTCTTCGATCCGGGCGATCGCGTTTCTCGCGAGTCGAAACGCCGCCGCGTTCCTTGTCGCCGCGGCGCTCCGTCGCCGTGCGGCGTGAGGGGAAGCGCCCCCTGGCGCCCCGACGGAGCGGGGCGGCGACAAGGGTGAATTCCTGAGCGGCGCTCCCTGTAGCCACGGCGCTCCGTCGCCGTGTGGCGTGAGGGGACGCGTCCCCCGGCGCCCCGACGGAGCGGGGCGGCGACAAGGGTGAAATCCGGTGCGGCGCTCCCTGTAGCCACGGCGCTCCGTCGCCGTGCGGCGTGAGGGGACGCGCCCCCGGGGCCCCGACGGAGCGGGGCGGCGACAAGGGTGAATTCCTGAGCGGCGCTCCCTGTCGCCACGGCGCTCCGTCGCCGTGTGGCGTGAGGGGACGCGCCCCCCGGCGCCCCGACGGAGCGGGGCGGCTACAGGGTGAATTTCGGCGCGGCGTTCCTTGTAGCCACGGCGCTCTGTCGCCGTGTGGCGTGAGGGGACGCGCCCCCC
>CAXTSM010000020.1:0-11201 GCA_964247025.1 uncultured Chthoniobacterales bacterium
TGGCGGAGGGGGGGGGATTCGAACCCCCGATACCTTGCGGTATACACGCTTTCCAGGCGTGCGCATTCGACCACTCTGCCACCCCTCCAAATTTCGCGGACGCCGAATATTCCACGCGGCGCCCGGCGTGGCTACCGAAAAGCGCGCTCCCGGATTTCCTTTCTGTCGCCCGGACGCCCCGTCGCCGGGCCTGGATGGCGCGTCGCCCGGAGATTCACCCGCGGCGCCCCGACGGAGCGGGGCGGCGACAACGGCGCGGCGACGCTCGGCGTGTCGACCGGGAGGCGTGCTCACCAAAGGCCTTCCTTGTCGCCCGGACGCCCCGTCGCCGGGCCGGATGGCGCGGCCCGGAGATTCACCCGCGACGCCCCGACGGAGCGGGGCGGCTACAAGGGCGCGGCTACAAGGGCGCGGCGACGCTCGCGGCGAGCCCGAAGGCTTCGTGCGCGAGATTGGCCGCTTCGGCGACTTTCGCCTCGTCGATGATGACGGCGATCTTGATCTCCGAGGTCGAGATCATCTGGATGTTGATGCCGCCCCGGCCGAGGGCCTCGAACAGCGTGGCCGCGACGCCCGAGTGCGTGCGCATGCCGATTCCCACGACGCTGAGCTTGGCGATGCCGCCGCGTTTCAGCACGGAGGCGGCTCCCACATCTTTGACGACCTCGTCGAGCAGGCCGCCGAGTTTGTCGAGTTCGTCCTGGTTGAGCGTGAAGGAAATATCCGTCGTTCCGCTCACCGAGACATTCTGCACGATGACGTCGATGATGACGCCCGCGTCGGCCAGGGCGGTAAAAATCCGGGACGCCACGCCGGGGGTGTCGGGCACGTTGGTGATGGTGACCTTGGCCTGGTTGCGCTCGATGCTCACGCCGCGGACGACGACCTGCTCGAGGTTGGGATTTTCTGCTTTCACGATGGTTCCCCGGTTTTGGTTGAAACTGCTGCGGACTTCAAACGGCACGTTGAATTTCTTGGCGAACTCGACCGAGCGGGACTGCATCACCTTCGAGCCGCTGCCGGCCATCTCGAGCAGCTCGTCGTAAGCGATGACGTCGATCTTGCGCGCGACTGGCACGATGCGCGGGTCGCACGTGTAGACGCCATCCACATCGGTGTAGATCTCGCAGTTCTGCGCCTTGAGCGCGGCCGCGATCGCGATGGCGGTGAGGTCAGAGCCACCCCGACCGAGGGTGGTGATGGTGCCTTGCAGCGTCTGGCCCTGGAAACCGGCGACAATGACGATGAGGCCGTCGCTGAGGCATTTGCGGATCTGCCGCGGCGTGATGTTCGCGATCTTGGCCTTCGTGTGAAGGCCGTCCGTGAGGATGCCGGCCTGCGCGCCGGTCAGCGAAATGGCGCGGCCGCCGAGCGCGTTGACCGCCATGGCGGTGAGGGCGATGGTGGTCTGCTCGCCGGTGGCGAGAAGGACGTCCATCTCGCGCTCGGTGGGGCGGTCCGACACGGCGCGGGAGAGCTTGATGAGATTATCCGTCACGCCGGACATGGCGGAAACGACGGCCACGACCGAGTGCCCGTCGCGCTGGGTGGCGAGGATGCGGCTGGCGGCATTGCGGATGCGCTCGGGGGTGCCGACCGAAGTGCCGCCGTATTTTTGAACGATCAGGGCCATGAACTGCGATGACGCGAGCCGGAAATCATCGGAACCGCGCCGTAAATCGTCAAGCGCCGGATGTCACAACCCGCCGTGCTTCCAGATCGAGAGGATGAGCCGCAGGCAGATGTAGGTGCCCCAGATCAGGCCGACGAGCCCGATGATCGGAATGCCGCCCAGGCGAGGCGGGAGGCCGGAAAGGATCAGGATGGAAGAGCAGATCATGACCGAGGCGCCGAGGATGGCGTTCGTGAGCCGGTTCGCGATGGAATCGAGCGTCTTGCGCAACGGCTCGAAGCCCTCGGGGTCGATCTTGTGCTGGAGGGGAATGTTGATCTGCCCGCGGCGGACGCGGTCCCACAGGCCGCGGAACTCGTAGGGAAAATCCTCGAGGAAGTCCACGGACTCGGCGCCGAGCCTTTTCAGGAGCTCGAAGAGATGCAGCGGCTGGTATTTGTTCTGGATGAGCTTCGACGCGTAGGGCTCGCCGAGGACCACGAAATTCAGATCGGGGTTCAAATCCCGGCCGATGGCCTCGACCTGGGAGAGCGCCTTGATGCCGAGGTAGAAGCTGCCCTTCATGCGCAGCCGGTTGGCGCGCAGCAGGTCGAGCAGGCTGTTGAGGACGTAGCCGAGGTTGATCTCGGCGAGCGGCTGGTTGAGGTGCTGGTCGCTGAAGGCCTCGACGTCGCGAAGCATGCGGTCGGAATCGCCGACGGTGCCCTCCTCGGACATCTCGATGATGGAGCGCATCACCTGCCGGTGGTTCTTTTCGGCGAGTCCCGCGATCAGGTGCGCGACGCTGGAGCGGAAGGCCGGCGAGAACGCGCCCATCATTCCGTAGTCGTAGAGCCCGACCACGCCCCCCTCGAGCACGGTCATGTTTCCGGGATGCGGATCCGCGTGAAAAAAACCAAACTCGAAGATCTGCTGGTAGATCAGAACCGAGATGCGCTCCGAGAGCTCGACGGGATCGATGTCGTGCTGGCGCAGGACCTCCGCGTCGCTCACCGGATACCCGGCGATGAAGGCCATCGTGAGAATCTTTTCGCCGGAAAATTCCCGAAGGACGACGGGCACCTCGATGAGGTCGGAGCCTTCGAACTGCTTGAAGAACCGCTCGGCGTTCGAGGCCTCGTTCGTGAAGTCGAGTTCCTTGCGGAGCGTCTCCGAGAACTCCGTGATCACGGCGACGGGGTTCAGCGCCGCGATCTCGGGGACGTGCTTGTCCACGAATTTGGCGAGATCGAGAATGATGGCGAGATCGCGCTCGATGACCGGCTGGATGTCGGGCCGCTGCACCTTCACCGCGACCACGGCGCCCTGCTTGGTGACGGCGCGATGGACCTGGGCGATCGACGCGCCGGCCAGCGGCTCCTCGGCGAACTCCGCGAAAGCCGTCTCGACGCCGACGCCGACCTGCTCGGCAAAAATCTGTTTCGCAAGCTTCCCCGGAAACGTCGGCACGCTGTCGTGAAGCTTGCAGAGTTCGCCGTAGAATTCCCCATTCACGAGATCGCGACGGGCGCTGAGGATCTGCCCGAACTTGATGAAGGTCGGGCCCAGCTCCTCGAGCGCGAGGCGGAGGCGCTCCGAGGGCGGCTTCGAGAGCAGGCCCGTCTCGTGCACCTGAAGCTCGGCGCTTTCGATGCCGACCACCCGCTGCAGCGCGACGAGCTTGAGCACGTCCGCGAAGCCGTATCTGAACAGCACGCGGACGATTTCGTTGTAGCGCGGAAGGTGCGTCGCGAACTCGACGGCGGAGCGAATGCGATGGATCACGTCGGCCCAAGGCACACGAGAAGCCGCGCAAGCTCAACGCAAATCGCGGTCGGAGGCCTCAAGCCGGCACCCAGGCGAGCGCGGTGAGGCGCACCCGCACGCCGCCCCGGGCCGGAGCAACGCGCACGGTGTCGATCACGGGCGAATCGAGATCGCGAGTGAGCGCCGCGATCTCTCCGGCGAGCGCGGCTTCGAGATCCGCGCGTTTCGCCTCGCTCGCGGCGAGTCGTTCCTTCGCCGGGCCGACGTCGCCGCTTTCCTTCACGGCGCGACCGACCCCGCGGGCGGCGGTCGTGGCGCGGCCGATCGTCGCGGCGCTGAGCGATTTGCGGCCGAGAAACGCGCCGAGGATCGTCGACCCGACCGAGAGCATCGTCTGCATGCGCGCCGCGCCGGCCTGCGCCTCCTCCCGCGCGACCAAGTCGCCCGCGCGCTGGATCTCGGCCTGGAGCGCGTCGAGCTTCCGCGCGTAACCCGCCCGCAGGGCGTCGGTCCGCGCGTCGCGGGTCTCGCGGACCCGCAGCGCGAGCCGGGCCCGAAAATCCCGCTCGGTCTCGCGGCCGCGCGATTCCAGATCGAACGCGGCGCAGCGGAAAAGCTCGAGGCCGCGATTGGCCGCCAGCCACGCGGCGGCGTCCCTGCCCCAATCGGCGTAGCGGCGGGCGTCGCGCGCTTCCGGCGGCACCTCCTCGAAGGTTCCCGTCCCCGGTTTTTCGGAAAAATCCTCCGTTTTCATCGCCTCGCCCCTTGCCCAGTCGATGCCGGCCAGGGTCCCGCCGAACGGGGCCACCAAAGCCTCCTCGACGCTGGAGTCCACGTTCCGCTTGACGTCCCGATATCGCACCGTGGCGGCGACCAGCAGCCGCGGCGTCCACCGCTCGGCCGACGCGGTGGAGAAGACCTGGGCCACGTCCTTGAGAACGGGCGCGCCCGACTGCGCCGAGGCGGAGATCTTCGCGGGGGCCGGGACGGCCGCGGGCGCCTTCGCGGGTTGAAGCCGGCGGATCTGGTCGCGCGTGAGCGGACCGCACAGGTAGGAGAGCGTCCACCGGGTTTCGAAAAGCACGGGCGCGGATTCGTGGACGTTGTTCATCACGAACTGCCGCTTGCCCAGGTTCGCGAGCAGGGCCGCGAGCGCCTCGCGATCCGACGCGCCGGCGTCGCCGAGGCCGTCGAGCAATCGCGCGCGGTCCCGCTCGGTCTGCAGCCGGCCGATGAACCACGTGCCCGCGTTCGCGAGCCCCTTGTAGTCGAGATCGGAGGGATTCTGCGTCGCCAGCGTCACTCCCAGGCCAAAGGCGCGGGCTTGTTTCAGCAAGGTGAGCAGCGGTTTCTTGCTCGGCGGATTCGCCACCGGCGGAAAGAAGCCGAACACCTCGTCCATGTAGAGCAGCGCGCGCAGGCTGGTCGTGCCGGATTGGGCGCGCATCCACGAGACGACGGCGTTGAGCAGCAGCGACACGAAGAACATGCGCGCGTCATCATCGAGATGCGCGATGGACAGCACCGCCAGCCGCGGCTTTCCGGCCGGGGTGAACAGGAGCGATTGCACGTCGAGCGGCTCGCCCTGCTGCCAGGCGGCGAAGCCGGGCGACGCCACCAGGTTGTTCAAGGCGAGGACGAGCTTGAACCGGTCCTTCTCCGGGTAAAACGACTCGAGGTCGAGCACGCCGACCGTTTCGAAGGGCGGTTTCTGGATGCGCCGCACGAGGTCGACGAGCGAAAGGGATTCCGCTCCCAGCCACGCCTGCGTCAGGATCGTGGACAACAACGTCTGCTCGCGGCTCATCGCCGCCTCGACCGCGATTCCCGCCAGGCCGAGCAACGCGGCGGCGGTGGAATCGACGCGCTCGGCGAGTAATTCCGCGTCCTCGCGGATCGCCGCGGCCGGAGGGTCGAAGGACGACAGCACGGAAAGGGGCCGGCCCGCGCTGCTGCCGGGCGTGAAGATCGCCACCTCGGCGGCCCCCCGCAGTCGCTCGATGCGCGCGCCGTCCTGCCCCCAGGAGGTGAGGCCCTCGCGCCATTCCCGGGCGCGCCGCTCCGCCAGGGCGTCGGGCGACGCGCTGGCCCGGGCCGCTTCGTCGTCGGAGATCCACGGGCGAAAATCCTCCGCCGCGAGACGGGGGAATTGCAGCGCGAGATTCGTCAGGTCGCCCTTCGGATCGATGATCAAGGCGGGAATGCCGTCGATGGCCGCCTCCTCGAGCAGGCCGATGCACAGGCCGGTCTTGCCGCTGCCGGTCATGCCGACGCACACCGCGTGCGTGACGAGATCGCGGGAATCGTAAAGGAACGGAGCGTCTTCGGGTCGTCGCGTGGCGGGATCGACGGGGCGCCCGAGATAGAACGAGCCGAGTTTTTCGAACGTCGCCGCTTCGAGGGACATGGCTTTAACTTTGCTCATTTCGTCTGGCGTGCCTAATCAAATCCATGTCGCCGAATTGGTTCATTGCCTGGCCCGTCGCCGGAGCCGCCGAGTGGATCGCCACCCTCGAGAAGGGAGCCCCCGGCGGGCTCCGCTTCCTCGCGCCCGCGGACATTCACGTCACGCTGGCCTTTCTCGACCGTTTCGAGCCGGCGCTCGTCCCAAAAATGACCGACCTGCTGGCGAGCCTGCCGGTGAAATCGTTCACCATCGCGCCGGACCGCCTGATGGCGCTCCCCCAACCCCGGCGTTTTTCCGCCCTCGCCTTTTCCATCGCCGCGGGGCGGCTCGAAGTCGAAGCGCAGGTCGCGAAATGGCGCCCGCGCCTCTGCCGCGAGTCCGGCGCAAAGATCGAAACCCGGCCGGTCCTGCCCCATGTGACGATCGCGCGACCGGAACGCCGCATCGGCGAGGCCGACCGCGACGCCGCGCTCGAGTGGATGCTGCGGATGCCTCCGCAGACGGCCATAAAGCTCCCGCTCGAGCCGCCGCGCATCTACTCGTGGGAGGCGGGCGACGCCGCGACGCGGTATCGCTTCGTAAACTAGCGCGAAGCCCGGCGCAGGCGCTGCCCCAGCAGGGCAAGCACCGCCGCCTCCTCGGGGCTCAGGACGTCCAGACGCTCGCGGATCTGCGTCTCGGCGCGGTTGCGCAGCACCAGCGCCAGAGATCCCTCGAGGTAGCTCTCGAAGACGCCGGGATGCACGTAACATTTCCGGCAGATGGCGGGCGTGTTGCCGAGATGCGCGGCCGTGCGCTCGATCGCGGCCACCACGTTTCGCTTCGCCTGCGCGTCGCTGTCGAACTCCTTCAGCTCGTGCAAAGCCACCGCCGCGAGCACGGTTCCCGCCCAGGTGCGGAAATCCTTCGCGCTGAAATCGTCTCCGCTGGCCTCGCGCAAATACGCGTTCACGTCGCCGGATTCCACGTCGTGATGCGAGCCGTCCGGCATCTCGTATTGGAAAAGCTTCTGTCCCGGGATGTCCTGCAACCGCGCGATCGTCCGGGCAAGCTTGCGATCGGCGATGCGGATGGAATGTTTTTTGCCGGACTTTCCGCGGAATCGAAAATGGATCGAGACCCCGCTCACGTCCACGTGCCGGTTCCGCATCGTGCTCAGGCCGAAGGACTGGTTCGTCTTCGCGTATTCCTCGTTGCCCACGCGGATCAGGGTCAACTCCAGCAGGCGCACGACGGTCGCCAGCACCTTCTCGCGATCCAGCTCGCGGCGGCCGAGATCCTTGGCCACGCGCCGGCGGATCCGCGGCAGCGCGCGCACGAATTTCAGCATGCGCTCGTATTTCACGCCGTCGCGCACTTCCCGCCACTTCGGGTGGTAGCGGTATTGCTTGCGACCGCGCGCATCGCGACCCGTCGCCTGAAGATGGCCGTTTTCCTGCCGGCAAATCCACACTCCGGTCCACGCCGGCGGGATGACGAGCGAACGAATGCGCCGCAGCACGGCTTCGTCCCGGATCGCCTTTCCGTCGGGCGCGAGAAAACGAAAGCCGTCTTTGGCGACCTCGCGGCGGATTCCCGTTTCCCCGTCCGTGACGTAACGCAGGCCCGCGTCGCGCGCCGATTCCACGGGATCGAGCAAACCGGAAACTTCGGGGGAATTGACGGCGCCTTTCATCCGCAGATCAATCGGGGACGCGGCCCCGGACGGTCGCTTCAAAGTCGCTCGTAGCCGCTCAATTCCGCATACACGAAGCCGATCATCACGTTGACCTCCGCCCTCAGCGGCAGGCGCAGGTCGTCGTCCGAAACCCACACAGTGCCCGAACGGAATTTTGCGTAATCCACCGCGCGCGTCGGCTTCCCCTTCTCGGTCTCGAGTTTCCGCACCATCAGAGAGAGGCGTAGCGCGGGCATGTCGCGGCCCAGGCATGGGATGGTCTCCCGCTTCTCGACCCGCACCACCGTGACATACGGCGAATCACCGGGGAAGCAGACCAGGCCCACCTCGTCGCCGATGTGCAGCGGCTGGCTGCGCACGAGCATCACTCCGCCGATCACGTCGAACACCGGCATGAAGTCGAAACGTTTCCACTTCGCCACCTTTTTGGAATCCGTCGTCTGCCTTCGGCGGGCCAATCCCCCGGCGTCGAAGCGCACCTGCGTGTCGATCGAGCGCTGGCGGTAATGCTCCTCCTGCGAGGTCTGGGTGGGCCGCAGCGTGTCGGCGGCGATCGTGGCCGCATGCTTCGCGTCGAGCGGCCAGAGCACGCGGGCGAGGCCCTTCGTGCCGCCGGTCACGCGCGCCTGATAAACCGCGCCATCGCGGGCGATCGTCGCCTCGGCTTCGGCCGCCTCCAGCACGTCCGACCAGCCGAAACGCACGTGCATCCGCACGCCCGGGAGCGGCGGAAATTTCCCGGGAACTCCGTCGCTGATCTTTCCGCGCCAGTCGCCGTCCGCGCCGCCGGCCAGCATCGCGCCCGCAATCAGGAGGGCCAGGGCGAGGCTAGAAGTTTTCACCGGGCACCAATGGCGTCAGCCGGTCCGATTGCATCCATCCCCGGGCCCCGCCCGCGAGATTCACGTAAGTCCACGCGCCACGCGGCGAAAGCACCTCCACCGGCGCGCCGGCCGGCAACGAAAGGATGGCCGGGGAGTTGTTCGTCGGCGCCGTCAGGATGTCGGCGCCGTCCTTCGCCCGGACCATCGCCGGCCGGCCCGGAGCCAGCCGGGGATCGGTGAGCCATCCCGCCGCGAAGGCCGCGACGCCCGCAAGCAGCGCAAGGGCCGCCAAGGCGGTGGTCCCCGCCCGCCGCCGCGCCCGGTGCGCCGCAAAAACGAGGCCGAACGCGCCGATCCAGACCAGCGCGGCGCCGGCGATCACGAGCGCCTCGGGATGCACGACGGCGGTGACGTCGTCCTTCCACGTGCGGGGCGGCAGCGGAAATTTTTGGGCGGCGGCGAGCTGGGCCAGCGCGTTCTTGGCGGTCTCCAGGCCGGGATCGAGCCGCAGGGCCCGCTCGTAATTGAGCGCGGCCTGGGTGGTGTCTCCCGCCTTCTGGTTCGCGAGCGCCAGGTTGGCGTAACCTTCGGCGGTCGGCCCGTGGGCGATCAACGCGGGCCCGAGTCGCCGCGCCGCGCCGGCGTAGTCCTGCGCGTCGAAGGCCGACTTCGCGTCGTCGGCGCGGGCGGCATTCGCAAGCAGCGTCACCACCAAAATGGAAAGGAACGTTCTCATCGGCAAACCTCCCGCAGCGCCGCGGCGATGCGCTGGCGGGCGTCGGCATCCGTTCGCCGCCCATCGCCTCCGCCGCTGAACTTGATCTCATCGGCGCGGCCCAGAACCAGGCGGAGATCGCCAACGTTCCCGCCGCGAGCCTCCAGCGAACGCACCAATTCGAAGGGGCCGTTCTGGCCGTTCAATCCGGCCTGGAGGGCCAGGATCTCGTGAGCCCGGGCGAAGAATTCGGCGTCGTCGCCCGCGTCGCGCCCCAGTTCCGCGACCAACCGATCCCGCCGGCGCTTCACGCCGGCGACCTGACCGGCGGGGCTCCGGCGCGACCGGCGCACGGTCAACCCCGCGACCAGCGCGACGAGCGCCAGCGCGGCGACGGCATTGCCGATCAGGAACGCGGGACGCTTGACGAGCGGCACCCAGGAGCGCGGCGTCGATCGCGCGAGCCACCCGCTCGCGTCCGCGACGACCGGCGTCGCGCTCGGGGACGCGGCGGGCGTCGCGCTGGCGGCGGCGGCGGCGATGGCGGCGGTCGGCTCGGCGGCGGCGGCCGTCACGGCGACGGGCTCGCTGTCGATGGTGAAGTATTTCTCCTTCACGGGATCGAAGTAGGAAAACTTCGCGACCGGCGTCCGCGTTTGGGCCCGCTGGGCGACCATCGGCATCTCGAAGGTCTTCGTGCCGGTGAAGCCGATCGAGTCGGATTTCTCGAACTTGTCGGTGGGCGGATAGGCCCGCCAGCCGTCCGCGTTTTCCAGGGTCGGCTCGCCCATGGCGTCGAAGTTTCCGCGTCCGGTGATCGCGACTTTCAGCGTCACGGGATCGCCGGCGACGGCCTTGAGCGGATCGGCGGTCGCGGAGATCGTAAAGTCTCCGACCGCCCCGGAGAAGTCCGTCGGACGGCCCGCGGCGGGCAGGGCCTTCACGCGAAGCCGGGCGGGGCGGCTTTCCACCTTGAGCTCACGGTCGTCGGTGAAGCCGGGCGCGGCCTGCCCGTTGAAGAATTGGCTGAATAAATCGTCCATCCCCTGGGGCCCGTGCGAGGGAACCCGCGCAATCGTCTGCAGGGAGACCGAGGGAATGGGCATGTCTCCGCTCTTCACGGCGGTGATCGCGGTCTTGAACGAAAGGACGTGGTAGCCTTCCTCCTCGGTTTGTTTCGCGGGCGAGAATTTTTGCACCGTGAATCCCTCGCCGCTGACCTGCGGCTCGTCCTGCGCGACCTTGAAGCCGACTTGATTGCTGAAATAGAACCGGACTTCGATCGGAACGACCTCGCCGACATACACGCTCTTCCGGGGCACCAGCATCTCGGCGTAGGCCATGTTTTGTTCGTCGACCGGCGGAGCGGGCGTTCGTGGCTGGGCGGGCCGGCGGCTTCCCGGGGGTAGCGCCGGAGCGGGCCGCACCCGGGACGGAGATCCGGGCTGAACGAGAAGTCTCTGCGGGGCGGTTCTTTGTTTCTGTCCATCCGCGTTCACCTCGATCGCGGGAATCTCGAACGTGCCCTCGCGCTGCGGGATGATCGTGTAGCTGTAAATGCCCGACGTGGTCATGCGGCCGTTGATGATCGAGACTTGCGTGGAACGGCCGGTGAGCTGCGTCTGGAGGCCGTCGACACCGAGGTCCCGCGGGAGAAAGACGTTGGTCGTGCCGTCGACGCGGACCTGCATCTGGACCGGCATGCCGACGGAGGTCTCGTCGGCGGACATCTCCGCCGTGACGCTGGCGGCACCGAGCAGGCGCAGGGAAACCCCGGCGGCAAGGAGGAGGGCGAGGCGCGGTTTGTTCATCGGTTTTTACCAATCCTTAATGACATCGTCGTTCTGCTGGCGCTCAAGCAATCGCACGCGCTCCTCTTCGCCCTGCATGGATCGCAGCAACGTCCGCGCCTGCGCCTCCGACATTTCGCCGTCCTTCTCCGGCTCGGCTGCGGCGGCCGGCTCCTGGTCCTCACCCGATTTTTGGTCGGGCTGCGACTTGAGGTCACCTTGTTTTTTCTCGCCGGGAGTGGGTTGCGGGGTGGGCTGGGGCTTGCCGTTCGGGTCCGGTTTTTGCGGCGGCGAATCGGGTTGATCCCGGCCGTCTTTTTGCTCCTGCGGTGAGCCGCCCTGCTTTTGGTCCTGCTTCTGGTCCTGCTTCTGGTCCTGCTTCTGGTCCTGCTTCTGGTCCTGCTTCTG
>CAXTSM010000020.1:11301-66228 GCA_964247025.1 uncultured Chthoniobacterales bacterium
GCTTCTGGTCCTGCTTCTGGTCCTGCTTCTGGTCCTGCTTCTGGTCCTGCTTCTGGTCCTGCTTCTGATCCTGCTTCTGGTCCTGCTTCTGATCCTGCTTCTGATCCTGCTTCTGATCCTGCTTCTGGTCCTGCTTCTGATCCTGCTTCTGGTCCTGCTTCCGGTCCTGCTTCTGGTCCTGCTTCTGGTCCTGCTTCTGGTCCTGCTTCTGCTGCTCCTGCTGTTTTTTCAGGTCTTCGAGCAATTTCTTCACGATGTCGCGATTGGCCTTCGCGTCGACATCCTTGGGGTTGATCTTGAGCGTTTCTTCGTAGTGAGAGATCGCGTCTTTCCAGTCCTTTTCCTTGCCCTCGTTCGACTTGGCCCCTTCGCCGCGCCGCACCAGCGCGTTGCCCAGATTATAAGACGCGCGCTCGCGCAGGGCCGGATCCTCGGCCAGCAACGCGCTCGTAAAATGGTCCACCGCCTTGTCGAGATCGCCACCCTTGTAAGCCGCCGCGCCGGCGTCGAACCGCGCCTTCTCCTTTTCTGGCGTGATGGCCGCGCTGTCTTCGAACGACTTCAATGCCCCGCGATAATCTCCTTTCCGATACTGCTCCAAGCCGGACTCCGCCGCCATGCCCGCTCCGGCCAATCCGAGCCACAAGCCGGCCGCGATCCAGGTCGCACGACCGCGCGCCGCCGGACTCCGCCGTCGGCCGCGGCCCTCGCCGAGCACGATCCAAAGCACGAAGCACAGCATCCCGGCGCCCAGCGGCCACTGGAATTGCTCGATCGGCTGGCGCGTGGAGAGCGTGCCCGTGTCGTGCGCGGCCATCGGCTCGATGCCCTTCGTGAAAATTTCCCGCGCGACCTCCGGCGACAGCGGCGCGTAAAATCCCCCCGTCGCGGTCGCGATCTCCGTGAGCCGCTTCCCGTCGAGCCGCGACTGCACCGGCTTGCCCGCGTCGTCCCGCACGTAGTCGCGTTTCCCATCCTCGTTCTGGAAGGGAATCAGCGATCCCTCGGCCGACCCGAGGCCGACCGTAAAAATCCGGAGGCCCTGCGCCGCCGCCTTTTTGGCCGCGGCCACACCGTCCGCGTCGAGCTCCTCGCCGTCCGTGAAAATCACGAGCGCCCGCTGCACGCCCTCCGCCTTGCCGAACGCGTCGAGCGCGGTCTGGATCGCGGCCGCGAGATTCGTGCCGCCGCGGGGAATGACGTTCGTGTCGAGCTCCTCGAGCGTGGACCGCACGGCGTTGTAATCCAGGGTGAGCGGCGCCTGGAGGAAGGCCGAGCCGGCGAACGCCACGACCCCGATGCGGTCGCCCTGCAGCAGGCGGATCAAATCCTCCGAGATCAATTTCGCCCGCGCGAGCCGGGACGGCGCGACGTCCGTCGCGAGCATGCTGCGGGAGGTGTCGATCGCCAGGACCACGTCGCGGCCGTTCGTCCTGATCTCGCGCTGGATCGAGCCCATGCGCGGCTGCGCGAGCGCGACGACGGCCAGCGCGAGCGCCAGCAGCACGAGGACCGCGCGCAGTCCGCGAAGAAATGGGCTCACCCCCGAGGCCAGCTGGTCCCGCAGCCGGGGAGCCACGATGAGGCCCACCAGGGTGCGCCGCTTCGCCTGCGCCCAGGCGAAGAGCGCGCCGAGGGCCGGCACGAGGAGAAGCGCCCAGAACCAGAGCGGCTCGCCGAAGGTCAATCCGGTGTTCAGGGCAGTCGTCTCCATATCGTTTGGGATGCGGCGATCTCGATCGTCAGCAAGGCCACGCCCGCGATCAGGAACCATGGGAAGAGGTCGCGGTATTGCGCGATGCGCTCGACCTCGACCTTGGTTTTTTCGAGCTTGTCGATCTCGTCGAAGATGTCGCGGAGCGACCGCGTGTCGGTCGCGCGGAAAAATTCGCCCTTCGAAATCTCCGCGATTTTCCGGAGCGTGGTCTCGTCGATCTCGACCTGCACGTTCTGATAGACCGTGCGCCCGAAGGGATCCGTCATCGGATACGGCGCCAGGCCCCGCGTGCCCGCGCCGATCGTGTAGACGCGGACGCCGAGCGCCTTCGCCGCCTCGGCGGCGGTGAGCGGCTGGACCTTCCCCGCGTTGTTGTCGCCGTCGGTCAGAAGGACGATGAGCTTGGTCTTCGCCTCCTTGTCCTTGAGGCGGCTCTCGGCGCTCGCCAGCGCGGAGCCGATGGCGGTGCCGTCCTCGACCATGCCGATCTGCACGCGGTCGAGATTCTGGACGAGCCAGTCGTGGTCGAGCGTGAGCGGACTGACGAGGTAGGGCCGGCCCGCGAAGGCGACGATGCCGATGCGGTCGTTCGGCCGCTGCTCGATGAATTTCTGCGCCACCTGCTTGACCGCGTCGATGCGGTTCGCGCGCTGCACGCCGATGGAGAAATCCTCCGCGAGCATCGACCGCGACACGTCGATGCAGATCATGATGTCGATGCCGCTGGCCTGCGTGCGCGTGATCGTCCGGCCGAGCTGCGGGCGGGCGAGCGCGATCACGAAGGCCGCGAAGGCCGCCAGCGACAGGGCCGTGAGCAGGTCGCCGGCGCGCGAGCGGCGGCGCACGCCGATGCTCCGCAGCGTCTGCGTCGAGGAAAAGACGACGCCCGGAGTGCCGCCGAACTTTCCCTTGAGATAGGCGAGGATCGGAACGAGCAGCAGCAACAGCAGCGCCCACGGCGTGCCAAACGTCGCGCCAAAAAAACTCAAGCCGTTCATCCCGCCCCTCCCCCCGACTCCGGCGCGCGGCTCCGCACGAGGCGATCCGCCTGGTCGAGCAGGGCGGCGCCGTCGCCCGCGGTGGCGTGAAGCCGCGCGAACTTGACGAGGTCCGCCTTGTCCAGGAAGGCGGCCAGCGCGGCGCGTTCTTCGTCGTTGAAGGCCTGCCTCGTCTTCACGGTCTCGAGAAATTCGCGGGAAGTCTGCGTCGTCGCGCTCAGCCCGCGGGCGTCGCGGAGGTAGCGGCGCAGCACGTCGGACACCGCGATGCTGAACGCATACGGATCGCTCGTCGCGACCTCCGCGCGCAGCCGGAAGAGCTCGCCCTGCGCGCGCTCCGCGGCCGACAGCGGCCGTGGCGCGCGCCGCCGGAAGCCGAAGAACCAGACCGCGAGCGCGACCAGCGCGACGAGCGCCAGCGCGGCGGCGGCGACCACCCAGAGGGGATACGGGAAAAACGCGACCGGCCCGACGATGTCGTGGATCGGAACCGGCGTGGGGGCCGGGGCGGCGGCTGGCGGATTCACGCGGCCTGCCTCCTCTCGCGGGTCTCGAAGAACGCGCGCAGCGGCAGGAGATAATCCCGATCCGTGCGCAGCGGGATGGAGTCGATGCGGCGCTGGCGGAACAATCTCACGAGGCCCGCGTGGCGGCGTTCCTCGATCGCGGCGTAGGCGTTCGCGACCGCCCGGTTCGACGTGTTGATGTCGATCTGCTCGCCGGTTTCCGCGTCCTCGAGCGTCAGGATCCCGACCGACGGCAGCTCCTCCTCGCCGGGATCGATCACGGGCATCGCGACGAGGTCGTGCCGCTTGGCGGCGGCGGTGAGCGGCTTCGTGAAGTCCGCGGAAAGAAAATCGGAAATCACGAAGACGACGGCGCGGCGCGAGACGACCTTGTTCAGGTAATCGAGGGCCTCCGCGAGGTTCGTGCCCCGCCGCCGAGGCTCGAAGAAGAGCATCTCGCGAATGACGCGCAGCGTGTGCAGCCGGCCTTTTTTCGGCGGAATGAAAAGCTCGATCTCGTCGCTGAAAAGGATGAGGCCGACCTTGTCGTTGTTCTGGATGGCGCTGAAGGCGAGGATCGAGGCGACCTCGGCGGCGAGTTCGCGCTTGCTGCTCTCGATGCTGCCGTAGCTGCCCGACGCGCTCACGTCCACGAGCAGCATGACCGTCATCTCGCGCTCCTCGGTGAATTTCTTCACGTAGGGCGCGTTCATGCGGGCGGTCACGTTCCAGTCGATCGTGCGGATTTCGTCGCCGGGCGTGTATTCGCGGACCTCCTCGAAGTTCATGCCGCGGCCCTTGAACACGCTCTGGTAGGCGCCGGCGAACGACGCGTCCACCAGCCGGCGGGTGCGCAGCTCGATGCGGCGGATTTTTTTCAGGATCTCTCCGGGTTCTTGCATGCGGGGAATCGCGAGGTCGTTCCTCTCAACCATCAACGGCGGCAGCGCCGCCTCACGGCACCGGCAGCCCGGCGAAGATGCGCTCGACGATGCTTTCGCTCGTGACGGATTCCGCCTCGGCCTCGTAGCTCACGGCGATGCGATGGCGCAGGATGTCCGCGCCGACGTCCTTCACGTCCTGCGGCGTCACGTAGCCGCGGCCGGCGAGAAACGCGCGGGCCTTTGCGCCGAGCGTGAGGTAAATGGTCGCGCGCGGCGAGGCGCCGTAGCGGATGAGGCCGTCGAGCTTGAGGTTGAACGAGCGCGGCTCGCGCGTGGCCCACACGATGTCGACGATGTAATTCTTCACGCGATCGTCCACGTAAATGGAGTTCACGACGTCGCGCGCGGCGATGATCTGCGCGGCGTCGACGACCGCCGAGACATCGAGACGCGGCGAGGACGTCGCCATGGCGTCGAGGATCGAGCGCTCCTCGATGCGGGTCGGGTAGCCGACGTTCACCTTGAACATGAAGCGGTCGAGCTGCGCCTCGGGCAACTGATACGTGCCTTCCTGCTCGATGGGGTTCTGCGTCGCGAGCACGAGGAACGGATCGGGCAGCTTGAACGTCTGGTCGCCGATCGTGACCTGCCGCTCCTGCATGGCCTCGAGCAGGGCGCTCTGGACCTTCGCGGGGGCGCGGTTGATCTCGTCGGCGAGGATGAGGTTCGAAAAGATCGGGCCCAGCTTCGTGGTGAACTCGCTGTCGCGGGGGTTGTAGATCAGCGTGCCGATCAGGTCGGCGGGAAGCAGGTCGGGGGTGAATTGCAGGCGCTGGAACCCGGTGTGGATGCACGAGGCGAGCGTGCGGACGGTGAGGGTCTTGGCGAGGCCGGGCACGCCCTCGAGCAGGACGTGGCCGTTCGTGAGGAGGCCCATGAGGAGGCGCTCGACGAGCGATTTCTGGCCGATGACGACGCGGCCGACCTCCTGGAGCAGGGGCGGCACCCACTGGCTGGCTTGCTGGACTTGCTGGTTGAGCTCTTGCGTATTGGTGACCGACATAGGGGCTTGGGTGGAGAAGGACGAGAGGCGCGGACCGGCCGCGGGTGATGAATATGACAGCCCCGCCGGGCGGGCGTTCATTTTTTCCGGGCGGGTTTCAATCCACGGAGGAAAGCCGTTTCTTGAGGCGCTCGGCGCGCGCGAGCGCCTCCTCGACGGAATCGGCGAGGACGCACAGATGCCCCATTTTGCGGCCGGGCCGGGGCTCGCTCTTGCCGTAGAGATGGAGCTTCACGCCGGGCTCGGCGAGCACGTCGCGCCAGCGCGGCTCGCCCGCGCGCCAGAGGTCGCCGAGGAGATTGAGCATCACGGCGGGCCGCAGGAGATCGATGGCCCCCAGCGGCAGGCCGCACACCGCGCGCAGCTGCTGCTCGAACTGGCTGGTGACGCAGGCGTCGAGCGTGAAGTGGCCGGAGTTGTGCGGCCGGGGCGCCATTTCGTTGACCAGCAGGCGGCCGTCGCGCGTGAGGAAAAATTCGACCGCGATCAATCCCACGATGTCGAGCGCGACGGCGATCCGCCCGGCGATGGCGCGGGCTTCGGCCTGCACGGATGCGGCGATGCGCGCCGGCACGATGGAAAGGTCGAGGATGTGGCGCGTGTGCCGGTTTTCCACGACGGGGAAGACGCTCGTTCCTCCGTCGAGCCCGCGCGCGCAGAGCACGGACAGCTCGTGCGTGAAGTCGATCCGGCCTTCCAGGACCGCGCGCCGCCCGCCGAATCGCCTCCAGGCGGACTCCGCGTCGTCGCCGGGATCCATGCGCATCTGGCCCTTGCCGTCGTAGCCGAAGTCCGCCGTCTTGAGCACGCCGGGGCCGCCGAGCTCGCGCCACGCCGCCGCCAGCGACGCGGCGGAATCGACGACCCGGAACGGCGCGCAGGGAAAGCCGTGGGCGGCGAGGAAGTTTTTCTCGCGTTCGCGGTTCTGGCAGATGTGCAGCGCCTCGCCGCGCGGACGCACGGGGACGAATTCCGCGACGGTCTCGAGCGCGGCGCGCGGGATGTTTTCGAACTCGTAGGTGACGACGTCGACGGATTGAGCGAAAGCCCGCAGGGCGGCGGGATCGGAATACGCGGCGTTGGTCTCCGCGCCGCTCACCTGGCCGGCGGGGCACCCCGGCGCGGGCTCGAAGACGTGCACGCGATAGCCGAGCTTCGCGGCCTCGAGCGAGAACATACGGCCGAGCTGGCCGCCGCCGAGCACGCCGAGCGTGGCGCCGGGATCGATGGAGCCGGGCCGGCTTGAATTCCGTCGCGTTCGAGGGACGGAACCCGTAATTTCGGCGTTTTCGTTCAAATTCATGGACCGCGTAATCTACGCCATCGTGTTCGTGGTGGTCACGGCCATCCGGGCGCTGCCGCTCGGGGTTTGCTTCGCCCTGGGATGGGCGGTCGGGGCCGTGTCGTGGGCGATTCTGCCGGGCTACCGCCGCCTCGCAAGGGAAAATCTGACGCGGGCCCTGGGCGCGACCGCGGCGCGCGGATGGGTCTTCCGCCATTTCACGACGCTCGGGGCGAACACGTGCTGCGCCTTCAAAATGGCGGCCATGACCGAGGCGCAAATCCGCGCGCGCATGGCCACCGAGGGCGTCGACGAATTGATGGCCGCCCTGGAGCGGAAGCGCGGCGTCGTCTTCGTCATCAGCCACATCGGGAACTGGGAATTGTTCGCGCAGGTGAATTTCCTCGTGCGCCCGTTTCGCTGCGGCACGGTCTACCAGGCGATCCGCAATCCCTTGATCGACGAGTTCATCAATCGCGACCGGCGCGCGCGGGGCGTGGCGACGTTCGACCGCAAGCGCGGGGTGACGAAGGCGGTCGCGCTGCTGCGCGAGGGCGGCCTGGTGGGCGTGCTCGTCGACCAGCACGCCGGGGACGCGGGCGTCTGGATGCCGTTCTTCGACTCGCTCGCCTCGACGTCGCCGCTCGCCGCCTCGCTCGCGACGCGCACCGGCGCGGCCGTGATGCCGTGCGCGATTTTCACGGAAGGCTTCGCGCGCTGGCGCTTCGCGGTGAGCGACGAGATCGTCCCGGCGACGCCGGACGCCGTCGCCCTCACCGCCGACATCAACCGCGCCCTCGAGGCCCAGATCCGCCGTTCGCCGGCCGATTGGTTCTGGGTCCACAACCGCTGGAAGGTGCCGCATCCGGAATTCCTGCTGGCGCGGGCGAAACGCGGCCTATATTTACCCGCCGGTCACGACCCCATGAATCTCCGTCCGTTTCGCATCCTCATTCGCTCGAGCAACTGGCTGGGCGACGCGGTGATGAGCTCGCTCGCCGTCCGCGCCATCAAGCAGGGCCGTCCCGACGCCCGCGTGACCGTTCTCACCCGCGACAAGCTCGCGGATTTCTGGCGCTCCGTTCCGGAGGTCGACGACGTGATCGGCGTGCCGGAGGACGCCGGCGTGCTGAAGATCGCGTGGCGCATCCGTCATCGCTTCGAAGCGGCGGTGCTTTTCCCGAACTCGACCCGCAGCGCCCTCGAGGTCTGGCTGGCGGGAATCAACCGCCGCATCGGCTACGTGGGCCAGAAGCGCGAATGGATGCTCAACCAGGTCATCCGCGAACCCCGCAAGGATATCCGCCCGCGTCATCACGCGGCCCGCTATCTGCGCATCGCCGAGAAGATGGGCGCGCCCGCGATTCCGCTTTCCTTCCCCACCGCGCCCGCGCCGGCCGGGCCGATCCGCATCGGGATTTGCGCCGGGGCGGAATACGGCGGGGCGAAGCAATGGATGCCGCATCGCTTTCACCGGATGATGGAGCAGGTCTCGAAGGAGATCGATTGCACCTGGGTCGTCGTGGGCGTGCATCGCGACGCGCCGGTCGCGGACAACCTGTTGTCCGGCTTCGAAGGGAAGGTGGAAAACCTCGTGGGACGCACCTCGCTCGGGCGATTGATCGAGGAGCTGCGCGCCATGCGCACGCTGGTGACGAACGACACCGGCACGATGCATCTCGCGGCCTCGCTCGGCGTGCCGGTCGTCGCGATCTTCGGCTCCACCGAGCCCCGGCTCACGCGCCCGCTCGGGCCCGATCATGTCGTCGTGCGGCACCAGGTGGAATGCAGCCCGTGCTTCCAGCGCGAGTGCCCGCTGGACTTCCGTTGCATGGACGCGGTCACCAGCGAGGAGGTCGCGGCGGCGGTGCTCGACCTGGTGGCGCGGCGCGACGAGCTCGGCGAACCGGCTATTGCGGACGCATATCCGCTTGCACCTGAAAGTTCGCGTTCATGATGTCGAGCAGGCGCTGGGCGGGAATGACCTTCGTGGCGAGGTCGTCGAGATTGCCGTCGGGGCCGATCACCGCGATGGCGAAGCCCTTCGAGATCTCGTAGACGAACGCGACGCGCGGACCGTCCGCCACGGAGACGAACGGGATGTTCGAGTGGATCGTGCCGCCCTCGGCGGTGAACGCGGTGAAGCACACGAGCTTCGCCGCGGCGAAGCGCTGATAGGCTTTCTGCAGCTGGCCGACCTGCGCGCGGAAAGTCCGGTCACGGGGCGAGGGCGCGATGATCACGACGACGGCCTGGCCGCGGAGGCTCTTCAGGCTCTGCGCCTTTCCGCCGTAGTCCACCCAGGCGAAATCCGCCGCGGGGCGCACCACGCGGGCGTCGGCCCTCGGCGCGAGCGCCGCCGCCGAAGCAAGAAACGCCGCGCAAAGGATCCCGCGCCCGGCGGCGGAGAATCGGAAAGCGGAAATCGGAAATCGGAAATTCATCACACTTTCATGATCTCGGCTTCCTTGCCCGAGAAATGCTGCTCGATCGACGCGGCCTGTTTGTCGGTGATCTTTTGAACGTCCGCCTCGGCGTCGCGCAGGTTGTCCTCGGTGATCGCGCCTTCCTTCTGCAATTTTTTCGCGCCTTCGATGGCCTCGCGACGGCAGGCGCGGATGCGCACCTTGGTGTCCTCGGCGATGCCCTTGATCGTCTTCACGAGGTCGCGGCGGCGCTCCTCGGAGAGCTCGGGGATCGGAATGCGAATGAGCTTGCCGTCGACCGCGGGCGAGATGCCGAGCCGGGATTCGTTGATCGCGCGCTCGATGTCGCGCGTGGTCGAGGCGTCGAACGGCTGGATGACGATGAGCCGCGCCTCGGGGCAGGTGATGAGCGCGAGGGCCTTGAGCTTCATGCTCGTGCCGTAGGCGTCGACGTCCATGTTTTCCACGAGCGCGGGCGAGGCCTTCCCGGTGCGGATGGACGCGAATTCGTGCGTCATGAATTCGACCGCCTTCTCCATGGCGCCCTCGGCTTCGAGCAGGATGTCGTCGAGATCCATGTCAGGGGACTTGAAGGTCGGCCGGCTCGGAGGCGGCGTCGGAAACGAGGGAACCGACCGTTTCGCCGAGCACGGCGCGGCGGATGTTCGTGGAGTCGGACATGTCGAAAACGATAATCGGCATGCGGTTGTCCATGCAAAGGCTGAACGCCGTGGAATCCATCACCTGCAGGCGGCGGGACAACGCGTCGCCGTAGCTGATGCGCGAGAATTTTTTCGCGTCGGCATTTTTGACCGGGTCGGAGTCGTAGATGCCGTCGACCTTCGTGGCCTTCAGGATGACCTGCGCGCCGATCTCGTTCGCGCGGAGGGCGGCGGTCGTGTCGGTGGAGAAAAACGGGTTGCCCGTGCCGGCGACGAAGATCACGACGTGCCCGAGCTCGAGGTGGCGGGTGGCGCGGCGCAGGATGAAGGGCTCGGCGACGTTGTTCATCTCGATGGCGGTCTGCACGCGGACGGTGACGCCGATATCCTCGAGCCCGCTCATGAGCGCCATGCCGTTGATGACGGTGGCCAGCATGCCCATGTAATCGGCGGTCGTGCGGTTCATGCCGCGGTGGCTCGCGGCGAGTCCGCGCCAGATGTTGCCCCCGCCGACGACCACGGCGACCTCCACGCCGAGATTGCGGACCTCGGCAATCTGCTTCGCGACCGAGGTGACGATCTGCGGGGAAATGTTATCCTTGCCGCCCGGCTCCCGCAGCGCCTCGCCGCTGATTTTCAGAACGATGCGCTTGTATTTCGGGGTCGCTGGCTCGGTCATTGGCTGGTGGCGGATGAAACCGGAAGCGCCTCGGCTTGGAAAGGATAAAACCGGGGCGAAGCCAGATTTGCCCGGGGTGGAAATCACGAAAGCTCGCGCGGAGACGCGGAGGCGCGGAGGCAAGATTTGCCGGGACGCCACCGGCGGCGGATCCCCGGTCGAACCGCCGCAGGGAAAGGCCTCGTTGCAGCCGCCCCGCTCCGGCAGAGCGCCGGGGACGCGTGATAGGGCGCGGCACGGCGACGGAGCGCCGTGGCTACAAAAAAGCCTGCCCGACGGCGGCCAACGCGTGGCCGCGCAGCCATTCGCCGGCCGGCATGCGGCGCCCGCCTTCACCCTGGATCTCGGTGAGCCTCACGGCGCCTTCGCCGGCCGCGACCAGCACGCCTTCGCCCGTGGCGGCGAGCACCGTGCCGGGGACACCGGAGTTTCCCGCCTCGATCGCGGCGGCGAAGACCTTGACGCGCGCGCGGGTCCCGTCCGCCAGCGGGATCTCGGCGGAGGCGGCCGGCCAGGGATTCATGGCGCGGACATGCCGCTCGATCTCCGCCGCGGGAAGCGACCAATCGATGCGCCCGCTCTCTCGGGACAACCGGCCCGCGTAAGTGGCGCGCGTCTCGTCCTGCGGCGCGCGCGGGGCGTTCCCCGCCTCGAGCTGGTCGAGCGCGGCGGCGAGCGCCACGGGCGCGAGATCCGCGAGTCGGTCGTGCAGCGAGCCGCCGGTCTCGTCGGGCCGGATCGGCAAAGCGCGGGCGAGCAGGATGTCGCCGGTGTCGAGGCCGGCGGCCATGTGCATCACGGTGATGCCGGTCTCGGCGTCGCCCTGCGCGATGGCGGCCTGGATCGGCGCGGCTCCGCGGTGGCGCGGCAGCAGCGACGCATGGAGGTTCAAGCAGGCGATCGGCGGAAGCTCGAGCACGGCTCGGGAAAGGATTTGTCCGTAGGCCATGACGACGATCACGTCGGGCGCGAAGGCCGCCAGCTCCGCCACGGCCGCGGGGTCGCGCAATTTCGGCGGCTGCAACACCGGGATGCCCGCCGCGGCGGCGAGGACCTTGATCTCCGGGGCGCGCAACCGGTTCCCCCGCCCGGCGGGCCGGTCGGGCTGCGTGACGACGGCCACGACGTCCGCGCCGGGGCGGGCGATCAAGGAGCGCAACGCCGGCCGCCCGATGTCTCCGGTGGCAAGGTAAACGAAGCGCATGGGGGCGCGCGGCTAGGCCCGCGATTGGACGTCCTGGGCCACCCGGTCGACGATCTGCGAAAACACGACGACGGGTGGCTGGGTGGCGTCGATGTGGCAGGCCAGGGCGTCGCCGTAATATTCCAGGATCGGCTTGGACTCGTGCTCGTAGGTCTCGAGGCGGTGGCGGATGACGGACTCGTTCGCGTCGTCGAGGCGGTTGTCCTTGATCGCCCGCTTGCGAAGCCGGTCGACGAGCTTCGCGCGGTCGGGGCAGGACAAATGGAACACGCGTTTCACGTCGATGATGTCGCGCATCAGCTCGGCCTGCGCGACGTTGCGCGGGATGCCGTCGAGCACGAGGTGATCGATGTCGGGCTTGAACGTGTGGGCCTCGACGCAATGCTCGATCCACACGCGCCACAGCTCGACGGTCACCTCGTCGGGCACCAGCTCGCCGCGGCTGGAATATTCCACGAACTTCCGGCCGAGCGTCGTTCGGGTGTCGATGGACCGGAAGACGTCGCCGCACGCGCAATGGAAGTAGCGCGGGATGCTGCCGAGCGATTTGCCCTGCGTGCCCTTGCCGCTGCCGGGCGCGCCGAACATGAGATACGCGGGATATTTTTGCATGCGTGCCGGGAGGCCCGGAGCCGGGATTCCAGCACCGCGCGCCCGGGCCGCCAAGAATGTTCTCCGCCGCCGCGACATTTCCCGGCCACCGGGTTTGACAACCCCGTCCGCGCTCCGTAGACAACCTCCAAAAGGAATTCCTCCCCGTGCCCCTCAACGACGATTACGTAGTAGACATCCTCCTCGAAGCGGGACTCATCAACCGCCCGCAAGTCCAGGAGGCCCGCGAAAAAGCCAATGAAGGCGGCACCGTTTCCGACGCTCTCGTGCAGCTCGGCCTCGTCTCCCACGAAGACATCTCGCGCACGCTCGCCGCGAACAGCGGCATGGAGTTCGTCAGCCTCGCCCAGATCACCGTGCCGCCGAACATCACCGGCGTCCTCACGCCGATCGACGCCCGCCGCTACCAGGCGATCCCGATCGCCGACCGCGACGACGCCGTGACCATCGCCATCGCGGACCCGATGGCGTTCGAGACGTTCGACAGCCTCAGCTTCCTGCTCAAGCGCCAGGTCGAGTTCGTCTGCACCACGCCCGAGCAGCTCGAGCAGGCCCTCACCCAGTATTACGGGCCGCCCGAGGGCGATGCCGCGACGGGCGAGGGTTTTGGCGGCGGCGAGAACGACGGCGGCGAGGGCGACGCGCCGATCATCAAGATGGTCACCACGCTCCTGCTCGAGGCCTACAAGATGAAGGCCAGCGACATTCACCTCGAGCCGCTCGAGCGCAGCTTCCGCGTGCGTTTCCGCGTCGACGGCGTGCTGCAGGAAATGTCGAGCCCGCCCAAGAAATTACAGGCCGCCATCCTGAGCCGCCTCAAGATCATGACCGGCACCATGAGCATCGCCGAGAAGCGGCTGCCGCAGGACGGCCGCATCCAGGTGAAGATGGGCAAGGCCGCGATCGACCTGCGCGTTTCCACGATTCCCACCGTGCACGGCGAGAGCGTCGTCATGCGAATCCTCGACAAATCCTCGCTCGTCCTCGGCCTGCCCGACCTCGGCTTTCTCAGCGACGACCAGGCGAAATTCGAGCAACTGCTCCAGATGCCCGACGGCATCGTGCTCGTCACCGGCCCGACCGGCTCGGGCAAGACGACCACCCTCTACGCTTGCCTGAACGTCATCAACCGGCCCGACCGCAAGCTCATCACCGTCGAGGACCCGGTGGAATACCAGATGTCCGGCATCAACCAGGTGCAGGTGAACGCCGACATCGGCATGACCTTCCCCGCCGCGCTCCGCTCCATGCTGCGCCAGGCGCCGAACATCATCATGATCGGCGAGATCCGCGACGCCGAGACCGCGAGCATCGCGATCAACGCCGCCCTCACCGGCCACCTCGTGCTCAGCACCCTGCACACGAACGACGCGCCCAGCGCCATCCCCCGCCTCGTCGACATCGGCGTGCAACCCTTCCTCGTTTCCAGCTCCATGCGCGCCGCGATGGCCCAACGCCTCGTCCGCAAGCTGTGCGGCAAGTGCAAGGCGCCGACCGATCTCTCGGAATACGAGCTGCACGCCCTCGGCCTCGAGGCCTCCCAGATGTCCGGCGCCACGCCGATGAAAAACGTCGGCTGCGACGCCTGCCGCGGCCGGGGCTACAAGGGCCGAATGGGCATCTTCGAGGTGTTCACCATCGACGACGAAGTCCGCCACATGATCAACAACAACGCCTCCACCATCGCGCTTCGCCTCCGCGCCCGCGAGCTCGGCATGCGCACCCTGCGCGAGGACGGCGTCCGCAAGGTCCTCGCCGGCCTCACCACCGCCGAGGAAGTGATCACCAGCACCATGTCCGACCTCGCGTGACGATCTCGGGACGCGGAACGCGGATTGCGGAATGAACAACTCGACCCGTCCCCTCCGCCTCTTCCCTTCCGCAATCCGCAATCCACCTTCCGCCCTCCTCCTTTCCCCATGAACACCGCCCAAGTTCTCGACATCCTCAAAGACGCCGGCCTCATCGGCGCCGCCGAAGCCGCCGAGGTCGACCGTGAATGCGCCGAGACCGGCCGCCCCGTCGAAGAAACCGCCGTCAATCTCGGCTACCTTTCCGAGGAGGCCTTTTACCAGGCCGTCGCCGACTCCATCGGCGCCGAACGCTACGACCTCGCCGAGTTCACGCCCACGCCGGAAATGCTCGCCCTCGTGCCCGGCGGACTCGCCCGCCTGCACGGTGCCCTGCCCATCGGCGCGACCGAGAACACCATCTTCGTCGCGCTCGTCGATCCCCTTCACGGCCAGGCCACCGAGGACCTTCGCTTCGCCCTCGGCCGCGAGATCCACGCCTGCGTCGGCCAGACCGTCGAACGCGTCCGCACGCTCATCGACACCCATTACGGCACCGAGGACACGAGCATGGAGGACATCCTTGCCCAGCTCGGCGAGACCAGCCTCGAGCTCCGCGACGGCGGCGAGGAGGCCTTCAACGCCGCCGAAGCCGCCGCCGAGGCCAACGCCACGCCCATCATCCGCTACGTCGACCTCATCCTCGACAAGGCCATCCAGGCCCGCGCCAGCGACATCCACTTCGAGCCCTTCGAGCTCGAGTTCAAGGTTCGCTACCGCGTCGACGGTTCGCTCTACGAGATGGACCCGCCTCCGCGCCACCTCGCGCTCCCCGTCATCTCCCGCGTGAAGGTCCTGTCGAACCTCAACATCGCCGAGCGTCGCCTCCCGCAGGACGGCCGCATCCAGCGCGTCATCGGCGGCAAGCAGGTCGATCTCCGCGTCTCCACGCTGCCCACGCAATTCGGCGAGAGTGTCGTGCTGCGCGTGCTCGACCGTTCGTCCGTCAACCTCGACATCGAGACCCTCGGCATGCCGGATTACATCCGCCACCACATCGAGGAGACGATCGAGAAGCCCAACGGCATCTTTATCGTCACCGGCCCCACCGGCTCCGGCAAGACCACCACGCTCTACGCCTGCCTGCGCAAGATCAACACGATCGACGTCAAGATTCTGACCGCCGAGGACCCCGTCGAATACGAGGTCGAAGGCATCATCCAGGTTCCCATCCAGGAAGGCATCGGGCTGAATTTCGGCCGCGTCCTCCGCGCCTTCCTCCGTCAGGATCCCGACAAGATCCTCGTCGGTGAAACGCGCGACATGGAAACCGCGCAGATCGCCATCCAGGCCTCGCTCACGGGCCACCTCGTCTTCACCACGCTCCACACGAACGACTCCACCGGCGCGGTCACCCGCCTCGTGGACATGGGCGTCGAGCCGTTCCTCATCTCCGCCTCGCTGGAGTGCGTGCTCGCCCAGCGCCTCATCCGCAAGATTTGCACCCGCTGCCGCGAACCCTACGAGCCGACCGAGGCCGTGCTCCAGCAGCTCGGCCTCTCGCCCTACGACATCGGCGACAAGAACTTCTACTACGGCAAGGGCTGCGACGCCTGCAACCAGACCGGCTACAAGGGCCGCAAAGGCATTTACGAGCTCCTCAAGATGAGCGACCCCGTTCGCGAGTTGATCAACCAGCGCGCCCCCGGCGTCGTGCTCCGCCAGAAGGCCATCGAGCTCGGCATGACGACCCTCCGCGAGGACGGCCTGCGCTCGATCTACGACGGCGAGACGACGATCGAGGAAGTGCTGAAATACACCTAGGCGACCTCACCCGCGCGTGTCGACCGACCACCTGCGCCATCGCCCCGAGATCGATGGCCTGCGGGCGGTCGCGGTGCTGGCGGTGGTGCTCTTCCACGCCGGCCTCGGCCTGCCCGGCGGCTACGTCGGCGTCGACGTCTTCTTCGTCATCTCCGGCTTCCTCATCACTTCGCTGATCCTCCGGGATCTTCGGTCCGGCCGGTTTTCGCTCGGTGAATTTTTCGAGCGACGCGTTCGCCGCATCGTCCCCGCCCTCGCCGTGCTCGTGCTCGCGACGCTCGTCGTCGGCTGGTTCTGCCTTCTGCCGCGGGGCTTCATCGATCTCGCCCGTTCCGCCGTCGCCGTCGCCGCGCTCGGGGCGAACCTCTACTTCTGGCGCAACACCGCCGGCTACTTCACCCCATCCGTCGACGAAATGCCCCTCCTCCACACCTGGTCGCTGGCCGTCGAAGAGCAATTCTACCTCGTCGTCCCCCTCCTGCTCATGGCCGTGTTCCGATTCCGAGCCCTCCGCGGAACCCGTCCCCTCCTCCTGCTCGCGGCGACCGCCCTGCTCGTCAGCCTGGCCTTCAGCGTGATCGCGGTCCGTCTCCTCCCCGGCGTCGCCTTCTTTTTCCTGCCCTCGCGCGCGTGGGAGCTGCTGTGCGGCGCGGCGCTCGCCGTGCTTCCTTCCGACCGCACGCCCGCCGGCCGCCCGGCTCGCGAAATCCTCGGCTACGCCGGCCTCGCCGGCGTGGTCGCGCCCTGCTTTCTGCTGACGCGCGCCACGCCCTTCCCCGGCCTCGCGGCCGTGGCCCCGTGCCTTGGCGCGGCCCTCGTCATCTTCGCAAATGGCCGGCATCCCGCCGCCGCCCCGACCTCGCTCGCGCGGATCCTCGCCGCGCCGCCCGTCGTTTTTGTCGGCCTCATCTCGTATTCGCTCTACCTGTGGCACTGGCCGGTCTTCGCCTTCTGCCGCTATTGGAGCATGGACCCGCTGAGCCCGGCCGAGCGGTTCGCCCTGCTCGCCCTCGCCTTTGCGCTCGCCATTCTGTCCTGGCGTTTCGTCGAGACGCCCTTCCGCCGCCGCGCGGTCTGCGCCGACCGCCGCCCCCTGTTCCTCGCCGCCGGCGGCGGCTTCGCGCTCGTGCTCGCCTTGGCCGGCTTCGTCATCCTCACCCGCGGCTTCCCGGCCCGGCTTCCCGCCGCCGCGCTCGCCTTCGCGGCCGGCGAGTCCGACGAACCCCCGCCCTTTCACCGCAAGGTCGCCGACATCCAAAACGACGATCTCCCGCGTTTCGGTCCCGCCGGCCGGCCGGCCTCCGTCCTGCTCTGGGGAGACTCCCAGGCCTACTGCCTGCTCCCCGCCTTCCGCGCCCTCGCGGACGAACGCGGCTTCGCCGGCGTCGCGATCACCCATGGCTCCCGCGCCCCGGTCCTCGGCGGCTACGCGGACGGCGCCTTCGGCCGCGGCGGCGACCTTCCCGCCTGGGGGGACGAAGTCGTGAAATACGTCGCCGCCCGGAAGATCAAGGACACCTTCCTCGCCGGCTTCTGGCAAAATTATTTCGACCCGGCCGACGCCGCCGGCGGATTCCCCGCCGCCCTGCTCCGCACCATCCGCGCCCTCGAGGCGGCCGGCAGCCGCGTGTGGATCCTCGAACAAATTCCCAGCCACTCCGTCCCGCCGCCGAAATACCTCGCCCGCGCCGCCCTTTTCCCCGCGATGGCTTCCGCCCCGGCGGACCGCTCCGACCGATACCTCGCCCAGGTCTCCCCCATGCATCGCCTCGCAAAAGCCGCCCGCGGCGCGAACGTCCATTTCCTCGACCCCGCCGCGCTCTTCCTCGACCCCGCCACCGGGCGCTACCGCCTCGAGCAATCCGGCCGCGCCCTCTACTACGACCCCATCCACATCACCGCCACGACCTCGCGCACCCTCATCCTCCCCTGGCTCCGGCGCCAGCTCGCCGGTGAACTCTAAGCTTCAAGGGAAACCATCCGCTTCCCGCGCGTGGCTTTCGGCCTCCCGCCGAAAACGGCCGGCGCAGCCTACATCCCCTCCGCCGCCTCCCGCGCAAAATACGTAAAAATCACGTCCGCCCCCGCGCGCTTGATCGCCAGCAGCGACTCGTCCCGCGTGCGGGCGTAATCGAGCCACCCGAGCCGGGCCGCGGCGTGGATCTGCGCGTATTCGCCCGATACCTGGTAGGCCGCAAGCGGGAGCGTGGTCGATTCCCGCACGGCCCGGATCACGTCGAGGTAGGGCCCGGCCGGCTTCACCATCACGATGTCCGCGCCCTCCTCCTCGTCGAGCGCGACCTCGAGCGCGGCTTCCCGGACGTTCGCCGGATCCATCTGGTATCCCCCCTTGTCGAGGGGCGCCCCGCCCTTCGCGCTTCCCACCGCGTCGCGAAAGGGACCGTAGAACGCCGAGGCGTATTTCGCCGCATACGAAAGAATGAGCGTGCGCTCGAATCCCCCCGCATCGAGCGCCGCGCGGATCGCGCCCACCCGGCCGTCCATCATGTCGGAGGGCGCCACGATGTCGGCGCCCGCCCGGGCTTCCGCCGCCGCCAGACCGCAAAGCGCCGCGACCGTCGCGTCGTTCGCGATGGCTTCCCCCGTGGCGTCGAGCAAGCCGTCGTGACCATGATCCGTGTAAGGATCCAGCGCGACATCGGTGATCACGAGCAGATCCGGAAACGCGCTCTTCACCGCCGCGATCGCCTCGAAAAGCACGTTGTCCGCCGCCGTCGCGTGAGAACCCCCGGCGTCTTTCCTCGACGAATCGATCCGCGGAAAGATCGCCACCGCCCGCAAGCCGGCCGCCGCGCACCTCCCGCATTCCTCGACGAGCGAGGCGACCGAATGCCGGATGACACCCGGCATGGAGGCGACCGGCTCCGGCCCGCCCCGCTGCACGAACAGCGGCTGGATCAAGTCATCCGCACCCACCGCGGTCTCGCGCACCAGCGCGCGCAGGGCCGCCGAGGAACGGTTGCGCCGCATCCGACGAGGGAGATCCAGGCTCATGCGCCGAGAAATCGCGCCCCCGCCCCCGCCGGTCAAGCGCGCGCTTGCGCCTTCCGACCGCGCCGCTATCTTCGCGGGCCTATTCATGGACGTCCTCTTCGCCTCGGCCTTCGACTCCATCGTCACGTTCTTCGCCCAGGGCGGAATCTTCATGATTCCGCTGGTCATCGTCTCGATCATGGCCACCACCGTCATGCTGCTGCGCGGCTTCGCCCTGCGGGAATCCGTCGTCATGCCGCTCGCCATCGCCGAGGAGGTGCGCCGCCTCGAGCCCGGCGATGAGCTCACCCCCCTCGCGAGCCTGATCCGCGCGAACCCCTCGCCGCTCGGCCACATCCTCCTCGCCCTCGTCCGCCACCTCTCCTGGCCCCGCGCCGACAACGCCGAAGCCGTGCAAACCCGCGCCCGCCACGAGACCGCCCGCATGGAGACCGGCCTCGTCCTGCTCGAGATCACCACCGGCATCGGCCCGCTCATCGGCCTGCTCGGCACGCTCTCCGGCCTCGTCGGCATGTTCTCGAACATCGGCTCGGGCGACCCCCTGGTCATCGCCCACGGCATCTCCGAGGCCCTTAACACCACCATCGTCGGCCTCTCCGTCGCCGTGCCCAGCCTCGTCGCGCATAACTATTTCATGCGCAAGATCGAGGTCATGGCCGTCGAAATGGAGGCCGTCGCCGCCGAGCTGCTCGGCAAATGCTACCCGAATCCCGATCAACAGCCATCGATCGAAGCGATGGGCGCGGCATGAAATTCTACACCCGCAAGCGGCGCGCCCCCACGATCAACATCATCTCGTTGATCGACATCCTCGTCATCCTGCTGATCTTTTTCATCGCGACCTCCACCTTCAAAAAAACCCAGCCGCAGCTCCAGATCAACCTCCCCGACTCGAAGACCGCCACCGCCGCCGTCGCCGCGAAAACCGAGCCGCTCATCCTCGCCGTCAAAACCGCCGACCAGATCACCCTCGACAACAAACCCGTCGCTCTCACCGCCCTGGGCGCGACCCTCCAGGCCGCCCGCGCCCAGGCCCCCGACCGCCCCGTCGCCCTCCAGGCCGACACCACCGCCCCCTTCGGCGTTGTCGTCAAGGTCCTCGACGCCCTCAAGACCGCCGGCGTCAAGAACATCCCGGCCTTCACCCAGCCGGAGGCTGCCGCGAAATGAATATCCTCCCCAAAGGAGTCGCCCACCCGTCCCCCCCGCGGCCTTTGCGCCCCTCCGTAACATTTCGTTAAAGCATGGTCCTCCCCATCGTCGAATACGGCCACCCCGCCCTCCGCGCGAAGGGCCGTCGCATCGCGCAAGCCGACGACCGCATCGTCCGGCTCGCCGAGGACATGATCGACACGATGAACGACGCGAACGGCGTCGGCCTCGCCGCCCAGCAGGTCGGCCTTCCCCTCCAGATCTGCGTCGTCGACGTGCTCGACGCCGAGGAGCCCGGCGAAATGATCGTCGACGGCGCACCCGCCGCCCTCGAGGACTACATGCCGCTCGTCCTCGTCAACCCCGAGCTCGAGCTCTCCGGCGACATCGCGTCCGTCAAGGAAGGCTGCCTCAGCTTCCCGGGCATGCAGGGCCACATCCCCCGCCCCGCCGCCGTGCGCGTGACGGCGCGCACCCTCGAGAACGAGCCGCTCGAATTCTCCGCCACCGGCCTGCTCGCCCGCGCCATCCAGCACGAGCACGACCACCTTCACGGCATCCTCTTCATCGACCGCATGGAGCCCGCCGACCTCGAAGCCACCGCCCCGGTCGTGGAAAAACTCCGCCGCCGCAACTCGATCTGATCCGGCCGATCCAGCCCCATGCGCCGCCCTCTCATCGCCTTCCTGCTTTTCCTCGTCACCTCTCTCGCCGTGATCGGCCACGGCTGGTTCGAGCAAACCGGCACCGGCGGCGAGCTGCTTGGCCACGCCGCGAAGATCGAGGCCATTCTGCGCCTGCTCCGAAGCGGCGACTTCGCGTGGTTCCCCGACTACCTGACCGGCTCCCCCAGCGCGACTCTGCTCAGCTTCGCCCTCGCCATCCCCGTCTACGCCCCCGCCCTGCTCCTCGCGCCGACTCCGCTCATCGCGATGAAGCTCACCGGCCTCGTCCTGCTCACGCTCGGCGGCCTCGCCGCCTTCGCCTTCGGCAACCGCCTCGCCCGCGACGGCTGGTCCGGCTTCGCCGTCGGCTGCGCCTACGTGCTCGCCCCCCAGGTCCTGCTGCGCCTCGGCTGGCAGGAGCACATGACCATCGTCGTCGCCATCCCGCTCGTTCCCCTCACGTTCCTCGCGCTGCTTCGCGTGGCCGAGCGCGGCTCGCCGTTCGACGGCCTCCTGCTCGGCCTCGCCTACTCCGCCACCCTGCTGGCCTGGAGCAAAATGGGCGCCACCCTCGCCATCCCGCTGGCCGCCTTCGCCGCGTGGCTCTTTCTCTCGCGCCCCGAGTGCCGCGCGAATCTCCGCCGCGGCGCGCTCTGGGCCATCCCCGCCGCGCTCGTCCTCGGCGTCGCTCCGCTCCTCCCGCTCCTCCGCGAGCGCGCGTTCATGGCCGTCTTCGAGTTCGACCCCTTCCGCGAGCTGCAGGCGGCCTACTCGGCGAAGACCGCCACCGCGTGGTTCGACCGCGGCGGCGAGCTCTTCGACTCGCTTCCCCCCGAGATTCGCATCGACCGGGGCGGATACTACCTTGGCCTCGTCGGATTCGCCGCGGTCGCGCTGGCGATGGCGCGCACGTGGCGATGGGGCCGGCGCGGCCTGGAAATCTCCGCCATCCGCATCTTCCTCGCCCTCGCCCTCGGCATGTTCTGGCTCTCCTTCGGCCCGCGAAGCGTCCTCGCCGGCCACTTCGAATTCCTCCGCAAGGCCGGGGGCCTCGCCGACTTCGGCATCCCCCTCCATTGGCTCATGCTCGCCGCGCAGGGGGCGTTCCTCTATTGGTGCCTCCCGGCCCGCCGCTGGCGTCCCGGCGCGTTCGCGGCGCTGTTCGCCGTCTACCTGTTCGTGCCCGCTTTTCGCGTGCTCGAGCACCTTCCGCTCTACCACGACCTCCGGGCTCCCGATTCGTTCTGGATCCTCAACGGCACCTTCGCCTGGGCCGTGGGCTCGGGCCTGGCCGTCGCCTTCGTGCTGCGCGAATTCGTCGCCCTCCGCTTCGTGCCGCTCGTCGCCGTGGCCGCGCTCGCGCTTGCCAGCATGGACGCGCTGCCCTACCTGGCGTGGTTCGAACGCGGCGGACTCGGCCGCGCCTACTTCAATCAATTCAACGACGCGGGCGCCGCGCTTCGAGCCGGGCAGGACCGCGTCCTCGTGGCCTCGGGCCGCTACCGCTACCTCGACCTGCCGAACCGCTTCGGCCGGCCGCTCTCCACCGAGGCGCTCAACCACTACCTCACCCCGTCATCCACCAACCGCCTGCAGGCCGCCGCCCGCGCCTCCGCCGCGGACACGCTGACCTACCTCCGGCTCTCCGGCGTCTCCGACCTGCTCATCGAGCAGGCGGACCCCGACATCCCCCCGAACATGCAAAAATGGTTTCGCTCCCTTCTGCCGCTGCGGTTCGAGAACGACTTCTTCTTCGTCGTTCACAACCCCGCGTCGCTCTACCCCGGCTTCTTCGCCGAATCCGCCGCTCCCGCCAGCCGGGGCGCCGCGCAATACCGTGAAGCCCTCGCCCTCGCGCGCGACCAGCGTCTCGCCGTCGCCGTCGATGGCAACCCGCCCCTCGACGGCCTGCCCGGCGTGAAGGCCGCCAACGACCCCGCCCCCGGCCCCGATTTCGCGCGCCTCCCCCTCGCGCGCCCGCGCACCCCGAGCCACGTGGCCTTCACCGCGCCGGGCAAGCCCGGCTGGGCCGTGCTGGACGAATCGTGGCACCCCGACTGGAAGGCCTCGGTCGATGGCCTCCCCGCCGTCGTCTATCGCGCCGCCGGCGCCTTCCCCGCCGTCCCGGTCGTCGCCGGTCAAAAACTCGTCGAGTTCCGCTTCGCCCCGCCATGGTGGTATGCGGCCTGCCTCGTCTTCTCCGCCGGCGGCTGGATCGCCGCCGCCCTCCTGCTTCTGGCCACCCCCCTCCTGCCGGCGAAATTCTGGCGCCGCCACCCGGCCGGCCCGTGAAGTCACGCATCTTCCAGCGCGGCGACTGGCTCTGCGCCGCCCTCGCCGCCCTCGTCTCCTTCGCCGTCTACGCCTGGACCACCGCCCCCAGCGTCACGCTGCTCGACTCCGGCGAATTCCTCGTCGCCGCGCAGCACTTCGGCGTGCCCCACCCCACCGGCTACCCTCTTTGGACGCTGCTCGCGTGGCTCTTCCAGCTCGTCCCGCTCGGCAACGTCGCCTGGCAGGTCGCGCTCTTCAGCGGCGTCTGCGGCGCGCTCGCCGTCGGCCTGTCCGCCCTGCTCATTCGCAGCGGCGCAACCTGGATTTTTCCCCCCGCCAATCCGAATTCCCGGCCGCTCGCCACCATCTCGGCTCTCGCGCTCAGCCTCTCCTTCGCCTTCAGCCAATCGATGTGGTCTCAGGCCGTCATCGTCGAGGTCTACACGCTCCACGCCCTGCTTGTCGGCCTCTACCTCGCGAGCCTCTACGTCTGGCTGCGCCGCCCGGAGCGCATGGCGCCGCTTTATTGGAGCATCTTCCTGCTCACGCTGGCCTTCAGCAACCACCAGCTCACCCTCGCCCTCGCCCCGCTCCCCTTCCTCGTCGTCGCGCTCGTGCGCCGCGATCTCTTCTGGGATCTCTTCCTCGCCGCCGCGGTCGCGGTCTTGATCTCCTATCTCGCCTTCGCGCTCCTCGCCGACAATCCGCTCGTCATCAAGGCCGCCATCCGCCTCGCCTACCTCGTCGCCGCCATCCTCGTCGTCGCCTTCGTCGTCAAGCGCGGTCGCCTCCACTGGCGGCTCATCGCCTCCCTCCCCGCCCTCATCGCGCTCGGCCTGCTGCCGTATGCCTACCTGCCCTTCGCCTCGTCGACGAATCCCCCGATGAACTGGGGCCACACCCGCACGGTCGAGGGATTTTATTATTCCTTCAACCGCTCGCAATACCCCGGCAGCCTCTCCGACCTCAGCCTGCGCGTGCTCAGCCATGTGCTCGGCGTCGCCGACGACAGCGCCGCCGCCGTCAAGCCGCCCCCCGGCGCGATCGACGACGCGAAGTCCCCGCTCGCCGCCCTGCGAACCTGGTCCGGCTTTTATGGGAGCCGCCTTTTCGCCAGCTTCACGCCGCTGGCCGTCCTCTTTTTCTTCCTCGCCCTGGTCGGCGTGCTGCGGGCCCCGTTGCCCGTCCGAACGTGGATCTACCTGCTGCTCGTCGCCTTTCTCCTCGCCATGGCGCTCCAGCCCGTGCTCGAGCACGCGACCACCGACCAATCCGGGTGGTGGGTGCAGATGCCCTACCACACCTACACGAACTTCATCTTCGCGATCCTTGCCGGCCTCGGCGCCGGCGTCGCCCTCCACGCGCTCGTCGCCCGCGCCCCGCGCGCCCGCCCCCTCGCCTGGGCGCTGCTCCTGCTGCCCCTCTGGCCGCTCGTTCACAACGCCGCCAGCTCCAGCCAGCGCGGGCGCTGGTTCGGGTGGCAGTTCGGCCACGACATGCTCGCCCCGCTGCCGAAGGGCAGCGTCATCTTCGGCGGCACGGATGCCGGCCGCTTCGTCCCCACCTACTTGATCTTCGGCGAAAGCTCCCTGCCGCCGAACCGCCGCATCGACCCCGCCTTCGACCGCCGCGACCTCTACATCCTCACCCAGAACGGCCTCGCCGATCGCTTCTACCTCGCCTACATCCGCGACCAATACAGCGCCGCGCGCCCCCCGGCCGCCGGCGCCTTCGCCCACTGGCTCGGCCGCGACCACGCCTATCCCGACGAGCCGCTCGTTCTCCCCTCGCTCGAGGAAATGCGCGACCTCAGCCAGACCGCCGCCCGCCAGCTCCACGAATCCCGCCTCCCGCTCGAGCCCGCCGACTACAGCCAGGCCATCCACAACGCCGTCTCCAAGTGGATCTTCCAAAAAAACAAGGCCCGCCACGCCTTCTACGTCGAGGAAAGCTTCCCCATGAAATGGAGCTACCCCCACGCCGTTCCCGACGGCCTGCTCTACCGCATCGCCCCCGAGCCCCTCCCCGCCCTCCCCGCGGACGCCGTCCAGCGCGACCTCGCCTTCTGGGCCGATTACGGCGCCCGGCTCCGGGCCGACCCGGCGTTCGCCCGCGATCTCGACGCCCGCCGCAGCTTCTCCCACCTGCGCACGACCGGCGCAAACATCTACGCCTACCGCGCCCTCGCCGCCCCCGCCGAGACCGCCTTCCGCGAGGCCCTCGACCTCTGGCCCGGCAACCTCGACGCCCTCGCCGGCCTGTCGAGGATCCTCTGGCGCCGTCGCGCCTTCGACGAAGTCATCGCCCTCATCGAACGCGCCCGGCTCGAGGATCCGGAAAGCCGGGCCCTCAAGACGAATCTCACCTGGGCGATCGACCGCAAATTCACCCAGCGCGAGATCGACCAATCCCTCGCCGAATGGCGCCGCGCCCCCACGAACCTCGACCCGCTCGGCCACGTCATGGAGCTCTCCTCCAAAATCAACGACCAGGACGGCATCGACGCCATCCTCAAGGAAGCCATCGCCAGGAACGGCGACACCCCCGAGTTCCTGTTCTTCGTTTCCCAGGTCTCCCAGGCCCGCAAAGACTGGCCCTCCGCCGCCGACGCCGCCGCCCGCTGGCGGAAGGTCGAGCCGAACTCCCCCGAAGCCGCCTACCGCCTGGCCCGCGCCGAATTTGCCCTCGGAAAGAAACCAGAGTCCCTGCGATCTCTCACCCTCGCCCTCGCGCTCGGCGGCCCGGACTACCGCGCACGCCTCATCGACGACCCCATGTTCGCCGAGCTCAAGGAAGACCCCCAGATGAAAACCCTAATGACCTCCCCCGCGCCCACCCCCGAAGAGGACCCACGCCGACCGTCACCCGCCCCTCTTTGACCGCGTTCAGAAAATTTGAAAGCGGACAAGATCGATGAGGGAGGACGTGCGCCGTGGACGGGAAAGCGGGGCGGCCACAGGATCGCTTGGAAAAAATCCGCCGACCCTTTTGTCTAAATTTTCGGTTTCGTCAATTCAAATCCCCCGACCTTGGCCGCGAATGCGAGTTCAAGAATCCTTCTGGTACAGTTTCCCGTTCCGGCAGATCCTCGAGCACCGGGTAAGGGCAGAAGATGTCGCGGTCGCTGAGGATGTTGTCGACGTACGCGAAGGCGGGCATGGGAGATTGATCGTTCACATTGATTGAAATGTTCCGCCGACCCTCGTCATCCAAGCTCCGACCGTCGCCGATGAACTTGCATTTAAATATGAGTTCCAGAATGCCGGTAGAGCTTCAGCAAATGACCGTCTATTTATTGGCGCTTCTTTCGAAGGAAAAATAAAACCGATCCCAACAATCCGATGAAGCTCAGCACAAGCACACCCAAGAAAAGCATTGGTTTTCTCTCTGCGACTGCCTTCGTCAGAGACTCTTTCGTGTCCATGCCAGCCGCTGGAACCGATGTCTTTGGATCTACCTTGGTGATATGATCCGGCGCTGGGCTGACTACCGAATTCTCACTTTCTACGGCGGGGAGATCAACTGACTTTGGAAGCCGCGCGTTTGCCGACTTGAAGATTGCCTGAAGGTTTTCCTCGCTTTCTGAGTCATCCCGGATCTCTCCCGATTTGCTTTCCCATATGAAATAGCGGTAGAGCCCGTTTTCGCCGCTGAGAGGAGTTTTTCTAACGATGATAATTTGGCCGCCATCACCGCGGGGATAAGGAACTTGATGCTCAAGAATTTCATATCGGTCTTCAATTCGGTATCCATACTTCTTCATCAATCCCGAGTTAGCTGATCTTAAATTCAAGGTAAGCTCAAGATCACTCCAAGTTTTAATGAATTGATCTTTTCGAGCTAGTTTAAAGCCTCCAACACCTATTGCAACATGGTGAATTGCCATGTTTCCACACTTATCAAATCGCCGGCCTCGACGGGTAAGCAGCAAATGACAACCAAAAATATGCTTTTAATCAAGACTCTCATCATTCTGACCAATGTGTTGCTTTTCTGAAACGATCGATTGTCTTAGGCGAATATTCTGTGGATATAACATCACCTCCGTCTTTCATTAAACGCTAACGCCCGGGATTATGCACTTGACGCAACTAGAGCGGCTGCCTGTCACCGATCCATATTTCAATACGTTGGTCAGGAATCTCTTCGGTAAGGAATATTTTGGATTCAATTCCAATGTTGCTAAACGCGAGGGATATAGTGAATATGTCATTAGATGGCCGCGGTGGAGAAAACATGCCCCCTCTCGCTCGAATTGTTATTCCGACGACGCTCTCCATCCTACGTCCAGGAAACACTGGAATATTTGGATCATGGTCCACGTAACCCGCCGCACGTAACATTGATGCGATAGAGGTTGCATACTGTGCTATTTCATCGGTTGGGTTGATGGCGGCAATGCGGAGAAACTCTTTATCCGGAATTGAGGAAACCTCTGAAATAAAGCGCTTTTTTTGCTTCTCAGAAATTTGCCTCCAAGCTGTCTTTTCCTTGAGTTTTGCCAGTTCTAGTTTTGCAGTCATCGTGTCGTTGCGTAACTGCTCAGCATCTTTCGCTAGTTTGTTGGCTCGCTCGTTTGTATTAGCTATTTCTTTAGAGGACACTATCTTGTAATTTTCAAGTTCACTTGATTTGCGATTAGCGTCCTCTCTGGCAAACCACCAAGCAATAACACCAATTCCTATGCCAATCATCGTTGCCCAGTCCGATATCTTTTCGACGAGTGAATCAGTCATGAGTTTTCTACTGGTTTTATTTGTATGGGCCGTGGCGGTCTCTGATTTTGCCCGCCACCGCCGAGCCGCCCGTAGAAGATTAAACAGCATTGTTGCTATGCCGCCTTCTGAGTCAGTTCCTCGTAAGTGAGAGGATCAGCCTTCACCAACTTCAACAGTGTATCCCGAAACAAAAAAGGGGTCGGTCATTCATTTTGTCACGTTGAAGAGAGCGCATTTGCCAGAGAGCGCCAAGTTCCGGCATGAAGGAGCTTGGCGATATCCTTGAGCGTGAGCGTAGTCGATTGGCGGAGTTGCCGGGCAAGAAGGATTTTGATTGGCGCCCCTTTGGGAAGGTTCGCAAGCTCGGATCGATCAATTCGCGCCCGGGCGAGTTCGCCCGCGATGATGGCCTGCGCCCGGCTCATCATGGATTCACGCACTTGGGCGGGCTCATGGCGATCTGGCACGGCGGGCGCCATTCGATCACGGAGCCGATCAATGAAATCTTCCGCTCCCAATTGCCAGCCACGTCGAATCCGGGTCGAAAAAGGGGTCGGTCATTCATTTTGTCACGTTGAAGAGAGCGCATTTGCCAGAGAGCGCCAAGTTCCGGCATGAAGGAGCTTGGCGATATCCTTGAGCGTGAGCGTAGTCGATTGGCGGAGTTGCCGGGCAAGAAGGATTTTGATTGGCGCCCCTTTGGGAAGGTTCGCAAGCTCGGATCGATCAATTCGCGCCCGGGCGAGTTCGCCCGCGATGATGGCCTGCGCCCGGCTCATCATGGATTCACGCACTTGGGCGGGCTCATGGCGATCTGGCACGGCGGGCGCCATTCGATCACGGAGCCGATCAATGAAATCTTCCGCTCCCAATTGCCAGCCACGTCGAATCCGTGGGTGCAGATCGTTCTCGTCGCCTTCGATCCGCTGCTCTTCCATGCGCCGGGAAAATTCGCGCCTTCCACGGGCATCGTCGCGTTGAATACCGTGCTCACCAAGGAGCCGATCGACGCGCAGCCACGGCGGCCGTTTTCGGGGCGCACTCAAATAAGCAGGATAGCTGCTCCATGGAAACGCGGCTACCGGCAGGTCCGGGGGCACCAATCCCGCCCTGATTGGATTGAGATGAACGTAATCGCAGACCACGCGAAGATAAAAACCCGCGGACTCGTCGACGTGCAGAGCTTTGTAGCGTCCGGCAAAGAGATGCCCTCGCATTCGATGACGGGCATTGAAGCGCTGGGTGTAGGTGCCGAGCATCCATTTCATGCCCATGACCAGGGTGGGCGACGGGGTTTCCATAACGAGATGAAAATGGTTTTCCATCAAGCAGTAACAATGGATCTGCCAGTTGGCCTTGCCGCAGGCTTCACCCAATGTTTTGAGAAAGGTTTGGCGGTCTTGGTCGTCAAGAAAAATGGCCTCCCGTCGATCTCCACGATTCATCGCGTGGTAAATTGCTCCCTCATACTCAATTCGTAGGGCCCGTGGCATGTGAGAACCTCCTTCGTCCAGGCTAATATGTCAATATGAATGACCGACCCCTTTTTTCTGACGACCCCTTTTTTCTGAATGACCGACCCCTTTTTTTGTGGGGAGCAGCGTAGCCACCTTCCCGGCGAGGGCCGCAGTCAGCGCATGTGATCCAGAGAGGATTTACGGCGAAGGAAGAACACCGCCGCGAGCGCGATTAACGCCGCCAGGATCACCAGCGGCACGACGGGGAAACCCGTGGAAGCAGGTTTTTCCGCGGCCACCGTGGGCGTGGCTGTCCCGCTTGGCCGTGGCGTCGATGCTGCGAGGGTCGGCGTGGCGAGGGTCGGCGTGGATGGCGGCATCGCCGTTGCTTGAGGAGTCGCTTGAGATTCACTTTTCGCCCTCGCGAGGGCCGCTTCCGTCTGAGCAGTAATTCTAAGCGGAACCTCTTTTTCTTCGAAGGTCATTAACCGTGGAATTGAATTGTCTATATAGCCTTTCTTTATGGCCCACGTTTTCCACGCCTCGATGTCTGCTGCCTTGAGATCGTAATATTCTTTGTCCACCGGCCGATCTGACAGGTGCATATTCGCTAGCGACTTAATCGCCTGATAATTGATTGGGGAGGTGCCAGAATCATTGCTGAGCAACACCGGCGAGTCATCCACGAACAAAAAAGGGGCTGCCGCTGCCGCTGCGTTATCGCCGCCGACGACTGCAAGCAAATCGAACGCTTTCCCCATTCCATATTCTCCCGCTGGTTCGCTACGGAGCTTCAAAAGCTGTTGTTTCATATACACCGACAGGCCGGAAAAATTCCGAAGAACTTCCCGTGCTTGTTCAGCTCTCGCCTTGTTGGTGCTAGCATCGAGAGCGTATATGCTCAGAAGGCTCACGGCCTGATTTATCGGCAGCTTTTTGGCTTCTTCAAGGGCACTTTGGTCACCAGCTTCGACTCGACTTTGTATTTGCGAAAGTCCTGTTTCGCTAGGTTCTGCTCCAGGATTCTGAGCGCTTGCGGAGCCCCATAGAATCAAGCTAAAGCAGAAGGTGACGGAGATAAGTTTTCTCATCATCACGGCTTCGGATTAATAACGTCCCACTCAAATTTGAGCAGCAACGAAGGCTTTAGATTTTGGGGATTATATTCCCCGTTCATGAGTCGATCCTTATCATTCCCATGAGCCGGCTCCAATCCGGTATGGATGATTCTGTTTATATCAGGATGGGCCAGGCCAAATATGTGTCCGATTTCGTGGGCAGCCGTGTGAACTCGATACACTCCGGCGGAACCCCAGTCGTTGATATAAGCACACTTCAGGTCTTGTATCGTGAATCCAGCGGAAGGTTTGGCGACCCCGTGCGTGACGTAGTCATGGATGTAATACAGGTTGAAATCCGTGCCGCTTTTGACGTGGCCTTCCAGCACGTTTTGTTCATCTGAAGGAGCGGCAGCAACATTGACGTCAAGTATGCTGTCGCGGTCTAAATCATAATCGACGACTTTCTGGTCAAGAGTAACTGTGAAATAGGTGTTTACCTGTAAGCCATAAACGGTGGTGAGCATTTGCTGAACTTCGGAAGCGGAAGGCACCTGTGTGACCTTTATTGCCGGTCTGAGGATTTGCACGTCATCGCCTTGCTTGGTCGTTTCGCAGAGCCCATTTCCACCTGTGCGAATTCCGCCACCGCCCACCGTGTCGTCACCTCCAGGGATGGTATCGGTTACCCCGTTGGCACCAGGCCCGATACAAAGTGCATCAGGTGCTCCGCCTCCATCCTGCTGGGTCACGGCATGGAGCGTCACCGTCATCGATTTGTATTTCTTCACCGACAGCTTCAAACCCTCCGTTCCGAAGGAAGTTCCGATGCCGATTGCGACCGCTGTCGTATCTCCCAAAGTCGGACTGCTGACCGTGAGCGTCTCCGGTGATTGATTTGTGTGATCCGGCGAAACTGTCGCGCCGCCGGGTGCCGGGATAACCTTAAACTTGATTTCCATTCCCGCACTGGCCGGGGTGATGGCCTTCGTCCAATTCTGCTGATCCTTCGGAACCATCAACCAATGGGGCTCGGTGTATTTGTCGAATCCGGACTCGGGATTCAGTTCTGTAAACTCATAGGGGAGCAGCGTAGCCACCTTCCCGGCGGAATGGTCCGAGGAGGAGAAGTTCTCGTCCACGGAGCCGAGGAGGCCGGAGCGGTTGTCGGCGATCCACGAGTTTCCCACCATGAACCACACCCCGGTTTGCCCGGGTTTTAACACCGGGGTAAAGGGCTTGCCCCCGATCTGCGCCTGCCAGTCGAAGTCCGGCCCGTTGTCCGCCTTCCAATTTGGCTCCGTGGCGATGTGCTGGAGCGTCAATTCGTATTTCGCCCCCTTGCGCAGCTTGAAATATCTCTGGTCCACCTGCCCGAACTCTCGCGATTGGAATTTCACGATCCTCTTGTCCTTGGCCGGGTCCGTCCCCTTGATCGTCAGCTGCCACCTTTCCGAGTGCGATTCGCTCGGGTCCCCCACCCAGAAGTCCACGTCCTCGATTTCTCCCTCCGCCGGGGCCTCGCCGCCGTCGGCCGAATCGTTCGGGTCGCTGCCTTGCGCGACTTCCTCCCCGTCGTCGACCCCATCCCCGTCGCTGTCAGAACCGGGGGCGGCCCCCGCGCCCGCTCCGGCCCCGCCCATCGTGGCGTTCGTCCCATGCATCTGCTCGTCGAAGTTGTCGAGTCCGTCCCCGTCCCTGTCGCCTTGCGCCCCCTGGGTTCCCTCGGCCTCTTTGGGGTTCAATCCATTGGCCCGCTCCCAGCCGTCTCCGAGCAGGTCCCCGTCCGTGTCGAAATATTCCGGGTTCGTCCCCGTCACCCGATACTCCTGCGCGTTGGTCAAACCGTCCCGTCTTCGTCCTCCGCTCCGTCCAGGATCTGGTTGCCGTCCGCGTCCCCTTTCCCCGGATCGTAACCCAGCCGATATTCCTGCCGGTTCGTCAGCCCGTCGTTGTCCCCGTCCGCCGCCGCGTTCTGCCCTGTCGCCCCGTAATACGCCCGATCCCAGATGTCCCCCAGCCCGTTCCCGTCCGCGTCCCCCTCATCTTTGAGATACGCCCGGTAATCGGCGAGCACCTTTCCGTCCGTCTTTCGGTAGCTCAATATCTCCACCTCGTCCATGACGCCCCCAAAGTAGGCGCCGCCCCCGTCGGAGCCTAGCTTCAATCCAAAGGCCGTGATGTCTCCCATGACCGGATTGGCGGTCGAGGGCGCGCTCTGCGCTCCCTTCAGCCTTCCGTCCACGTAGATGCTCTGGCCGTATTCGTCGTAGGCCACGGTGATCTGATGCCAGGTGTCGACCGGAAGGTCGATCGTCCCGCTTTGCAGGGTGCGCGCCGCCCCGCGGCCCGGGCCGTTGTATTCGGTGAAGACCAGGCTCGGACTGGCGGCGTTGAAATAAGCGCCGATGGACGCCTTAATGCCGTTCGCGGTCGACGCGCCCAGCTCGAAGAGCCGACCGGATCGACCCGACATGCCGGGCGTGCCCCAGCCTTGCGGCTTCACCCACAGGCTGACCGTGCCACGCCGGAACGCGTAGTTGCCGCCTCCGAACGGATTCGCCCAATCGTAGACGAGGGTTTGATTGGCGTGGTCGATCTGAGCGCCCATCCCCGACACGCCCGGCACGCGGACGGCGGCCGTCTGCCCTGCCGCGGGTACCCGGGGCGCCTGATCGAGGTCGTTTTTCAACGCGGGATCCTCGAACGAGAAATAAACCAGCTGTCCCCAGAAAAAGGAAGTGCGCACGGGATCATCGGGATCTTGCGGATCGCTTCCGATTTGAAATTCCTGCCGGTTCGTGAGCCCGTCGCCGTCGGAATCCAAGTCGCCATCCGCGGCATCGCTCGCGCTCAATTCGTGCCGGAGTTCCCACGCATCGGCCATCTGGTCGCCGTCCGCATCCGGCGCGAAAGAGGCGAGATCGAAGCTGAACAGGAGCTTCAATTGACCGAGGTTCGCGGTGCGGTAATTCGAATCGGCGGGCGCCGAGACGTTCCAGGGGCGGGGCGGGGCGCCGGTCCAGTTCGCCGCCGCCGATCCGCGGGCGGTGGTCAACTGAGCCTTGAAGTTGAAGCCGACGTAGTCCAGGCGAGCATAGAATTTGTCGGCCACGGCCTTGAGTTGGCCGAGATTGATCGGCAAATAATTTTCGGCGGGCGGGGACGCCCAGCCGGCCACCATGCTCTCGATGTCGTAACCCGAGCCGCCCACCCCGGCCAACCGGGAGTTCAAATGCAGGCGGGCCTGATTGGCGAAATGCTTGAGCTGGCCAAGGTTGGCCGGAGCGTAGTTCGCGGCGACGGCATCGGCCGGCACCGAAGGCGTGTCGGCGGATCGAACGACTCCAGACCACCAGCCCGGATTGGACTGCGCGGAGAGGCCGGTGGCGGTTCCGATTCCTAAACCCAGCGCCAGCGCGCAGCGTAAAAACATGTCGGCCCCCCGGTCTCCTACTGGTCGCCCGGGTTTCCGTATTGGCCCATGCCCACGTCGCCTTGGCGCTTTGTCATCTTGACGACTCCGAGCTTGTCCACGGTGAATTTTCCCGGCAGCTCGAAGGTGCCGTCCTTGTAAACGGTCAGGGCGTTGCCGCGATCCGCGGCGGTGGCGCCATTGCCCACGACGAGGACGGGGTCGACCGCGCTCCAGCTTCCCGAGGCGGGGGCGGCCGTGGGCGAGGCCGACGTGCCGACCAGCTTGTTGTATTTACCCACGACGAGGGTGTTGTAAGAAAAAGACGCGTCGGCCAGATCGCCGAGCTGCAGGGACCTCGCGGCGGGAACGACCGCCGAGTTGCCGACGCGGACGGAGTTCCCAAAGAGGCCGTTGTTGCCGGCCTGCACGTCGGTGCCGGCCGTCACCGCGCCGCCCAGGGCCTGGATGAGCGTGCCGGCCCGGACATAACTCCCCGCCTCCAGATAGGTCTGGGATTTGATGAATCCGGCCGGGGCGGTCGTATAGATATTGCCCGTCGTCATGTAAATGCTCCCGCCCGTCGTGAAGATGCTCCCGCCGGTCGACTTGATGTTGGCCCCGGCGCTGATGCCGTTGTCCACGGTCGGCGCATCGAAGTTGGCCGCAAAGGAGGGGCTTTGCGTCCCGAGAAGGACGCACGACAACGCGAGAAGGATTTTTTTCATTGGGGTTCGGTGGTGGTGAGCTTGACGTTTCCCTCGCCGTGGATCTCCAGGCTGGGCGCCTGGCCGGGCGGAAAGTCAGGGCAAAAATAAGGCGTCTCGCGGGGAATGAGGACGACCACCTTGTCCGCCCCGCCGCCCGGTTCCCGGGCGAGGCTGCGCAGGGACGCGCGCGGGCCCCGGCTCGCGACGCGGTAGGAGAACTCGCCGGTATTCTGGTCGCTGCCTTCGCGGTTATCGATGTAGACGACGGCCTTCGCGCCGGCTCGTCCGCCCGCCGGGGAGGCGAGGTTCTTCGTCATGCTTGCGAAGCGCTGGAGATTGGAAAGGCCGTCGCTTCCGCGTGACGGGCCGTCGTCGATCCGGGGATTGCTTCCCAGGGCCGCTTCCATCGCGTCGGGCAGGCCATCGCGGTCGGCGTCGGCGAAAAGCGGGTTGGTTCCGCCGACGGAAACCTCGTCGAGGAAAGTGGACCCGGCGGGCGCGGGATAGAACGCGAGGGCGGCTCGGCCCTTCGAAGTCTCCCGCAAGGGCTGGCCGGTGAGCGCGAGTTCGCCGTCCAGAAAAAGGTCCCATTTCCCGGCGCCCCAATCCTGCCGGATGGTCACGCGGATCCAGCGGCTCGCGGCATTCCCGTCCCCCAGCGGAAACGAGTGGCCGGCGTCGACGAAATTCCCGCCGGATTTTTGGTCCACCGCTTCCGAGACGGACACCACCCTCCCCTCGCCGGATTGCGCGAGGAAGCCGAGCCGCGCGCCGCTGGCATCGATGGTGTAAACCGGCGCCTTCGAGCCGTCCGCGACCGGAAGGATGGAGAAGTCGATGAAGACCACGCCATCCGGCGAAACCGGAAAACCGCGCCGGGCGGCTCGATCCGCGTCCGAGGCGACGATCTCCAGGCTCTGCGCGCCCGCCGGCGCCTTTTCCGGGGAAACCCTCGCCGCGCCCGAGTCGCTTTTCGCCCACGCGTCGTTTTCACGGATGTCGCTCCCGGCGGGAAAACCCTCGGCCGATTCGAAGCCGATGCTTTGCGAACGGACGGAAAGCACGGAAGCGGCCCAAAAACTCAGGAGAAGGAATCGGGCGGTTCGCATGGCGCCGCCGAACAAAGCGGTTCCCTTCGGCTTGTCAAAAGTTAATTGCAACAAGGGCGGCCGAATCCGATGTCGCCCCGGCGGGCCGTCGCCGGGGGTGCCCTCGAGCGCCCCGATGGAGCGGGCCGGCTACCGGATTTCTTGACGATGAAGAAAAAAATGAGCCGCGAAAGAACGCAAAACGCCGCAACGAGGGATTCCGAGTTTCCTAAACTCTGCGCTCCCGGCGCTCTCCGCGGTTAATTCATCCGGCTACCGGGTTCGGTTTTCCGTCACGTCAGGTCCTCGAGCGAGGGGCAGGTGCAGAAGATGTTGCGGTCGCCGAAGACGTTGTCGACGCGGGCGACGGCGGGCCAGAACTTGTATTCCCGCAGCCACGGGGCGGGGTAGGCGGCCTGCTCGCGCGGGTAGGGCCGGTCCCAGAGGTCCGCGCTCACCTGGCGGGCGGTGTGCGGGGCGCGCTTGAGCGGGTTGTTGGCGCGGTCCCATTTTCCGGCCTCGATGGCCACCAGCTCGCCGTGGATCGCGATCATCGCCTCGCAGAAGCGGTCGAGCTCCTCCTTGGATTCGCTTTCGGTCGGCTCGATCATCAGGGTGCCCGGCACGGGCCAGCTCATCGTCGGCGCGTGGAATCCGAAATCCATCAGCCGCTTCGCGAAATCCTCGACCTCGACGCCGGCGCGGTCCTTCCATTCGCGGACGTCGAGGATGCATTCGTGGGCCACGCGGCCGTTCCCGCCGCGGTAGAGCACGGGGAAATACGGCTCGAGGCGGCGCGCGACGTAGTTCGCGTTCAGGATCGCGACCTGCGTGGCCGCGGCGAGGCCGTCCGGCCCCATCATCGCGATATACATCCACGAGATCACGTCGATGCTCGCGCTGCCCCAGGGCGCCTGGGAAACCTCGCCGATGGCCTGCTCGCCGCCCGTCGCGACGACGGAATGGCCGGGCAGGAACGGCGCGAGGTGCGCGGCGACCGCGATGGGGCCGACGCCCGGGCCGCCCCCGCCGTGCGGGATGCAGAAGGTTTTGTGGAGGTTGAGGTGGCAGACGTCCGCGCCGAATTCCCCGGGTCGGCAGAGGCCGACCTGGGCGTTCAAGTTCGCGCCGTCCAGATAGACCTGGCCGCCGGCGGCGTGCACGATTTCACAGATTTCGCGGATCGATTCCTCGAACACGCCGTGCGTGGAGGGATAGGTCACCATGATGGCGGCGAGCTTCTCGGCGTGCGCGGCGACCTTGGCGCGGAGGTCGGGCAGATCGATGTTGCCCTGCGCGTCGCAGGCGACCGGGACCACGGCCATGCCGGCCATCACGGCGCTGGCGGGGTTCGTGCCGTGCGCGGAGGTGGGAATGAGGCAGACGGTGCGGCCGGCGGAGTCGCGCGAGAGATGGTAGGCGCGGATGGCGAGGAGGCCGGCGTATTCGCCCTGCGAGCCGGCGTTCGGCTGCAGCGAGCACGCGGCGAAGCCGGTGATCTCGGCGAGCCAGGCCTCGAGCTGCGCGAACATGCGCCGGTAGCCTTCCGCCTGCCCGGCGGGCGCGAAGGGGTGAAGCGCGCCGATTTTTTCCCACGTCACCGGGGTCATCTCGGCGGCGGCGTTGAGCTTCATCGTGCACGAGCCGAGCGGGATCATCGAGGTCGTGAGCGAGAGGTCGCGGTTCTCGAGGCGCTTGAGGTAACGCATCAGCTCGGTCTCGGTGTGATGCCGGTTGAAGACGGGATGCGGGAGGAAGGCGGATCGCCGCGCGAGCTCCGGCGGGATGGCCGCCGCGCCTTCTTCGGCCGAAAATGCCGGCGCGGAGCCGCGGTTGAAAATTTCTCCGAAGACGGCGAGCGAGCCCGTGGTCTCGTCGAGGGCGATGGTCACGGCGTGGGCATCGAGCGGGCGCAGGTTCACGCGGCGGCTTTCGGCGAGCCGCAGGATGTCGGACGCCGGCACGTCGCCGAGGCCGACGCGGATCGTGTCGAAGAACGGACCTTCGTCCACCGCCCAGCCGAGCCGGCGCAGGAACGCGGCGAGGGCGACGGCCTTGCCGTGCACGCGGCGGGCGATGGCGGCGAGGCCGGCGGGCCCGTGGTAGACGGCATACGCCGAGGCGATCACGGCGAGCAGGACCTGCGCGGTGCAGATGTTGCTGGTGGCCTTTTCGCGGCGGATGTGCTGCTCGCGGGTTTGCAGCGTGAGGCGCAGCGCGGGATTGCCGTCCGCGTCGCGGGAGACGCCGATGAGGCGGCCCGGCATGCGGCGCTTGTGCGCGTCGCGCGTGGCGAGATACGCGGCGTGCGGGCCGCCGTAGCCGAGCGGCACGCCGAAGCGCTGGGACGAGCCGATCACGATGTCCGCGCCGGCTTCGCCGGGCGGCTCGATGAGGGTGAGCGCGAGCAGGTCGGCGGAGACGACGGCGAGGGCGCCGGCGGCGTGGATTTTCTCGACGAGCGGCCGGAGCGGGCGGATGCGGCCGTCGGTGGCGGGGTATTGGATCAGCGCGCCGAAGCATTCACCGGGAAATTCGTCGATCGGCCCGGCCACGATCTCGACGCCGAGCGGCTCGGCGCGGGTGCGCAGCAGCGCGATCGTCTGGGGATGGCAGTCGTCCGCGACGGAGAATCGCGCGCCTTTTCCGGCCTGGTGGCACATGACCATGGCCTCGGCGGCGGCGGTGGACTCGTCGAGCAGCGAGGCGTTCGCGATCTCCATTGCCGTGAGGTCGCAGATCATGGTCTGGAAGTTCAGCAGCGCCTCGAGGCGGCCTTGGGCGATCTCGGCCTGATACGGCGTGTAGGCGGTGTACCAGCCGGGATTCTCGAGGATGTTGCGCCGGATGACGGCGGGGGTGAAGCAGGCGTGGTAGCCCATGCCGATGCAGGATTGGAAGACCTGGTTCTCCGCGGCGATGGCGGCGAGGTCGGCGAGCGCCTGCTCCTCGGTGCGGGCGGCGGGCAGGTCGAGCGGACGCGCGGAGCGGATGCCGGCGGGGACGGTCTCGGCGATGAGCGCGTCGAGCGTGGGGGCGGCGACCATTTCGAGCATCGCCGCGATGTCGGCGGGCTGGAGGCCGATGTGGCGCCGGGAGAAACGGCCGAACTCGAAGACGCCGCCGTCGCTCATCCCGTGATCTGCGCGCGGTAGGCTTCGGGGGTCTTGAGGGCGTCGAGTTCGGCGGGGTCGCCGAGGCGGATCTTGAAGATCCAGCCGCGGCCGAACGGGTCGGTGTTCAACAGCGCGGGCTCACCGTCGAGGGCGGGATTGATCTCGACGACTTCGCCGGAGACGGGCGTGTAGATGTCGCTGGCGGCCTTGACGGACTCGACCACGGCGATGGCGTTGCGGGCGGCGTAGGTCACGCCGACCTTCGGGGGCTCGACGAAGACGATGTCGGTGAGCTCGGCCTGCGCGTGGTCGGTGATGCCGACGGTGCCAAGGGCATTTTCCACCCGGATCCATTCGTGGGATGCGGCGTATTTAAGGTCGTCGGGGACGTTCATAGAAATCAATCGCGCTTGAGGAAGGGTTTGCGCGCGACGTTACCGGCGTAGCGTTTTCCGCGCACTTCAATTTCCACCGGCTGCCCGATTTTTGCGAGCGGCGTGGGCAGATAGGCCATGGCGATGCCGTGGCCGAGCGTGGGCGAGAGGGCGCCGCTGCACGTCTCGGCGACGATTTCGCCGTCGACGGCGACGGGGTAATGCGGGCGGATCGGCGGGGATTTCTCGGTCACGGCAATCGCTACGAGTTTCGAGGGCGGACCGGATTCCTTCTGCGCGAGAAGCGCGGCCTTCCCGACGAAATCCTCCTTCGTGAGATCCACGAAGAATCCGAGGCCGGCCTCGAGCGGCGTGTGGTCGGGCGAGAGGTCGGAGCCGTTCAGCGGGAAGCCCATTTCGAGGCGGAGCGTGTCGCGCGCGCCGAGGCCGCAGGGCCGCGCGCCCGCGGCGACGAAGGCCTTCCAGAGGGCGGGCGCGGCGGCGTTGGGGATCACGGCCTCGAAACCTTCCTCGCCCGTGTAGCCGGTCGTGACGGCGAAGCCTTCCGCGCCTTCGAACGGGATCGTGATGACGCGGTTGCGGTCCGCCGGGAGCGCCTGACCGAAGACGGTGTCGAACACGCCGCGGGCGAGCGGCCCCTGCACGGCGACGGCGGAGAAGTCGGCGCTGCGGTCCGTGAAGAGCACGCCGGCCCCGGCCCGGGCGGCGAGCCACGCGGCGTCCTCGTCGATCTTCGCGGCGTTCACGACGAGCAGATATTCCTCGTCGCCGAGGCGGTAGACGATGAGGTCGTCGATCACGCCGCCGCGCTCGTTCAGGAGCAGGGTGTATTGGGCCTCGCCGGCGGCGAGTTTTTCCACGCGGTTCGTGAGCAGGCCGTCGAGCCAGGCGGTGGCGCCGGCGCCGCGGACGAAGAACTCGCCCATGTGGGAGATGTCGAAGATGCCGACCGCCTCGCGCACGGCGCGGTGTTCGTCGAGGATGCCGGTGTATTGCACGGGCATTTCCCAGCCGGCGAAATCGACGATGCGGCCGCCGTGGGCGAGATGTTGGTCGTGGAGCGAGGTGCGGTTGGGCATGGCGGAAAAGGGGCCGGGGCAGCGGGCCGAGAGCGATCACAACATGGGCGGGGTGCCCATGCCACTCGTTTCAGGCGGACTCCCCGCTCTGGTCGTCGAAGTTCAGATACGTGTAGCCGGTGAGCGCGCGTTCGTAGTCGTTGAGCAGGCGCATGCCTTCATTGGGCTTGAGGCGGTCGCCCTTGATGGCGGCGTCGGTCTGGCTCTTCATGCGGCGGGCGAGCTCGTTGGTCTCCCATTGGGTGAGCGCGAGGACCTGCGCGATGGTGCTGCCGGGCAGGACTTCCTCGACGTAGTAGCCGCTGTCCTCGTCCTCGTCGAGGAAGACGTGCATTTCGTTCACGCGGCCGAAGAGGTTGTGCAGGTCGCCCATGATGTCCTGGTAGGCGCCGGCGAGGAAAAACCCGACGAAGTAGGGCTGGCCGGCCTTCCATCGGTGGAGCGGGAGCGTTTCCTTCACGTCCTGGAGGTCGACGAACTTGCTGACCTTGCCGTCGGAGTCGCAGGTGATGTCGACGAGGGTGGCGTTGCGGTCGGGCAGCTCGTTGAGCCGGTGGATCGGCATGACGGGAAAGAGCTGGCCGAGGGCCCAGTGGTCGAGCAGCGACTGGAAGACGGAAAAATTGCAGAGGAACTGGTCGCCGAGCGCGATCTCCATTTCCTTGACCTCCTCGGGCACGTAGCGCATGCCGCGGAACATCTCGACGATCTTGCCGGCGATCTCCCAGTAGATCGTCTCGACCTTCGCCTTGGCGGGCAGATCCAGCAGCCCGAGGTCGAACATGCCCTGCGCGCGCTCGCGGATTTCCTGGGCGTCGTGCAGGTTCTCGAGGCGGTTCTTGCCGCCGAGATTCTCGCGGATCTCGATCATCTCGTGGACGGGTCGGGGATCTTCGTCGAGCGCGAGCACGGAGGTCGTGTCCCGGCTTTTTTCGATCGAGCCGAAGGCCTCGACGATGAGCACGGAATGGTGCGCGACGATGGCGCGGCCGCTCTCGCTCACGATGGTGGGATGCGGCACCTGCTCGGCGTCGCAGATCTCGGCGATGCTGTAGACGATGTCGCGGGCGTATTCGTCGAGGGAGTAATTCGTCGAGCTGTCGAAGGTGGTGCGCGAGCCGTCGTAGTCCACGCCGAGGCCGCCGCCGACGTCGAGGTAGCCGAGCGCGTGGCCCATTTTCTTGAGCTTGCCGTAGAAGCGTGCGGCTTCGCGGGTGGCGCGCTTGATCGTGCCGATGTCGGGCACCTGCGAACCGACGTGGAAGTGCAGGAGCTTGAGCGCGTCCGCGAGGCCGGCGGCCTTGAGCATCTCGCTGGCCTCGACCAGCTCCGCGGTGGCGAGGCCGAACTTCGCGTTCTCGCCGCCGCTCGTGGCCCATTTTCCGGCGCCCTTCGAGAGCAGCCGCACGCGCAGGCCGACGAAGGGCTCGACGCCGAGCTGCTTCGAGACGCGGAGGATGTGCGCGAGTTCCTCGAGCTTCTCGACGACGAGGATCACGGTCTTGCCGAGCTTGCGTCCGAGCAGGGCCATGCGGATGAATTCCGTGTCCTTGTAGCCGTTGCAGATGATGAGGCTGTCGGGGTCGGTGTGGACGGCGAGCGCGGCCATGAGCTCGGGCTTGCTGCCGGCCTCGATGCCGAAGTGGAACGGCTTCCCGGCGTCGATGATTTCCTCCACGACCTCGCGGAGTTGATTGACCTTGATGGGAAACACGCCCCGATAAACGCCGCCGTAGCCGAGCTCGCCGATCGCTTCGGCGAACGCGTGGTTGATCGTCTCGACGCGGTGGCGCAGCAAGTCCTGGAAGCGGATCACCATCGGGAAGGCCAGTCCGCGGGTCCGGGCCTCGGCGACGAGCTCCATCAGGTCGATTTCCTCGCGGGGCTTCGTGTTCGGCCGCACGGCGACGTGGCCATCGGAATTGATCGTGAAATAACCACCGCCCCAGCGGTCGATATTGTAGAGAGCGGTGGCGTCAGCCGGGCCAAAATCAGACATCGTTGGCGTCACTTAACAAAGCATGCCGGCAAAATCCATGGACGATTCGGAAATCTTTCGCCGCCGCCGCCGGAGACTCCTCCTTCCCGGGCTTCGGACGGTCGATTTCGGAACTTCGTTCCTTCGAAAAGCGGATTTTTAGCCCGTCGCGACGGAAAGAAAAGTCGACAGGGATATTCACCGCGCCGACAGTCGCCTACCCCCCCGAGCCAGAGCATTCCTCGCATCGTTCCGGCGGAGAACCAAGATCCTCCCCCCCTTGTCAGACATGAAACAACCCGTTCCTCTTCGCACCGTTCTCACCGCCGGCGCCGCGGTGATTATCTTGCCGTTCGCGCGCACGGACGCGGCCAGCCAGACTTGGAATCCCGGCGGCGCGGGGGGCGGGGCCGGCAACTGGGGCGATCCCAACTGGGATGCGGCCTCGGCTTGGGTCTCCGGGAACACCGCTCTTTTCGGCGGCCCGGCCGGCACGGTGACCGTCGGCCCCCAGACCGCGGGAGCAATGACCTTCAACACGGGCGGCTACGTTCTGTCGAGCGGCACGCTCACCTACGGCACCGCGTCCGGCGCCAGCTTCGTCTTCACCACCCCCGGCGCCGGCACGATCAGCTCGATCAGCGACAACGTCGCGCTCACCGCCCCGGCGAACCAAAAAATCACCAAGACCGGCGCCGGCACGCTGGTTCTCAGCCAGACGAACACCACCGCGACCGTTTCCGTGCCAAGCCCGACCTGGACGATCACCGGCGGAACCTTCGACGCCGCGGCGGGATTTTTCGACAGCATCGTGCAAATCGGGGGCGCCATCCCCCGTTTGGGAACCGCGACCACGTCGCCCACGCCGCTCATCGTGCTCGATGCGGGCACCCTGCGGATCGCCGCGCTTTTCAACGGAAGCAGCCTCGGCAACTCCTCCCGCATCATCCAGGTGAACGCGGCCGGCGGAGCCATCGTCGACGCCACCTCGGGGACCGGGAACAACAACAATTCGCTGCAAGCATTGTTCATCGACAACGCCGGCGCGGGCTCCTCGCTCTACCTGTCGAACCTGGCGGGCAAGAATACCAACTTCCAGAACGTGATCAGCGGAACGGGCGGCATCACCTGGAATGGAGCCGGCACGGGGACGTTCAGCGGAACGAGCACCTACGCCGGGCCGACCTTCGTCAACCGGGGCACCCTCATCCTGAGCGGATCGCTCGGAAACAGCGCCGTCACCGTCGCCTCCGGCGCCTCGCTGAGCCTGCAAAACGCCAAGCTCCAGTTCAACCTCGCCAACGGCGCGGATCGCATGCTCATCCAACCCGGGGGCACCGTCGCCGTCAGCGGAATCAACGACGTTCGCTTCGCCACCGGCGGCAGCCTCTCGCCGGGGACCTATCCGCTCATCAGCGCCGTTTCGGGCAACCTGACGGGTTCTTTCCGATTCGATGGCGGCAGCAATCTGACCATCCCCGCGCTGAGCCAGATCAGGAACGTGGGCGGCACCTTTCATCGCCTCACCCTGCAAAACTCCGCCTCCGCCGAGCAGGTCGCGGTCACGGCCGCCCCGGCCAACATCGTCAATATCATGCCGATGGGCTCCTCGAGCACCGTGGGCTTCAACAACCAGGCTTCCAATCCAGGCGGGGGATATCGCAGCCAGCTGTATCAATCCCTGGTCAACGACGGGCGCTTCACCCCGAACTTCGTCGGCAGCCTCACGACCACCGGGGCCGGGAGCGCTCCGGTCGGTTACAACGTCCTGACGGGAGCCGACCAGTTACGCCACTCCGGCATCTCCGGCGTCACCAGCAGCGAAATCCTGCGAAACATCAGCGAGAATCCAGGCACCAACGGAGCGAACGGCGGATTGTGGCTGGCCCCGGGCAATGGGGTGAACCCCGACTACGTCACGCTCAGCGTCGGCACGAACGACTATGTCTATAACAATGGCGAGACCATCGGGCCGGTCAATCGCGTCGACGCCATCGTTTCCCGGATCCTCGCGCTGCGGCCGGCGGCCCACGTCATTCTTTCGACCCTCTTTTTCCGCCAGGATGCGGGAGCCATCGTGGACGCCCAATTCAACCCGCGCATGCCGGGGGTCGTCTTCAACCATGTGCTCGCCGGCCACCACGTCTCCTTCGTGGACTCCTACAACGCGATCACGCCCAACGACAGCCTCGCCCTTCTCGCCCCGTCGGACTACACCCACCCGCTCGCCGCCGGTTACAACATCCTGGGCACCGTCTGGTATAACGGTCTGGCCTTCGGATCCGCCTATTGGATGGGCGGTCAGGACAACAAGTGGAGCACGGTCGCCGCCGGGGCCACGAACTTCGCCCAAAACTACGCGCTGACCACTCCGCGAAATACCGCGCTCGACCCGTCCGCCGATGTCCACTTCAACAACAACACCGCCGCGCTGACGACCGCGCTCGGACAGGACCTCTCGGTCCGCGGCGTCAACTTTGCCGCGGGCGCCTCCGGTCCCGTCGAAATCGGCGGGACGAACACCCTTTCGCTCGGCGTCGGCGGAATCACCGCGCAGGCGGGCACGGGCGCGCACACGATCTCGACGAAAGTCGCCCTGGGCGCCAGCCAGACGTGGGGCAACGTCTCCGCGAATACGCTCACCGTCAGCGGAGCGGTCAGCGGGAATTCCGCCCTCACCGTGACGGGCACCTACACGATTCAACTCCCCGTCAGCAACAGCGCTTCCACCACCACCCAGACATATTCCGGCACCGGCCTGACCCTGCTCACCGGCGCCAACACCTACACCGGCGGCACCACCGTCACCAATGGCAAGCTGGAAATCGGCAACGCGACCGGTTCGGGCACCGGCACCGGCACCGTCAGCGTCACCACGGGTGGCACTCTGCTCAACTTCGGCCTCATCGGCGGCAACGTGACGGTGAGCTCCGGCGGCACGGTGAGCGGAACCGGCACTTTCGGCGGAACCGTGACGGTGGGCAGCGGCGGAACCTTCCGCGCCACCGGTCCGATCAGCGGCGCGCTGACCATCAATTCCGGTGGGCTGCTCACGATCTCCGGCGGAAGCGCCAATGCCAGCGGCAACGTGATCAACAATGGCACCGTCCGCCTCGCCCACGGCGCCGTCCTCGCCGTCGGCAACGGAGCGACCCTCACCAACAATGGCCTGTTGGACGTCATCACGGGGGGCGTCACCGCTCCCGCGGGCCTGTCGAACAACGGCACCATCCTCGACTCCAGCGTGATCACCGTAAAAAGCGTCAATCTGAACAACGGCTCCGTGACGGTGACCATCAACGGCTACACCGGCCATACCTATCAGCTCCAGCGGAGCAGCTCGCTCGCGAACGGCTCCTTCATCAACCTCGGCTCCTTCCAAAACGGAGCCACCGGCGGCACGCTGACCTTCGCCGATGCAAATCCTCCCCCGGCGCAGGGATTTTACCGGGTCCAGGTCGATCCCTGATTCCCGGGCCGAATCACCGGGAGCGCGCGAGCCGCACCCGGGACGGCCTTTCGTCCCCGAGAAATCCGCGCTTGCCACCCGGGGACGGACGTGACACCTTGGCCTGCTATTCAAATCTGAAAGAAATGGGAAAGACTGAAACCTCCGGAGCCGCCGCGACATTGCGTCTCCACGAAAAAGACACCGGCAGCGCGGACGTGCAGATCGCGCTCCTCACCAAACGAATCACCGAGCTCACCGAGCACCTCAAAGGCCACGCGAAGGATCATTCCTCCCGCCGCGGCCTTCTCAAGATGGTTGCCCAGCGCCGCAGCCTGCTCGACTACCTGAAGCGCACCGCTTCGGATCGCTACCAGGCGATCCTCGAGAAGCTCGAACTCCGCAAGTAAAGCGGACGACCCGATGCCAGTTTACGAAAGCCCCGGCCATGAGCTGGGGCTTTCTGGCATCGACCCATCCACCACCCGCGCGGCGCCACCCCCGGAGCAAATCCCGGCGCTGCCATCCATCATCTAAATAACATGCCTCATTCCGTCACCGCCCACGCCGGGCAGAACCCCATCATCATCGAAACCGGCAAGCTCGCCCGCCTCGCGGACGGCGCCGTCACCGTCCGCTCCGGCGAGACCATCGTCATGGTCTCCGCCGTCTCCGCCACCACCATCAAGGACGGCCAGGACTGGTTTCCGCTCACCGTCGACTATCGCGAAAAAGCCGCCGCCGTCGGCAAGTTCCCCGGCGGTTACTTCAAGCGCGAAGGCCGCCCCTCCGAGAAGGAAATCCTCACCTGCCGCATGACCGACCGCCCCCTGCGTCCGCTCTTTCCGAAGGGCTACCTCTACGACACGCAGATCATCGGCGTGCTCCTGAGCGCGGATGGCGAGATCGATCCCGACATCCTCTTCATCAACGGCGCCAGCGCCGCCCTCGCCGTCTCCGACATCCCCTTCGCGGGACCCGTCGGCGCCGTGCGCGTCGCCCGCGTGAACGGCCGCTTCATCGCGAACCCCGTCCACCGCGAGCGCGTCGACAGCGACCTGAACCTCGTCTACGTCGGCAACGAAACCGACGTCATCATGATCGAAGGCGAGGCCCTCGAGCTGCCCGAGGCGGACTTCATCGCCGCGCTGCACTTCGCGCAGGCCGAGGTCGCCAAGCTCGTCGCCGCGCAGAAGGAGCTCGCCGCCGCCGCGGGCAAGCCCAAGCGCACGCCCCCGCTCTTCACCGTCGCCGACGAGCTCATGGAAGTCGCCTACGCCGTCGCCGGCGACCGCATCGAGTCCGCGATCTACACCCCGAGCAAGGTCGCCCGCCAGAAGGCCGTCGGCGCGCTCAAGGAGGAAGTCTCCGCCGCCATCCTCGAGAAATTCCCGGCCGCCACGAAGTTCGAGATCGGCCAGGCCTTCGACTACCTCCAGAAAAAAGCCTTCCGCATCAGCATCCTCGACCGGCAGGTGCGCTGCGACGGCCGCGACACGAAGACCATCCGCAACCTGAGCGGCGAGACCGGCCTGCTCCCGCGCAGCCACGGCTCCGCGCTCTTCCAGCGCGGCGAGACGCAGGCCCTTTGCCTTGCGACCCTCGCCCCCGCGGACGAAGCCCAGGACCTCGACGGCTACACCGGCGGCGAGACCAGCAAGCGCTTCATCCTGCACTACAACTTCCCGCCCTTCTCCGTCGGCGAAACCGGCCGCACCGGCAGCCCCGGCCGCCGCGAGATCGGCCACGGCGCGCTCGCCGAGCGCTCCGTCCTCGCGGTCATCCCGCCCGTGAACGAGTTCCCCTACGCCATCCGCATCAGCAGCGAAGTCATGGAGTCCAACGGCTCGACCTCGATGGCCAGCGTCTGCGGCGGCGTGCTCGCCCTCATGGACGCCGGCGTGCCGATCAAGACCCCCGTCGCCGGCATCAGCTGCGGCCTCGTCACCGAGTTCAGCGGCGACCAGATCAGCCGCTACACGCTCCTCACCGACATCATCGGGAGCGAGGATCACTTCGGCGACATGGACTGGAAGCTCTGCGGCACCCGCACGGGCGTCACCGGTTTCCAACTCGACCTCAAGCTCCCCGGCATCTCGCTCCAGCTCATGGAGGAAGCGATCTACCGCACCCGCGACGACCGCTACAAGGTCCTCGACGTGATGGAGTCCGTCCTCGCCGCGCCGCGCAAGGAAATGAGCGCCTACGCCCCGCGCATCGAGACGATCAAGATCAACCCCGAGAAGATCGGCCTCATCATCGGCCCGGGCGGCAAGACCATCAAGGGCATTGTCGCCGAAACCGGCGCCGAGATCAACATCGAGGACGACGGCTCCATCCACATCTACTCGAACAACGGCGACAGCCTCGCCCGCGCCAAGCAGATCATCAACGGCATGACCAAGGAGATCACCATCGGCGAGACCTTCCAGGGCACCGTCGTCTCGATCAAGGAATTCGGCGCGTTCGTCGAGGTCCTGCCCGGCAAGGACGGCCTCGTGCACATCTCCGAGCTCGCCGAGTTCCGCGTGAACAAGGTCGAGGACGTGGTGCGCATCGGCGATTCCGTCTGGGTCAAGTGCATCGGCGTGGACGACAAGGGCCGCATTAAACTCAGCCGCAAGGCCGCGATGAAGGATCGCGACCAGGCCGCCGCCGAGCCCGAAGTCGCCGGCGTCGCGTAACCGCGAGAACCATCGCGGGCGGCGCCTTGTCGCCGCCGTTCTTCAAACCGGCTTCCCCTCGCGGAAGCCGGTTTTCCCTTGCCCCGGATCAGTCGATCACGTCCCGCTTGCGCATGAGCGCCTCGAGCCGCGGCACGATGGCCGGGTCCTCCTTGAGCTCCGCCAGCGGCTGCAGTTCCCCGAAGATTTGCCGCACGTCGAGCTTGCGGCCCTGCGTCATCAGCACGTATTCCACGTCGACCCAGTCTTGGTCCCGGGACGCAAAGGATTTATGAACGATCAAATCCTCCGCGCTGCAGGTCTTCAAAAGGACATCGTGATATTTCCAATCCGAAGCGCGCTCGATGGCTCGTCGCTCGAAATCCAAAGCCCCCAGAGCGACGTCCAGATTCACGTCGTCCGAGGATCGCAGCAGGAGCACCCTGGCCCTCAGCGCGAACTCCCGCATTTCCGGCCGTCGCGCGCGAAAGCGATTGAGAAGAAAGTCCACCGCCGCCTCGTCGTCCACCCAATCGGTTAGAAGCGTCGCGTCGGCATCGCTCGTGTAGCGGGGCTGGCCCCACCGTTGCAACGCCAGTCCGCCGATGAAACAAAACGGCCGGCCGAAATCCTCCAGCGCCCGCTGGAGCTCGAGCGCCGCCATGACCACGGGATGCAGGTTCATTCGAGCCCGTGAAAGATCCGCTGTTGTTCGACCAATCCACTGCCCGCGAGCCGCTCGGGCGGCATCCAACCGTCCCGCGGATGCATGCTCAGCGTCTCGAGCATCCGCGCCGCGTCGTCCTCGGTCATCGCGCGCAACTCCTCCCACTTGATGCGGTCGAGCTCCTCGCCGGCGCGTTTCCACGTCTCCACGAGGAACTTCGTCGTCTCGCGATCCTGGGGCGCCGGCATGGGGAAAAGGTAGCCGACGCGCACGCGTTCGGCACGACGAATCGCGCCCTTGATCGTTCTCCGCCAAGCCCGTATTTCCAACCAAGTGCAGTCCCTCGTTCGCCGCTGGCCCTGGCCGGAAATCCTGATCCTCCTGCTCGCCGCCGCGCTGCGGTTCATCGCGCTCGACCTCAAGCCACCGCACTTCGACGAGGGCGTGAACGGCTGGTTCGCCGACCGCATCACCGAGACCGGCTTCTACGCCTACGAACCGACGAACTACCACGGACCGCTGCACATGTATGCGGTCTTCGTCGCGCAGAAACTCTTCGGCCGCGAGATCTGGGCGATCCGCCTGCCCGCCGTGCTCGCCAGCCTCGCCGCCGTCTGGCTCACGATGCGCTTCGGGAGGTTTCTCGGCGTCAATGTCTCCCGCTGGGCCGCCGCGGCGATGGCCGTCTCGCCGGCGTGCGTGTTTTACGCCCGGTATTCGATTCATGAATCCTGGCTCCTCGCCTTCCTCCTGCTCACGGCCTGGGGCCTCCTCGAGCTGTGGAAAAACGGCACCCGCGCCGGTCTCTTCGCCCTTGCCGGCGGCATCACCGGCATGATCCTCACGAAGGAAACCTATTTCATCCACCTCGGCTGCCTCGCCCTCGCCCTGCCCACCCTGCTTCTTTGGCAACTCGTGTCCCCGTCCCGCCCGGCGCAACCCCCCGCCGCGCAACGCTGGACCCGCCACGCCGCCATCTGGTCGACCCTTCTCGGCGCTTTCGCGATCGTCTTTTTCTACTCCGGCGCATTCCTGCATTGGTCGGGCGTCCGCGGGCTCTACGAGACCTACGCCGCCTGGGCGCACACCGGCCTCGCCGCGAACGGCCACGCCAAGGCCGACTACGAGTTCGCCGCCCTCGCTGGTCAGCCCACGCTCAAATCCGGGCTGAACTACTACTGGCTCGCGCTTATGGCCCGCTACGAATGGCCCGCGCTCATCGGCCTCGCCGGCGGTCTCCGCCTGCTCTGGCCCGCCCCCGCACCGTTGCGTTACCTCGCGATCTACGGCGCCGGCGCGCTGGTCGCCTATTCGATCATCCCTTACAAGACCCCGTGGCTCCTGCTCGTGCTGCTGTGGCCGTTCTTTTTCGTCTTCGGCGCCCTGGTCGAGGAACTCTTCCGCGGCCGGGCCGGGTCCGCCAACCTCCGCGCCCTCGCCCCGATGCTCGGCGCCGCCTGCGTCTCCGCTTCGATGATGCGAAGCGCGCAGCTGAATTTCCGCGACTTCGACAACCGGGACGAGCCCTACGTCTACGTGCAGACCTCCCGGGAGATCCATCGGCTCACGGATCCCCTGCTCGCCCTCGCGCGCGTCGATCCCGCCGCGCATGGCCTGCGGGGGGAATTCATGCTGGGCAGTTATTATCCCCTGCCGTGGATGCTCGCCGAATTCCCGAACATCGCCTACCACGGCGAGAACGACTGGCCGGCCCGGATCACCGCGGACTTCGTCGCCGCCGAAAAAACCAAGGCCGCCCGCGTGGAAAAAATGCTGTCGGAACCCTACTACCGCCGTGAGTTCAAGCTCCGCGACGCGCAGGAGGATTGCGTGGCGTGGTTCCGCGTCCGCACCTTCCAGCCGGTGCTCGGCGGGGAGTCGACCCCGCAGCCGACGCGCCTCCCGCCATGAGATTCGCCGCCGCTCTCCTCGTCGCCGCCTTCACCGCCGTCGCGGCCGGCGTGATCTTCGCTTTTTTCGACGGCGTCGATTTTCTCGCCGCCGCGTCCGCCCTGGCCGCCGGCATCGCGGCCGGCGGTCTGGCTTTTCGTCAAATGCGGGACGCGCCCCGTTGCGGCGGCCCGTCCCACCCGTTCGAATGGCTGCTCGTCGGGGTCTTCGCGATCGCCAGCCTGCGGGCCTTCCTCTGGGTTCTTTACGTGAAAAATGGCGATCTCTGCGTGCTTTCGCCGAACAACCTCGGCGACATTTCCCTGCATCTCGACTTCATCCGTTACCTCGCGAGCGGCGTGCGGTTCTGGCCCGGGAGCCCGATCCTCACCGGCGAGCCGCTGAAATACCCCATCGGCGCGGATTTCCTCGACTCCCTCCTCCTCGCCGCCGGCCTGCCCCTGGAGCGGGGACTCATCTGGGTCGGGCTCGCCGGTTCCGCCCTCACGGCCGCGGCCTTGTGGCGATGGGGCCGCGGCTTCGCGCTGGCCGCCTTCCTTTTTGGCGGCGGACTCGCGGGTTTCGGATGGTTGTCCCACGCGATCGCGAGCGGAAATTTCCAGCCCGAAGACCTGCAGGGCGCGGCGACGTGGAAAAACCTCTTCCTCGCGATGTTCGTCACCCAGCGCGGCCTGCTGCTCGCCCTGCCCGCCGGCCTGCTGCTGCTCGACCATTGGCGCTCCCGCTACCTCCGCGACGAAGCGCCGCTCCTGCCCGCCTGGTCCGCGCTTCTGCTCTATGCCACGATGCCGCTCTACAGCGTCCATTCGTTTCTTTACCTGAGCGTCGCCCTGGCCGGATTTTTCGCCTTCGCGGAACGGTCCGCGCTTCGGATCTCCGCCGTAAAATTCGCGATCCTCGCGTTCGCGCCCGCCGCCGCGTGTTCGTTTTTCGTCACCGGCGGATTCGCCGCGGGCGGCGGCGTGCATTGGCTGTTTGGCTGGTTGCAGAACGACGAGGCCGGCGTCTCGCGGCCCTGGTTCTGGCTGCGGAATTTCGGGCTTTATCTCGTCCTGTGGTCCGCGCTTCTCGGCGTGGCGACCGTTCGACGCTCCCGGCCGTTGCTCGCGGTGGTGGTGCCCGCGACCGTCATGTTCGCCGCGTGCGCCTGCGTGGCGTTCGCGACGTGGCCCTGGGACAACACCAAGATTCTCCTCTGGTGCTGGCTGGCGGTCGCGCCGGGAATCTGGGGCGAACTCATTGGACCGCTCAAATTGCCCCTTCGCGTCGCGGTCTGTTTCGCGCTCTTCTTCACGGGCGCCATTTCGCTCGCGGCCGGGCTCGATGGTCGCCACGGCTACTCTCTCGTCGAGCGGCGGATCCTGGACGAGACCGAACGCGCCGTCCGCGGAATCGATCCGAACGCCCGCTTCGCCTGCGCGCCGGAGTTCAATCACCCGCTGCTCCTCCTCGGGCGAAAAGTCGCCCTCGGCTACGATGGGCACCTGTTCAGCCACGGGTTGAACTACCAGCCCAAGATGCGTGAACTCGAACGCCTCATGGCCGGCGGGGCGGGCTGGGAGGCCGCGGGAAAGCAGCTTCGCGCGGATTATCTTTACTGGGGGCCGCGCGAAGAATCGCGCTACGGCATCCGCCCCGGTTGGAGCGCCACGCTTCCCCTCGTCTCGCGGGGCGAGAACTTCACGATCTATCGCCTGCCCGCGCCCTGAGCCTTGACCCGGTGGATGCGCCCGGCCGCGCTTGTCGCGACCGCGCTCCGTCGCCCTCCCCTCGATCGGTGGGGCGGGCCCTCCGCGCCCGCCCATTTTCTTGCGGCCAGAGAGAGTGAAAATGCTCTAGGTTTTCTTCGTCGCGCCCACGGCCAGCAAGCCCGCTCCCACCACGAGGGCGGACACGCCCAGGATCGGCGACAACGGAATGGTCTCCTTCTTGTCCGCGGTCGCCTGGATCGGGCCCAAGTCCACGACCTTCTCCCGCTTGGTGAACGAAATGCTCGGCACGACCAGCGCGAGGATCCCAACGACGACGAGGATGATTCCGATGATTTTCAACATGGCTGCCTGTTCTTCGTAGTCCGCCGCCGCGACGGTCGTATCAAACCCAGCCCAGCCACCCGACCAGGCCGGCCGCGCCCACGACGACCAGCGGATTGGTTTTCGTGACGGTGAAGATCAGCGTCGCCACGGCGGTCAGCGCCCACTGGCGATACCCGTGATCCGCGGATTTCGCCACGATCACGCCGCTCGCCAGGACGAGGCCCACCGTCAGCGGAGCGAAGCCCTTCTCCACCGCGTGACGCCACGCGGCGTCCTTCGCGCCGTTCCAGAATCGCGCCGTGAAATAGACCAGCGCCCCGGCCGGCGCGAGCATCGCGAGCGTGGCCACGATCGCTCCTACCCAGCCCGCGGCGGCGTAGCCGACGAGCGTGACGATGAGGATGCTCGGCCCTGGCGCGGCCTGCGATATCGCGAACAGGTCCGCGAACTGGCTGCCCGAGACCCACCCGTAGGTCTTCACGGCCTGCAGGTGCATCTCGGGCAGCACGGTATTCCCGCCCCCGATCGACAGGATCGAGAGTGACCCGAAAAGCGTGATGAGGTGCAGCATCGTGTGCGGCTTCATGCGGCCTCCTTCTTCGCGCGCGGCCAGCCCCACCAGAGGGCCACCGGCCCGCAGAGGAGCAGCGACAGCGCGAGCGGCATCCGCGCGATCGCGCTGAGCGCGAAGATCGCCACGAACAGCCCGACCGCCACCGGGCTGCCGAGGCATTTTTTTCCGGTCTTGAACGCCATCGCCAGCGTCATGGCCACGGCCGCGGCCGTCATGCCGTGCAGCACGGACTTCAGCGCGGGCACCTCGCGATACGTGAAATAAAACCATCCCATGCCGAGCACGACGAGCACCGGCACGCACGTCAGGCCGAACGTGGCCGCGATCGCGCCGACGACGCCGTGAAATTTTACGCCCACGAAGACCGCCATGTTCACCTGGTTCGCGCCGGGAAGGATGCGGCAGATCGTGAGCGCGCTGAGGAATTCCTCTTCCGTCATCCATTTGCGCTCCACGACGACGACCTCGCGCGACCAGGCGGAAAGTCCGCCGCCGAAGCTCGCCAGCGCGATCTTGTTGAAGGTGAGAGCGAGCTCCCTCAGACCGGGCGCGGGCACCTTGGCCGGCTCACTCATGGTGAAGGTCGGGATCGGGCGGAAAGTCGTCCTCGACGTGGTGGAAGGCGCTCAGCGGCTCGGGCGGATCGTAGCGATGCGACTCCTCCCAGTCGCCCTCGAACACCTCCGCGAGCTGGTCGATGATCGCGGGGTCCGTGATCGTCGTGCCGAGCTCGCGGCGCAGGTCGAACGCGCTGCGGTCGATGTTCATCGAGCCGACGAGCGCGTGCCGGCCGTCGACGAGGATCAACTTCGCGTGCAGGCGCAGACTCCTCTGCTTGTGCACCTTCACGCCCATGTAATGGAGCAGCCGGAGCGACGAGAACGTGTCGAGGATGTCCCACTCGCTGATGCCGTGCTTGCCGCCGCAGAGCACGCGCACGCGCACGCCGCGCCGCGCCGCCGCCGCGATGCGCTCGATGACGGTCGCGTCGACGAACTTGGGGTGCTGGAGGTCGAGCGTCCCCCGCGCCTGGTCGATGAAGGCCGCCATCAGCAGCCGCGAGTTGCTGTTGCTCCAGAGCAGGCCCGTGTCCTCGGTCGGGTGCCAGGAGCGGTGCTCCCAGTCCGCGTGAAAACCCTCGACGATCTGCGCGACCTTCGCCGCGTCCTCGAGGATCACGCCGTAGTCCCGCGTCTGCGTGAAATATTTTTCGCAAAGGTTGAAGGTGGCGACCAGGGCGACGGACTCGTCGACGACGATCGACTTCTCGTGCGTGACGGCGAAATGCGGGTTCGCCCATTGCACGGGCACCCCGGCTTTCTCGAAGACGGCGAACGCCTCGTCGTTCGCCCGGCTGCCGGAGGAGCGCGCGGGATTGAGCATCACCCGCGCGTCGACGCCGGCGTTTTTCCGGTCGATCACGGCCCGCTGGATCGCCGGCTCGGTGAACGTGAACTGCTTGAGGTAAAGCGAGCGGCGGGCGCGGCCGATGAGCTCGATGACGGGCGCGGTGCCGTCGTTGGGCTGGACGATCAAGTGACGGTGATTGGACATGGCGGGAACGGCGTTTTCCCCCTCCATAAGGCCTCTTTTCACGGCTGACAACTCCGCAGCGCGGAAGCGTCCGGGCTTGCGGGCATCCGCGTATCCCGTTAACAACCCGACCCGTGCGCACCCTCGATCCCAACCAACGCATCGCCGGCGTGCTCGCCCCCGTCTTCGCGCTGCGGGGATCGCGCGATCTCGGCGTGGGCGACACCCTCGCGCTCCGGGAATTCGCCACCTGGGCCGCCCGCCACGGGCTGCGCGTCGTGCAGATCCTCCCCGTCAACGAACCCGGCGCGGACAACAGCCCCTACAA
>CAXTSM010000021.1:0-2522 GCA_964247025.1 uncultured Chthoniobacterales bacterium
TCGAAACCGGTGCCCTGCGCTGGGGAGACAGAGAAAACGCCCAGACTGATCAGGCCGTGGACAAGACAGTTTGGCAACGCCCTCATGCTCCAGCCCTACGGTCGTCGGGCTGGCTCGGTCAAGTGAAATGCAACAAGCACGGGGTTGGCCCGGGCCGAGGAGCGGCCACGGAGGCAAAGGCCTCGACCTCGGTCCAGGGCGGAACACCTGGAGCGCTTCGATAAATGCCGTAACTGCCCCGCTCCGTCCGGGCGTTCGACCGCGCCCGGCACGGCGACGGCGCGCCGTGGTAACGCTCGGTTGGAAACGCTCACGGCTCGGTGCCGAGGCGATCCACCTTCCACGGCGTCGCGGTCGGCGCGGCCTTCTTTTCGCCCTCGCCGGCGGCCGCCGGGCCGAACGTATCCTCCGAGAGCGGCGCGGGCGTCGTGCCGGGCTCGGGCGGGTTCACGGTCACCACGGCGGATGGGGTGCCGGTGCCATTGACGGTGCGGGCGTAGGCGGTCACCGCCTGCGCGATGGAAAGAGCCAGGCGCTGCCGGTAGTCGACCGACGCGATGTAGCGGGCGTCCCGGGCGTTATCGACGAAGCCGCCTTCGACGAGGACCGCGGGAACGTGGTTGTTCTTCAAGACGAGGAACCGGGCGCGCTTGATGCCGCGGTCCGGCAGCGGAACGTTCCGCATGAGCATGGAATGGATCGCCGCGGCGAGCGCGACATTCCGAGCGTCGTTCACGTTGCCGGGATTTTCCCGGAAGTCGCTGTATCGCAGGCTGCCCTCGTCCATCGAGGGCACGCCCCGCGGCGCGAGGGCGTAGGTTTCGATGCCCGTGCCGGTCGGCGAGGCGTTGCTTTTGTTGAAGTGGACGCTGACGAAGACCGCGCCGGGAAAACCGCGGCCGTAGGCGGCGCGGTCCTCGAGCGGGATGAACACGTCGGAGACGCGCGTCGTCTTGACCTGGAATCCGGCCTTCAGCAACAGCGCGCGGGTGCGAAGGACCACGTCGAGCGTGAAATCCTTTTCCCGCCCGTAACGACCGACCGCGCCGCTGTCGTGCCCGCCGTGGCCGGCGTCGAGGACGACCGCGCGGATCGGCTGCGCGCCCTTGATCTTGCCGGGCCGCATGATCGGCTCGACGATCTTGGTGACGTCCATGGCCGAGAGATAAACGGTGGAGCCGCGGGTGCGCGTCGGGAAACAGGTCACGTATTTCACGCCGTTTATGAGCACTTCGCTGGCGCCCGCGCGGCCCACGATCACGCGGTTCGGCCCGGTGAGGCGAAAGCTCCGGGCGTCCGACGCGGCGATGCCCATGCGATAGAAGGCGGCGACATCGGCCACGGGCACGTAACGGCGGCCCTCCATCGAGACGACATGCCAGTCGTTCGAGGCGGGCGCCCGGGGCTCGGCGGCGCGGGCGGAGTCCGGGGTCGGCCGGGGCTTTGGCGAAGCGGTGGGCGAGGCCTTGGCCGGGACGAGGACGGGAGGCGAACTCGGCGCCGGGGACGCGGTGGGCGTGACCACGGGCTTCGGTGTTGCGGGGGGCGGGGAGATCGGCGTCGGGGCGGGGTTTTTCGCCGCCGCCGGCGAGGGCGAGGGTGAAAGTTTCGCCGCCGGCGGCTTCCCATCGCACGCCGGGAGAACGCCGAGACACAATGCGGCCAGCGCGATGGAGCGGGGTCGAAACGGTCGGCGCATCGGGGTGGCTAAAGTGGGAATGTCATGCCCGAGGTGCAAGGGGTTTTCTCGGACCGGGAGACCGGGAGCCGACGCTCCGCGGGAGCGGGGGCAACCGCCGCCCTGGCAGAAAACCGCGTCCTTGTCGCCACGGCACTCGGTCGCCGGGCCCGCGCCCCGGGCGCCGGATCGCCGCAACCCTGGCCCCGCGCCCCGACGGAGCGGGGCGGCTACAACGCTCACCCTGAAGCAACCGCCGCCCCAGCGGAAACCGCGTCCTTGTAGCCACGGCGCTCCGTCGCCGTGCGCGTCCCGGGCGTCGGACCGCCGCAACCCGGGCCCACGCCCCGACGGAGCAGGGCGGCGACAACGCACGCCTCTAAGCAACCGCCGCCCGGCGGAAGCCGCCTCCTTGTCGCCACGGCGCTCCATCGCCGTGCCCGCGTCCCAGGCGCCGGATCGCCGCAATCCGGGCCCCGCGCCCCGACGGAGCGGGGCGGCGACAACGCCCACCTCTAAGCAACCGCCGCCCCAGCGGAAACCGCGGCCTTGTCGCCACGGCGCTCCGTCGCCGTGCCCGCGTCCCAGGCGCCGGATCGCCGCGACCCGGGCCCACGCCCCGACGGAGCGGGGCGGCGACAACGCTCACCCTGAAGCAACCGCCGCCCGGTGGAAGTCGCCTCCTTGTCGCCACGGCGCTCCGTCGCCGTGCCCGCGTCCCAGACGCCGGATCGCCCGCTACCCGGGCCCCGCGCCCCGACGGAGCGGGGCGGCTACAACGCCCACCCTGAAGCAACCGCCGCCCCAGCGGAAACCGCGGCCTTGTCGCCACGGCGCTCCGTCG
>CAXTSM010000021.1:2622-64289 GCA_964247025.1 uncultured Chthoniobacterales bacterium
GCAACCGCCGCCCCAGCGGAAACCGCGGCCTTGTCGCCACGGCGCTCCGTCGCCGGGCCCCGCGCCCCGACGGGGCGGTTTTTTTCCGAACTGGCTCCGGGCTTGCGCGGGTTCTTGCTCGTGGCGCACAGTGACCGCTTTCCCATGGTCGAGATTTCCAAGAGTTACGAGCCCGCGGCGGTCGAGGAGCGATGGTATGCGCAATGGCTCGCCGATGGCTGCTTCATCGCCGATCCCGCCTCGCCGAAACCGGCGTTTTCCATCGTCATCCCGCCGCCGAACGTCACCGGCGTGCTCACGCTCGGCCACGTGTTGAACAACACGATCCAGGACATCCTCGCCCGCCGCGCGCGCATGCGGGGCCACGAAGTGCTCTGGCTGCCGGGCACGGATCACGCGGGCATCGCGACGCAGACGGTGGTCGAGCGCACCCTGCGCAAGACCGAAGGGAAAACGCGCCACGACCTCGGCCGCGAGGAATTTCTCCGGCGCGTCTGGGACTGGAAGGACCGCCACGGCGGCATCATCATCAACCAGCTCAAGCGCCTCGGCTGCTCGTGCGACTGGGGTCGCGGGCGGTTCACGATGGATGCCGACTACGCCCGCCAGGTGCAGGAGGTGTTCGTCGACCTCTTCGAAAAAGGGCGCATCTACCGCGGCCGGCGCATGGTGAACTGGTGTCCGGTTTCGCTCACCGCGCTGAGCGACGAGGAGGTGGTTCCCAAGCTCCAGAAAAGCGTGATGTATCACTTCCGCGTCGAGGTCGTGGAGGAGCCCGGCACGTTTCTCGAGATCGCGACCACGCGGCCGGAAACCATCCCCGGCGACACCGCCGTGGCGGTAAACCCGAAGGACCCACGGTATGCCCGCCTCGTTGGGAAAACCGTGCGACGTCCCCTGCCCCTCGAGACCGGGGCGGCGATTCCCATCGTCGACGACGAGGCGGTGGATTTCGAATTCGGCACCGGCGTGCTGAAGGTCACGCCCGCGCACGACAAGGTGGACAACGAAATCGGTGCGCGGCATGGGCTCGCGGTCGTCGACGTGATGAACCCCGACGGCACGATGAACGAAAAGGCCGGCGCCGATTTGCGGGGCCTGGACCGTTTTGCGGCCCGGAAGCGCGCGGGGGAATTGCTCGCCGGCCTCGGCTTGCTCGTAAAGGAGGAGCCCTACCAGAACACGGTCGGCTTCAGCGAACGCGCCGACGTCCCCATCGAGCCGCGGCTCAGCGAGCAGTGGTTCCTTCGATATCCGCGGACCGACGAGGCGCGCGACGCCGTCCGCCATCACCTCATTCGCTTTTTTCCGGACCGCTGGGAGAAGGTATACGACCACTGGCTCGAAAACATCCAGGACTGGTGCATCTCGCGGCAGCTCTGGTGGGGCCACCGCGTGCCGGTCTGGTATCGCGGCGAGGACACGCGCTGCCAGGTGGAATCGCCCGGCGCCGACTGGGCGCAGGATCCCGACGTGCTCGACACCTGGTTCTCGTCCTGGCTCTGGGCGCATGGGACGATGGACGCCGCGACGCGTGCGAAATTCTACCCCACGAGCGTGCTCGTGACCGGGCCGGACATTCTTTTTTTCTGGGTGGCCCGCATGATCATGGCCGGCCTCGAATACACCGGCGAAGTTCCCTTTCGCGACGTGTTCTTCACCGGCATCATCCGCGACAAGGGCGGCCGCAAGATGTCGAAGTCGCTCGGCAATTCCCCCGACCCGCTCGAGATCATCGCGAAATACGGCGCGGACGGCCTCCGCTTTGGCCTCATGCGCATCGCGCCGCAGGGCCAGGACATCAAGTTCGACGAGCAGGTCGTCGTCGAAGGCCGTAACTTCTGCAACAAGCTCTGGAATGCCTGCCGCTTCCGCACGATGCAGGGAGCCGTCGATCCCCTCGCCGATCCGACCGGGCACGAACCCTCGATCTTCGCCGCCGACCTGCTCGCCAAGCTCGACGCCACCATCCTTCGCATCGAGGAGGGCTATCGCACCTATCGTTTCAACGACATCGCGCAGGCGCTCTACGACTTCGTGTGGGGGGAATTTTGCGACAAGTTCATCGAGGTCGCGAAGGCGGATTTCTACGGCGACGACGCCGCTCGGAAAGCCGGGACTCTGGCCACGATCGATTTCGTCATCGGTCGCGTCCTGCGCCTGCTCCATCCCTACGCGCCGTTCCTCACCGAGGAGCTGTGGCACGGACTCGGCTTCGGCGCCACGACGATCCAGTTCGCCGAATGGCCCGGGACCTCCGGCGCCGCTCCGGCCGCGGAAGCGGATCTCGTCCACGCCGCCATTTCTCAGGCGCGGAATCTCCGCTCGACCTACAACCTGCCCTCGAACCGAAAATTCGCCTGGGCGATCCGCCCCGCCGCCTCCTGGGTGAATGGAGAACTGCCCGTCTTGAAGATCCTCCTCAACGCCGACCCCCTCGAAGTCTGCGCCGCCGCCCCGGCGGGCGCCGCGATCTGCGTCACGCCCATCGGCGACATCTTTCTTCCGCTCGAAGGCGTCATCGACGCCGCGACGGAGCGCGCTCGCCTCGACGCGGAGCTCGGGAAAATCCGCGCGGAGATCACCAAGGCGCAGGCCAAGCTCGCGAGCGAAACGTTCGTGCAAAACGCCCCGGCCGCCGTCGTCGAGGAACACCGCGAGCGCGAGCGCGGATGGCGGGAACGACTCGCCGCCCTCACCGCCGCTCGCGCCGCCCTCGGCGCCTCCGGGGCCCCCGGCGCCGATTGAAATTCGAAAACATGGACAACCTCTTCATCTTCATCATGGCCGGGGGCAGCGGCGAACGTTTCTGGCCCATGAGCCGCGCCCGCACGCCGAAGCATCTGCTCCGGCTCGTGAGCGACCGCACGTTGCTCGAGGAAGCCGTCCAGCGCGCCGTCGGCGTGGTGCCCGCCGACCGCGTTTTCGTGCTCACGAATCGCGATCAGCTCGAAGCCTGCCGCGCCGCCGTCCCGTCGCTCGCGGCGGGGCAGTTTCTGGCCGAACCCGCCAAGCGCGACACCGCTCCCGCCGCCGCCTTCGCCACCGCCTTTGCCCGCGCGCGCGACCGGAATGCCCTCTGCGCCCTGCTTCCCGCGGACTCCGTCATTCACGATACCGAGACCTACCGGCGCCAGCTCCGCGACGCCGCCGAGGCCGTGCGCGAGTCCCACGCGCTGCTCACGTTTTCGATTCCCCCGTCGTTCGCCGCGACCGGCTACGGCTACCTCAAGCTGGGCGGTGAATTCGCGCCCGCGTCCGGCGGGAGCCGCGTGAGCACGGTCGAGCGCTTCGTCGAAAAACCCGACGCCGACACCGCGGAGGAATACGTCGCCAGCGGCGCCTACGGCTGGAATGCCGGCATGTTCGTCTGGCGCGCCGGCGCGTTTTTTGCGGAATGCGACCGCCTGTCGCCGCCGCTTGCCTCATTCATCCGGGAGTTCCCCGCCGGCGATCCCGCGGCGTACCTCGCGGATCGATTCGAGCGCCTGCCGAAGATATCCGTCGATTACGCCATCATGGAACAGGCGCGGGACGTTCTCGCGATCCGCGCGGAGTTCGACTGGGATGACGTCGGCACCTGGGCGGCGCTGCCCGCCCATCTCGGCCAGGACGCCGCGGAAAACACGCTGAGAGGCGCGCACGCCGTGATCGATTCGCACAACAACATCGTCGTCGCGAACTCCCGCCTCATCGCCCTTTGCGGCGTCAGCGATCTGGTCGTCGTCGAGACGCCCGATGCCGTCCTCGTCTGCCACCGCAACGCCGTCCAGCGCATCAAGGGCCTCCAGCCCCTGCTCCCGGACGAGCTTCGCTGACGCCCTCGTGAAATCCGTTCCCCTTCTCGCCGGAGCCTTTCTCATCGGCCTGGGCGCATGCCACCGCCCGCCCGCGACGCCGGCCCAAAAGGCCGAGACCTTGCTCGCGCAGATGACGCTCGAGGAGAAGATCGGGCAGATGACTCAGGTCGACAGCGACGCGCTGAAAGGTCGCGAGGACGACATTGCCAGATATTTTCTCGGCTCGATCCTCAGCGGCGGGAATTCCAATCCCCCCGCCGGCAGCTCCGCAACGGCCTGGAAGGACCTCGCCGCCCGGCTCGATGGCTACGCCGCAAAAACCCGCCTGCGCGTGCCCGTCATCTACGGCCTCGACGCCGTTCACGGAAACAACAACGTCACCGGAGCGACGATCTTTCCTCACAATATCGGCCTTGGCGCGACTCGCGATCCGTCCGCGGTCGAGCGGGCGGCGCGGGTGACCGCGGAGGAGGTGGCCGGCATCGGGGTCGATTGGACCTTCGCGCCCTGCGTCGCCGTCACGCGGGACGAACGCTGGGGCCGCGGCGCCGAGAGCTTCGGCGAGGATCCCGGCCTCGTCGCCGCGATGGGCGCCGCCTCCGTGCGCGGCCTTCAAGGACCCGATCTGGCGGCGAAGGCGTCCGTCCTTTCGTGCGCGAAACACTTTCTCGGCGACGGCGGAACGACCGGCGGCAAGGACCAGGGCGACACGTCGGCCGACCTGGCAACGCTCAGGAAAATTCATCTTCCCGGCTACATCGCCGCGATCCAGGCCGGCACCCGCTCGATCATGGTTTCCTACAGCAGCTGGAACGGAACGAAGATGCACGCGCAGCGCGGGCTCATCGCGGGATTGCTCAAGGGCGAGTTGAAATTTTCCGGCTTCGTCGTTTCCGATTGGGCGGCGATCGATCAGATCGATCCCGCCGATTACCGCGGCAGCGTCGAGCGATCCATCAATGCGGGCGTCGACCTGGTGATGATCCCGTTCGCGCCCTCCCCGGCTCCCGACGCCGTCATCCCCGGATTGCCGGCGAAGAACAGCTACGTCGACTTCATCGCGGCCCTCAAGGCGCTCGTGAACGAAGGCCGGGTCCCCCTCTCCCGCGTCGACGACGCCGTGCGCCGCATCCTTGAAGTCAAATTCGAACTGGGACTCTTCGAAGGCCACAAAGGCTCGCCGGAGCTCTTCGCCGCCATCGGCAGCCCGGCCCACCGCGAGGTCGCGCGCGAGTGCGTCCGGAAATCGCTGGTGCTTCTGCAAAACCGCCGGCGCCTCCTGCCCGCTTCGAAGCAGGCCCGCCGCATCGGCCTCACCGGGAAGGGCGCGAGCGACCTGAACGTCCAATGCGGGGGATGGACCTTGGATTGGCAGAGCTTCAACGGCATGACGCTCCTCGGCGGCACGACGATCCTCGACGCCGTCAAGGCCGCGGTCTCCGCGAAAACGGAGGTCGTCTACTCGGCCGATGGCGCCGGGCTCGAAGGTTGCGACGTGGTGTTCGCCGTGGTCGGCGAAAACTCCTACGCCGAATTCAAAGGCGACCGCGACGACCTCGACTTCGACGCTTCCGACCTGCAGGCGATCGACAACGCCCGGCAATCTGGAGTTCCCGTCGCGGCCGTCGTCGTCTCCGGACGGCCGCTGACTTTAGCTCCGGTGCTCGCCCGGTGCGACGCCGTGCTGGCGGCCTGGCTGCCGGGCTCGGAAGGCAAAGGCGTCTCGGACGTCCTTTTTGGCGACTACCGGCCAAGGGGAAAACTTCCCGTCAGCTGGCCCCGCTCCACGCTGCAGATTCCCGTCAACGTCGGGGACAAGAACTACGATCCGCTTTTCCCCTTCGGCTTCGGCCTGACCTACGAATAACCGTCCGACCGCGCCATGGTCGCCGCGGCGTTCTGATCGCGCAGCTCCTTCGCGATCTTGTCGAGGATCACCTTGTAACGCCCGCCCGCGACATCGAAAAGCTCCGTGTCGGAGTCGGCCCCGAACGTATGCCGCACCGCCATCGAGCGCGTCCGAAGCGCGAAGGTCGTCGGCCCCTTCGGGATGATGAAGAGCGTCACCTGGGTCGTGACATCGTTCTCCTGCCAGTTTCCGTAAATGATGTTCCCCATCGCGCCACCTGGCCGTTCGAAGACCATCCGCCCCGCGCCCGCCCCCTTGAAATCGAATCCATGACGATCGAACACCTCCTCGGCCTTCGTCTCGATCTGCGATTCGATCACGTCGCTGACGATCACCTGCGTCTGACCGTTCGGCGTGCCTCCGCCCATGCTGGAACAGCCGGAAAAACCCAGGACGGCGAGGAGAAGAAACGCGGGAGCAATCAGGCGGGACATGAGCCGATCCCTAGCACAACATGGCCCGCTCGCGAATGCCTTTATGATCCCTCCGACTCCCGCCGCGTCCAGCCGGTTTTCATGAAAATCAAAAAATACACCTTCGGCTCCGGCGACCGCTTCGCCCATCAAGGCCGCGCCCAGCTCCAGGCGATCGTCGCTGCCCACGCGCTCGGCCTCGAGGTCTATCCCGTCTGGAACAAGTCCAACCGCGAGCACGCCATCGTGAGAAGTCGGCCCGACGATCTCCGCGCCGAAGCCGACGACGCCGTGGCCGCGCTCGGGTGGAAGGGTGAATACTACGTGGACGCCGACCACATCGGCCTCGGCACGGTGGACGCCTTTCTCGCCGGCAGCGATTTCTACACGCTCGACGTCGCCGACTTTACCGGCAAGCCCGCCGCCGACGCCGCCATCGAGGCCTTCGTGACCTCCGCCTCGAAATATCTCGGCGACCTTGCGATCCCCGGCATCGCCCAGCCATTCACGATCACCGAGAACACCCTTCGCGCCGCCGCCGCGAAATTCCTGCTCGCCGCGCGACAGGCCGGCACGATCCACCGCCACATCGCCGCCCGCAAAGGCCCTGACGCGTTCGTCACCGAGGTCTCGGTCGACGAGACCGACACGCCGCAGACCCCCGTCGAGCTTTTCCTGATCCTCGCCATGCTCGCCGGCGAGCGCATCCCCGTGCAGACCATCGCGCCGAAATTCACCGGCCGCTTCAACAAGGGCGTCGACTACGCGGGCGACCTCACGCGGTTCGAGCGGGAGTTCGACGAGGATCTCTGCGTCATCGCCTTCGCCATCCGCGAGTTCGGACTGCCCGACACGCTCAAGCTCAGCGTCCACTCCGGCAGCGACAAATTTTCGCTCTACCCGATCATCAATCGCCTCCTGAAAAAGCACGACGCCGGCCTTCACGTGAAAACCGCCGGCACCACGTGGCTCGAGGAGGTCATCAGCCTCGCCGAGTCCGGCGGCGTGGGTCTCGACATCGCCCGTGAAATCTACGCCGGCGCCCACGCCCGCTTCGACGAGCTCACCGGCCCCTACGCGACCGTCATCGCCATCGAACGATCCCGGCTCCCCGCGCCCGCGACCGTCGCGACCTGGAGCGGCGGGAAATTCGCCGCGACGCTGCGCCACGATCCGTCCAGCCCCGAATACCACGCGGACTTCCGTCAACTCATCCACGTCGGCTTCAAGATTGCCGCCGAGATGAACACGCGCTACACCGACGCATTGCGGGCGAACGAAACCCTCATCGCCCGCAACGTCACCCACAACCTCCTCGAGCGTCACATCCGGCCCATCTTCGGCTAGCCGCGCCCTTCCCGCCCATGACCTCCCTTTTCGACCTCACCGGCGAAGTCGCCGTCGTGATCGGCGCCACCGGCGTGATCGGCGGCGCCCTCGCCGATGGCCTGGCCGAAGCCGGCGCCACGGTCGCCATCGTCGGGCGCAACGCCGAACGCGGGGAAGCCGCCGCCGCCCGCATCGCGCGGGCCGGCGGTCGCGCGCGATTTTTTCCCGCCGACGCGACGGACGCCCGGAGCCTGGCCGCCGCGCACGCCGCGATCCACGCCGCCTTCGGCTCGCCCACCTGCCTCGTGAACGCCGCCGGCGGCAACGACCCGAAGGTCACCGTCGCCCCCGACCAGCCCTTCGAATCCATCCGCCTCGAGGACTGGAACGCCAGCTTCGCCGCAAACCTCGCCGGCGGCGCGCTGCTGCCCTGTCAGGAATTCGGCCCCGCCATGGCGGAACGCGGCCGCGGCAGCATCATCAATATCGCCAGCGTGGCCGCCCACCGGCCGCTCAGCCGCGTCGTCGCCTACTCCGCCGCCAAGGCCGCCGTCCTTAATCTCACCCGCTTCCTCGCCCGCGAGTGGGCCCCGAAAGGCGTGCGCGTGAACTCGATCACGCCCGGCTTTTTTCCCGCCGAGCAGAATCGCGCCCTCCTCCGCCAGCCCGACGGCCACCCGACCGCGCGCGCGGAAGCCATCCTCGGCCACACCCCCATGGCCCGCTTCGGCACGGCGGAGGAACTCGTCGGAGCCGCCATTTTCCTGGCCAGCCCGCGCGCCGCCGGCTTCGTCACCGGCATCGATCTCCGCGTGGACGGCGGCTTCTTGTCCCAAACGATCTAAGCCGTGTCCGTCCGATCCATCGTCCCTTCCGCTCGCGCCGTCACGCGCGACGAAGTGGACCGCATCGTCGCCGAAGCCTGCGCGATCGAAGACTACCGCGGCCGAAGCGTGCTCGTCATCGTCCCCGACGCCACCCGCACCGCGGCGGTCGACGTCGTCTTTCAGGCCCTCCACGCCCACCTCGCGTCCACCGCCGCCGCCCTCGACGTGATGGTCGCGCTCGGCACCCACCAGCCGATGCCGGAAGCCGCCATCTGCGAGCGCCTCGGCCTCACGCCGGAGGAACGGTCCAGCCGCTACCGCGCGGTGCGGCTCCTCAACCACGATTGGCAGGACCCCGCCGCCCTCGCCTCGCTCGGCGTCATCCCCGCCGCGGAAATCGCCGCGCTCTCCGGCGGCCGATTCGCCCTGGACGTCGAGGTGCGGATCAATCGCCACGTCCTCGACCACGACCGGCTCGTCATCATCGGTCCCGTCTTCCCCCACGAAGTCGTCGGGTTTTCCGGCGGAAACAAATACCTTTTTCCCGGCGTGAGCGGCCCGGAAATCCTGAACTTTTTTCACTGGCTCGGCGCCGTCGTGACGAACCCGATGATCATCGGCAATAAATGGACGCCCGTCCGCCACGTGGTCGACCGCGCCGCCTCGATGGTGCCCCGGCCGAAGCTCTGCTTCGCGCTCGTCCATCACGAAGGCTTCGCCGGGATCTTCGCCGGCACCCCGGAAGCCGCCTGGGACCAGGCTTCGGAGCTCTCCCGCCGCCTCCACGTCAGGACGAAGGAAAAACCCTTCCACACGATTCTCTCCTGCGCGCCCGCGATGTACGAGGACATCTGGACCGGCGGAAAATGCATGTATAAGCTCGAGCCCGTCCTCGCCGACGGCGGCGAGCTCATCATCTACGCGCCCCACATCGAGCGCGTCTCCGTCACCCAGGGCGACCTCATCGAAAAGATCGGCTACCACTGCCGCGATTATTTTCTCGCCCAGTGGGACCGGTTCAAGGATCTCCCCTGGGGCGTGCTCGCCCATTCCACGCACGTCCGCGGCCTCGGCACCTACGAGAACGGCGTCGAGCGCGGCCGCGCCCGGGTCACCCTCGCCACCCGCATCCCGCCGGCCACCTGCGCCGCCCTCAATCTCGGCTACCGCGACCCCGACACCATCGACCCGCAAGCCTTCGCCGACCGCGAGGACGAAGGCATCCTCCTCGTCCCCAAAGCCGGCGAAATGCTCTTCCAGCTGCGCACGCCCGCCCCCTGGGCCCGCGGAATGAACTGATGTCCCGCCCGTTCATCCACCCCGACTTCCTCCTCGACGGCGCGCCCGCCCGCGAGCTCTACCACCGGCACGCCGAGCCGCAGCCGATCATCGACTACCACTGCCATCTTTCCCCCTCCGACATCGCGCGGGACCGCCACTGGGAGAACCTCACCCAGCTCTGGCTCGCCGGCGACCATTACAAATGGCGCGCCATGCGCACCGCCGGCGTCGAAGAACGCTTCTGCACCGGCCCCGCGCCGGACGCCGAGAAATTCGCCCGCTACGCCGAGGTCGTCCCGAAAACCCTCCGCAACCCGCTCTACCATTGGACCCACCTCGAGCTCGCCCGCCACTTCGGCATCACCGACCGCCTGCTCGGCCCCGACACCGCCGCATCGATCTACGAGGAATGCAACGACCTCATCCGGCAGCCCGACTTTTCCGCCCGCTCGCTGCTGCGCCGCTCCCGCGTCGAGGTCGTCTGCACCACCGACGACCCCGTCGATTCGCTCGAGCATCACCAGGTGATCGCCGCCGACCCCAGTTTCGAGATCCAGGTCCGCCCCACCTGGCGACCCGATAAAGCGATGGCCGTCGACCATCCCGCTCCCTTCCGGGAATGGCTCGCGAAACTCGAAGCCGCCGCCAACTCCGACGTTGCCGACCTCGACTCCTTCCTCGCCGCGCTGCGCCTCCGCCACGACTTCTTCCACGCCGCCGGCTGCCGGCTCTCCGACCGTGGGCTGGAAACCGTCTTCGCCGACGATTGCCCCGCCTCCGAAGCCGCCGCGACCTTCGCCCGCGTCCGTTCCGGCCGATCGCCGGATCCCGCCGCCGTCCGCCGCTTCAAATCCTTCATGCTCCACGAGCTCGCCCTCCTCGACGCGGAAAAAGGCTGGACCCAGCAGCTCCACTGCGGCGCCCTGCGCAACACGAACACCGCCCGCTTCCGCGAGCTCGGCCCCGACACCGGCTTCGACTCCATCGGCGACTGGCCGCTCGCCGACGGCCTCGCCCGCCACCTCGACCGCCTCGAGCAGATCGGCCGCCTGCCGAAGACCATCATCTACAACCTCAACCCGCGCGACAACGAGCTCATCGCCGCCATGCTCGGCAACTTCCAGGGCGGCGGCACGCCCGGCCGCCTGCAATTCGGCAGCGGCTGGTGGTTTCTCGACCAGCTCGACGGCATGACCCGCCACCTCGAGGCCCTCTCGCAGATCGGCCTGCTCAGCCAATTCGTCGGCATGCTCACCGACAGCCGCTCGTTCCTCTCCTACCCGCGCCACGAATACTTCCGTCGCCTGCTCTGCAACCTCCTCGGCGCGGACATCGAGCGCGGCCGCATCCCGGACGACCCCGCCCTCGTCGGCGGCCTCGTCGAGGACGTCTGTCACCACAACGCCCACCGCTACTTCGGCTTTTTCTAGCTCCCCTCTCACCGTGCTTCCCCCCGCCTCCGCCATCGGCCGCTTTCGCTGGACCGTCTGCGCCCTCCTGTTTCTCGCCACGTCGATCAACTACATCGACCGCCAAATCCTCTCGCTGCTGAAGCCCATCCTCGACGAGCAGTTCCACTGGACGAACGCCGAGTTCGGCCGCGTCAACGCCGCCTTCCAGGGTGCCTACGCCGTGAGCGTGCTCGGCTTCGGGTGGCTCGTCGACCGCTTCGGCGTCAAGCTCGGCTACGCGCTCTCCATTACCGCCTGGAGCCTCGCCGCCCTCTCCCACGCCTTCGTCGGCAGCGCGGGGGGATTCTTCTTCGCCCGCGTCGCCCTCGGCCTCGGCGAAGGCGGGAATTTTCCCTCGGCGGTGAAGGCCGTCACCCTTTGGTTTCCCCGCGCCGAGCGCGCCTTTGCCACCACCCTCTTCAACAGCGGCGCCAACGTCGGCGCGATTCTCGCCCCCGCCACGGTGCCATGGATCGCCGACGCCTACGGCTGGCAGGCGGCCTTCGTCGCGGCGGCCGCCATCGGCCTGCTGTGGCTCGCGCTTTGGATCCCGTTTTTCAACGCCCCGGAAGAACAACGCCGCCTCGGCGCCGCCGAACTCGCCTTCATTCGCGCCGACTCCGCGAACGAGCCCGCGCCGCCGCCCATCCCCTGGACCCACCTCCTCCGCTACCGGCAGGCGTGGTCCTTCGTCGTCGCGAAATTTCTCACCGACCCCATCTGGTGGTTCTTCCTGATCTGGCTGCCCGACTTCTTCAAGCAAACCCGGCACCTCGACCTCAAGGCCAGCTGGACCTACCTCGTCTCGATCTACGGCCTCGTCACCATCCTGAGCATCGCCGGAGGGTGGCTCACCGGGCATCTCATCCGCCGGGGCTGGAGCGTCACCCGCGCGCGCAAGACAGGGCTCTTTCTTTTTGCGGTGGCCGTGCTGCCCATCCTCGCGGTGCGGTATTGCGACGACTGGGGCGCGGTGATCCTCATCGGCCTGGCCGGCGCCGCGCACCAGGCGTGGTCCGCAAATCTCTACACCACCGTCTCCGACATGTTTCCCCCGAGCGCGGTCGCCTCGCTCATCGGCCTCGGCACGACGGCCGGCTCCATCGGCGGCATCCTGTTTCCCCTCTACTGCGGCCATCTCCTCGACCGCATGGGCGCGGCGGGCTATCCGATTCTCTTCGCGATCTGCGCCTCCGCCTACCTCGTCGCCTTCGCCATCCAGCATCTGCTCGCCCCGCGATTCGAGCGGGTCGCGGAGGCGCCGGCCGCCTGACGGGAAAAAATGGCTTGTAACTTCCGCCCCGGCGGAGGAGTGTTTCCGCTCGTTCGGCTCGTCGAGCCAGGCCGCTCCGCCGGTCACTCTTTGCCTCGTGGTGTAATGGTAGCACTGCAGATTCTGGATCTGTTTGTCATAGTTCGAATCTATGCGAGGCAGCCAAAAAAAACGTCGTTGCCGCCGTCCCGCTCCGTCGGGCCGAGGGGTCGCGCGTGCTCTCGCGCGACATGGCGACAGAGCGCCGTGGCGACAAAGAAACCTACGCGGGCGGATTCATCGGAAGCGCTGCCTTTCCACCCGTAGCCCTCGTTTCTTTTCAATGACCCGGAAGCCGACGCTGGTTTTTTCTTCGCGCCTTCGCGCCTTCGCGTGAGATTGAGGCATGCTCGCGCCTTGGATGACCGCCGCCGATCTCGCCCCGGGCGACGCCAAGAGCGCCGCGCTCGACCAGGCGGGATTCGAGTTGCACCGCGTCCGCGCGGAATCCGATCCGCGGTTCCGCGTCGCCTTCGACGCGCTTTGGGCGGAGTTCGGAGCCAGCGGCGAAATGGAGCGGGCCGAAGTCATCGCCCGCCGATTGGCCTGGGAACCCCGCGAGCAGACCAACGGGTGCGCGCTCCTTTACGAGCTGCTCCTCGTCACGCGAGGCGGGGAACTCGTCGCCGTCCGCGACCACACCGCCATCGTGCGCGCCGGCTTTCCGATGGCCGTCGTTCATTTGTCCCACAACCTCGTCGCGCCCGCCCATCGCCGCACCGGCATCGCCGGGTGGCTCCGCGCGCTGCCCGTGCAGGCGGCCCGCGCCTGCCTCGCCGCCCGAGGGCATCCGCCGGGCGGACCCATCGTGCTGGCGGCGGAGATGGAGCCGGCCGAGCCGGCGAACGAGGCGCGCACCATCCGTCTCGCCGCCTACGAAAAGGCCGGCTACAAAAAAATCGACCCGGCCGAGATCCCGTATCTCCAACCGGATTTCCGCCCTCCCGAAGAAATCGACGCATCCGGCGGACCCAAGCCGCTGCCGCTGAATCTGCTGGTGCGCCTCGTCGGCGACGAGAGCCGCGCGACGCTTGCCGCCGACGAAGCGCGCGGCATCGTGGAAAGCCTCTACCGCATGTATGCGGCGGATTTTCGCCCGGCGGACATGGCGATCGTCTGGGAAAACTTCGAGGGCTTCCCGACCGGCGATCGGCCCATCGCGCTCCCGCCCCCCACCCGGACGTGAAGCTCCGCGTCTTTCACGATCCTGGTTTCGAGGTTTCCCTCGGCGAGCACGTCATGCCGATCCGAAAGTTCCGCCTCGTCGCGGACGCGCTGCGCGCCGATTCCAAGATCGAGATCGTCTCCCCGGCGCCGATCTCCCTCGAGGACCTGCTTCGCGTTCACACGGGGGAATACCTCGAAGCCGTGCGCACCGGGGAGCCGCGCCCCCTGGCGGAGTCGCAGAAGTTCCCCTGGTCGCCGGATTTGTTTCCTTCCGTCCGGCTCACGAACGGCGGCGTCTTCGCGGCGGCGGAAGCGGCGCTGGACCACGGCGTGTCAGCCGCCCTCGCGAGCGGATTCCATCACGCCGGCGCGGACCACGGGGAAGGATTTTGCACGTTCAACGGCCTCGTCGTGGCATTGGAGAAGTTGCGCGCCTCCGGTCGGATCAAGCGGGCGGCCGTGCTCGATCTGGACCTGCACTACGGCAACGGCACCGCCACGCTCGCGGAAAGCCGGGACTGGATGTTCGCGCTGTCGATCTACGGCAACGATTACTGGCGGAACCACGCGTATCGCGACGTCGAGATCGTGAGGCATCCCGCCGGGCCGAATCACGGCTCGGCCGTTTTGCCGAACGCCTGCCGCGGCGCGGAAATGCGGGCGGTCCTGGATGCGCAGCTCTCCCGCCTCCTCACCGCCGGGCGGCCGGACATCATTCTCTATCAAGCCGGCGCGGACCCGCTGCGGGACGATCCCTATTCGCCGCTGGATCTGGGCCACGAGGATCTGATGGCCCGCGATCGACGCGTCTTCGAGTTCGCGCGGGCGGAAGGAATCCCCCTCGCCTGGGTGCTCGCGGGTGGCTACACGGCGGACACGTCGCAGGTCGTGCGGGTTCACGTGAACACCGCGCGAGCCTGCCGGGAGGTCTTTGGATTCTAGGTTCCGGGGAGATTCTTCAGCTCGGCGCTGAGGTGATCCCGGTCCGCCAGGGCCTTGAGCAGCGGGCCGTTGTTGCCGAATTCCACCACCGAAACCGAGCCGACCGGGCAGGCGAGCCGATAACGAAAACGTCCGACGTCGATGCCGAGGAGCGAGCACAGGATGATGCGGATGGTGGCCTTGTGCGAGACGATCAGCACGTTGCCGTCGTCGTAGACGCGCTGGATCTCCTCGATCACCCGCAGGGAGCGGTGCGCGATGGAGACCGCCGCCTCGCCTTCCGTCGGCGGATACCAGGCGGGGTCCGCCGTCCAGCGCATGTAGTCGTCGTGGAACTCCGCGTTCACCTCGGCGTTCGTGCGGCCCTCCCATTTGCCGTAGCCGATCTCCTTCAAGTCGTCGCGCACCTGCGGGGAGATGGCGGTGGCGCTGCAAATGGGATGCGCGGTCTCGAGCGTGCGCTTGAGCGGGCTGGTGAAGATCGCCTGCCAGGACGTGGCGGCATAGGCTTTCGCGAAGGCGTCGGCCATGAGCCGGCCTTCGTCCGTGAGGTTGGGGTTGAGCGCGGCGCCGCAGAAGGCGTTCGCCCGACTGAACGACGTCTGGCCGTGCCGAAGGAGATAAAGGGTCAGCATGCTTTCGGATCCGGCGGTCAGCCGAGCCATTCGGTGTGGAAAAACTCGCCCTCGGGTCGGTCGAGCCGCTCGTAGGTGTGCGCGCCGAAGAAGTCCCGCTGGGCCTGCAGCAGATTCGCCGGCAGCCGCTCCGCGCGGTAGCTGTCGTAGTAGCCCAGGCTCGCGGTGAACGCGGGGGCGGCGACGCCCTGCTCGATGGCGACCGTGATGGCTTTCCGCCAGCCGGCCTGCGTCGTGGCAAAAACTTCCGTGAAGAAGGGCGCGAGCATGAGGTTCTCGAGCCGGGGATTTGCCTCGTAGGCATCCTTGATGCGATCGAGGAACACGGCGCGAATGATGCAGCCGCCGCGCCAGATGGTCGCGATGTCGCCGAAGTTCAGGTCCCAGCCGTAGAATTTCCCGGCCGTGCCGAGGAGATCGAGGCCCTGCGCGTAGCTTACGATCTTGCTCGCGTAGAGCGCGTCACGAACGGCGGCGATCAACTCCGCGCGATCGCCGACGAACGGCTTCGGCGGCCACGCGGGGAGGATCCTGCTCGCGGCGACGCGCTTGGCCTTCATCGAGGAAAGGATGCGGGCCTCGACCGCGGCGTTCACGGTGGAGAGGACGACGGCGTGCTCGACGGCGTTGCCGACGGTCCATTTCCCGGTGCCCTTCTGTCCGGCCTTGTCGAGGATCACATCGACCATCGGCCGGCCGCTCGCGGGGTCGTTTTTCTTGAAGATCTTTTCCGTGATGTCGATGAGATAGCTGTTGAGGTCGCCCTTGTTCCAGTCGGCGAAGATCTGGTGAAATTCCTCCGCCGTGGGATCGATTGCCGCCTTCAGGATGGCGTAGGCCTCGCAGATGAGCTGCATGTCGCCGTATTCGATGCCATTGTGGACCATCTTGACGTAGTGGCCCGCGCCGTCCGGGCCCATGTGCCGGCAGCACGGCTCGCCTTCCACGAACGCCGAGATCTTCTGAAAGATCGGGCCGACGGCCGCCCAGGATTCTTTCGAGCCTCCGGGCATGATGGACGGGCCCTTGAGCGCGCCCTCCTCGCCGCCGGAGACGCCGGTGCCGACGTAGTGGAGTTTTTTTTCCTTGAGCGCCTTTTCGCGGCGCTGCGTGTCGGTCCACCGGGAATTGCCGCCGTCGATGATGATGTCGCCCTCTTCGAGGAGCGGGACGAGCTGGTCGATCACGGCGTCCACGGGCGCGCCGGCCTTGACCATGATCATGGCCTTGCGCGGTCGCGCGAGCGAGCCGACGAATTCTTCGATCGTCTTCGTCGGAACGATGCGTTTGCCCTTCGCGCGGCCCCCGGCGAACTTGTCCGTGACCGAGGTGGTGCGGTTGTAGACGCTGACGGAAAAGCCCTTGCTTTCCATGTTGAGGACGAGATTTTCGCCCATGACGGCGAGGCCGATCAAACCGATGTCGCTGTTGCTCATGATAGGTATACGCGGATGAATCGGAAATCCTAGCGGCCGGGGGGCGGGGCGCGCAATGGACTTTCGAAGGCGGCCCTTGCGCTGGCGCGCGGGCTCGGGTTTCTTGGTCTCCCGCGATGAACCTGCCGAACCAACTCACCCTCGCCCGGCTTGGCCTGAGCGTGGTGTTCGTCGCGTGCCTTTCCGTAACGTTTCCGTTCAACCACTCGCTGGCGCTCGCCATTTTTCTCGCGGCCACGCTGACCGATTACCTCGATGGCGAGATCGCGCGCCGCCAGCACCTGATCACGGACTTCGGCAAGCTGATGGATCCCCTCGCCGACAAGGTCCTTACCGCGGCGGCGTTCATTTGCCTGATCCCCTATGGCGCGCTGCCGGCCTGGGTGGTGATCGTGATCATCGCGCGGGAGTTCCTGATCACCGGCCTGCGGCTTCTCGCGGGCGCGAAGGGCGTGGTGCTGCCGTCGGAAAAGACGGGCAAGCACAAGACGGCGTGGCAAATGGCGACGATCATCTTTTTCCTGCTCCTGCTGGCGCTGGGCGACTGGAATTCGTCCCGGCTCGCATGGACTTCGTTTGCCTGGGATCGGGTCGGTCCGGCGATGGTTGCCATCACGACGGCGCTCACCGTCTCCTCCGGCGCGGGCTATTTTTGGAAGAACCGGGCGTTGATCGCCACCGCCTGAGCGGCGCCTAGAAAAAGCTGCGCATCACCTCGATGGTGTCGCCGGGCTGGAGCGGAATGTCGTTGCCGGGATCTTTGCGAATCGCGCGCATGTCGACGGGGATCGCGTCCATTCCGCGGTAAAGCCGCACCCGGCCCTGCGAGGCGTATTCGGTGAATCCGCCCGCCGCGGTGACGGCCGCGAGGACCGTCAGATCCGGCGTGTAAGTCACGCGCTGGGGCAGCTTGACTTCCCCTCCCACGTTCACGAAGCGAGCCGCGAAGGGCACCGTGACCGTGACCGTCGGGTCCGTGTAAATTCCCTTGGCGCGATAACGGGATTCGATCTGGTCCTGCAAGGCTTCCTGCGTCAGCCCGCTCGCCTGGATGCGCCCGACGCGAGGGACGTTCACCGCGCCGGCCGTGTCCACGGTGTAGGTCCCGGTGACCTGCTGGATTTCTTCCATGGGGACGCCGCCAAGCCGCAGCTCGATGGAATCTCCCGAGCGGAGGCGGATGTTCTGATCGAGGGCCTTCGAGCCATTACCGGACATCTGGGCCAGCGTAACGACCGAGGGCGGCGCTTTTTTTGGTTTCGGGGCGACGCAACCGGCCAGAGGCATGAGGGCCACGCCCAGGGAGAACGCAAGGTAACGAACGTGCATAAGGGCGGCTAGTATTCGTCGCGCTTGCTCCCGCGGGAAGCATTCTCCGCGACCAGCGGGCGAGCGACTTTCACCGGCACGGCCTTTGCCGCCTTCTTGTCGTTTTCCGCATCCTCGTGGTAGCCGTAATAGTTCGTCTGATATTGGTAGTATTGATCGAGGCGGATATCGACGTTGTTCAGGACCGCGCCGAGCAGGGTGCCGCCGGCGTTGATGACGCCGTTCTTTACGCGCATCAGCATCGACCGCGGGAAACGGCGGTGCTGGATCACGATCACCGTCATGTCCACGGCCCGGACGATCACCGAGGAGTCGCTCACCCCGAGGATCGGCGGCGCATCGATCAGGATCATGTCGAAGCGGGTCTTCAACTCCCCGATGAGCGCGAGCATGCGGCGGGAGTTCAGCATCGCGATGGCCCCGGGCGGCAGCTTTCCGCTCGGCACCATCTGCAGGTTTTCCACTTTGGTGGGAAGAATGAGCTCGTCGATGGGCACGCCCTTGGACAGGTAGTCGGTAAGACCCTTCGAGTTGCTGACGCCGAAGATCTTGTGCTGCGTCGGGCGGCGCAGATCGGCGTCGACGACGAGCGTTTTCATGCCGGACTGGGCGAAGGAATACGCGAGGTTGACGAGCGTGGTGGACTTGCCCTCGCCGGGCCCGCCGCTGACGAGCGTGATCACGTTGGCGTCGGCCTGCTTCTTGGTGAACTCGACGTTCGTGCGAAGGATTCGGTACGGCTCGGCGTCCGGCGCGTCGGGGGAAAGATCCATCAGCACGCCGATGCCGCGCGGCACCACGGCGAGCACCGGCAGGCCGAAGTAGGTCTCGATGTCCTCCATGGTCTTGACGCTGGTGTCGAGATACTCGATGAAAAACGCGACGCCGAACCCGAGGACGAGACCGAAGAAAACGCCGAGCGCGAGGTTGAGCGGAATGCGCGGGCGGGAGGGAGATTCCGCGACCTCGGCGTGTTCCCAGATGATGGCGGGATTGAGCGGCATGCTGCGCTGCATCATCTCGGTCCAGAAACGGGTCTCCGCCGCTTCGAGGACCTTCTTGGCCTGGATGTAGTTGTTCTTGGCCTCGTAGTAGGAACTGGCCTTGGTCTTGGAGTCCTGCTGCTCCTTGCGGCTCTCGCCGAGCTTTTCTTCGAGGTTCTTGAGCGAATCCTGCGAGGTCGAGAGCTTGGCGAGAAGGGCAACCCGGAGAGCCTTGATCTGGTTGGTGAGCTGATCCCAATACGTGTTCTTCTTGGCGGTCTGGGCCAGGACCATCGAGTGGTTGGCGCCATAACCAGCCTTGAGGAGACGGGCCTCCTCGGAGGCGGCTTCCTGATAAAAGGGAAGGATCTGTTGGATGGTTTGATCGGGGACTTCCAGCGTGGCGATGCTTCGCATGATCTGATCGTCCGTCATCTTGGAGATCGCGTCGTAGCGCGCGAGTTCCGCGGCGGTCTTCAACCGCTGGGTGCTGACCTCCTCCTCGACGCTCATGAGCACGCGTTCGTTCGCCTGCATCGGGTCTTCGACGCTCTCGGGGTTCAGGTCGTTGATGTCGAATTTGACGCGGTTCGTCGCGGCCAGGGATCGAAGTTTTTCGGTCTTGACGCGCTGTTTTTCCACCTCGGATTCGAGCGTCGAAAGCGACTTGGTGACCCAGGATTGCTGCTCGCGAATGCGGGCCTGCTGGTAGGAATCGGCAACCCCGTTCGCGATGTCGGCGGCTTCCTTCCGGTCGGGACTCATCACGGTGATCCCGATGAGGTCCGTGTTCCGCTCTTCCTCGAGCGACATCATTTTTTTGAGCTTCCGGTAGACAAGTTCCTTCGACTCGATCTGGTAACGTTCCGCCCACCTCTGCGCGAGACCGAGCTTCTCGATGACGGGCTGCAGCACTTCCTTGCTCTGGATGATCTCGAATTGCGTGGTCGTGAATCGCGGGTCGGAACCCTGACGGCCGCCCTGTTGGAAGATCTCGAAATCCGCGTTCTGCTGAACCTGGATCAATGCCGTGGACGAGTATTGCTTCGGCATGAGGAACGTGATGGCCGCCGTCGTGATCAGCACGAGCAGGAAAATCACCAGCATGATCGGCCATCGCACCTGAACGACCCTGAGATAATCGAGAAGGTGCAGCTTGTTCGCGGGAGGCTCGTTCATGGAAAAGTCAGAGAAGACGAAAGGTTCTAGGCTACGCCCCGGAGAAGAATTGTCAATCGAAGCAGCGGGCGGCGGGGTTTAAAAAATAAATTGCAACCCGAGGGTGGAAACATCGCGCGTGTAGCCGTCGGTCGGGACGTCGGATTGCACGCTGGAATATTCGAATCGCGCGGTGAGCGAAAGCGCCGGATTGAACTGGAACCCCAATCCGATCGAGCCGGTGAAGTATTTTTGGACGAAGGAGGCGTCCCCCGGCTGGTCGTAGTTGTCGTTCTCGTAGGAGAGGCCGAAATCCGCCGTGAGTCTCGGGGTGAAGGCATATCGCAGGACGAGGGAACCGCGAAGCGTCTCGCGAATGGAAAGGCTCGCCACCCCGGACGGCTCCGTGCCGTAACGCAACCTCCCGACGAGGGAGGAATTCGGGGCAAAATCGTATTCGACGCTCGATTCGAGGAACGGGCCGAAGTATTGCGACTCGGATCCGGGCTGGGTCTCGCCGTCGAAGGAGCGTCCCTCCACGCCCGCCTGCATGGTCCACTTCAAGCGCGGATTGAAATTCGCGACGAAGCCGACGGTGAAGATCTGACCGACGGAATCCTGGTCCGACTCGTAGTAGGACAGCGGGTTATATCGATACTCGGTGGTGAGGGTGATCCGGGGACTGAAAAGATAATCGAGCCCGAGGACATAAGTCTGATCCGAGAAACCGAGCGCCTGGTTTTCGTCCTCCTCCGCGTATTGAATCGTGTTTTCGCGGAGTTCGACCCGCATCGAAAGCCGGGGCCGGAGCGCATAAGTGGCGGAAACATTCACGTTGGCCACGGTGTAGTCCCCGCTGAACCGGCTGACGCCGCCGATCAAGGTGGGGTTCGGCTGCGAGGCATAGATCAAGTTGACGCCACCGGCCAATTGAAGACGTCGCGTCACGAAATACGAAAACGCCGCGCTGAAATTGCCGTTGTAGTCGGACGAATCGCCGGGACGATTGTCGTAATAGATGATCCCGAGGGCCAGGCTGCTGGTGATCTTGAGGCGCTCCGAGCCGAAGTTGTAAGCCGCCGTTCCGCTTAGATTCGAGGTCGCGCTGGCGATTGGATTCGTGTTCGAGGTCAACACGTTGCTGTCGTAGCCGAGGGCGGTATTGACGGTGAAACGCAATTTGTCGGGGTGGCTCGGATCGCCGGGAGCCCCGAGCTCGAAAAACGGCGAGAAGAAGTTCCCCAACGAAAACGGCTCGGCCGAACTTTCCAGCGACGGGGCCGACGCCGAACTCGACGGAGGTCCGGTCGTCCCGGCCGCCGAAGAATCCGTCCCGTCGGTCGCACCCCGAGAAAATGGCTCCGTGGGCGATGGCTCGTCCGGGGCGGTGAGCGCCCCGAATCCGATCTCGAACGCCCGCCCATCGCCCATTATCGCGAGCATTCCGGCCGCAACCAGTCCGAGCCAGGCGCCGGAGAAACGCAATCGTGTCTGACGGGTGGGTCTCATGGCGCGTGTTCCGCCCCGGAAGGCGCCACTCCCTCCTCGTCGGCGGGCGGGGTCAACTCCTGCTGAAGGTCCTGAAAGCGGTCCGCCACGTCCTCCCCGGCGGAAAGGCCGCGCGCCACGTCGAAAAGCCGCAGCGCTCGCATGAACTGTCCCTGATCGTGGAGATAGTCCGCATACCTGCCATACGGGGAAGCGAGACCCGGATCCAGCTCGATGGCCTCGAGGAATTGGCTCCGGGCCTGATCGAATTTCCGCACTTCCCGGAGAGCCTCGGCCCTGGCGATGCGGTAGGAGCGTTCGCGGGGCTGCAATTGAAGCGCCCGCTCGTAGGCATCGGCCGCAGCTTCATAGATTTCCTTTCGCCGCGATGGCGTCCAATCCGCGAGACTTGGATTCCCGGATGAATTTGGGGGGAAGGTTTTTATGGCGGCGTCGTCCACGCGGAGCGCGGATTCGTAAGAATACAGGGCCTGACCGCGCGCGGCGAGCAGAGCCGCGTGCCGATTTTCCCAAGCGAGACCCGCATCCGCATGTTTCAGGGCCGGCCAGACCTGTCCTTCCGCCAGGCTGTTTTGGGCCCGTAAAGCTTCGTAGTCCGGGTAGGCGTGGCTCCACGTGAAGATCCCGAGCGCGACGGCCAGGGCGATGATCGAGAGGCCGCTGACCGCCCTCAAGACCACGGCCGGCAGGCGCCTTTCCGATGCCGGCAAGCCCCCCGTCCCCGCGAGAAGGCCCAAGGTCGCCGCGCCCAGGAATGCGTTGGCCGGAAGATGCATGTTGAAGTCCGTGAGGCTGTGAACGCAAAACGCGATGCTCGAGGAGATCGCGCCGAGCAGCACGGCTGCGGTGTTGCTTTGCGGGCGATCATCCATTCGCGCCCGTCGCCGCACGACCGCAAGAAAACGGCGGACCGCGCCGCCCAGCAGGATGCCTATCGCCAACAGCGCGATCGCGAATCCCACGAAGCCATAGTCGACCAGCGTTTGAAGCCAGTCGTCATGCGCGAACAAGGCGTCGTTGGATTCGGCATCGGCCCGGTAGAGACGAGCCGCGTAGAGAAAACTTCCCGGTCCTTCCCCGAGAAGCGGCGCGACCTGGAACTGACGCCTCGCGTGTTCGAAAAACGGCGCCCGGACGTCCCCGATCATCCGCATCGCATCCACCCGCCCCCGGGTCACCCAATTCGTGGAGTAAATCAAAGTTCCCGCCCCCATTGCCAGCGCGAGCAGACCGCCCGTGGCCAGGGAAAGCCCGAGACGACCGCGGCGCAACGTGGTCGCGATCGCAAGGATGCTGACGGCGCCGAATGTCACGAGGCCGGCCAAGAGGCCAAGCACGCCGCCGCGACTTCCGCTGAGGACGTCCGCGCCGACGAAAACAAGCGAGAGATAAATCAGGACGATGCGGGCCAGCACCGTGATCCGGCCCCAGCAGGAAATCGAAATCGAGAAAAGTGCCGCCCATCCCATGACCCACGAGAATTGATTGGGATTCAGGAAAAGCCCCAACGCCCGCGTGGAAAAGCGGGACTCGTAAATCGCCCGCAGATCATTGGAGAACCAGCCGAGCGGCGCGGTGAGATCGCCGAAGGCAAATTGCGCGATCCCGAGGACGGCCTGGAGCGCGGCCGCCGCTCCAACCAACCCGAGAAAAAGAAATCGCGACCCGACGCTGGTCAGCCCTCCATGGGCGATCGCGAAAGCCAGTCCGCCCGCGAGAGCCATCCCCAGCTCGACGCGTCCGAAATAGACGTCCGCCCCATGCACGGCCCGCCACCCGAGGTATCCCACGAAAATGGCGATCGCCGCGAGCGCCTCCGGTGCCACGGGGGCCGGATTCCGCATCGCGGCAAAAACCGCCGCCCCGGCGGCCAGAACAAGCAGGATGTCGCTCGGGACCGAAAACGCGGGAACCAGCAGGCCGCCGTGCAGAACCTGCACGGCAAGAATGGCAAGGCCAAGAAGGGCCGCGGCAAGAAAGTTCATCGAGATGGCACGCAGGGCGAGCCCGGAAGATATTGCGGAGGAAAAGCCATGCACGAAAAATCTCCGTCGCCACGGAGTCGCGCGATTCTGGCCTTGATAGATTCCATCGTTTCGCGGAGAGAACTGCGATCCCCGCACCGAGCACCGACCTGAGAAATGAACGTCCTTCCCGAATACCTGCGTCGCCTCGCGGCCGCGCTGAAGGGCTTCTCCATCCTCGGATCGGGCTGGCTCGCCCCCTGCGCCGGCTACTTGCTGCATCCGCTGACCCGCAGGATTCTGCCCGGGCGAAAACTGACGCTGAGCGGATTCCAGGCCCGCGTGGGAACCGATGATTTTTTCGTGCTGGGGCAGCTTTTCCGCGAATATGACATCGATGACGTCCGGCGCGCGCTCGCGACCTGCGATCTCGTCATCGATGCCGGGGCGAACGTCGGCGCCTTTTCCTGGCTGGTCCGGCGATTGAGTTCCCGAATTTCCCTGGTCGCCATCGAACCGGAGGCGGCAAATTTCGCCAGCCTTTCCCGGCAGCCGCAATTACGCGGGATCGCCTTTCTCAACGCCGCGCTCAGCGTCGATTCCCGACCGGTCTTCCTCGTGGTCAGCGGGAACTCGGCCACCCACCATACGACGGACGACCCGTCCCTCGGGACCCACGTTCCCGCCACCACCATCGAGGATGTCGCCGGAAAGGCGCGCCGGGTTTTTCTCAAACTGGATATCGAGGGAGCGGAAAAGGCCATCCTGGAAAAAGGCATTCCCGAAAATGTCGGCTCGATCGTGATGGAATGGCATCACTCCTCTCCGCCGCCGGCGCTTCCGGGCGGAGACTGGGCGCATCGCGGCGAGAACTCCTACGGTTGGCACCGCGACTTTCACGAACCGGAATCATCGCCTTCCCCCTCTCAAGCTTGCCGATGAAAATGCATTTTCCCGTGCCGCGAGCCGCCGCCGTCGATCGCACGAGCTTCCTTCTCGAAGCCTGTCGGGGCAAAAGGGTGCTCCACCTTGGCTGCACCGACTGGCCGATGACCGAACAGCGTTTTCGCGCCTCCGAGCTCTTGCAGCAGGCGCTCCGCGATGAAGGGTGCGATGTGACCGGACTCGACGTCGACGCGAAAGGAGTCGAATTCTTCAACGCCAACGGCCTGGGCCCCTGCCTCCTCGGGAACGTCGAGACCGTGTCGCTCGAGAAGCTGGGAATTCCCCCGTTCGACCTCGTCCTGGCGGGCGAAATCATCGAACACCTCGAGAACCCCGGTTTGTTTTTGCGCGCCTGCCATTCCCTGCTCTCCCCGCGCGGCGAATTGATCCTCACCACGATCAATGCCTACAGCCTGTTTCGCTTCCTCCGCTACGGGCTCGGCTGTGAATACGTTCACCCCGACCATAATTATTACTTCTCTCCGAAAACCCTCGAAACCCTGGCGGCGCGCTGCGGCTTCGAAAGCATCGGCTTCTGCTATCACGGCACCGGCCGCGAGAAACGCCCCATCGCCCCTCACTACCGTCTGCTCATGAGATTCGCCGCCGCGTTCGCTCCCCATCTCGCCGAAGGAGTGATCATCCGCCTGCGCAGCGTCTCGCCCGGTCCGGAAGTCTCCTCCCCCCTGCCGGCATGACGGATCACGCCATGTGGCCGGAACCCGCCCCGCGATCGAGGACCTTTCTCGCCCGGGGCAGCCGCTTCCTTCGCGCCCGCCTTCGCGAATTGGCGAAGGCATGCGAGCTTTTCGCGGACGACCCGCGCAGTGTCTTCGCATGGTGGAAAGGGTGGGATGCCGGCCACTACGGGAGACTATGCTCCCTGCGCGACCAGGGCATTCGGCCCGGCACGATCTACGATATCGGGGCCTACGATGGAAGCTGGGCCGAGATGGCCCAAGCCGTTTTTTCTCCCGACCATCTGGTTTTGTTCGAACCCCAATCGCATCTGGCCGGAAAAATCCGCGCTCGAGCCGAGGGCCGTCATCCCACCTGGACTCTCGTGCAATCGGCGCTCGGGGACGCCCGGAAAGAGACCGAGATCCACGTGACCACCCTCCGTTCGGCGTCGTCCCTGCTCGCTCCCCAGGACCCCTCCCCGCAGGCCGCCGGCATCACCGGCAATTTCCACAAGGAATCCATCACCGAGCGCCCGCTCGACGCGATTTGTGACGAAGAGACCCTTCCGCTCCCCGACTTCGTGAAGATCGACGTGCAGGGCTACGAAGCCAAGGTGCTGCGGGGCGGCCCCAAGGCCCTCTCGCATGCCCAGGTCGTCGTCGTGGAGAGCTCCATCCATCCCCAGTACCAGGATCAACCCCTCCTCCCGGAGATCCTGAAGGAGCTGACTCAACTCGGGTTCGAGCTTTACGATCTCACCGAGTCCTTCCGCTGGTGGCCGGGCCCCGTTTGGCAGGTCGATTTATGGATGGTGCGCCGTCCTCCGGCCGCTCCACGATGAGCGGGGACCGTTCTCGATTCGAATTTCTTCGCCGCCCGTCGGAACGCCTCATCCCGTCGCTCGCGGCTCGGGCCCGATCTTTTGCCCGGAAATCGATTTACGTCCTGGCAGGACAAGGTCTCGGCCTGATCTTCGGTTTCGCCGGGACGTTCATTCTCTCGCATTATGTTTCGAAAGCGGACTACGCCAATTATGCTCTCCTCGTGTCCGTCATGGGCGTCGGCATCATCACACATGGCGGCCTGATCAATTTCGCCACGCGCTTCTGGTCGCAGGATCTCGCGATCCGCCCGGCCCGATGGCATTTCATCCTTCGTTCGTTCTGGAAAAACACGCCGATCCTGATCGGCGTGACCCTCCTCGGTCTTTTCCTCGCCCGAAGTCAGATCCAGGCCTTTTCCTGGCTTCTTTTTCCCCTGGCGATCCTGTCCACCATCGGCGTCGTCCGACTCACCCTCCAGGCCTCGATCCTGAATTCCGCGGAGGATTATCGCCGTTTCTTTTTTCTCAACGCTCTCGGCACGACTTTGAAATTTGCGGGGCCGATCGGCTTCGCTTGTCTTTACCGGGGTAGTTTTTTTTCCCTTGCCGCCGGCTTCGCGGTCTACGCCGCCGGCGCCTTCCTGGCCTGCGCGTTTTTCTTCCGTCCGATCACCGGCCCTGCCTCCGTCCCCGCCCCGGCGACAAGCCTGGAATGGACCCGTAGTCTGAGATCCTATGGCCGGCCTTTCGTCTGGGTGGGCGTGGGAAGCTGGTTTCTTCAATTCGCGGACCGCTGGATCGCCTCCGCGTTTTTCGATCCGGACAAGGTTGCCGACTTCTCCTATGCCACCCAGATCGTGACATTTTTCCCGGTTTTTCTTGCCTCCTGGCTGCTGCAGATCGCCTATCCGGGGTTTTTTCGCCACGTCGACACTCATCAGGAGAAAAGCGACTGGCGAAGCCTGGGGCGGAAGGCCGATCTGCTTCTCCTCGTTTTTCTTGCCCTGACGGCCGCCGGCACCCTTCTGGCTTATTGGACCTTCAAGCTGTTGCTCGGAAACCTGATTTCCGTAAATTACGAAAACAGCCTTGCCCTCGTTTTCCCCGCCATGATGGTGGCGACGGCGCTTCAGGCGAATCAGTTCCACTATCTCCTCCTTCAAGCCAGTTTGAACAGCGGGGCCATCATGCGCATCACCATCTGGGTCTCGCTTACAAAAACCCTCCTTTCCATCGGAGCCGCCTTCGTATCCTGGCAGGCCCTTCAGCTCAGCTGGATCGCCGCGCCCATCGTCGTCGGCCTGCTCGGGAGGTTTCTTGTGAACCGCGTGATTTCACGCCGGTCTCCATTTCTTGTCGGCCGATGAATCCCTGGAAATCCGTCTTTGCGATCGCGCCGGCCTGTCACGCCTCGGTGGGGCATTACACGAGCCTCTGGCAAAATCATTTCTACGAAGGCATCCGGGGAGTCGTCCCGGTCTTTGGCGCTCCGGTCGGGGTCGACTTCGATTGGGCGTTCACGAAGACCAAGACGGATCGTCCCTCGAAACGAAGCGACCTTGCCGGACAACTCCGCCGCCAGATCCTCGACTTCCGCGATAAAAAGGGCCTCGACGCCATCATCAGCTACGCGAGGAGCGTGGAGATCGACCCCGACCTCGTTCGCGAAACGACCGCATCGGGCATCCCCTGGATAAACTTCTTTTGCGACAGCATCAGCGACTTCGCTTCCGTCCGGAAGCTCGCCGAAGTTGCCTCCTTGAACTGGTTTCCGGAGAACAATGCCCGGGCGGCTTATCAGGAAATGGGACCGCCGATCTTCTGCCGTCCCTACGCTTACAACGAGCGGTTTCTTCCGGAGCTTCCGTCCCGCCAGAAGCGCTTTGCCTTGGGATTCGTCGGGATGCCAACCCAAAACCGGGTCGCCATCCTGGGGGCGCTGGCGGTTCTGGGCCACCCTCCGGAAATTCACGGACACGGGTGGAAATCCTCTTCGTCCGAGTCGGCGGAGCTCGATCACGCACGCTGGCAAAAGTTCCTGTCACCACGAAAAATCCTCTCCGCGGTTACGCGCCGGCTTGCGCTTCGACGACTGAGAGGCCATATCGGCGCCCCGCTCACGGACGCGGAGTTTATGGAATTTCTCGCCGAATGCAAAATCGTCCTCGGATTGAACGACGCGGAAAACTCGCGGGGGAGGCCGGAAAGCTACTTGAAATTCCGCGATCTCGAGATGCCCGGGCTCGGGTGCTGTTATTTGACTCAGGATAACATCGACATCCGGCAAAGCCTGATTCCCGACCGGGAGGTGCTTCTTTTCCGCGGCCTCCTGGATGCGCGCGACAAGATTCGATTTTATTCCAAAAATCCGGAGGGCGCCGCAAGGATCGCCTCCGCCGCCCGGTCGAAGGTGCTTCAGGAACACACCTGGCGAACCCGGCTCCGGGAGATCCAGCACGCCGTCGGAGCCTCCCAATCCCCGTGACCGGCAGGATCGCCATCTTCTCGGGACTCCCCGGCCTTGGCTCCGGGGCGGAGCGCGTCCTCGAATACCTCCTTTCGGATCCCCTGGCTCGGGACCACATCGGGGCGGTCATCGCTCCCCGGAACTCCTCCGTCTCGACCATCGCCGCCGACCTGGGGTGTCGCACGCTGGATTGGCCGGCCCTCGGCGACTCGCTGGGGGCCGGGTTGAACGCCGGTCGCAAATTTCTGGCCCGGCGACCCGACCTCGGCGGGATCTCCGGCATTCACGCCTGGCATACCCGCGGCTTTGAAATCGGCTGGGCCCTCGCCCGTCGCCATGGAATCAAAGCCACCGGCACGTTACACGATGCTCCCGACTCCCGGAGCCATTCCTCGGCGCGCCGACTGATCATTCGTCTCGCCGCAAACCGGCTGAACCGCCTCGCGGTCGTCAGCGAGGCGTTGAAAGATTGCTGTTTGCGCCAAAAGTGGAAGGTTCCCATGGAAACCATTCCCAACGGTCTTCCGGACGATCCCGCTCGCGGCAACCACGTTGCCGGGCCCCTGGTGCACGTCGGATTCGCCGGCCTGAACACCCGCTGGAAAGGCCTCGAGTTCCTCACGGAGATCGCCGGTCGCACCAAAGGAGAAAATTTTCACTGGCACCTCTTCGGAAAAACTTCTTCGGAAACGCAGCCGATCTTGCAGGATATCCTGGATCGACCCGAGATTCGCGTCACTCATCACGGCTACATGAGGCCGGAAATTTTTTTCCCCATGATCGACATCTTGTTTCATCCCTCGCTGAGCTTCGATCCCTACCCGACGGTCCTGCTCGAGGCGGCCCGGGCGGGCGTCCCCGCCGCCGCCAGCGACGTCGGAGGGAGCCGGGAGATCGTGTCCGCGGGAGACACGGGGATTTTGTTTCCCCCCGCCGACGCCGAACATGCCGTCGCCGCGTTGAGGGCGCTCGCGGCGAGTCTTCCCCGGCGCGCGGCCATGGGCGAAAACGCCCGAAAAAAATTCGCGCGGGATTTTCTGGTTAAAAAAATGGCGGATGGATACGTGAAATTTTGGTCGCGGCCCGCAGGCGGCGCCTCCCGCTAAATCGCTCCATGGAATCTCGTGTCGTCATCTTTATCCTCACCGTGCTCGGGGTCATCGGAGCCATGTTGGTGGGCGTCACCGTGGGCGCCGGCGATTATTTCGGCCCCAGCGTAGCCATCGTTCTGCTTGCATCCGTGGCGTTGATCTCCACCCCCGAGGTCGCGGTTTTTCTCTCTATCAGCCTTTATGCCAGCGGGTTGAATGCGCCCGGTCTCTCAGGCCAGCTGGGCATGTTCGAGATCATTTCGCTGGCCGTGGTTGGGTGCGCCATCATCGCCATCATCTTCAAGCGGGGCTCTTCGGTGGAGATGAGCGGAGCGCATCGCCTGGGGTTGGCCTTTGGCCTTCTCCTTCTGGCCACCGGACTCTACCGCGGCCTGGGGATTCGCTTCCTCGGAGGCGACCTCTGGGGCGGCTTCAACTACATCAAGGTGCTCCTCTCGATCGCCTTTGTCTTTTTGATGCCCGTGGTCAACCTCCGGGAGACCTGGTGGCGGCGCGCCATTGTTTGGATGGGGGTGCTTGCGCTCTGCCCGCTGGTCGCCGATCTCCTGGTTCTTGCCGGCTTCAATTACGGCTTGGTGCGGATGTTTTTGCAGACGGGCGGACAACTCGTTTTCGCGCTTCAATCGCAGGAGACGGGTGAAGGGGTCGGGCGTCTTTCCAGCGCCGGCGTTGCCGCCTGGACCATGATGATGGCGCTCCTGGCGTCGATCCATACCCGCAAACTTTTCAGTTCCCGCGGCCTCGGGTGGTTCTTTTTGTTTACCGCCATCATCTTAATCTCCTTCGCCAGCGGATTTCGTCTGATGACCGCCTCGTTGATTTTTGCCGCGCTTCTCCTGGCGGGAATTCAAGGCTCCTTTACCCTGCCGCGGGTCGCCATTGGCATCGTGGCCAGCCTTTTCTGCCTGGCGATCGTGTACCAAGTGGCGGACACGCTGCCTTATTCCGCGCAACGCGCCTTGAGTTGGCTGCCCGGAATCACGATCTCGCAGATCGCCAGCAACGACGCGTCGGGCACCGTGAGCTGGCGCCTGGATTTGTGGCATGAAGCGCTGAAGGACGTCCCCGCCTATTTCTGGATCGGCAAGGGCTTCGCGTTCAGCGGGATGCAGATGGAACGCGTCCTGAAGGTCGATCCGAACGGGATCGACTGGGCCCTCGTTTCCGGCGCTTATCACAACGGCTACCTCAGCTTGTTTCTGCTCACCGGAATCGGGGGTTTCATCGTCGGCTTCGCCCTCCTCTTCGCCATCACGATCCGGCACTGGGGCATTACGCGGAAGCCCTGGCGAAACGAACGTTTGCACGTCGCCCACCAGGCTTTCCTTTCCTTCCAGATCACCCTCCTGGTGACATTCACCACGATCTATGGAGATCTGACCACGACGTTTCCCCAATATTTTTTCATTTGGGCCGTCATGGAAGGATTGAGAAAAGCCGATACGACATCCGTTCAAATCGGATCCGCTTCGATCGGCGAAACCAAGTCCTCGGACGATTATGCTTACGTCGAATAGTTTCCAATTCGCCTGACATGAAGGTCGCGATCGACGTATCCGCCCTCCATTACAGCCGACGCGGGGTCAGCCGATACATTCGGAACGTGGTTTCGGCTCTGCGCGGGCTCCCGGGAAATCCGGTCGAGATCCGGGAAATCGGGTTCCGCGTCGACAACTTTGGCTACCGGCAACCTTGGCGCGCCTTCAAAACCGCGCTGCGGGAATTTGTCTGGCAACCGGTCGTTGCGCCCCTCGCGATCCAGCTCGCCGGCGCGGAAGTCTTTCATTCCACCTGCAATCCCTGCGTTAACCCCCCCCGCCGGACGCCGAAGGTCGTCACCCTCCACGACCTGGAGATGTTTCACACCCCGGACCGCTTCCGCTGGTGGACCCGCCAGCGTTTTCCATGGGAGGTGGAAGCGTATCGCAAGGCGGAGCGGTTGATCTGCGTCAGCCAGGCGACCGCCGATGATGCCATGAAGTTTCTGGGCGTTCCCGCCTCGCGCCTCCACGTCGTTCATCTGGGCAGTCGCTTCGGGGAGCACTCCCCGGAAACCCGCCCGGAGCTTCCACTGCCCGCGGAATATTTTCTCTTCGTGAGCGCCATCGAGCCCGGAAAAAACCTCCGTCTTCTCAACGACACGTATCGCCTGGCGGCGAGCCGCGGCATCTTCCTTCCGCCTTTGTTGATCGTCGGCGAACGCGTGGAGGGAGTCGCCCACGAGGGGACGGCGCCCGCGGACTGGACGTACGTGGGACGCTGCTCCGACGAGCATCTGGTTTATCTTTACCGGAGATCTCTCGCGTTGCTCGCACCGACCCGATACGAAGGTTTCGGGCTGCCGATTCTGGAGGCCATGGCGCTGGGCACGGCGGTGATCTGTTCCCGCTTGAGCAGCTTGCCGGAGGTCGGGGGAGAGGTCCCCCTCTATGCCGATCAAACTCCGGAAGCCTACCTGCGGGAAATGCGTCGCCTTCTCGAGGATCCGGAAATCCGTCGCGAGCGGGTCGCCGCCGGGCTCCTCCAGGCGAGCCACTTCAGCTGGGAACGATGTGCGGAGCAGACCCTGGAGGTCTACCGCTCGCTTCGTCATTGATCACAAGGAGCATGTCGCACCGCAAGATCCCGCGTCGCCCTTTTTCGGAACATCCCGATTTTCCGTCGAGGCCGTCGCCGGCCGATTTGCTTCTCACCCCCTCATCGCTTCCCTTCTGCTCGTGGCTTCGCTGTTGAATCAATCCCCGGTCTCGTGGCCCCGTTCCTGGTATTTCACCCTCACCGGCTGGCGACATTTCTTTCATCCCCGCTTCGTATTGCCCTCGCGAAAGCAGGTTCCGCTCACCGCCTGCATTCATTTTGGATGGGGTCTCCTCGCCCTGTTCGTGGAGGCGATCCGGCTTCCTTTCCGGTTTCGACGACGCCATGCGCCGGAGAACATCCTTTTCGTCGGACGTCATCATTTGGGCGACTTTTTGATGACGCTCCCCGCCATTCGACTGGCCCGCCAGCATCTTCCCGTGGCGGGAATGACAACCGTCGTCCAGGAGCGATATCGGAATGCGTTGGATCTTTCCGGACTCGAGTTGCGGACCCTCGGCGAAATCGAGGACCGGTCCTTCCTCGAAGAAATGCGCGAATGGCGGCGGCGCCTCCGCGCGGGGGCCTACGACGCGATCGTCTTCCATCGCATCACGCGGCCGGATCTCCCGGCCGTCGTCGCGGCATTTTTGGAGAATATCCCCCATCGCGCCGGCGGCGGTGAAAAAGGCATGCAGGGATTGTTGACCGATTGTTACTTCCCCGCCGGTCGCGAGCTCGTCGTCGACTATCACTGGCACCTCATCCAAGCCTGGCTGCGCCTTCCGGCAACCCCCGCGCACCGCCGCTGGCCGGTCTCCCGCCCCTCGCCCCTTCCCCCCGCCCGCTGGGATCTTCTGATCGCGCCTTTCGCCCAGCACACCAAGGAATGGCCCCGGGAAAACTGGCACGCCCTGCTTTGGCACGCACGCGAAAACGACTTGCGCGTCGCCCTATCCGCCGGCCCGAACCAAGCCGCCCGCGCGGCGGAATTGATCGCATCCTTTCCCGAGGTGGAGAATCTCTCCATCCGCTCCAAGAGCATCGGCGATCTGTTCGAGCACGTGGGACTCGCCCGCTGCGTCGTCGCCCTGGATACCGGGATCCGCCATGTCGCCGCCGCCCTGGCGGTGCCCTGCGTCGTTCTCGGCCACGGCCGGGAACACCGCAAGCTCTTCGGCGCATACGTGCCGACGGAGCGCTACCTGGTGCACGAGGTGCCTTGCGCCCCGTGCGGGGCGGAGCCTTGCCCCCTGGGGCATTTGCGCTGCGTCCGGGAGATTCCCGTGGGCGACGTCGTCCGCCAATTCGGCGATTTGGTGAAGAGGGGATAGAACGATCCGAGTTTCAAATTCCGAAACAATTGTCCGGCCGGTAAAACACCGAAGTTCGGCTCTCGCGTTGCGTGATCGGAGCCATGCCGGAAAAATGAATCACCCGGAATCCCGAGTTCGTCAAATGGCTCATGCCCGGGGCAAACTCCTCGTAATCCGTGTTGTCGAGAATCAATACGCCGGCCGGCTTCAGACGTTCGAGCGCGGGCATCACGCAGGCGTTGCGAAAGACGCCGTCGATCACGATCACATCGTAAAGGGTTGGCTGCTCGAGAATGGAATCGGTGTATCCGTTGCGGTCGGAAACCCCGGCAAAGGAAATCTTGACGTAGTCCTCGCTGTTTTCGACTTCGCGGATCAGCACCCGCCCCACCCCCCGTCCGGCCGTTTCCGCCCACGAGGCAAGGTGCTCGACCGCGGTGACCCTTCCCACCCTTCGGGAAAACCAGATCGTGGAGTTTCCCGCCCCGTATTCGAACATCTCGAAGTCGCTTTTCAGGCGCTCGTCCAAAAAGGCAATGGCCCCGTAAGTCAGCCAGGGAATCGGGTTCCCGTCCCGGTCCACGGACTGCAATCGATGCACGCTGAGGGACCATCCACTGGTTCGCAGCACGCTGTTTGCCTTGAGCATCCGCAGAAGCGGACCCAACTTCAAAAACTGCGCGGTCTTGAATGCGGCCGATTTCAATTGCATTTCTGAAAAGCTCCGGCTGCATTCCGCATCCTTCCATCCTTCTCGTCAATCTGGCATTTGCCGTTACGTTGGCGATCCGTTACCCAGGACCGAGGACACCCCGCCCCATCTCATTTTCCCGAACCGATGACTCCTTCCGCCCCCATCCTCGTCGTCGGCGCCGGATTCACGGGAGCGGTCATTGCCCGGGAACTTGCGGAGAAGGGCGGGTTTTCCTGCCTGGTCATCGATGCGCGCGACCACGTCGCCGGGAATTGCCACACCGCGCGCGGCGACCACGGCATCCTGGAACACGTCTACGGCCCGCACATTTTCAACACGAACTTTTCCGATGTGGTCGCCTATCTGACGCGCTGGTCCGAATGGATTCCCCATGTGAACCGCGTCAAGGCGGCGAACCGGCGGGGAATTTTTTCGTTTCCGATCAACCTCCACACGATCAACCAATTTTTCGGGAAGACGTTTTCTCCCGCCGAGGCAAAAGCCTTCGTTTCCTCCCTTGGCGACCGCAATATCGTCGAGCCGGCGAACTTCGAGGAACAGGCCCTCAAACTCGTCGGGCGGGATCTCTACGAAGCCTTCCTGCAGGGATACACGATCAAGCAGTGGGGCGTCGATCCGCGCGAGCTTCCCGCTTCCATCCTGCGCCGGCTGCCGGTGAGATTCGACTACAACGACAACTACTACAAGACGCTCCACCAGGCCCTGCCGCGAGACGGCTACACTCCCATCGTCGAACGCATGCTGGATCATCCCCACATCAGCGTCCGCCTTCGGACCGAGTTCGTTCCCGGGATGGCGGACGAGTTTGCCCACGTTTTTTTCTCGGGACCGATCGACGCCTATTTCGGCCATCGATTCGGCCGGCTCGGCTACCGGACGATCTTTTTCGAGAAGTTCGAGGGCACCGGAGATCTGCTCGGGAATGCCGTCATCAACTACACCGACGACGCGGAGGCTTATACCCGCCAGCACGAGCATAAACACTTCTCCCCCTGGGAAAATCATGACCGCTCGGTCGTCTTTCGGGAGTTCAGCAAGGCCACCGGGGCGGAAGACATCCCGTTTTATCCGCTCCGCCTCGATGCCGACAAAGCCCTCTTCGATCGTTATGCGTCCCTGGCCGCCGAGCGAAAGAACGTGACCTTCGCCGGTCGACTCGGGACCTATCGCTACCTCGACATGGACCAGGTCATCGGCGAGGCGCTCGATACGTCCGCGGCCTGGCTGGCCGCCAGGGCCGAGGGGCGCCCCGTGCCATTGTTCGCGGTCGAACGACAGAAATAACCTACCGGCGCGCCCGCCGGTATCCCCACCCGCGTGCGATCAGGCGCGGAATTTCGACGAAGTAGCGGTCCGCCATCCGCCGCGGCTCATGCAACACGCGAAAGGCCCACTCGAGGCCGCGATCCGTGGCCCATTTCGGACCGCGGCGCCGGGCTCCCACGGCGAAGGCCATGCTCGCCCCCAAGTGAAGGGTCGCGGCGCAGTCGAGTCGGTTCCGCCGCTCGTCGGCCCAGATTTCCTGCCGGGGCTGCCCCATCCCCACGCAGAGCAGGTGCGGCCGGAGGCCATTGATCTCGTCGATGACTTTGCCTTCCTCCGCAGAACCAAACGCAAAAAACCCGTGGTGGTGACCGGACACGAGTCCCGGGTGGCGTTTTTCCACCTCGCGAGCAAAAGCTTCCGCCACCCCCGGCTCGTCGCCGAGCAGATAGACGGTCATCCCGCTCTCCGCGAGTCGGGCGAAGGTCCCCCACATGAAATCCGTCGGGGTATTTCGATGCCTCGGTCGCTTCAAGCCCTGGACTCGCGCGAGAAGATGCACGCCGAAACCGTCGCAAAAACAATACGCGCGCCCGAGCACCTCGCGAAACGTGGCGTCGTGCTCGGCCAGAAAGACGCTATGCGCGTTCACCCCGACGAACGACCGCATCGGCGGCCGGGAACTCACGATGGCTTCGATGATTTCGCTTTTCGAGACGTCGAGCAGCGGCACGGGCCGCAAATCCACCACTTGTGCGCCGGGGGTTCGCATGATTTCTTCTGTCACCGATGGCTCAAGCCCCCGACAAATCGCTTTTCTTCTCCGACAACCGGCGCACGCTCATTTTCTTCGGCCTCGCCGTCGCGCCGATGTTCGTCCTGCTCTATGGGGTGATCCCCTACACTTACAGCCACCTGCATTGGGGCTCGCAGCAGATCTCCGTCTTTCATGCGCTCTGGATGATGTGGGAGATCTTCCCGGATTACCAATACGGAATGGTCGTTCCCGCCCTCGTCGGATTCATCATCTTTCGAAAAAGGAAGGAGCTTGCCAACCTTCCCGTCGCCGGATGGGGGCCCGGGCTTGTTTTCGTCGTCGGCACCCTTGCCCTCTATTGGGCGGGACGGCGGGTGGACAACCAATACATCGGCTTTTTTTCGATTCAGTTCCTTCTCGCGAGCCTTGTCCTCTGGATCCTGGGCCGGCAATGGCTGCTCGAGCTCGCGTTTCCCCTGCTCTTCCTGGTCTTCGCCTGGCCCATGCCTTTTCTCGACAACCTGGTGACGTTCCCTTTGAGAATGCTCATGTCGCACATTTCCGTCTTCGCCTTGAACTTTCTGGGCCTGGATGCGGCTCAGAACGGCACCGGCATCTTCTCCGCCGGAAACGCGGACCTCAATCTGGCTCCCGGCGCGCTTTTCCAGGTGGATGTCGCCGATCCCTGCAGCGGCATTCGTTCGCTCTTCGCGCTGCTGATGATTTCCGCCCTCTATGGGTATTTCATGCTGAAATCCCCCTGGCACCGGGCCATTCTTTTCGTCGCGGCGATTCCGCTGGCGATCATTGGCAATTTTGCCCGGATCGTGCTTTTGACCCTGGGCATCGTCGTGGTCGGCGCCCCGACCGCCATCGGCTCCATGGAAAAGCCGTCGTGGTTCCACGAGGGGGCGGGATATGCGGTCTTCCTCGTTGCGATCACCGGAATGATGGGCGTCTATCGGCTGTTGACCCTCGATCGCGACACCCTGCTCCGTAATCTGAAGGAGGCGCGGAGCGCGGTCGAACCGGCGCCCCTCCCCGCCCGCATCCTGCTCAAGAAGGAAGACGTTTATTAGAAATCTTTCATGGAAACCCCCTCGCCTTCTCCCCGGCTTGCCGTGCCACGAATGCGCGCGAAGTTCATCGTTCTCTACGCCTTGCTTCTTGTCCTCCTCGCCGCTTGCCTGTGGGTTCACCCCGCGGTGTCGATGTCCGAATCCGGCGTAAACATGCGTTGGCCCGATACGGTGATGGGCTTCACGGGCAAGGAGGAGCCGGTCAGTGAAAGCGAGCGCATTTTGCTGCCGGCCGACACGGAGTTCGCCAAAAAAAGCTTTACCCGTGCCAACGGCGAGAGAGTCGATGCGCAGATCGTCCTGAGTGGGGTGGAGCGCCGGAGCATCCACCGGCCCGAGATCTGTTTGCGCGGGCAGGGTTGGAACGTACGCTCCGGCGAGGTGGTTCCGGTGCCCCTGAAATCCGGGCATGTCTTGGACATCATGGTGCTCGATATCACGAGGCCCGTGCATCTCGACAGCGGTTCGACCGTCGACCTTCCCGCGCTCTACGCCTATTTCTTCGTGAGCAAGGACGCGCAGACACCGAAGCACCTTGACCGGATTGCGATCACCAATCTCGATCTCTTGCTCCACAACAAGGCCCATCGATGGGCTTACGTGATCGTGATGGCCCAAGTCACGAAGGGCTTTATCCCGGGCGGCCGAGACCGGGCGGAGACGTTGGATTTGATCAAGGAATTCCTGCGCGACGCCGCCCCGGAATTCCTGAAAAGCGAGATGCCCGCCGCCACCGGCGCCCGAAAAAGCCCGGCCCTCACCGCCGGCGGCTCTTGAAGGTCAGCTCCGCGACGCCGGATTTGTCGAGGTCGCCGAGCCCGATCCGAACCATCCGGTCGAATTGATCCCGGGCCGCCGCCGCCAGCGGAGCGGTCACTCCCGCCTCGCGAGCCAGCGCCAACGCGATGCCGGCATCCTTCGCCGCATGCGCCGCGGAAAAGAAACACGCGTGATCGTGATTCTGCATGTCCTCGCCGTCCGTCTCGAGGACCCCTGATCGGGCCCCGGTCTGCGCGAAGACCTCGCGCAGCATCGAGAGATCCAGCCCGAGCGCGTCCCCCACCGCCAGCCCCTCGGCGAGCCCGGCGGTATTGATGTTCATCACCATGTTCACGAGCGCCTTCACCTGCGCCGCGCTCCCGGTCGGCCCGATGTGCCGCACCGAGGCGCTCAGCTTCTCGAGCACGGGACGCACCTCGCGGAACACCGCCTCGTTCCCGCCCACCATGAGATAGAGCGTGCCCTCGCGCGCCTGGGTGATGCTCGACGCCATGCAGGCTTCCAGCGAACGGGCTCCGGCTCGCGCCGCGCGCGACTCGATCTCGAGGTGAATCGCCGGGGTCACCGTGGCGAAGTTCACGAAAATCTTTCCCGTGGCTCCCGACCACAGCGAGTCTCCCGCATCCGAAAAGATCGCGCGCATGGCGGCATCGTCCGGGACGACCGTGAAGATATGGTCGCTCGCCGCCGTGACCTCCGCGAGCGTCGCCGCGTGAAGGCAGCCCAGCTCGGCGGCGAGCGCCGCGGCGGCGGGCTGGTGCGCGTCGTAAACCGCGCCCACGATCGAACCGACGTCCCGCAGGCGTCGACCCATGTTCGCGCCCATGCGCCCGACGCCGACCAGACCGATTCGTTTGTTCACGAGAGCTCCGGAAAAAAAGGGTTGTGAAGCCGTTCCTCGCCGACCGTGGTGAGTGGCCCGTGACCCGGCGCGATGACGGTCTCCGCGGGCAGGGCGAAAATTTCCTCGCGATTCGTGCGCAGCGCATCGGGGTAGGACACCGCCCCGCCACCCATCGATCCGGCGAAAAGCGCGTCGCCGCAGATCGCCACCGGCCGCTCCAGTCCGTGGACGACGTAGGTCACGCCCCCTCGCGCGTGCCCCCACGTGAGCCGCGTCCCGACGACGAGTCCGCCGATGGCGAACGTCGTGCCGGCCATGAAGGTCTGCGCGCCCTCGACTTCGTCCCGCTCGGGGGCCCAGCCGCGGGCGCCGGTCTTCTCGATCAGCCGGTCGAAATCGTAGATGTGATCGCCATGGGAATGCGTGACGAAGACCTGCTCGACGCGCACCCCGAGTTCGTCCGCCTTCGCCAGGATCTCCCCCGCATCGGAACCGGTGTCGAAAACCGCCGCCGATCGGCCGATGGGATCCCAGACCAGATAGGCGTTCACCCTCATGTCATCGAACGACGTGTTGAACCCGGCCAGACCCTCGATCGCGATCGCCGCCGGTTCGTAACTCTTCTCCCCCAGTGCGACCAACCGCTCGGCCGCGAGCCCGAGCGGGGCGGCGATGGCCCGCACGACGCCGGCGTCGAACGCCCCCTCCATCACGCGCCGAATTTTTTCCGGAGATATCCCGGTGGCGGCGGACAGCTCCGCCGGAGCCCGCCCCAGGCCGCGGGAGGCCTTCATCAGGACGTCGTTGAATTGGTCTTCGAGTGGAATCGACATAAAAAAATCGCGCGCGCTCGCCGCGGGTTCTACGACGTGCCCCGCACGTTGATCTGGTAGCGCAGGATGAAATAAAGCAGCAACAACGCGGCGAGCGTGCTGACCAGGAGGACCCCCGTGTTGAACGTGAGAATGCCCGCCTGGATCCCGAAATATTGTTTCACCGGGCCGAAAAAAACGTTCAGCCGCCCTCGGCGATCCTGATCCAGGCGGTAATCGAATTGTTCCATCTCCGCCTTCGAGACGAGGTCCGTCACCTTTTGGTTCACGTAGAGCTGCTCCGCCGAGATCGGGCCGGCGTGCGGTCCGATCGTCTTCGGGTCGTAGGCGCCGCCCCCGATCACCCGGTCGATCTGCGCGAGCGCCTGGTCGATCTCGGATGCGTTCCTTCCCTGCAGCCCGGAGACCAGCGCCAGGATGTCCTTCATGTCGTCGAGCCTTTGTTCATCGGCTTCGCTGGCGTTTCTCATCGCGGCAAGCCGGGCGATCCGGCCCTGGATCTCGTCCTGCCGGCGCGTGAGCGGGTTGAGCTTCGCCTGCGCGTAGATGAGGGCTTCGTAGGACCAGCGCATGGGCACGAACTCGCAGATCATCGGCACCTGCAGGTCGCTCCGGGGTTCCTGCGCGCTGTCCGGATGCTTCGCGAACCACTGCTCCAGCGTATAGGCGACGTCCAGGTTCCGGTTCATCTCCTCGTATTTGATCAACGCGCCGCTGAGGATGATCTGCGGGATCAACACCGCCGGGATCACCAGCACCGCCGTCTTGCTCTCGGTGACGAGCGACGACACCACGAGCCCGATCGCGATGCCGCTCATCACCGTCAGGAACAGCGCCGCGAACACGATCCAAAAGACGCCGCGCACCGCCAGCAGCGCGTCGCCGACCCAGGCGTAGAGCGCACATTGGATGATCGCGAAGAACGCCAGCGTGAGCGTCTTCGCCGTGATGTAGTAGCCGAGCCGCACGTTCAGGTTCCGCTCGCGCAGGAGCACGGGCCGGTCGCGCGTGATGTCGTCGAAACTGTTGGTCAATCCAAGGAACATCGCGACGACGAGCGACATGAAAAGGTAGGTCGGGATGTGAAACGCCGACGCGAAATCGTAGTGGCCGCTCTCCGCGTAGCGCAGCACGAAGCCGATGAGGAACGCCAGCAGCGGGGCGACGAGCAGCGTGACGAGCAGGTTCGCGCGGTTGCGGACCTTGCTGATGAACGCCCGCTTCAGCAGCGTCGCGAACTGGTTCCACTCCTCGCGCCAGCGGATCGGCTCCCGTCGGCGCTGGAAGCTCGGCAGGGCCGACGGCGGCGAGGAGACCGCGGCGGGATCACGGGCCACCGGCGCCGCCCGGACGTCCTTCACCAGCCGGTAGGCCTCGTATTTGTCGCGCCAGTAATCCGGCGAATACCGGCGCGCGGGCACGAGCTGGCCGCGGTTGTTTTCCTCGAAGATGATGTCGCCCGACAGGTCGCGCAGGGGCGTTTCCATCACGTCGAAGATGAACTCCGGGCGCGCGGTGTCGCCGACGTCGGTCGACCCGAGGCCCGTGCCGTAATGCTGCACGTGCTCGGCGTCCGCGAAATATTGCAGCATCTCGTGCGGGGTGCCGAAGAAGACGATCTTGCCGCCCTTGTCGAGCAGCAGCGCCTTCTGGAACATCTGAAAAATACGCGACGTCGGCTGATGGATCGTCACCAGCACGATCTTGTTGTGCGCCATCGCGCGGATGATCTCGATGACGTGCTCGGAGTCCTTCGACGACAGCCCCGAGGTCGGCTCGTCGAACAGGAAGATGTCCGCCGAGCTGATCATGTCCAGGCCGATGTTCAGCCGCTTGCGCTCGCCGCCCGAGAGTGTTTTTTTCTGCGCGCTCCCGACCACGCTGGCCCGCCGTTCGTTGAGCCCCAGCTCCGCGAGCTTGCCGTCGATGCGGCGCGAGCGTTCGCGGGTCGACAAGTGCGGAGAACGAATCGCGGCCGCGAAATCCAGGTTCTCCTCGATGGTGAGGTGCTCGTCGAACGCGTCGTATTGCGGCACGTAGCTGACGTAGCGGCGCAGGGCGTCGTAGTTCGCGTAGAGCGAACGGCCGTTGAGCAGCGCCTCGCCGTGGGCGGGCGGAAATTGTCCGGACAGCATGCGCATGAGCGTGCTCTTGCCGCAGCCGCTCGCGCCCATCACGCAGACCATCTCGCCGCGCTGCACGGTGAACGACAGCCCGTCGAGCGCCACGTCGCCGTTGCGGAAGCGGCACACGACATCGCGCACCTCCATCGTGCGGATGATGTTTCGCTCCTCCTCGATGAGCCGCTCCGAGAAGTTGCAGCGCAGCACCTGCCCGGTATCCACGCGGATGGTATCGCCGTCGGCGAGGGCGGCAAAATTACGCACCGGATTCCCGCGCACGAGGATCGGCCGGTCCGCCTGGAGGACCTCGACGCGCCCGACCTTGCGGTCGTAATCGCAAAAAATCTTCAGCAGCACGTCACCGCCCGTGCCCGGCGAAAGCAGGATGTCACCTTCGTTGAGCAGGCCGGGATTGTTCGAGACGAGGTACTCGGATTTCGACGCCTTGAGCAGAAAGCGGCCCCCGTAGGAACGCGCGCGGCGGCGCAGGTCGTCGATCGCGAGCTCGCTGTCGTCGTGAAAGATAATGCGGTCCTCGAGCGACGCCTCGACGCTGATGCCCGACTTCAGGCGCACGCCGTTGAGCACCGCGTCGACGTCCCGCAGCGCCTTCACCTTGACCTTCAGGCCGAAGGTCACCTCCAGGCAGCTGTCGCGCGTCTTGTTCTTCTCCAGCCGCACTTCGTCCTCGTCGTTCACCGCAACGTAGAGCTGCGGCAGCGAGACGTTTTTCTTCGCGTTGAAGTAAAAGACGAGGTCCTGATAGGCGATGACCTGCTCGTCGATGATGATGCGCTGGCCGGGATAGAGGCGGCAAAAATCGTTCGGCTTCAGCAGCCGCCCCTGCACGATCATGCTGCGGCCGCTCATGTTCTTGAGGATGATGAGCTCGTGGTAGCGGTAGGCCAGCAGCCGCTCGTCGCCCGTGAACTCCTTGAGCGGCACGTCGCTCCGGGGCGAACCGAAGCTCACCGCCTCCAGCGGCGAGGCGCCCTGCTGGTAAATCTGCGCGTCGCCCTGCTCGTTGGCGTTGAGCTGGTAGACGATGTCGATCGCCTGCGCGGCCATGCCGAGCTGCGACATGAACGAGTAATACGCGATCACCTGCTCCTGCTTGAGGCCGGCTTTCGAAATCAGGTCGTAGAGCTGGACGCCGAGCAGAATCTTCCGATCGTCGCTCAGCTGGTTCGAGAGCTTCTGGGCGATGGCGTTGAGATCCTGCTGCTCGTGAAGCGCGTCGCGGAAGAGCTTGCGCAGCTCGGAATAGATCGCGTCCGGGTAATCGTAGCGCAAAAACCCGAGGCTGGAATCGATTTCCTCCTCGAGCACCTCGCTCTCCGAGCGCGCGAAGGCCGCGAGCACCTTGATGAGGGTCGGCAGGAGGTTCGGGCCCTCGGCGACGGTCCGCGGCTTGCGCATGACCCGCCGGAAAAAATGGCGGGCGCCCGCGCGGGCCCGGGTCAGCAGCCGAAAAGCGCCCTCGAGCCGGCGGTGCAGAGGCTTGGCGGTTTCCTGGGCGATGACTTCCACGCCGGACACCGTAGCACGGGGGGAAAACTTCCCGCAAAGGGTGTTTGCAAGTGCGGGGTTGCACGACCCCCGTTTCGACGGGATAATGGACGGCTTCATGATCACCGGCCTTTCCGATCTGCCGACCGACCGCGCCTCCTCCGGCGCCGTTGATCGCGTGGAGAACCTTCGCGTCCGCGGGCTGACGCGCCTCATCACCCCGACCCAGATCAAGGAGCAGTCGCCCGCCTCGGCCGCCTCGCTCCAGACCGTGCTGGGCGGCCGCGCCGCCGCCCGTCGCATCCTGCAGCGCGAGGATTCCCGCCTGCTCGTGGTCGTGGGTCCCTGCTCCATTCACGACCCCGCCGCCGCCCTCGACTACGCCCGCCGGCTGGCCGCGCTGCGCCAGGAACTCGCCGGCCGCTACGAGATCGTGATGCGCGTCTATTTCGAAAAGCCCCGCACCACCGTGGGCTGGAAGGGCCTGATCAACGACCCCCACCTCGACGACAGCTGCGATCTCGCCCACGGTCTCGCGCTCGCGCGCCGCCTCCTCGTCGACATCACCGCGCTCGGGCTCCCGACCGCCACGGAATTCCTCGATCCCATCATTCCGCAATACATCGCGGACCTGATTTCCTGGTCCGCCATCGGCGCGCGCACCACCGAGTCCCAGACCCATCGCGAGCTCGCCAGCGGCCTCTCCATGCCCGTCGGGTTCAAGAACGGCACCGACGGCAGCGTGCAGACCGCGATCGACGCCATGAAATCCTCGCGCACCCCGCACAGCTTCCTCGGCATCGACCAGGACGGCTCGACGAGCATCGTCAAGACGACGGGAAATCCCCACTGCCACGTCGTCCTCCGCGGCGGCCGCGACGGCGCGAACTACGAGCCGCCGCACGTCGCCGCGGCGACCGATACCCTCCGGAAGGCCGGCCTGCCGGACGCGATCATGATCGACTGCAGCCACGCAAATTCCGCGAAGGATCCCGCCCGCCAGCATCTCGTCTGGGAAAGCGTGCGCGCGCAGCGCGAGTCCGGACGCGGCGAAATCATCGGCGCCATGCTCGAAAGCAACTTGTTTTTTGGCGCGCAGCCCTCCGGCGGCGGGCCGGCCAGCCTGCGCTACGGCGTCTCCATCACCGACGCCTGCCTCGACTGGGACGCCACCGCCGCGCTGCTGCGCGGTTAGCCGGACGATGCGGGTTCGCGACGTCGAGTTCGCCGCGATCGACTTCGAAAGCGCCGGCGTGGCGCGCGGGCAGACGGACGTGCCGATCCAGGTCGGCCTCGCCACCATGCGCGGAGGCGAGATCGGCGATTTTTTTGGAAGCTACATCCGCTCCGACCGTCCCGTCGCGTGGAGCGCCCGCAAGGTCCACGGCATCGACGACCACGACCTCGTCGACGCCCCCGCCCTCCCCGCTCTCTGGCCCGAACTCCGCGCGCGTTTGAGCGATCGCTGGATTGTTTCCCACGGCGCCGGAACGGAAAAGCGCTTCCTCCGCGCCTTTCCCGGCCACGGCTTCGCTCCCTGGGTCGACACGCTCTCGCTCTTTCACGCCGCCCTGCCGCGGGTCGATTCGCACTCCCTCTCCGCGCTGGCCGCCGCGGCGGGTTGCGAGGCCGAATGCCCGGCCCTTCAGCCGAACTTCCGCTGGCACGACGCCCTCAGCGACGCGATCGCCAGCCTCGTCCTCCTGAGGTGGCTCATCCATCGTTGCGGGCTGGCGGACGAGCCCGCGGAAATTCTCCTCAACCCCGATCGGACAAACTACTACGCGCATCGAGCCAGCCGGCTTCCGTGACGAGCGCGTCGACCCGGGCGTCATGCGGTTCCATCGGCACCTCGTCGATGATTTGATCGGCGAAACAAACGCCCACGCGCCGCACGCCGGCGGCGCGGGCCAGGAAGCGATCATAGAACCCACCCCCCCGCCCGAGCCGCCCGCCGCGCCCATCGAACGCCAGCCCGGGCACTAAAATCGTGTCGCCGGCCTCGGGGAAGACCTCCGCTGCTTCGGCTCCCGGCTCCCGCGTCCCGAACGGGCCCGTCACGAGACTTTCCCGTCGCGGAGCCAAACAAAAGACCAGCCGCTCGCCCTCGATCCGCGGCAACGCGATCTCGTCGCCCCAGCCCGCCGCCAGCCAATCCGGCTCCGTCCGCAGCGGCGCGAAGCCAAAGAGTCTTCCGGCGGCCAGGGCGAGGTGCGTGGCGATCCGCGCGGACCTTTCCGCTCGCCCCGTCGGCGTCATCGCCCGAAGCAGTTCCAATGCCCGCAAGCGAATCATTGGCTTTTGGCCGGAAGTCATCGACACTCCCGAAGCTAGTATGGTCCAGCGAGTCCTCGCCAAAGAAATCCGCAAAGCCCGCCGCAAGATCGCGGTGACCGCCGCAAAACGCCGCAAGCGCCGCCCCGTGAACCACGCGTCGATGAAGCTCGGCGCCGGCTGGCACGAGCGCAATTTTCTCACCGAGATCGTCATCCCGACGATGTTCGCCCGGCGCGACGGCTCGAAGCAAAAGCCCGTCTTCCCGGAGATCGCCGCCGGACAGGTCTGCATCACCTGGATCGGCCACGCCTCGTTTCTCATCCAGACCCCGCGCACGAGCCTCCTCATCGACCCGCTCTGGGCCAAGTGGCTGAAGGTCTTCAAGCGCATCAAGCACCCCGGCCTCGAGCTCCGCGACCTGCCCGCCGTGGATCTCGTGCTCGTCACGCACGCCCACTTCGACCACCTGGATAAAAAATCCCTCCGCGCCGTGGCCGCCGACCAGCCCATCGTCGTGCCCGAGCACGTCGGCAACCTCGTTCACAACCTCGGCTTCAATCGCGTGCACGAGCTCAAATGCTGGGAGCACCTCCAGCACGAGGACATCAAGATCACGCTCACCCCCGCCCACCATTGGGGCGCCCGCCTGCTGCACGACTCGCACCGCGGCTTCGGCGGGTTCCTGCTCGAGTTCGAGGGCCGCTCCATCCTGCATTGCGGCGACAGCGCCTACGTCGACGGAATTTTTCCCGCCATCGCCGAGCGGGCGAACGTCGAGATCGCCCTCCTTCCCATCGGCGCCTACGACGCGCCGACGAAGCGCAACGTCCACATGAACCCCGAGGAGGCGCTCGTCGCCTTCGGGGAGTTGAAGGCCAGCAAGCTCATCCCGATGCACTACGGCAGCTTCCGCCTGAGCTACGAGCCCGCGCACGAGCCGCCCGAGCGCCTGCTCACGCGCGCCCGGGAGCTCGGCTTGCTCGACAAGATGCACCTGCTCACCGAAGGCCGGCCCGTCTTGTTCTAACGCGCGAAACGGTTTGCCGTCGCCACCCCGTGTGGCAATATCCGCTGCGATTCATGGCCGTTTACATCCTCCGCCGTATCGCCGCTCTCGTGCTCGTGCTGTTCTGCGTGGTGTCGGCGACGTTTTTCTTGATTCGCCTTTCGCCCGGCGGCCCGTTCGACGCCGAGCGCAGGCTCCCCGCCGCCATCGAGCGCCAGCTCCTTGCGAAATACAAACTCGACGGCTCCCTCTGGCAGCAATACTCGGGCTACGTCGGCGACCTCGTGCGCGGCGACCTGCGCCTCTCGACTAAATATCGGAGCCGCAGCGTCAACGAAATCCTCGCGCAGACCCTGCCCGTCACCCTCACCCTCGGCGCCGCCGCCTTCCTCGTCGCGACCCTCGCCGGCGTCTGGCTCGGCGCGTTCGCCGCCAGCCGGCATGGCGCCGCGGGCGACGTCGGGGCGATGTTCGTCGCGCTGCTCGCGATATCCCTGCCCGCCTTCATCATCGGCCCGCTCTCGATCCTGGTCTTCGCGCTCTGGCTGGGGTGGCTCCCGGTCGGCGGCTGGGGGGGCCTCTCGCACCTCGTCCTTCCCGCGCTCGTGCTCGCCGCGCCCTACGTCGCCTACATCGCGCGGCTCATGCGGACCAGCATGCTCGAGACGCTGAACCAGGACTTCGTGCGCACCGCGCGAGCCAAGGGCGTCCGCGAGGGATCCATCCTTTACAAGCACGCCCTCCGCGTCGCGATCCTGCCGGTCGTTTCCTACCTCGGTCCCCTCGCCGCCAATCTGCTCACCGGTTCCATCGTCGTGGAAACCATCTTCAACGTCCCGGGCGCGGGCGGCTTCTTCGTGAACTCCATCCTGAACCGGGACGGATTCCTCCTCGGCGGCGTGGTGATCATCTACTGCGTGCTTCTCGTGGTGCTCAACCTCGTCGTCGACGTCGCCTACACCTTCCTCGATCGGAGAATCCAACTCGATGGCTAGCCCCGGATTCCTTCACCGACTGCGCCGCAACCCCGTCTCGCTCGCCTGCCTCGCGGTCCTGGGAGCGTTCGCGCTCGCCGCCGCCGTCGGGCCGGCGTTTTTTCCCGCGGATTACGTCACCCCGAGCCCGCTTCAATACGCGCCGCCTTCGTGGGCGCATCCCTTCGGCACGGACTTGAACGGCCGCGATCTGCTCTACCGGGTGCTCATGGGCACGCGGGTCTCGCTCATCGTCGGCATTTGCGGCGCGGCCGTCAGCCTCGTCATCGGGACGATCTACGGCCTCGTCTCCGGTTACGCCGGCGGCCGGGTGGACGAATTCATGATGCGATTCGTGGACACCGCCTATTCCATTCCGCGGCTCATCTTCGTGCTCGTCCTGGTCAACGCCTTCAATCGCAGCCTGCAAAATTTCGCCGCCGCGCGCGGCTGGCAGGATCTCGTGGACTACTCGAGCATCGTGATCCTGATCTTCTCGCTCAGCGTCATCGAGTGGTTCTCGATGGCTCGCATCGTTCGCGGCCAGGTGCTGGCCTTGAAGGCCCGGCCCTTCGTCACCGCCGCCCGCGCCCTCGGACAGTCGCACGTTCGCATTCTCCTGCGCCATCTGCTGCCGAACCTGCTCGGCGTGATCGTCGTGTATCTCACGCTGACCATTCCCGCGGTCATCATCGACGAATCGTTCCTGAGCTTCCTCGGCCTTGGCATCCAGGCCCCGCAAGCCAGTCTCGGCTCGTTGCTCTCCGACGGCGCCGCGGCGATCAATCCCATTCGCAATCTCTCCTGGCTGATCGTCTTTCCGTCGCTCGTCATGGCCGGCACCCTGCTGGCGTTGAACTTTCTCGGCGACGCGCTCCGTGACGCCCTCGATCCGCGCCGGAAGGGTTGAACGATCCCGGAAAGAAGGGGAACCGGCGGCCCTGCCCCGGTCTTCGGCCTCCCTGAGCTCCTCGCCGGCACGACGACGGTCGCCGCTCGTTCCCTCCCGGGGAGACAATCCTCGCGGCCGAAAGAACCCTGAAACGCGTCGCCTCCGCTACGCCGGCAGGAGCAGATCGGCCAAATCCGCGCGCAATCCGCGTTCGTCGCCGACGAGGAAATCATCGCCGGCCCGCAGCTGCAGGCACGCGCCGTCCTCCTTCACCAAACCCAGCTCGACGGGACGCGCCCCGGGAAAACGGCGGATCGCCTCCGCGACCCGCTCCAGGTCCGCCGCGGTCAGGCCCTTCGTCGAAAATCGCAATTCAACCGCGCGCCGCGACGCCCGCGGCTTCAATGGCGCAATCGAGTTCGCGTAGGCGCGGATCGCGTCGTCGCGCCGGCTCAGGCGCGCGCTCACCGCGATCACCGTGCCGGCCTTGAGCGACTCCGCGTTCGCCGAGGCGGTGTCGTCCCAGGCGGTCAACTCCAACGCGCCGCTGAAGTCCTCGATGACGAAGACGCAATACGGCTTGCCGTCTTTTTTGAACTTTCGCTCCGCGGAGACGACCATGCCGGCGAGCTTCACCGCGCCGGACTCCGTGATCTCTTTCGCCGCGGCGACGAGGGCATATTTCGCGCCGTCGAAATGGCCGGCGTAGGCGTCGAGCGGATGACCCGTCACGTAGAATCCGAGCAATTCCTTTTCGTGGCCCAGCGTCTCGCCCGGCGGCCACGGCTCGATCTTCGGGCCGCGCAACTTCGCGGATGGGGCCGGCGCCGCCGCCTCGAACGCGTCGAACATCGAGACTTGTCCGCTGGCGCGATCGCGCTGGATGCTCGCCGCCGCGGCCAGCGATTCGTCGATCTGCGCGAACACCTGCGCGCGATTCGCGTCGAATCGGTCGAACGCGCCGCACTTCACGAGGCTCTCGACGAGCTTGCGATTCACGGCCCGGGAATCGAGCCGCGCGCAGAAATCCGCCAGCGACTCGTAGCGACCGTGGCGATCGCGCTCGGCGATGGCCATCTCCATCGCGGCGGACCCGACGTTCTTGACCGCCGCGAGGCCGAAGCGAATCGCCGTCACCGTGTTGACCGCGCGCACCGGCGTGAACTTGAGGCCGCTCTCGTTGATGTCGGGCTGGAGCACCGGCACCGCCATGCGCTTGCACTCGCCGAGGTAGGCCGCGAGTTTTTCCGTGTTGTCCGAATCCGCGCTCATCAGGCCGCAGAGGAACTCGACCGGGAAATGCGCCTTCAGATACGCCGTCTGGTAGCTGATGAGCCCGTAGGCGGCGCTGTGGGACTTGTTGAAGCCGTACTCCGCGAATTTCTCCAGGAACCCAAAAATCGCGTTTGCGGTCGCGGCGGGGATCTGGTTCACGCGGGCGCAACCCTCGACGAAGACGACGCGCTCCTTCGCCATCTTTTCCTTGTCCTTCTTGCCCATCGCGCGGCGCAGCAGGTCGGCCTGGCCGAGCGAGTAGCCGGCGAGCACGTTCGCCGCGCGCTGCACCTGCTCCTGGTAGATCATGATCCCGTAGGTGTCGGCGCAGACCTGCTCGAGCAGCGGATGGGCGTATTCGACTTTCTTCAGCCCCTTCTTGCGCTCGATGTAATCGGGGATGAACTGCATCGGGCCCGGCCGATACAGCGCGTTCAAGGCGATGATGTCGTTGATGGACTGGAAATCGAACTGCTTGCACCACGATTTCATGCCGCCGTCGATCTGGAACACGCCGGAGACTTCGCCGCTGTTCAGCAGGGCAAAGGTGGCTGGATCATCGATCGGGATGACCCGCAGATCGAACGCCGGCTCGCGCTCGTGAATAAGCGCGACGGCTTCGTGGATGACGGTGAGCGTCTTCAGCCCGAGGAAATCCATCTTCAGCATGCCGAGGTCCGTGAGCGGACCCATGGCGTATTGGGTGACGACTTCGTCCTCCTTGCCGCGGCAGAGCGGGATGTATTCGTCGAGCGCGCGGTCGCCGATCACGACGCCGGCGGCATGCGTGCCGAGGTTGCGGCTCAGGCCCTCGAGCACGAGCGCGTAGTCCCAGACCTGCCTGGTCGCGGGCTCGTTCTCGATCGCGGTCTTGAGCTCCGGATTTTTATCGGCCGCGCCGCGGAGGTCGATGTTCAGCTCGTTGGGGATCATTTTCGCGAGCCGGTCGCCGTCGCCGTAGCTCATGCCGAGCACGCGATTCACGTCGCGCACCACGGACTTCGCGCCGAGCGTGCCGAACGTGATGATCTGCGAGACCGAGCGCTCACCGTATTTTTGGCGCACGTATTCGATGACTTCCCCGCGACGATCCATGCAGAAATCCACGTCGATGTCCGGCGGGCTGATGCGTTCTGGATTCAGAAAGCGCTCGAAGATCAACCCATAAAGCAGCGGGTCGATGTCGGTGATCTCGAGCACGTAGGCGATGAGCGAACCCGCCGCCGAGCCGCGGCCCGGGCCGACGGGAATGTCGCGTGATTTCGCGTAGGCGATGAAATCCCAGACGATGAGAAAATAGCTGACGAAGCCGGTCTTCTCGATGACGCCGAGCTCGTATTCGAGGCGCTCGCGCAAGGCGGCGTCCTGGTCCGCGCGCTCGCCGTATCGTTTCGCCAGGCCCCTGAAACAAAGCTCGCGCAGGTATTCCCCGCGCGTCCGGTCCGCCGGCGGCGGATAATCGGGATACTTCGGCTGGTTGAATTCGAACCGCATGCCGCACCGCTCGGCGATGCGGACCGTGTTGGCGCACGCCTCCGGCAGCTCGGAAAAAAGCGCGGCCATCTCGTCGCCGTTCTTGAAATACAGCTCGGGCACGTAGTGCATGCGTTTCTCGTCGTGCACCATCGCGCCGGTGCCGATGCAGATCATCACGTCGTGGGCGTCGTGGTGCGCGCGATCGAGGAAATGCACGTCGTTGGCCGCCACGAGACCGAGGTCGAATTCGCGCGCGATCTTCACGAGCTCGGGGTTGCATTGCCGCTGCGCGTCGATGCCGTGGTCGTGCAGCTCGATGAAGAAGTTCTTCGCCCCGAAAAGATCGCGGTAACCCGCCACCGTCTCGCGCGCCTTTTGCGGCTGGCCCTGGAGCAGCCATTGGTTCACCTCTCCCTTGAGGCAGCCGGAGAGCGCGATGAGGCCGGCCGAGTGCTTCGCGAGCAGCTCCTTGTCGACGCGCGGCTTGTAGTAAAAGCCCTCGAGATGCGCGAGCGAGACCAGCTTGACGAGGTTGCGATAACCTTCGTCGGACTCCGCGAGAAGCGTGAAATGATAGGCCGCCTCCTTGCCCGACGACGCCTTTTTTTCATGCATCGATCCGGGCGCGACATACATCTCGCAGCCGATGATCGGCTTCACGCCCGCCTTCTCGGCGGCCTGGTAGAACTCGACCGCCCCGAAAAGATTCCCGTGGTCGGTCATCGCGACCGCCGGCATGCCGTATTCCACGGCCCGCTTCATCAGTTCCTTCGTGCGGATCGCACCGTCCAGCAGCGAATACTCGGTGTGCAGGTGCAGATGAACGAAGGGCGCGTGGGACACAGCGGGGGATTATAGCCCGGAGGAACCGCGTCGCAAGACGTCGACGCGAGTCAGGCGGCCTCGTTTTCCGCGGTGGAGCGGCCGCCGTCGCCCGCCTCAGGCCGCCCCGGACTCCTCCGGCTCCCCCTCGAGCGCGGCCTTCACCGCAAGGTCCCCCTTCCGGCGTTCGTCACGGAAAGGAATTCGAAGCGACTTCCGGAGAATAACCCCCGATCGCTCATCTTCAAATCGGGAATGACCAGCAGCGCCATGAAGGAAAGAGTCATGAACGGATCGCGGAGCGACGACCCTAGTTCCCGGGAGAAAGCGGCGACGTTTTCGTAATCGCGGGCGACATCCTCCCCGGCGGCCGTCGACATCAACCCCGCGATCGCCAGGGGCAGCAAACGCGTTTCCCTCCCGTCCGTCGCGGCGACCCCTCCGCGGTGCGCGATGACGGCATTTACCGCGATCACGAGCGCCTCGTCCGAGCATCCCACGGCCACGATGTTGTGGGAATCGTGCGCGACCGACGAGGCGATCGCGCCGCGTTCCAAACCGAAGCCGCGGATGAAGCCGATCGCCGGCGGGGCGGACGCATAGCGATTGACGACGACGATTTTGAGCACGTCACCCGCGACGTCGCCACGACCGTCCGGGATCCGGGCCACATCGTGTCCCGTGATGAGCTCGCCATCCTCCGCGACGATCACGTTCACTTCGCCACCGCCGAACCCCCACGCGAACGCTCCCGGCTCGAGCGGTCCCACGGAAAAATGATTCACCGGCTCGGCGGGCACCCGCGCGATTTGCGACCGCCCCTCGCGGGCGACGCACCGGCCGTCGATCCAGGTTTCCCGCACGCGAAATTCCGTTAGTTCCTCGACCACGATGAAATCCGCGGCGTCGCCGGCGCGCAGCAATCCGACGGGCAGCCGGTAGTGCTCGACCGGATTCACGCTCGCCACGCGCAGCACGTCGAAAACGTCGGCGCCTCCCGCCACGGCCCGCGCGACCAGGCGGTCGATGTGGCCGCGCACGAGGGCGTTCGGATGCAGGTCGTCGCTGCACAAGAAACAGTGCTTCGGATGCGTGCGCAGAAGCGGCTCGAGGGCGGCGAAGTTGCGCGCGGCCGAGCCTTCGCGGATCGCGATCCGCATGCCGGCCGCGATCTTATCGAGCGCCTCGGGCAGGCTGTAACACTCGTGATCCGTCTCGATCCCGGCCGCCGCGTAGCGTTGGGCGTCCGCGCCCCGCAGCCCGGGGGCATGGCCGTCCACGCGCTTTCCCGCCGCCCTTGCCGCTGCGATCATGCCGAGCAGACCGGGATCGCCCGCCAGCACGCCGGGCCAGTTCATGACTTCGCTGAGGTAGCCGATGTCGGGGCGTTGCAGCAGCGCCGTCACCGCGGCAAGATCGAGGCGGGCGCCGGCGGTCTCGAAACCCGTCGCCGGGACGCAGGGCGGCGCGCCGAAGCAGAACTTGAAGGGCACCGAGCGCGCGTTCGAGAGCATGAACTCGATGCCGGCCACGCCGAGCACGTTGGCGATCTCGTGCGGGTCGCTGACGGTCGCGACCGTGCCGTGCACGACGGCGAGGCGCGCGAATTCCGCCGGCGGCAGCAGGGAGCTTTCCACGTGGACGTGGGCGTCCACGAAACCGGGAAGAATGAATCCATCGGGCGCCGACTCGATCTCGCGGATCGATGCGATGCGCGCTCCCTCGACCAGAATCTCCGCCGGATAGACCGCGCGGCGATGGAGATCCACGAGTCGCCCGCGAACCACGGTTTGCTCTTCCGCCATGGGCGAAGGGTAACGATCCCGCGCGTCAGCCCGCAAGCGCGCGCAGCGACGCCGCGAGCACGGCCACGCCTTTCGCCATCGCGTCCACGCTGGAAAATTCGTCCGGGCGGTGGCTCCAGCCGTTGCGGCACGGAATGAAGATCATCGCGATCGGGCAGACGCGCGCCATGAAAAGCGAATCGTGGTACGCCCGGCTGATCATGGGAACCACGCTGCAACCAAGCGCCTCCGCGGACTCCGTGACCGCGGCCACGAGCGCCGGATCGCATGAGGCGGGCGCATCGGAATTGATGGTTTCGAACGAGATCGTCACGCGCCGACGAGCGGCGATTTCCCCGGCGGCCGCGCGGATGTCCGCTTCCGCCCGGTCGCGGGTGCCCAGGCTCGTATCCCGCAGATCGATCTCCACCATCGCGCGGACCGGCACGCTGTTGATGGCGCCGGGTTCGACCCGGAACACGCCCGTCGTGCCCACGGCATCGGCGCTTCCGGACGCAAGCACGGCCCGCTCGACCGCCAGCGCCAGCTCCGCGGCGGCCAGCGACGCGTCGCGTCGCGCCGGCATGAGCACCGCCCCGGCGTGGCCGCCCTCGCCTTCGATGCGCGCGCGGAACGCGGCCGGGGCGGCGATTTTTTCCACCGCGCCAATGTCGATCCCGTCGCGGTCGAGGATCGGTCCCTGCTCGATGTGCAGCTCGAGAAATCCCTCGTAATGGCCGCGGGCGAGCCGCACGGAATCGAGCGAGCCCGCGCAGCCGGCCGACGCGCGGAGCTCCTCCAGCGCGCGGCCTTCCGCGTCCCGCAGATGGGCGACGGCGTCGGGATCGATCGCCCCGGCCAGAAGGCGGCTGCCAAGGCATCCGAGCCCGAAACGCGTGGGCTCCTCGGCCGTGAACATGATGATCTCGATCGAACGGCGCGGCGGGAACCCGGCGCGCCGCAAAGCGCGGACCGCCTCCAGCGCGCCAAGCACGCCGAGCACGCCGTCGAATTTCCCGGCGTTGGGAATGGCATCCGTGTGCGAGCCGGTCGCGATGGCCGGCAGGCTGGGATCCGCGCCGGCCCAGCGGGCGAAGATGTTCCCCACCGCATCCTCGCGGACGGCCAGCCCGGCGTCGGCGAATTTTTCCCGCAGCCACCTTCGGGCGCGGCGGTCTTCGTCGGAGAAAAGGACGCGCGTCACCGCGGGGGGCGGGTCGGAGGTGATCGCCGCGAGCTCGTCGATCTCGCGCTGGAGGGTTTCCGCCGAGACGTTCATGTCATCGGGCTCCGGTTCACGTCCTTGGAGTAGAGGTAGCTGGCGGGGCCTTTGCCCATCGCGACGAACCACTGTGGACAATAGGGCGCCATCCAGATCGCGTCACCGGCGGCGACGGGATACCACGCGTCCTCGAGCCGGTAGACGCCTTCGCCCTCGAGCATGATGAGGCCGTGTTCCATGACATGCGTCTCGACGAACGGCAGGCGCGCGCCGGATCGATAGGTGAAAAGATTCACCGCCAGGTCGAAGGCCGGCTCGTCGGGGAGCAACGTCTTCAATCGCGCGTCGGGGTCGCCCAGAAACGGCACGCCCTCGATCTCGCCGGCATTTCCAAACACCGCGGCCGGCGCCGCCACGCCCGCCAGCGCGCGGAAACGTTTTTGAAAGATCGTCACCCGCGTTCCGGCGGTGGGGTGCGTCAGCTCCAGGTTCGATCCCGCGGGCGCGAAGACGAAACCGCCGGCGGTCAGTGGCCGCGTCGTCTCCCCGATGGACGCCACGCATTCCCCGCTCATCACGTAGGCGCAGGATTCGATTTCACCGGCCGCGAATCTTGCGGCGCCGTTTGCTTCGAACGTCAAAAGAAGCTGCGTGAGCCGGGCGCCCATTGCCGGCGAGACAAGGACGTTGGTGATCGCGCCGGTGATTCCCGGCAGCGTGCTCGGCACAAAACCGTCGGGCGCGATCAGGGCGTGACGGGGGCCGACTCGGGTGCGCGTTTCTCCGGGGATGCTCATTTCAATCGGGATAAAAACTTTCCGCCGCCGCGAGGCAAGCCCGCTTCGGCGGGAAGAATTTCTTTTCCTCGCAGCAGGGATCGCGCCACGCGGCGGCGAATCTCCCTTCCGACGTAGGGCGAGGTGCGATGCCGGTAGCGCAGTTCGTCCGGCGTGATCGCGCGCGGTTCGCCGCGCTCGACAAAAACGAGATCGGCGTCGAGGCCCGGCGCGATCCGCCCCTTGCGATCCCCGAGGCCCAGCCGCGCCGCCGGGCGGGCCGACATCGCTTCCCACGCCGCCGGGAGATCGTCGCCAAGCGCGTCGAGCAGCAGGAGAAATCCGTGCTGGCAGCCCATGATTCCGCCCCAGTTCAGGAACATGTCGTCGCTGCGTTTCATGTCGGGCGGCGCGGGCGAATGGTCCGACCCGACGCAGTCGACGCGACCGGCGAGAAGCTGCCGCCACAAGGCCTCGACCACCGCCGGGCCGCGCAGCGGCGGGGCGCATTTTGCGAAGGCCCCGTGCCGGAGCATCGCGCTTTCGTCGAGCAGCAGATGATGCGGGCAGACCTCGCACGTCACGTCGAGGCCCCTCGCCTTCGCCGCGACCGCGAGATCGACGGCGGCCGGCGAGCTGAGATGCACGACGTGCAGCGCGCAGCCCGTCTCGCCGGCGAGATCGAGCGCGACGCGGACCGCTTCGAGCTCGGACTCGATCGGCCGGGAATCGAGAAACGCCCGCGCATCGCTTCCCCCGGCGGCGCGAATCGCGGCCGTCCGCGCGGCGACGATTTCCGTGTCCTCGGCGTGAACGGCGACCGGCAGACCCAACCTCGCCGCAATCCGCATCCCGGCGCGAAGCACACGCGCGTCGACCCCCGGAAAATCCGCCATGCCGCTGTCGATCATGAAGGCCTTGAACCCGACGACGCCGCATTCCGCCAGATCTTCGAGCCGATCGAGATTTTCCGGAATCAATCCGCCCCACAGCGCGAAATCGAGCAACGACGCCGCCTCGCCCGCCGCGCGTTTAAGCGCGAACGAATCGCGATCGATCGTCGGTGGCGCGGCGTTGAGCGGCATGTCCACGAAGGACGTTCCGCCGCCCAGCGCGAGCGCGAGCGACCCGGAGGCGAATCCCTCCCAGTGCGCGCGGCCCGGTTCGTTGAAATGCACGTGCGCGTCGACGACGCCGGGCAGAACGAGCTGGCCCGTCGCGTCGATCTCCTCGTCTGCGCCCCCGGAAATGGCCGGGGCGATTTCCGCGACGATGCCATTGACAATGCCGATCTCGACGGCGCGAAAAGCGCCTTCGGTGAGCACCCGTCCGCGGCGCACGATCACGTCCATCATCCGGGGAACTCCGTGAAAAATTCCGCCAGCACCAGGACCGCGCGCGCGATGTCGGCCGCGGTCGCGAACTCGTCCGGATGGTGGCTCAGGCCCGCCCGGCAGCGCACGAAGAGCATGGCCGTGTCCGTCACCTCGGCCAGAGCGACCGCGTCATGACCCGCCCCGCTGACGAGCCGGGGACAGCGCGACTGGTGGCGCCGGACGATCGCCGCCAGCGCGTCGATGAACGCCGGAGAACATTTGGTCGCCGGAGCCGCCAGCGGGATCTCGATGCGCACCTCGAGACTCCGCGCGTGGAGGCGGCTCTCGATGCCGGCCAGGACGGCGCGGCAAAACCGCTGGCGGCGGGCGTTGTCCGCGTCGCGCACGTCGATCGTGAAACGCACCTCGCCGGGAATCACGTTGCTCGCCGCGGCGGGAATCTCCAGCTCGCCCACGGTCGCGACGAGACCATCCGCGTCCTTCGCCATCGCCTCGATCATCAGCACGCATTCCGCGGCGCCCGCGAGCGCGTCGCGCCGGAGCCCCATCGGGGTCGTGCCGGCGTGACCCGCCTTGCCGGTCACCGTCACCCGCACGCGGGTCTGGCCCGCGACGGCGATGACGACGCCCAGGGCGAGTTTTTCCGCCTCGAGCACCGGCCCCTGCTCGATGTGCGCCTCGACGTAACCGACCAGCCGGCGATCCACCGGGGGCGGAAACCGCGGTCGGTGCGCCGCAATCGCCGCGGCCACCGTGATGCCGTCGCGGTCCGCGAACGCCTGCTCCGCCGCGCCGAGCCGGCCCGAGTAACTCAGGCTCCCGAGGTAGGTGCTTTGAAATCGCACGCCTTCCTCGTCCGAAAACGCGACGACCTCGAGATGATGCCGCAGGCCGGCCGCGATCGCCCGCTCCGCCGCGAGCAGCGACGCCACGATGCCCATCGCGCCGTCGAAGCGGCCGGCGTTCCGCACCGTGTCGAGATGCGAGCCGGTGGCGATCGTCCCGGCGGCGCCGGCGCCGCAATCGAAGCGCCCGATCAAATTTCCCGCCGCATCCTCGTGGACGTCCAACCCGATGGACTCCATCCAGCCGGCCACGAGAACCTGCGCGCGCCCGAACGCCGGCGAAAGAAAAGTGCGCGTGAGCCCGGGCGGCTCGTCGGTGATCGCGGCCAGCGCGTCGAGCCAGGAATTGATGCGGGGATCGATCGTCAACGCCCGGCCCTCAACTTCCTCGATACGTGCCGTAACTCCACGGCGTGCAAAGCAACGGCACGTGGTAGGCTCGCGCGGGATCGGTGACGCGAAAGCGCACCGGCACCACGTCCAGGAAACCCGCCGCGTCGCCGAAATACTCCGCCACGAAGAAGCGCAGCTCGTAAATCCCCGCCGCCATTTCGCCGGCGCCGAGCAGCGGCCCGTCGGTGCGACCGTCGGCATTGGTGACCACGCTTTTTCGCGTCGCGCCGGCCTCGTCGAGCAGGTCGATGCGCATCCCGGCGGCGGGCGCGCCGGTCACGAGGTCGAGGACGTGGGTGCTGAGTTTGGCGCTCATTCGGGGACGCGATCCTTCAGGCGGTATTCGGCGATCTTGCGCACTTCGTCGAGCGCGGTTTGCAATTCCGCGGCCCGCGCGTTCTTCAATCGGCCCGCGAAAGCCGCGGCGATGGAGGCCCGGGTATTCTCCCGCGCGCAGACGATGAAGGGAAACCCGAAGCGCTCGCGGTACGCTTCGTTCCACGCCGTGAAGGCCGCGAACTCCTCCGGCGAAAGTCGATCGAGGCCCACGGAGGCTTGTTCGCCGGTCGACTCGGCGGTCAACGCCCGCGCCCGGGCGAGCTTGCCCGCGAGATCGGGATGCGCGCGCAGCAGGGCGACCTGGCGGTCCTCGCCCGCGCCACGCACGACCGCCGCCATCGCGGCCATCAGCTCGTCCCGATCCGCGAAGGGCCGCCGCCCGGCCACGGCTTCGACGATCCACGGCGAGTGCTCCCAAAGGCCGGCGAGCGCGCCGCAAAATGCCTCCGGCGACGCGGCGTTCAAATCTTCGATCCTCATGTTTCCCCGCCGAAATATCCCGCCCGCGCGCGGGCGGCGCAATCTTTTGATCGCGGACGCCGCGCTTTGTTGTAAGAAAAACGCCATGGCCACGCTCGGGACGAACCGCTACGGAAAACAAAAGGTGCGCGTGCTGCGCAAGCACGTCGAGGGCGGCCGGCACACGGTGGTCGAGATCGCGGCGGACGTCCTCCTCGAGGGCGCCTTCGAGCGGTCCTACCTCGGCGACGACAACCGCCAGATCGTCGCGACGGACACGGTCAAAAACACGATCCTCGCGCTCGCCCACGATCATCTCGGGCCCTGCATCGAGGACTTCGCCCTCGAGCTCGGCCGCCATTTTCTCGCCCGCCACGCCCACGTCGAGCGCGTGCGCGTCGAGCTGCGCGAGCGCCGCTGGGACCGCATGATCATCGGCGGAAAACCCGCGCCGCATTCGTTCCAGCCATCGCCGCTGGGCGAGCCCTTCACGAAATTGACGGCCTCCCGCGAGGGCCGCGAACTGGAATCCGGCGTGCGCGGCCTGCTCGTGCTGAACTCGACGAACTCCGCCTTCGCGAACTTCGACCACACGGAGTTCACGACCCTGCCGGACGCGACGGACCGCATTCTCTCGACCTCGATCGAGGCGGCCTGGAAATTCGCCGCGGATGCCGCGGACTTCCGCGCGATCAACGGCCGAGTCCTCTTCACCCTGCTCGAGATTTTCGCGACGAAGTTCAGCCCGTCCGTGCAGCGCACGCTCTTCGAGATGGGCGAGGAGGCGCTCTCGGTCGCGCCGGAGATCTCGGAAATCACGATGCGGATGCCGAACAAGCATTACTTCACCGCGAACCTGTCCGCCTTCGGCCTTGAGAACCCGAACCTGACGTTCATCCCCCAGGACGAACCCCACGGCCAGATCGAGGCCACGGTGCGGCGGTAAGGCGGTAAGGGCGGCAGCGCACTCCAACAAGGAGCGCGGACGTGCCCGCCACCAACACGAACGCGGGCGGGACGCCTGCGCTTCGTGATCAGAAGTTTTCCGAGATCGTGCGGAAGACGTCGGTGTTGTCGCGGAAGCCTTGCAGCTTCTCGCTGCCGGGGCCGGTGCTGATCGCGATGACGTCTTCGGCCACGCCGATGGCGGCGGGCGCGGGCACGGCGGCGGGTTCGGTGGGTTTCTGGGGTTGGTCGGGCGAGGCGGCGTCCTTCGGCGTCGCGCCGCCGGGGCCGGTCGACCAGGTGATGTAGGGCAGGTTCTGGGAGTTGATGCCGATGACGGACATGCCGCGGTCGTTCTTGAAGGGGAAGCCGTTCATGCGCAGGCCGCCGACGGACTGCTTGCCGGTGACGATGACGAGGGCCTTTTCGCCGGCGTACTGGAGGGCGGCGCCGACGGCGCGGTCGAGGGCGGAAATTTCGCGCAGCGTGCGCTCGCCGTCGTTCGCCTGCGCGGCCCGGGCGATGAGGCCGGCGTCCACGACGAGGAGGTAGCCTTGCGGATTGTATTGGAGGCGGGATATGGCCTGGCGCACGAGGTCGGCGAGCGAGGGCTGGGAGCCGTCGCGCTCGGCGACCTCGGCGTAGTCGAGCGGGCCGGCGCGGAACACGCCGAAGACGCGCGGCGCGCGCCAGACGGGGATGTCCAGCAGCGCGCTGCGGTCGCGCACGATGTCGTAGCCGCGCTGGCGGAACTCGAGCATGAGGTCGCGGCCGTCGGTGCGGCGGCCTTCCTTCGCCTCGGGCAGGAAGTCGTCGGAGCCGCCGCCGAGGAGCAGGTCGACGTTGCGGTCGACGAGCTGCAGGGCGAGCGCCGGGCGGTCGGAGGGATCGCCGGATTTCGCGTAGAAGGCGGCGAGCGTCGGGTCGGTGAGGGCGGAGTTCGAGACGAGGCCGGTGGAGCGGCCGTTTTTTTGCGCGAGGTCGAGCAGCGAGGCGAGCGGCTTGCCGGCGGCGTCGAGGGAGAGCACGCCGTTGTTGACCTTGCGGCCGGTGGCGAGCGCGCTGGCGGCGGCGGCGGCGTCGGGCACGGCGAAGTCGTTCGCGTAGGTGGTCAGCAGCGCGAGGTGCGGGAGCCGCTCGAATTCGAAGCGGTTCTGGGCGCCGTCGTGGTAGATGCGAGCCGGGGCGACCATGCCGGTGGTGAGGCCGTCGCCGACGAAGAGGATGATGGCGAAGGGCCGCTGGACGACCCAGTTCGTGTAGAAAAGGAAGCCGGCGGCGACGAAGACGAGCACGCAGAAGAGCGCGAGGAAGCGGTTGCGCAGTTTTTTGGACATCGGGAGAGGCGGCGGTTTTGAGCGTTGCGGCGGGGCGAAAAGTCGCGTAATTCTTTTGCCGCGATACCCGATGGTGTAACGGTAACACAGAAGCCTTTGGAGCTTTTATTCATGGTTCGAATCCATGTCGGGTAGCCAATTTTCCAGGCGCGGGCGGCGCGGGAAAAAGCCGATGGTCGGGATTGAACCGACGACCCCATCATTACGAATGACGTGCTCTACCACTGAGCTACACCGGC
>CAXTSM010000022.1:0-13054 GCA_964247025.1 uncultured Chthoniobacterales bacterium
GTGGCGTGAGATCACGCGCCCCCCGGCGCCCCGACGGAGCGGGGCGGCGACAAGGAGCGAGCGCGGCGTCCCGTCCACCATCGGCCGCGACACGGGCGGGACGCCCGCACCGGAAAAGCTACGCGCCCTCCTGGTCCGCGCGAAATTCCTGCACGTAGAGCAACCCGATCCACGCGCGCGTGACCGTCGTGCGGTCGAGCAGGTGACGCATGTCCACGAAATCCCCCCGCTCGACAACCTCGCCGATCTCGGAGGCCAGGTCGCGCGGCGGATCGGGAAACGGCAGCGCGCTGAAGAACACGCCGTGATTGTGCAGCAGGCAATCCCGCGCGGGCCGGTTCGCGGGATTCTGGTAGAATGTCGCGCGGAAGCCCGCCTCGTCGAAGGCGGTGAGATCCGCGCGCAAGTCCACGCCCACGCCGGAAATCAGGCCCGTGAGATTGCGGTGCCGCGGCTCGTCGTCCGCCTCGAACCATTCCGCGAAATTTTCCGCGTCGATGATCCGTTTGCCATTCTCCGGCGCATGGGCCGCGATCGGCGACCGCTTCACGCCGCAACCATAGATCGCCCCGGCGTCGGCCCGCATCGCGACGCCGATCGCGCCGCGAAAATCCGCGCGCCGCTCCCGTGCCAGATCGAAGAGCGCGCGGAACAAATCCGTGAGGCTCGCGCCCTCCGCCGCCGCCGACCGGAAGTGCGCGAATTCGTTGAACGGCCCGGCGAGCGAAGCATTGAACGCGGTGCGAATCTTCACGAGCTCGCTGTCCGCCTTCGGCGTCAGGAAATCCGGGGTGTCGTGGCCGTCGGTGGGCAGCCAGACCATCGTGCCGCCGATCGTCATCATCTCGCCGAGCAGCGGCATCACCTCGGCGTCGGAGGGGCCGAGCGCCCCGAGCCCGAGCGAATAACCCTTCGCGGAGAATCGTTTCGCCTTGAGCATGTCCTCGGTCACGCGGCTCGCGAGCACGTCGTCGATGTGGCCCAGCACCTCGATGGCGCCCGGTTCGTCGCTGCCGGGGCTGAAGCGGAAGCTTCCGAGCGGGGTCTCGCGCGTGTCGCCGCCCGGCTCGAGCGCGGCGAGCGCCTCGGCGCCGGTCTCGAAGATCGCCAGCGCGGACTCGAGGCCCGAGATCCGGATCACCTCGCGGCAATACGGGCGCAGGCCCGCGAGGGCAAATTGTCCGCCCTGCCGCCCGGCTTGCCGGTGAAACTGCAGAAAGACCCGCAGGCTCGCGCTGCTCAGGTAGGTGACGTCCTGCAGGTTCAGGACGAGATTGGGCGCCTCGCGGCCGAAACGGGCGTTGATCTGGCGCTCGACCTCGCCGCAGACGTGCGCGTCGAGGCGGCCTTCCGGGCGGGCGATGAGCGTGGAGCCGATGAGGTGTTGGGGGATTTCGCTCATCGGGAACGCGCGGCCATCACTTCGCGCGTTTTTCGCACTCCGCCTTGAGCTGGGCCACGGTGTTCTTCACCTCGCCGAGCGCGGCGCCTTTCGCCAGCACGGCGATCGAGGACTTCGGCTTTACGTAATTCGTGTAGCGCATGAGCGAGCTCCCGCCGAAGGGCTCGACGCGCAGCGATCCGTCGGAGATCTCCGCCATCGCCGATTGGAGCAGCGTCCACTTCACGTCCAGGCTCGCGGCCGATTCCGTGTAGGTGTTTTGCACCGTGAAATTCGTCGTGCCGAAGACCGGCATCTTCTGGATGTACTCCACGTTGAAGACGTTCGGGCTCGGCTGCGCGATGACTTTCGCCGACACGATGCTCGGCTGGAATTCCTGCGCATGGGCGTAATCCTTGAAAACCCCCGCGATCGTCGGGATCGACGCGTTCACGAGCGTGTAGACCGTGATCTGCGGCCAGACCCCGCCGGGCATGTTCTTTTGCGTGACGACCATCTGCCCGCTCTTCACCTGATCGAGCTGGCTCGCGGAGAGATCGCCCGCGAGATCCGCCCGCGCCGCGCCCGTGAGAACCCAGGCCGCGATTCCAAACGCCGAAAGAAGTTTGCGCATCATACCCGTGACTGGAAACGCCGCCGTGATTCGTGTCAAGACCGCGCCGGCGATCGCTCCTCCGGTTTTGCCCGGACCGGGAGGGCGGCTTCTCACTCTTCGCTTGGCTAAACGTCGAAGTTGGTTGATTTTATCCAGCCTCGCGACAACAAATTTCCCCCCATGGCAGTCCCGCCACCAACCAACCTGGCCACGGCCTTCCGGCCGGCTCGCGACGCCTTCATCCTTTGGGTGGCGCTCACGGCCTGCGCGGTGATCGCCGTCTGGGTGGGCGGAAACTACGGCCAGCGCAAACTCTCCGAGGCCATCCGCAACGACGCGGCAAACGCCGCCCGCGCCGCGATGCTCGGCCTCGACCCCGCGCTGCACGAGCGCGTCGCGCACAACGAAAAAATGTGGTCGCCGGCCCATAAGCTGGCTCTTTCCACGCTGGTTAATTTCCACCGGCAATATCCCGACGTCAGCCGCGTGCGGACGTTCATGCGGAACGGCGGGGAAATCGTCGTGATCCTCGACACCGAGACCGTGGCCGGCGACGTGGGCATGAAGCGACCGGTCGATCCGGAACCTCTGCGCACGCCGCTCGCGAAGACCGACCCGGCCTATGACGTCGTGAACCGCGTGCTGGACAGCCGCGATCCGGCCGCCGCCGACGAGTCGAACTACGACGGCTACCGCCATTGGCGACCGGGCGTGGCCCCGCTGGGCCGCGACGCCGCGATCGAGGCCGATCTCACGAGCATCGAGCAGGAGGACAATCTCGAGAAACTTCGCATGTGGATCGGCACCGGCATCGGCATCTCCGTCATCGCGTGCGGCGTCGTCGCCCTTTTGTTCTTCAATATCCGCAGCGCGCACCTTGTTTCCGAGACCACCGGAGACGAGGCCGAACGCGGTCGCGAGTGGCTCGAACAGCGCAACCAGCGGCTCGTCGAGGCGCTGGGCCAGATGGTGCTCCATCGCGACATCACGGCCGACTGCCTGTTGTGGGACGGCGACACGAAGCGGCTCATCGGCGTGCCCCGCGACCGCATGCCGATGGACTTCAAGGGCTGGCTGGCCCGCATTCATCCGGACGACGTCGCGCGCGTGAACATCGCCGCCGCCCGCGTCACGGCGGACAATCCCACCTACGAACTCGAATACCGCGTGCGCCACGAAGGCGACGTGTGGCTGTGGTTCCGCGAGCGCGGCGTCGTCTCCTTCGCCGCGGGCGAGGAGAAAACGTCGCCCTCCACGGTCGACTGCATTCTCGAGGACATTTCCGCGCTCAAGAGCGAGGAGGAGGAGCTCGCCGCGCTGGCCCTCATCGCGAGTCGCACCGACAACGCCGTCTGTCTCACCGACCCCCGGGGCCGCGTGCTCTGGACCAACGCCACCTTCGAGCGCCTCACCGGGGTCGCGCACGGCGAGGCCCGCAATCAGCCGCTCCCCGAGATTTTCACCGGCTCCCCGGGCGCCGGCACCTTCGCCACGCTCCTGCGCGGAGCCATCGCCGGCCAGGGCGGAAGGGCCGAGATCGAGCTCTATCATGCCGACGGCACCAGCTACTGGACGAATCTCGAGATCCAGCCCCTCAAGGACGACGCGGGCCAGCTCACCCGCCTCGTCGCCATCCAAAGCGACATCACCGCGTCGAAGGAATTCGAGGCCCGCCTCGTGCGCGCGAAGGAGGCCGCCGAGACCGCCGATCGCGCGAAAAGCGAATTCCTCGCCGTGATGAGCCACGAGATCCGCACCCCGCTCAACGCCGTGCTCGGCTTCAGCCGCCTGCTGCTCGACACCCCGCTCACTCCCCAGCAGCACGATTACATCGACACGATCCGATCGAGCGGCGACAGCCTGCTTCACCTGCTCAACGACATTCTCGACTTCTCGAAGATGGACGCCAGCGGCATGCAGCTCGAGCAATCCGCCTTCGATCTCCGAGGCTGCGTCGAAGACGCGCTCAACGTGCTCATCTCCCCCGCGACGAACCGCGGCCTCGATCTCTACGGCGACATCGCGCTCGACGCCCCTCAGGTCGTCATCGGGGACCGCGGGCGCGTCCGTCAGATCCTCCTGAACCTGGCCGGCAACGCCGTGAAATTCACCGAGAAGGGAGAAGTCGTCATCACCCTGCGCCGGGTCCCCGCCGCCCAGCCCGCGTTTTCATCCGCCGGCGAGCCGGCCGCCCGGCTGCGCTTCGAAGTCCGCGATACCGGCCCCGGCATCTCGGCCGACCAGCAGGCGCAGCTCTTCCGGCCCTTCACGCAGGCCGACAGCTCCGCCACCCGCAAACATGGCGGCACCGGCCTGGGCCTCGCCATCAGCAAGCGCCTCGTTTCCCTCATGGGCGGAGAGATCGGCTTGCAAAGCGCCCCCGGCATCGGCTCGACCTTCTGGTTCGAGATTCCGCTGGCCATCGCCGCGCACCAGCCGCTTCCCCCGCCCGAGTTCCGCGCGCTCGAGGGACTCCGCGCGCTCGTCGTGGAAAAAAATCTCGGCCTCCGCCGCGTGCTCACCGCCCAGCTCACCGCCTGGGGAATGCAGGTCGAAGCTTTCGGCCGCGGACGCGACGGCATTTTTGCCGCGGAGCATCGCCGCTTCGACGTTGCTCTTCTCGATTCCGCGCCGCCGGACATGGATGGCCTCAGCCTGGTCGAGCGCCTTCGCAATTCCCCGCGCCGCAACGTGGGCGGCATCGTCCTCGCCGGTCCGCCCGGCCGCCTTCCCGCCACGGCTCACGGGCCGTTCGACGCCATTCATCGCCTCGTCAAGCCGATCCACGCCACCACCCTTGCCGAGACCATCCTGCGGGCGGCTCCGCGCGTCACCCGCGCCGCCATCCCGCAGGTTCCCGCCGATTTCCACGCGGCGGCGACGACCTCGCTTCCCGCGGCGAAGCCCGGCCCCGTTTCCAACGGACGGCGCGTGCTCGTGGCGGACGACAACGCCATCAACCGCAAGCTCGTCAAAAAAATGCTCGACGGCATGGGCTGCGATTCCGCGCTCGTCACCAATGGCCGCGAATGCGTCGAAGCCCTGAAGAATGGCCGCTTCGACGCGATCCTCATGGATATCCAGATGCCCGAGATGGACGGCCTCGCCGCCGCCCGCGCCATTCGCGAGCTCGGACACGCCATTCCCATCATCGCCCTCACCGCCGACGCCATGCCCGACGATCGCGCCCGCTGCCTTGCCGCCGGCATGAACGATTACCTGCAAAAGCCCGTCCGCCCCGACGCCCTCGGCGCCGCTCTCGCCCGCGCCAGCGCGGCGGCTTGAACGGATCAACGCCGCTCGATCAGCCGAATCGGGTGTTCGTCCGTGAGGTTCGGCTCGACGCCGCGGACGCGCTTCGGATCGTAGAGCTGCACGCCCACGTAATAGAAGAGCGGGCAGATGACCGTCTGGCGGGCGATGAGCAAAGCCTCCGCCTCGGCCAGCGTCGCGAACCGCCGGGCCGGGTCGGCCTCCGTCGACGCGCGGGCGATGAGGGCGTCGTAAGCGGGATCGGTCCAGCCGGTGCGATTGTTGCCGCCGTCCTTCACGAACATGTCGAGAAACGTGTTCGGATCCGGGTAGTCCCCCACCCACGTCGACCGCGCGATGTCGTAGTCGAGGCTGTCCAGGGAGTTGAGATAGACCTTCCACTCCTGCCGGGTGAGGGAAATCTGCACGCCCAGCTCGCGCTGCCACATCGCCTGCAGCTCGACCGCGATGCTGTCGTCGACCGATCCGGCTCCCTTCCCGGAATACAGGTAGCGCACGAGCGGAAATCCGCGGCCGCCGGGATACCCCGCCTCCGCCAGCAGGCGCCTGGCTTCTTCGTTGTCGCCCGCGAGCCCCGGGGGCGACACGTAGCCGGCGATCCCCGGCGGCACCAGCGAATGCGCCGGATGCTCCCCGAGCCGCGTGATTTTGTTCACGATGCGGTCGCGGTCGACCACCAGCGAGAATGCCCGCCGGACGCGCGGGTCCGCGAAGGGCCCCGCGTCGCAACGGAAACGCAGGAAATACGTCCCGAAGAACGCCCCGTGATGAAAGTCCGGCCGCTTCCGCAGATCATCCAGCAGCGCGATCGGCGCCAGCCCCTTGTCGGCGATCAGGTCCGCCTCCCCGCTCGCGAAGAAATTGAAGGCCACGCTGGGATCGCCGATGGGCAGCACGTCCACCGACCCGAGGCGCACGTTTTCCCGGTCCCAATACTGCGGATTCCTTCGCAACCGGATGCGGTCGTTGATGCGCCACTCGTCCAGCACGAAGGCGCCGTTGCTCACGATGTGGCCCGGCTTGATCCAGTCGTCGTCGCCGTAACGCTCGATCACGCGCCGCGGCACCGGCTGGAGCGGCGGCGTCGCGCAGAGATCGAGAAAAAACGGCGTGGGATTCTCCAGCCGGACTTCCAGCGTGCGGGGATCGATCGCGCGCACGCCCACCTGCGCGAAATCCTCGAGCGCGCCGTCCGCGAAGGCCTTCGCGTTTTTTACGTAGAAGAGCTGGTAGTTGTAGGAAGCCGTCGTCTCCGGCTTGAGCGTGCGCCGCCAGGAATCCACGAAATCCTGCGCCGTCACCGGCGCCCCGTCGCTCCAGCGCGCGTCCGCCCGCAGCTTGAAGACATACGTCCGGCCATCCGGCGACATCGTCCACGATTCCGCCACGCCCGGGATCGGCCGGCCCTGGCGGTTGAAGCGCGTGAGACCCTCGAACAACGCGTTCACGATCCTCCCTTCCGGCTGTCCCGTGATGATCGCCGGATCGAGCGACTCCGGCTCCGCGCCGTTGATCATCACCAGATCCGCGCGCTTCGCCTTCAGGCCGCAACCGGCCAGGGCCAGGCATCCGGCCAGGCCCAGCCCGAGACAAATGAAAGCGCGACCGAGGAGCATGCCCGCTGCATATCCCCCCGCCGCGAAAACTTCAACCGCGCCGGTGCCTCCCGTCGCGACTTCTCCCGCCCCCGGGCGTTGCAATCCCCCGCGACGGATGGAACGATGGCCGCATGACGCCCCCCGAAGCCTTTCGTCCGCCCTCCCGCCTGCTCCTCGGCCCCGGGCCCAGCATGGCCGCCCCCTCCGTGCTCGAGGCCATGGCCCGGCCGCTCCTCGGCCACCTCGACCCCGCCTTCATCGAGATGATGGAGCAGATCAAGGCGATGTTGCGCGCCGTGTTCCAGACGCAGAACCGCCTGACCTTTCCCGTGAGCGGCACGGGCAGCGCCGGCATGGAATTCTGCTGCGTGAATCTCATCGAGCCCGGCGACGAAGTCGTCGTCGGCGTGAACGGCGTCTTCGGCACCCGGCTGGCGGAAGTCGCCTCCCGCTGCGGCGCGAATGTCATCCGCGTGGAATCCGAGTGGGGCCGCATCATCGAGCCGGCCCAGATCGCCGCCGCCCTCGCCGCCCGCCGGCCGAAGCTCGTCGCCGTCATCCACGCCGAGACCTCGACCGGCGCGCTCACGCCCATTCCGGAGATTTCGCGCCTCGCGCACGACGCCGGCGCCCTCATGCTCGTCGACACCGTCACCTCGCTCGCCGGCTGCCCCGTCGAGATCGACGCCTGGGGCGTCGACGCGGTCTACAGCGGCACGCAGAAATGCCTGAGCTGTCCGCCCGGCCTGTCGCCGGTCTCCCTGAGCGACCGCGCCCTCGAGGTCGCCACCCATCGCCGGCACAAGGTCCAGAGCTGGTATCTCGACGTGAACCTCCTCGCCTCCTACTGGGGTGCCGAGCGCGTCTACCACCACACCGCCCCCGTCTCGATGAACTACGCGCTGCACGAGGCCTTGCGCCTCGTCCTCGAGGAGGGCCTCGCCGCCCGCTTCGCCCGCCACGAGCGGAACCACCTTCGCCTCAAACGAGGGCTCGCCCACCTTGGTCTGGAAATCGCCTCCCAGCCCGGTCACCAGCTCTGGCAACTGAATTCCGTCACCGTTCCCGACGGCGTCGACGAAGCCGCCGTGCGCGCGAGATTGCTCGGCGATTTCGGCCTCGAGATCGGCGCTGGCCTGGGCCCGCTCAAGGGCAAGGTCTGGCGCATCGGCCTCATGGGCGAATCCTCCACCGCCGACAACGTGGACCTCGTCCTGAACGCCTTCGACCGCATCCTCGGCGGGAACGCGGGCTGATCCCCCGCGAATGTCCCCTTGCTTTCCGCCCCGGAGATGCAAACATGAAAGGACTTTTCGGAGCCACCTTTCGGAGCCACCCATGATTCGGAATCGCGCCGCCTTCACGTTGATCGAGCTGCTGGTCGTCATCGCCGTCGTCGCCGTTCTCATCGGCCTCTTTTTCACGCTGGGATCGAGCGCCATCAAACGAAGCCAGGCCACCGCTTCGCTCAACAACATGCGGCAGGTCGGCGTCGGATTCATCGCCTTCGCAAACGACAACGACTTTCTCCTCCCCCGACGCGTCGAGGGGCCCGAGGGCGGCGATCATTGGCCCGTCCTGCTTCTGCCCTACCTCGGCAACGACAAGAAAGTCTACGCCGATCCCGGTGATCCGAAGAATTTCCTCCGCACGCACCAGGACCCGTTGTCCAACCAGAACAATCACACGAGCTACATCATGAACGGCTTCAACGACCGCGGCACCTTCGAGAACGACCAGGTCACCACGAAGCTCACGTCCATCGAACAGCCCAGCAACACCGTCCTCCTCGGCCCATCCGGGATGCTGCACTTCTACATGGATGAGAACGAAGGCAACCTCGAAGACGGCACGCTCGATAAAAAAGCGATGAAAACCGCCGCCGGGGAAGGCTCGAACTACCTTTTCGCGGACGGCTCCGCTCGCTTCATCCTTAAAAAAGACTGCACGAGCGAGCTGTGGCTCACGGTGAAAACCGCGCGGACCAACTAGACTCCCCCGACGCGCCATGCGCCTCCCTGGATCCTCCCTTCCGGGCGCCCTCGCCCTCGCCGCGGCCCTCTTCCTGCCGGCGCCACCCGGCCGTGCCGCGGACGTGACCTACGACGCCAACGGATTTTTTCACCTGAACAGCGGACAAGGCGACTACGTGGGCTATCGCCCCGACACCTACGACGCGGGAAAGCCGATCAGCCTTTTCGTCTGGATGCACGGCTGTGGCGGCGAGGCCGAAGGCGACATGTGGGCGATCGCGCCCTCCGCCACCCGCGCGCGCCAGAGCTACATCGCGATCTCCCTCGGCGGCCGCGATGGCGCATGCTGGAAGCCGAACGCCGACGGCCCGAAGGTCCTCGCGGCGATCGCGGACCTGAGCCGCCACTTCCACGTCGACCCGCGCAAGATCTACGTCGGCGGCTATTCCTCCGGCGGCGATCTCGCCTACCGCGTGGCCTTCGAGCACGCGGATTCCTTCGCCGGCATCCTCGCCGAGAACACCGATCCATTCCGCGACACCGGAGCGACGCCCGCCTCACTGCTCGCCGGCGCGTCCTGGAAAATCAACGTCGCCCACCTCGCGCATCTTTCCGACGCGACCTATCCCATCGCCGGCGTGCGAGCCAACCTCGCGACCCTCGTGGACCACGGCTTCCCCGTCACGAAGATCGAGAAACCCGGCTCCCACTACGACGCGGACGCCGGCCCCTCCGGCACGACTTACGACCTCATCCATTCCCTGCTGCCGTATCTCGACGTGGGATGGGTCGGCCCCGGCCCCGCCGCCCCGCCCGCGATTACGCTGACGACCCCGGCAAAAGTCATCACTTCGAAGGCCGCCTACGTGGTGAAAGGGTCGGTGCCGGCGGGAGCCTCCGTCGATTACGTCGAGGTTCGGGTCGGCCAGGCAAAATTCCGGAAGGCGAAAAACACGGTGAACTGGACCTTCCGCGCTCCCCTCGTCGTCGGGAAAAATCCCGTGACCGCGCGGGCGGTCGCCCCCGACGGCACCCGCTCCCGATCGGTGAAGACGATCCTCGTCCGCCGGCCGGCCAGGCGATGATGCGCGCGCTCGAAAATCCCCCAGTGACTTTCCCCGCCCGGCGAATCTAGTTTACCGCCGGTCGCGCGTTCCGAACGCCGATTCCCGAAACGTGGTTTTCTCGTCCGTCACTTTCCTGTTTTTTTTCCTGCCCCTGGTTCTGCTCGGCTACTACCTCGCGCCGAAGCCGGCCCGGGACGGGTGGCTGCTCGCGGCAAGCCTGTTCTTCTATTCCTGGGGCGAGCCGCTGCACATCTGGGTGATCGTCGCGTCGATCCTGCTGAACTACGCCTCCGGTCTGGCCGTGGCAAAAGCCGGCCCGCGCTGGCGCGGCGGGATCCTGGCCGCCGCCATCGTCGCGAACCTCGGCCTGATCGTCGGCTTCAAGTATGCCGGCTTCCTCGTTTCGAATCTGAACACCGCCTCGTCCGTGCTCGGCTGGCCCCCCGTCACCGTGCCCGCGATCCACCTGCCGCTCGGCATTTCCTTCATCACCTTCCACGCCATTTCCTACGTCGTGGACGTCTTCCGCGGCTCGATTCGCGCGCAGCCGCGGCTGGATCGGTTCGCCCTTTACTTCAGCCTTTTTCCGCACCTGATCGCCGGGCCCATCGTGCGCTACAGCGTGGTCGAGGCGGAGATCAACGGCCGTCGCGAGACGCTCGCCGACTTCGCCTCGGGCATGCGCCGGTTCATCGTCGGCTTGTCGAAAAAAGTCCTCGTCGCAAATCCCATCGGCCTCGTCGTCGACGAGCAATTCGGCATCCCCGCCGGCGACCTCACCACGGGCATCGCCTGGTTTTCCATCGTTGGCTATGGGCTCCAGATCTACTTCGATTTCTCGGCCTATTCCGACATGGCGATCGGCCTTGCCCGGATGTTCGGATTTCACTTCCTCGAGAATTTCAACTACCCCTACGTCTCCCGATCGATCCAGGAATTCTGGCGCCGCTGGCACATCTCGCTGTCGACGTGGTTCCGGGACTATCTCTACATTCCCCTCGGCGGGAACCGCCGCGGCCGCTTCCGCGAGCTGGGCGGCCTGCTGCTCGTGTTCTTCCTCTGCGGCCTGTGGCACGGCCCGAGCTGGAACTTCGTGATCTGGGGATTCTGGCACGGATTGTTCCTCATCCTGGAACGCGCGGGCCTCAAACGTCGGCTCGACACCCTCTGGCGTCCGCTGCAGCACGCCTACACCCTGCTGATCGTGACGCTCGGCTGGGTCTGGTTCCGCACGGAAAGCCTGCCGCACGCCCTGGCCTACTTCAAATGCCTGGCCGGCTTCGCGGGCCCCGCCTCCGCTTACACGCTCCGTTACTATCTCACCCCGCTCACGATCGCGGTCCTGATCGCGGGGATCCTCTTCTCCCTGCCGATCGTCCCGTGGCTCGCGCGCTGGATCGACGCGATGACCGTCCGACGCGGGCCGTGGGTCCGCCACTCCGTGGACCTGGCCCGGCTCGCCGCGGTGGTCGTGCTGCTCGTCGTCTGCGCCGCCCACCTCGCCGCGCAGACCTACAACCCCTTCATCTACTTCAGATTCTAGGCGCGGCCATGCTTCCCAAATCCAAAGCCGCCGCCGCCTTCGCCTGGTTGAAATGCCTGCTCCCCGCGGCGATCATCTCCATCCCGCTCGCGATTTTCATCGTGGACCTGCTTCGCCCCGGCGCCCTCGCGGCGCACGCGAAACAGGCCGCCGCCTTCATCGCCACCACGGAACTGCGCCCCGCCAATCGCTTCCCGGCCCCGCCCCATGACGCCGCGGCGTGGGCAAGATTTCCCGCCGCCGTCTCGGCCTGGCTCGACGACATGGCTCCCCTGCGGGACCTCCTCGCCGGGCTGCATAACCGCGCCAAGTCCGCCCTCGGGATCCCGCCCAACGCCAACATCATCTTCGGCCGCCGCGACTGGTTGTTCTACGGCGCCGACATCGAGCGCGACGACGTGCGCGGGATCGCCCTCCTCTCCGACCAGAAAAAAAAGCAGTGGCTCGTCTACCTCGACCGCCTCCACGACGAGGCTCGGCGCCGGGGCGTCGCCTTCCTCATGGTCGTCGCGCCCGACAAAAGCAGCGTCTATCCGGAATTCCTGCCGGACTACATTCGCCGCGGGACCACGAAGCGCCGGATGGACGATCTGCTGCGCTACCTCGAGGCGAACGCCTGCCGCGCGACAATCCTCGATCTCCGCCCCCTCCTCCGCGAAAAAAAATCCGTCGGTCCCGTCTTTTTTCGGCACGACACCCACTGGAACGAAATGGGGGCCGCCTTCGCCACGGACGCCGTGTCCCGCCTCCTCGAACAAAGCGGCGTCGCCGTGAAGCCCCGCGAATACGGCGCGCGGGATTTCATGAATTTCGAGCGCCCCGGCGGCGACTTCGGCAATCTCGGCGCGACCGTCGGCCCGGAGACCGCCCCCCGGCTGCGGCGCAGCCCGAGATTGAACAAAATCGACGATCCCACGGCCCTGGAAGTCCTGGCGACCGCCTTCCCCGGCGCATCGGATCGATTCGTTTCCTCGAACGCCGCCGCGTCGCCCGTGGCGCTCGTGCTCAACGACTCCTTCGGCATCGGGATGTATCGCCCCCTGAGCGCCCAATTCAGCCGGGCCTCCTACGTCTTCATCGGCGGCACCGTGCCGCCGTTGAAAAACGTCCTCGCCGCGATCGACCAGCTCAAGGCGAACGTGGTCATCCTCGAGCGGGTCGAGCGCCACCTGGCAAACCCACCCGACGATCCCTCCCTGTAGTCCCGCGCCCCCTTCCCTTCCCTCGCCCGCCAAGCCAGCCTCCTTGTAGCCACGGCGCTCCGTCGCCGTGTCCCCGGCCTGCCCTTCATTCACGCCCGCCCTCTCGCCTCGCCCCGACGGAGCGGGGCGGCGACAACATCGCCCCTTCTCTCGCCCGCCAAGCCACCTCCCCCTTGTAGCCACGGCGCTCCGTCGCCGTGTCCTCGGCCTGCCTCTCATTCACGCCCGCCCTCTCGCCTCGCCCCGACGGAGCGGGGCGGCGACAACGTCGCCCCTTCTCTCGCCCGCCAAGCCAGCCCCCTTGTAGCCACGGCGCTCCGTCGCCGTGTCCCCGGCCTGCCTTTCGTTCACGCCCGCCCTCTCGCCTCGCCCCGACGGAGCGGGGCGGCGACAACGTCGCC
>CAXTSM010000022.1:13154-41576 GCA_964247025.1 uncultured Chthoniobacterales bacterium
CCCTTCCCTCGCCCGCCAAGCCACCTCCCCCTTGTAGCCACGGCGCTCCGTCGCCGTGTCCCCGGCCTGCCTCTCATTCACGCCCGCCCTCTTGCCTCGCCCCGACGGAGCGGGGCGGCGACAACATCGCCCCTTCCCTCGCCCGCCAAGCCACCTCCCCCTTGTAGCCACGGCGCTCCGTCGCCGTGTCCCCGGCTTGCCTCTCATTCACGCCCGCCCTCTCGCCTCGCCCCGACGGAGCGGGGCGGCTGCCATCACACCGCGATCTTTCCTTCGATGGAATCGTCGAGCGTTTTGCCGATCGTTGCGCCGATGAGCATCTTGATTCCCGCCACGGCGCGGCCGTGCTTGGTATCCCAATAATAGCCCGCGGATGGCGTCACCCTGAGGACCGTGATCCGCGGATCGTCCACGCCCCCGGTGAACCACGTCTTGATGATCGGCTCCCAGAGCTCCTCGATCTTCGCCTTGTCTCTGGATATGGTCGCCGTGCCCTCCAGCACGAGGAAGTCGGAGTGGGCGGAGCCTTGGAAATAAAGCTTCACCGTCGGATCGACCAGGATCTCGCCATTCTTGTTGCTGTCGTCCGCGCTCAAAAACCACAGGCTGCCCTCGTCATCCACTTGCTGCACGCTCATCGGCCGCGTGCCGCTCGACTCGCTGCCGATCGGCGAAGTGCAAAAAAAGCAGGTCTGCGCCTTCTCGACCAATTCCTTGATCTTCTCCACCGCGCCTCCGCCCCTGAGATCTTCGTTGGTGTCTTCGGGCTGATTTCGATTGATGGAGTCCATGATGCAAGGAATCGACTGCCGCCGACCGGCCGGTTGCCGCGACCATGAATTCCTCGATCCTAATCGATCTCCCATCCCGCGAGGAACCTGCCCGCCAGATCGACCAATGCCTGCTCGGCATCCGCGGCCCCGATCACGGACAACCCCGCGGGCAAGCCGGACGACGTCATGAACGGCGCGCTCACCTGCGGCAGGCCGCTCAGTCCGGCAAGGGCCGTCAGGCAAAGCGTGCGCGGCAGGTAGCCGGTGCCGCCCCGGTCGTAATCCACCCGGCCGCGCACCGGCGCGACGCTCGAGGTCGTCGGCAGACACAGCGCGGTGTCGGGCGACAGCAGGGCGCGGAGCGCGCGGCGCGCCGCCTCGCGGTCCCTCGAAGCCGCGGCGAATCCCGCGCGGCCCGCGCGTTTCACCGCGGCGAAGTTCTCCGCGATCTTCGGACCGGGCTCGAGCCAGCCACCCTCCAGCCACCCGCCGTAGGTGCTCCAGACCTCGGGCCATTGCGCGCCGGAAAACGCGTTTTTCCACGCAAAAAAGTCCGCCCCGAGCCCGCCGGTCGCGATTGCGGCCAGATCGATCGATTCCACCGTGAGGCCCGAGCGGGCGAAACGCTCCGCGGCCCGCGCCCGGGCCGGCTGGATGTCCGCGTCGGCGATCTCCCAGCCCTCCTCCAGCATGAGAACGCGCCGAATCGGCCTCGCCGCCGTTCCCGCCGGCCACAGGAGTTCCGCCACGCGGCCCAGCACGACGGCCTCGCGTGCCAGCACGCCCACCGTGTCGAACGACGGCGCCAGCGGCTGGACGCCGGCCATCGACGCGCGCCCCCACGTCGGCCGCAGGCCGAAGAGGCCGCAATTCGCCGCCGGCACGCGGATGGAGCCGGCCGTATCCGTGCCGAGCGCGAAGTCCGCCTGCCCCGCCGCCACGACCGAGGCCGACCCGCTCGAGGACCCCCCGGGCACGCGATCCGGCGCCCGCGGATTGAGCGGAGTGCCGTAAAAATGATTCTCCCCCACCAGGCTGAACGCGAATTCGTCCGTGATCGTCTTGCCCAGTCCCCGCGCGCCCGCCCCGAGCAAACGCTCCACCACGGGCGCATGCGCCGCGGCCGCCGGGCGACGCGCCGCCCAGGCCGGATTACCGCAACCCGTCACCGTGCCGGCCACGTCGATGAGATCCTTGACCGCGAAAGTCAGGCCATCGAGCGGACCGGAATCCATCGGCGCAATCTCGCGCCTCACCAGAAAGCCGTCCACGGGATCCCGCTCGTCGCTCATGGACGGAAAATAGCGTCCCGCCGCCGGACGCGCGACCCCCAATCGATTCCTCCCCCCTTCAAGGCAACCGCTTCGGCCTTCGAAGCCGAATCGACACGTGAACATCGTTCCTTCGGAAAACGCATCCCTTCCCCGCCATCGGAGCGGTCACCGTCTCGCCGTTCTTTCGAGTTCCGCGCTGTTGATTTCCGGCGTTCTCATCGCCTTGACCAGTTTCGCCGGCATCTCCACCACGCTGTCGAACAACCGCCCGATTCAGGACGCCGTCGTCTCCAACCCCACGCCGCTGTTGCTCTACTTCGCCTGGATGGGCGCGGTGCTTGGCCTCGGCGGATCCGTCATCACCCTCCTCCTCCAGAATTACCGCCCGCGCTGGTTCTGGAGCTGCCTGATCATCGCTTCGATCCTCTGGATGACCCTCCTGCCCCTTGGCACGATCATCGGCTTCTTCGCCCTCGTCGTCCTCCTGGCAAATCGGTCGAAATTCCCCGGCGTCGGCCACGAGAAAACGCCGGTCTGAGCGTCTCGCTCAGCGAGGCGCCCGTCAGGACTTCTTCTTCCGCGCGGCGCTCTTCTGCTTCTTGGCCGCGTTCATGTTGTCGACGAGGCCCGGACGCTCGCGACCGGCCTTCTTCGCGGCGGCCTTCGCCTTCGCCCGGCTCTCCGGCGTGAGCTTCGTGGGCCCGCTCTTTTTCGGCGCGGGCTTTTCCCAGGGTTCTTCGGCTTTTTTCGGCATGGGGAAGATTCGCGGATCGCGAAGCAGTTGGCCCTGGAGCGATCCGGGATTCGGCGACTTTCTTCGGTCTGGCGTGGGCTTTCGGCGCGTTTGCTGCTACACCGTTCCGCCGAAACAGCATCCGTATGGCCAAAATCCGACTTTCCGGCACCGTCCTCGGCGCCGACGACCCCAACCGCGCCTCCCGCGCCCGCCTCCTTTACCTCCTCTTCGCCAAGGGCTGGGACATCTACAACTCGAACGGCGACCAACGGATCACCCTGTCGAACATCGAGAAAAAAATCATCGAATCGGACGCCTTTGTCTTCACCCCCGGAGCGACGCTGGAAGACATGTTCAAGGCGATCTCGATCTTCGTCGGCTTCCAGACGCTCGACCGCAATCTCACCGGCAAGCCAACCGTCATCCTGAACGAGGACGCGTCCTGGGACCCGTTTTTCGCCGTGCTCGCCCACCTTCACGAAATGGGCGCCGTCGTGCAGAACTACGAGGATTTCCTGCTGGAAGTCGGCTCGTCGGAAGCCGTCCTCGACACGCTCGAACGCGCGAAGTCCAAGGGCATCCCCGACGCCAAGCGCCACCGCATCGAAGACACCGAGGCCACCATCCTGGAGACGCCCATGCCGGCGGATTACATCGGCAACGCCTGCGTCTTCTGCTCCGCCTCGCTCGAGGATCCCGACTACCTCGCGGACGGCGAGGCCATCGGCCGCGTCCTTGCGGAAAACAAGATCGGCTGCGTCTCCGGCGCCGGCCGGTCCGGCATCATGGGCGCCGTCGTGAAGGGCTCCGTGAACGCGGGCGGATGGACCGCCGGCTCGAACGTGCCCCACATCATCCAGCTGGAAGGCCTGCCCGACGGGCTCTCCAGCTTCTGGCTCCGCCCCGACATCTACACCCGCATGGAGGTGATGATCGAGAACTCCGACGCCTTCATCATTTTCCCCGGCGGCGCCGGCACCGTGCAGGAGCTCCTCGCGCTCATGATCTTCAAGCACCGCCGGCATCCGCTCATGGAGGGCAAGCCCGTCGTGATCTTCAACCGCGAGAACGCCGCCGGCCTCAAATTCTGGAACCCGCTCATCGCCCTGCTCGAAAAAATGTGCGTCCCGGGCGACTTCACCGTCGCCGACGAGCTCGACCAGATCCTGCCCGCGATCAAGGCCGGCATGAAAACCCTCCAGGCCAGCGGTCCCGCCGACGCCGCCACCGCGCCCGAGCTGGCGGTCTAGGCGGAACTCCGTCCGGGACGAGCCCCGGAAACTACGCATAGTAGTCCGCATGGGAAGAAAAAATACGTCGCCCGGCCCGGACCAAAAAATCGAGCGATGGTTCCAGGACCGCCGCTGGACCGCGTTTCCGTTCCAGCGCGAAGTCTGGGCCGCGTTCGAAAACGGCGAGTCCGGGCTGCTCCATTGCACGACCGGCGCCGGGAAGACCTTCGCCGTGTGGTTCGCCGCCCTCCTCCGCGCCATGCGCGCCGGCGACGCGGGCGGCGGCCTGCGCGTCCTCTGGGTCACCCCGCTGCGCGCGCTGGCCGCCGACACCGAGGCCGCCCTCTCGGCCAGCGCGGCGGAGCTCTGGCCGGGCTGGCGCGTCGCCCGCCGCACCGGCGACACCTCGGCCCACGCCCGGAAAAAAATGGCCGAACGCCCGCCGGAGTGCCTCGTCACCACGCCCGAGAGCATCTCGCTGCTGCTGAGCCAGCCGGCGTTCCTGCCCCACTTCGGATCCCTGCAAATGATCGTGATGGACGAGTGGCACGAGCTTCTCTCGACCAAGCGCGGCGTGCTCGCCGAGCTCGCGCTGGCGCGCCTCCGCCGCCTTTCGCCGGCCGTGCGCGTGTGGGGCCTTTCCGCCACGCTCGGCAATCTCGACGAAGCCGCGAAAGCCCTCGGCGGCTTCGACGCGGACGGCCGCGGGCGGCCCGTCCGCGTCGTCCAGGGCGGCCCCGTCAAGCGCACGCGCATCGAGACGCTCCTGCCACCGGCGGAGGAACGCTATCCATGGGGCGGCCATCTCGGCCTGCAGCTTCTGCCCGGCGTCATCGGGCTTTTGAAAAAACACGCCACCAGCATCCTCTTCACGAACACGCGCTCGCAGGCGGAGCTCTGGTTCCAGGGTCTCGCCGGGGCGATGCCCGAATGGGCGGGCCAGCTCGGCCTGCACCACGGCTCGCTGTCGAACGAGGTGCGCGCCGAGGCGGAGGACGGCCTGCGCACCGGCGCCCTGCGGGTGGTCGTCGCCACCTCCAGCCTGGACCTCGGCGTGGACTTCGCCCCGGTCGACGCGGTCCTCCAGGTCGGCAGTCCGAAGGGCGTCTCGCGCCTGCTCCAGCGCGCGGGCCGCAGCGGGCACCGGCCCGGCGCCGAGAGCATCGTCTATTGCGTCCCCACCCACACGCTCGAGCTCGTCGAGATCGCCGCCGCCCGCGACCTCGCCGAGGCCGGCGTGATCGAAGGCCGGGCGCCCCGGCGGAAGCCGCTGGACCTGCTCTGCCAGCACCTTGCGTCCGTCGCCGCCGGCGGCGGGTTCGACGCGGAAAAATTGCGCGCCGAGGTGCGGACCACGTTCGCCTACCACGAGCTCACCGACGCGGAATGGACCTGGGCGCTCGACTTCGCCGCCCGCGGGGGAGCCGCGCTGCGGGCCTATCCGCAATACGCCCGCCTCACCCAGGACGGGGCGCGCTTCGCCATGCCCGACGAGAGGATCGCCCGCGAGCACCGCATGAACATCGGCACGATCACGAGCGACGCCTCGATCCAGGTGCAATTCCTCCGCGGCGCGCGCCTCGGCTCGGTCGAGGAATCCTTCATCGCGAAGATGCGCCCCGGCGATCGCTTCCTCTTTGCGGGTCGCAGCCTCGAACTCGTCCGCGTGCGCGACCTGCGCGCCTACGTGCGCGCCGCCCGGAAAGGCCCGCGCGGCGTCCCGCGCTGGCTGGGCGGGCGCCTGCCGCTTTCCACCCGGCTCGCCGCGGGCGTGCGGGCCCGGCTCGACGCGGCGCGGCGCGGGACTTTCGACACCCCGGAAATGGAGCGCCTCCGCGGCGTCCTCGACATCCAGGCCTCGCTCTCCGCGATCCCCGGCCCCGGCGACCTGCTCATCGAGCGCCTGAAAAGCCGCGAGGGCCACCACCTGTTTTTCTACCCCTTCGAAGGGCGCCTCGTGCACGAGGGTCTCGCCGCGCTCTTCGCCTTCCGCCTGTCCCGGAGCCGGCCCGCGACCTTTTCCCTCGCCTTCAACGACCACGGCATGGAGCTCCTCTCCCCGCAGCCGATTCCGCTCGACGAGGCATTGCGCGATGGTCTTTTCGACGAGGCGAACCTGGTCGACGACACCCTCGGCAGCGTCAACGCCGCGGAAATGAGCCGCCGCCAGTTCCGCGAGATCGCCCGCGTCGCGGGATTGACCCAGGAAGGCGTCGGCCGCGCCCGGAAATCGGCCCGCCAACTCATGGTCTCCGCCTCGCTGCTCTACGAGGTCTTCCAGCGCTACGAACCGTCGAATCTCCTGCTCGCGCAGGCCACCCGCGAGGTCCTCGAGAGCCAGCTCGAGCACGGCCGCCTGCGCGCGGCGCTGGGGAAAATGCGCGCCAGTCGCCTCGTCGTCTCCGAGTTGCAGACGGCCACGCCGTTTTCGTTTCCGATCCTTGTCGAGCGGTTCCGCGGGGAACTCAGCTCCGAGGAGCTTGCGGACCGCGTTTCCCGCATGGAGATTGCGATCGAGAAAGCCGGCACGAAATCCCGAACCCGCAAGGCGCCCGCGCATGCCTGACGAACAGGTCTGCTTTTCGCTGGCCGGGGAGGACGTCGTCGCCCTGGGGGAACGCGCTCTCCTTTGGCCGAGGGAACGCACGCTCTTCGTCGCCGACGTGCATTTCGGGAAGGACGCGACCTTCCGGCACGCGCGGCGCTGGGTCCCGCCGGGCACGACCGCGCACGACCTCTCCCGGCTCGACGAACTGCTGCGCGCGCATCGCGCGGAAAGACTCGTCGTGCTCGGCGACGCCTTCCATTCCGAGCACGCCCGCGAGGATGCGACCTTCGACGAAATTCGCGCCTGGCGCACGCGTCTTGACGCCGCGGTCGTCATGGTCCGCGGTAATCACGACCTCCGCGCCGGCGAGCTCGCCCGGCGGCTGGACTTCCAGTTCGTGGGTGAGGGCCACCCCGCGCCGCCCTTCGCGCTGCACCACCACCCGGCGGAACGGTCCGGCGGCTACGTCTTGTGCGGCCATTTGCATCCCGTCGTGCGTGCCCGCGGCGCGGCGCGGCAATCCCTCCGCGTGCCCTGTTTCTGGGCCGGTCCGCATCGATGCATCCTGCCCGCGTTCGGCGGATTCACCGGCGGCGCCATCGTGAAGCCGGCCCGCGGCGACCGCGTGATCCTCGTCGCGGGCGGGAAGGTCATGGAAGCCGCGCCCGGCGCCTCCGGACGGGGAGTCTCCCGATTGCCATTCCCGCGATTTCGCGGAGAATGACGCCAGTCCATGGAAATCCGCGACAAGCTCTCGATCCTCGCCGACGCCGCGAAATACGACGCGTCGTGCGCGAGCAGCGGCACCACGAAGCGCGACTCTCGCGTCGGCGGCCTCGGCAGCACGACCGGCATGGGCATCTGCCACAGCTACACGCCCGACGGCCGCTGCGTGTCGCTGCTCAAGATCCTGCTCACGAATTTCTGCGTCTACGATTGCCTCTATTGCATCAACCGCGCCTCGAGCGGCGTCCGGCGCGCCCGCTTCACCGCCGAGGAGGTCGTCGACCTCACGCTCGATTTCTACCGGCGCAACTACATCGAGGGCCTCTTCCTCAGCTCCGGCATCATCCGCAACGCCGACTACACCATGGAGCAGGTCGTGCGCGTCGCCCGCACCCTCCGCGAGACCCACGGCTTCCGCGGCTACATCCACCTCAAGACCATCCCCGAAGCCTCCCCCGCGCTCATCGAGGAAGCCGGCCGCTGGGCCGACCGCATCAGCATCAACGTCGAACTCCCGACCCAGGCCGACCTCGAAACCCTCGCCCCGGAAAAAAATCTCGCCCGCATCCGCGGCGCGATGACCGTGATCGAAAAACGCGTCACGCAATCGAAGGCCGAGCGCGCCGAAAGCCCCAAGGCGCCGCCCTTCGCCCCCGCCGGCCAAAGCACGCAGATGATCGTCGGCGCCACCCCCGCGAACGACCGCACCATCCTCGGCCAGGCCTCGTCGCTCTACCGCGAGCACCGGCTGCGGCGCGTTTATTATTCCGCCTTCAGCCCCATTCCCGATGCCTCCGGCAAGCTCCCGCTCATCGCCCCGCCCCTCGTCCGCGAGCACCGCCTCTACCAGGCGGACTGGCTCATGCGCTTCTACGGCTTCGACGTCGGCGAGCTCACCACGCCCGCCGCGCCGGAGCTCCCGCTCGACATCGACCCGAAGCTCGCGTGGGCGCTGCGCCATCCGACCGCGTTTCCCATCGACGTGAACCGCGCCGCCCGCGAGCTCCTGCTCCGCGTCCCCGGCCTCGGCGTGAAGAACGTCGACCGCATCGTGGCCATCCGCCGCTGGCACGCCCTCCGCCTCGACGATCTCGCGCGGCTGCGCGTCCCCCTGAAAAAAACCATGCCGTTCATCACCACGGTCGACCACACGCCGCACCGCATCGAGGGCCGCGTCGCGAGCGCCCGCCAAAAGCAGCTCGACCTCTTCCAACCCCTGGAGGGAAACGCTCCGTCGTTTCCCATTTCTTGAAACCGGCGACGGTCCGCGAATGCGCCAGATCACCTTCGCGCCGACCTTCGCCGAGTGGCAGAAATTCGCCCGCCAGGCCCTGGCCGCGAACCTCCCGCCCGCCGAGCTGGCCTGGGAGGAACTCCAGTCCGACCAGCCCGCTTTGGCGATGTTCGACGAAGCCCTCGAATCGACCGCGCCCGGGAAATTCCGCGTCCCCCGCGCCTTCCTCGACCTCGCGAAACGCGTCGCCGCCCACCGCGCTCCCGGGCGCTGGGCCCTGCTCTACCGCGCGCTCTGGCGCCTCACCCACGGCGAGCCGCATCTGCTGGAAATCGCCGTCGACCCCGACGTCCACCAGCTCCAGCGCATGGACAAGGCGATCCGCCACGACGTCCACAAGATGCGCGCCTTCGTCCGCTTCCGCGCCGTTTCGCACGAGGGCGCGACCTGGTATGTCGCCTGGTTCGAGCCCGAGCACCCCATCGTCGAGCTGAACGCCCCCTTCTTCCGCGACCGCTTCGCCGGCATGAACTGGTCCATCCTCACGCCCGACCGCGGCGTGCATTGGGATGGCGCGGCGCTCACCTTCACCGCCGGCGTCCCTAAATCCGAGGCCCCCGCCGAAGACGCCGTCGAGACCCTCTGGCTCACCTACTACGGCAGTATTTTCAATCCCGCCCGCATCAAGACCCACGCGATGCAGGCCGAGATGCCGAAGAAATACTGGAAGAACCTGCCCGAGGCCGCCGTCATCCCGACGCTGCTCGAGGAGGCCCCCGCCCGCGTCGAAAAAATGATCGCCCGCAGCCGCCAGCAAACCGAGGCCGCCCCCGCGCCCGTCCCCGACACGGCCAGCCTGGAAACGTTGCGCGAGGCCGCCGCGCATTGCACCGCCTGCCCGCTTTACCAGAACGCCACCCAGACCGTCTTCGGCGAAGGCGCGAAAACCTCCGCGCTCGTCTTCGTCGGCGAGCAGCCCGGCGACCAGGAGGACCTCGCCGGCCATCCCTTCGTCGGCCCGGCCGGCCAGCTCCTCGACCGCGCCCTCGCCGCCGCCGGCATCGATCGCGAGGACGCCTACGTGACCAACGCCGTGAAGCACTTCAAATGGGAGCCGAGCGGCAAACGCCGGCTGCACAAAAAGCCGGGCGCCCGCGAGATCGCCGCCTGCCAGCCCTGGCTGGTCGCGGAATTGAAGGCCATTTGCCCCCGCGTCCTCGTGCTGCTCGGTGGCACCGCCGCGCAAAGCGTGCTCGGCAATCACGTCCGCGTCCTGCGCGACCGGGGAAAAATCCTGGCCTCGGATTTCTGCGCGCAGACCCTCGTCACCGTGCACCCGTCCTCCCTGCTCCGCGCGCCCGACGAAGCTTCCCGCGAGCGCGGCTACCAGGAATTCGTCGCCGACCTCCGCCTCGCCGCGAAGACGCTCGCGCCATGAGCCGCACGATCTGGATCCTCGGCGATCAGCTTTCGCGGACGAACGCCGCGCTCGCCGGCGCCCGGCGCGAGGAGTCGACGATCCTGATGGTGGAGTCGAAGGCCCGCGGGAGCGTCCTGAAATACCACCAGCAAAAGCTCGTGCTCGCCTACGCCGCGATGCGTCACTTCGCCCGCGAGCGGGAGCGGGAAGGCTGGACCGTCGACTACGTGCGGCTCGAGGAAAGCCTCACCTTCGAGGCCGCCGCCCGCCGCCACGTCGAGCGCCGCCAGCCCGAGGGGATCCGCCTCGCCGAGCCGAACTCCCGCCTCGAGCAGGAAGCCCTGGAAAAACTCGGCCGCAAGCTCGGGCGGCCCTTCGAGTTCGTGCCCACCGCGCAATTCCTCTGCGGCCGCGAGGAGTTCAGGAAATGGGCTGGCCCGGGAAAACGGCTGCTGATGGAAAACCACTACCGCCGCCTGCGAAAACGGACCGGCTACCTTCTCGATCCCGACGGCGAGCCGGTCGGCGGCCGTTGGAACCTCGACGCCGAAAATCGCCGCACCTTCCGCGACTGGAAAAAATCCGGCGCCGGCTCTCCGCCCCAACCCCGCGCCGCGCCGGACGAAATCACCCGCGAAGTCATCGCGCTCGTCGCCCGCGAATTCCCGGAAAACCCCGGCCGCGCCGCCGATTTCTGGCTGCCGGTCACCCGGGAGGCGGCCGGCGAGTGGCTCGCCGCCTTCATCGCCGAGCGCCTGCCGAACTTCGGCGACTACGAGGACATGATGGCGACCGGGCACCCCGCGCTGTTCCACTCCGTGCTCTCGCCGTTGCTCAATCTCGGCCTGCTCACGCCTCGAGAATGCGTCGAGGCCGCGATCGCCGCGCACGCCGCCGGCCGCGCGCCGCTCAACGCGGTGGAGGGATTCGTCCGGCAGATCATCGGCTGGCGCGAGTTCGTCAACGGCGTCTACTGGCAGCGCGAGAAGGAATACCGCGACCGCAACGAGCTCGGCGCCGACCGCCCGCTGCCCGCCTGGTTCTACGACGGCGACGTGCCGATGAACTGCCTCCACCGCGTGCTCCGGCAGGTGATCGACACCGGCTGGAACCACCACATCCAGCGCCTGATGGTGCTCGGGAATTTTTTCCTTCTCGCCGGCATCCGCCCGCAGGAGGCGCTGCGCTGGTTCTCCGAAATGTATGTCGACGCCTACGACTGGGTCATGGTGCCGAACGTGATCGGCATGTGCTGCCACGCCGACGGCGGCTTCATGGCGACGAAACCCTACGCCGCCGGCGGCGCCTACATCGACAAGATGAGCGACTACTGCGCCGGCTGCCGGTTCCGCCCCGACGTGAAGACCGGCCCCGACGCCTGCCCCTTCAACTACCTCTACTGGCATTTCTACGACCAGCACGCGCCGCGCTTCGCGGACAATCCCCGCGTGCGCATGCCCGTGCAATCCTGGCTCCGCCGCTCCGAAGCGTCGCAGGATGCGGTCCGCGAATCCGCCGCCGCGTTCCTGGAAAAATACGTGCCCGAGGGCTGACCCGCCTTTTCGCTTCCCGGCCCGGACGTCCGCGCCTACTGCATGGGCATGCCCGAACTCCTCCCCCGGCCACTGTCGCAGGTGGCCAGCCCGCGCGAGATCGTCCGGCAATTCACGCCGAACTGGTTCACCGCCACCATGGGCACCGGCATCCTCGCCCTCGCGCTGAATTCCTTTTCCGCCGACGTCCCCGCCCTGCACGCCGTCGGACGCGCGCTGTGGCTCTTCAACATCGCGCTTTTTCTCGCCTGCGCCGGACTCTACGCGGCGCGCTGGATTTTTTTCTTCGACGGCGCGCGGCGCATCTTCGGGCACTCGGTCGTCTCGATGTTCTTCGGCGCGATCCCGATGGGCCTGGCCACGATCATCAACGGATTTCTCGCCTTCGGCCTGCCGCTCTGGGGTCCGGTCGCGGTCGAGATCGCCCACGCGCTCTGGTGGGTCGACGTCGCGCTCTCCGTCGCCTGCGGGATCGTCATTCCTTATTTCATGTTCACCCGGCAGGAACACACGATCGAGCAAATGACCGCCGTCTGGCTGCTGCCCGTGGTCGCGTCGGAAGTCGCCGCCGCCAGCGGCGCGTTGCTCATCCCGCATCTCGCCGACCCGGCCGGGGCGCTGCGCATGACCATTCTCTGCTACGGCCTCTGGGCGTTTTCCGTGCCGATCGCGCTGAGCATTCTCGTCATCCTCCTCCTGCGCCTCGTCCTCCACAAGTTGCCCCACCGCGACATGGCCGCCTCCGGCTGGCTGGCGCTCGGCCCGATCGGCACCGGCGCCCTCGGGCTGCTGCTGCTCGGACAGGACGCGCCGGCCGTCTTCGCCGCGGCCGGCATGGCGGACGTCGGCGTCACCGCGCGCGGCCTCGGCGTCATCGGCGGGGCGATCCTCTGGGGCTACGGCGCCTGGTGGCTGCTGCTCGCGTTGATCGTCACCGTCCGCTATCTGCGCGAGGGCCTGCCCTTCAACATCGGCTGGTGGGGCTTCACCTTTCCGCTCGGCGTCTACGCCGTCGCGACGCTCAACCTGGCCGCGCAGACGCATTTGGAATCCCTCCGCGTCGTCGGCGCGGGCCTCGTCGCGTTGCTCGCCGCCTTCTGGCTCGTCGTCTCCGCCCGCACCGTCCTCGGCGCCTGGACCGGCAAATTGTTTTTCTCTCCCTGCCTGATGTCGGGCGTGGCCCCGGTCGTCCGCGAGACCGGGCCCGCCGTTCGCTGACGCCGCGAAGGTTGCGCAAAGCCCGCCGGCCATCGAGCGTGGGCGCATGAATCTCCAGCTCAGCGACAAGACCGCCCTCGTCAGTGGATCCACCGCCGGCATCGGCCTCGCCATCGCGCGGGCGCTGGCGGCCGAGGGCGCCCGCGTGATCGTGAACGGCCGCACCGAAGCCCGCGTGACCGCCGCGATCGCGTCCATCCGCGCCGCCGCCCCCGCGGCGAAACTCGAGGCGCTGCCCGTGGATCTCGCCACCGCCGACGGCGTCGCGGAAGCCGCGCGGCTTTTCCCGACGATCGACGTGCTCGTGAACAATCTCGGCGTGTATGGCCCGAAATCCTTCGAGGAAATCACCGACGCGGACTGGACCTCCATCATCGAGACGAACTTCCTGGGCGGCGTGCGCCTCACCCGGCGATACCTGCCGGGCATGCGCGCGGCGAACTGGGGCCGCGTGCTCTTCGTTTCCAGCGAGTCGGGCGTCAACATCCCCGTGGAAATGATCCATTACGGCGTCACCAAGACCATGCAGCTGGCGCTCGCCCGCGGCCTCGCGGAATCCTGCGCCGGCACCGGCATAACGGTGAACTCCATCCTGCCCGGACCCACCCGCTCCGAGGGCGTCGAGCAATTCATCGCCGACCTCGCCGCGAAGAAAGGCGTCACCCCCGCGCAGATCGAGGAGGATTTCTTCCAGGCCGCCCGGCCCTCGTCGCTGCTCCGCCGCTTCGCGACGACGGACGAGGTGGCCTCCATGGCCGCCTATCTCGCCAGCCCGCTCGCCGCCGCGACGAACGGCGCGGCCCTGCGCGTCGAAGGCGGCGTCATCCGCTCGATCTTCTAGGCGGGCCCATTTCCTTGTCGCCACCGCGCTCCGGCGCCGTGCCGCGCGAGAACCCGCGCAACCCAGCGCCCCCGACGGAGCGAGGCGGCGACCGGGCCCGCGACGGCGTCGACCCGCCCGGAATGCTCCGACCCTCCGCCAAACTTGCCCGGGCGGCTCGCATTGATATCCGCGCCATCCCGGGTCACCATGGCTCCCGCCGATGGAACTCCAGCAACTCCGCTACGTCGTGGCCATCGCGCGCGCGGGGAATTTTTCCCGCGCCGCCGAGCAATGCCACGTCTCGCAGCCGTCGCTGAGCCAGCAGGTCCGGAAGCTCGAGGACGAGCTCGGCGGGCGGCTCTTCGACCGGTTGAGACGGACGGCGAAGCTCACCGCGGAAGGCGAGGCCTTCCTGCCCCGCGCCCTGCGCGTGCTCGAGGAGGTCGAAGCCGCCGGCCGCGACGCCCGGGACGCGGCCGATCTCGTGCGCGGCCCGGTGACCCTCGGCGTGCTGCCGACGATCGCGCCGTATCTCCTGCCGAAGGTGATCGCCAGGTTTACGGCCCGATTTCCCGCGGTGGAAATCGTGATCCACGAGGACACCACCGCCCGGTTGCTGAAGCTCGCCGGGGCCGGTGAAGTGGACTTCGCGCTCGCCAGCCAGCCGATCCACGACGAGCGCCTGGAGGTGCGGGAACTCTTCGCCGAGGAGCTGCTGCTCGCGCTTCCCCGCGATCACGCGCTCGCCCGGAAAAAAGTCGTGAGCCCGGCCGACCTCGAGAGCGAGAGGCTCATCGTCATGAAGGAGGGCCATTGTCTCGGCGACCAGATGCTGCGCTTCTGCGACCACCGCGATGGGCGGCCCGCGATCGGCTTTCGCAGCGCGCAGCTCGAAACCGTCCAATCCCTCGTGCGCGCCGGGCTCGGCATTTCCCTCGTCCCCGCCATGGCCGCGCAATCCGGCCGCCGCGACGCCCCCGCCTATCGCTCGCTGTCCGCCCCGCGGCCCGAGCGCCGCATCGTCGCCGCCTGGATGAAACAACGCCCGCCGAGCCGCGCCGCCAACGAACTGCTGAAAATGATCCTCGCCCGGATCGGTCACCCGCGGGCTTGATCGGGCCCCCGCCGCGCGCCCGGGCTTCCCGGCGAACTCGCCAGCCAGCAGCCCAGGCTCGAAGCGGCGCCCACGGCCGCCACCAGCGCGAAATGGAACGGATGGCCGAAAATCAGCGGCGCGATCACGCCGGACCCGATCGCGAAAAGCATCATGAACGTGAACGTCTGGAACGACGCGCCGAGTCCGCGCATGTCGGGGAATATTTCCAGCGCCATCATCATCATCGGCGGCGTGCCCGCGGCCACGCCGAACGCATAGCCCATCATCGGCAGCACCGCCCACGGGACCCTCACGTCTCCCCCGGCGCAAGAGACGAGATTAGCGCCCGCGCAGACGAACATGATCACGAACGACCCGCGGATGATCGTCCCGGCCCGCAGCCGGTGGCTCAGCCGCGCCGAGGCGAGCGAGCCGAGCGTCATGCCGCCGATCAACGGCACGAAGAGCCACCCGAAATCCGTGACCGACAGGTGCAGGATGCCCATGACGAAGGCCGGCGCCCCCGCGACGTAGATCATGATGCCGAGAAACGCGAGCCCGACGCTGAGCGAGCGCAGCATGAAGCGAAGGTGGCTGCCGACCGTCCGGTAATTTCGCAGGATGACGCGCAGGCGGAAGGGCGCGCGCCGTTCCGCCGGCAGGCTCTCGTCCAGAAAGATCGCGCACGCCGCGAGCAGCAGGAGCGTGAAACCCGCGATGAAAAGAAAAATCGAGCGCCACCCGAACGCCGCCTGCAGCCATCCGCCAAGGATGGGCGCGATCGCGGGCGCCAGGCCGAAGACGGCGGAAATATACGACATCGCGCGGTTCGCCTCCGCCCCGGTGCACCGGTCGCCCACGATGGCCCGCCCGATCACCACGCCCGCCCCGGCCGACAGCCCCTGGAGAAGCCGGAACCCGAGCAGCGATTCGAGCGAGTTCGCGAAGGCGGCGCCGACCGAGCTGAGCAGGTAAAGGACGAGCGCGCCGAGCACCACGGGCCGCCGGCCGAACGAGTCGGACAGCGTGCCGTAGAAAAGCGTCATCACCGCAAAGGCGAGCACGTAGACGGTGAGCGACTGCTGCACGGCCGCGGCATCGACGGAGAATTGATCCGCGATCGCGGGCAGCGCCGGCAGGTAGGCGTCGATCGAGAGCGCGCCCAGCATGGACAAGGCGGCGAGGATCGCAATGAGAAGCCGGGTCATGAAGGAGCGGGACGCTAGCGGAATCCACCCGGAGCGCGAGGGGAAATCCGGATGCGCGCGGCGACCCGAGACCTCCGTCGCGGCCAGGGCGGGGCGGCTAAAGGCGTCGATCGCGGAAAATCAGGCGGGGCGCCGGTGGCCGTCCGCGGGAACGGAAGGGAATGCGACGGAAGGCGGCGCCTTGTCGCCGCCCATTTCGATCCGCAGCTCCAGCTCCCGCTCGCGGAGCTGCGTCGACCACCTTTCCAGGAATGTGAACTCCCCCGCCAGGGCGGCCAGGTCGGCCGGGGCCACGTCGGGCCACGCCGCGTCGCACGCGCGCAGGCGGGTCTCCCCGGCGGCGACGTGCCGGTCGACCCGCGAGGAAAGGGCCGCGAGCGCGACGCGGCTTCTTTCGAGCTCTCCGGCCAGCAGCGCGCGGGCGAGCGCGCCGCCCGCCGTCCGTCGCCGGGCCAGCCCGGCATCGCATTCGCGCAGGGCGGCGCCGATTTCGAAGCCCAGCGCGACGTCGGGCGGGAGGGCGGGGATTTCGAGGTCACCGGCCAGCAATCGCAGCCGCGAGGCCGGCCGCTCGAGCGCGCGATTCGCGGCGTTCAACCGCGCGAACGCGTCGGCGTCCCCCCTCTCCGCGTCGGGGTGAAGGTCGCGCGACCGCGCCTGGAACGCGGCCCGCACCGCGGCGGGATCGAGCCACGGGCGTCGCGGAAGATCGAGCAGTTCGAAGGCGTCCATCCCGGGCGACTTTGCACGATGCGCGAAACAAGGCAAAGTCCCCGCATGCGCTACGCCGCCGACTTGCACCTGCATTCGCACCATTCGAAGGCCGTCTCCAAGCACATGACGGTCGAGATGATCGGCCGCTCCGCGCGGATCAAGGGCATCGACGTCATCGGCACCGGCGATTGCCTGCAGAACGACTGGCTGACGACCCTCGAGGGCAGCCTGGAGCCCGCGGAGCCGGGGTGGTTCCGGCTCGCCGCGCGCATCGAGGAACGGATCGCCTCCCGCCTCGCTCCCCACCTTCGACGCCCGCTCCGCTTCGTTCTCAGCGCGGAGGTCTCCGGGGCCACGGCGCCGACCGAACCCCTGCGCGGCATCCATTTGCTAATCTATTTTTCATCGTTCGCGAGCGCGCGGGGGCTTTCGCTCCCGGATCGCCCGTTTCGGCGACCTCGCGGAGGGCCGGCCGAGCCTGACGCTGACCCCGCGCGAATTGCTCGACCTCACGGCCGCGCAGGGGAGCGATCTCCACCTCGCGCCGGCGCACGTGATGAACCCGTATTTCTCGTGCCTGGGCGCGATCGAGCGGCGACGCACGCTCGCGGAATCGTTCGGCGACGCCGTGCCGTCGCTGCTGGCGGTGGAGACCGGCCTCACCTCCACGCCGGACATGTGCGGTCGCGTATCCTCGCTCGACGGCCTCGGGCTCTTCTCGTGCTCGGACGCGCACTCGCCGGAAAACATCGGCCGCGAGTGCGTCATCCTGGAAACGGCGCCGGGCTATGACGCGATGTTCGCCGCGATCCGCACGGGGGACGGCGTGCGCGAACTGCTGAAATTCCCCCTCGAGCGCACGCGCTATTACCGCAACCGCTGCTCGGCCTGCGCGTAGGCCTTCGAGGGCGCGCGCTGCCCGCGCTGCCAGGGGCGGCTGCTGATGGGGTCACGCGATCGCCTCGAGATCATCGCCGACCGCGCCGCGCCGATCGGAAGCCCTCCCGTCATCCGCTCGCACCTCTCGCTGCGCCATCTCATCAGCGATCTTTGCGGGGCCGGTCTGGCGAGCCGGACCGTGACGAGGCTCTACGACCGGTTGATCGCGGAAGTCGGCCACGAGCGTTTCGTCCTTACCGAGGCCGATCCCGAAGCTCTCGTCCGGGCCAGCCCCCCGCAGGTCGCGCGAGCGATCGTGGCGCAACGGAGCGCGGGTTTCGACTTCGCGAAAAAGACGGCCTTCGATCCGGGTCCGGTTCCGGAGCAGCCGATGCTCTTCTGAGCCGGCGGGCATCCGGGCGGATTTTCCCTTCGCCACCCCGGGGGAACCGTGGCATCCTCCGCGCTCGCATTTATGTCATTTCAAGATTTAGGCCTCTCCGAAGCGGTCGTTCACGGCGCGCAACGCATGGGCTACGTCGACCCCAGCCCAATCCAGCTCCGCTCCTTTCCCGTCGTCCTGTCGAAGCGCGATCTCATTGCTTCCGCCCAGACCGGCACGGGCAAGACCGGCGCCTTTGCGCTCCCGATCCTCACCCGTCTCGGCAATGGCGTGGGCCACCCGCGCTGCCTCGTGCTCGAGCCCACGCGCGAGCTCGCGATGCAGGTGGAGACGGCCTTCCGCGACTACGCGCGCTTCATGGACATCGGCGTGACGTGCCTCTACGGCGGCGTCGGCTACGGCAAGCAGCGCGAGGAACTGGCCGCCGGCGCGGACGTCGTCTGCGCCACCCCGGGCCGGCTGCTCGACTTCATGGAGCAGGGCGAGGTGAAGCTCGGCCGGATCGAAATCCTCGTCCTCGACGAAGTGGACCGCATGCTCGACATGGGCTTCCTCCCCGACGTGCGCCGCATCATCGAGAAATGCGCGACGGAGCGGCAGACCCTGCTCTACTCCGCCACCGTGCCGAACGAGATCCAAAGCCTCGCGACGTGGTGCTTGCGCGACCCCGAGAAGATCGAGATCGGTGCCCGGCGCTCGCCCGCCGAGAGCGTGACGCACGCCATCTATCCCGTGGCCGCGGACCAGAAATTCGACCTGCTCATCGCCCTGCTCGAGGCGACGAATTTCCACAGCGTCCTCATTTTTTCCCGCACGAAAGAGGGCGCGGATCGCATCACGCGCAAGCTGAAGGAGGAGAAGCACTCCGTCACCACGCTGCACAGCAACCGCACGCAGCAGGAGCGCATCGACGCGCTCGAGGGCTTCAAGAGCGGCAAATACGAGGTCATGGTCGCCACCGACATCGCCGCCCGCGGCATCGACATCGCCGGCGTGAGCCACGTCATCAACTACGACGTGCCGCAGCACCCCGAAGATTACGTCCACCGCATCGGCCGCACCGGCCGGGCCGAGGCGACGGGCGACGCGTTCACGATCATGACCGCCGAGGAGCTCCCGCACGTCGTGGACATCGAGCGATTCATCGGCCAGAAGGTCGAGCGGACGAAGCTCGCGGGCTTCGAATACGTGTATTCCGCGGTGTTCGACGAGGCGCGCGTGACGCAGGTCCTCAAGGGCGCCAAGGGCGTCCGCACGCACAAGGGCACGAAATTCGGCAGCGCCGGCAAGAAGCGCCGCCGGTAATCGGCCCTCCCCTTGCGCGCCGCGCGCCGCGCCGTAGACTGCCGCATGGTGCGCGCCCTCCTTGTCCTTTTCGCGGCGACGCTCGCGTCCGCCCGCGCCGAGCCGATCCTGCAGGCGTATTTCAACGGCGGAGATCCCGCCGCCCTTCGCGCCGCGGTCGGCACCGACTACACGCACGTCGACGTGGCCTTTCTCCTGCCGAACCCGGACGGCAACGCGCTCGGCTTCGACGCGATCGCCACGTCGTTCTACGGCTCCACGGTCACGACCGGCATCGCGCAGTCCATCCGCGCCCTCCAGGCCGACGGCAAGAAGGTGCTGCTCTCGTTCGGCGGCTCGACCGTGACCTCCGCGCAATACGCCGCCCTCGGCGCGAACGTTCCCTCGCTCGCGGCCGGCATTTCCCGGTTCGTGAAAAATCCCGTGGCGGCCGACGGGCAGCCGCTCCACTTCGACGGGATCGACATCGATTTCGAAGACACCGCGGCATTTGCGAACGGCGGAAGCGGCGCCGGCTACCGCGGAGTGAATTTCCTGATCGATCTCACGAAGGAGCTCCGCCTCCCGGCGAACCTCCCGTCCAGCGCCGGCTGGCTGCTCACCCACGCGCCGCAGCCACCCTACTTGTCGAAGGACCCCTTCTGGTCGGGCGACGGCATCGGCGGCTACATCCCGGTGCTGAACGCCGTGGCCGACCAGATCGATTGGATCAACCTGCAATATTACAACAACGGCGACGCCGGCGGGCACCCCGGCTTCAACACCGCCGCTCAGGCCGTCTCGAGTTACCGCGACATCGCGTCGGGCTGGAGCGGAGTCGCGGGCGTCCCCGATTTCGCCGGTCTCGCGCCGCGGAAGCTCGTCGTCGGCAAGCCCGTCGGCCAGGCGGATGCCGGCTCCGGGTGGCTTCCCGCCGACGCGATCGCGAGGGACATCGTCGGCCCGCTGGTCGCGGACGACGGGCGGGATTTCGGCGGAGTTTTTGGCTTCAAGCTCGAGAGCGATCCGGACGGCGCCTGGGCGGCCACGATCCACGACGCTTTTCCGGTGCCCGAGCCATCCGCGCTGGCGTTGCTCGCGGCCGGCGCTATGCTGCTCGCATGGTCGAAATCACGATTTCCTACGAGGGCGGCCTGCGCTGCGACGCCACGCACGGGCCCTCCGACACCGCCATCACCACCGACGCCCCGGTCGACAATCTGGGCCAGGGCCAGTCGTTCAGCCCGACGGACCTCACCGCGACCTCGCTCGGCGCCTGCATGGTGACGACCATGGCCATCTACGCGCAGCGGCAGGGCTTCGACTTCCCCGCCGGCGCGAGATTGGTCGTGCGGAAAATCATGACCCTCGAACCGCCGAGGCGCCTGGCCCGGGTCGAAGTGGACGTCGAAATTCCCCTTCCTGCCAGCCACGCGGAACGCGCGGATCTGGAGCGGGTGGCCCTCGGCTGTCCGGTGGCCCTCAGCCTGCATCCCGACGTCGAGAAAACGGTGCAATTCCGCTGGCTCGGCTGACGCGCCGCCGGAGCCCCGTGGCTCAGGAACAGCCCGGTCGCCGCCCCGCTCCGTCGAGGCGCCGGGGGGACGCGCCCTCTCGCGCCACACGGCGACGGAGCGCCGTGGCGACAAGGAGGCGCGGCAAGCCCCCCCGCCCGGGTGAATCCCGAGTTCCCCCTGTAGCCACCCCGCTCCGCCGGGGCGCCGGGGGGACGCACCCTCTCGCGCCACACGGCGACAGAGCGCCGTGGCTACAAGGAGACGCGGCCAGCCCCCGCCTGGGTCATCCCGGGCTTCCCCTGTAGCCGCCCCGCTCCGTCGGGGCGCCGGGGGACGCGCCCTTGCGCCACACGGCGACGGAGCGCCGGGGCCACCGAGAGGAGACGCGCGCCGCCGGTCATCCTGGTCGATTCGCATGCTGATCACCTCTAAAACCCTGATCTCCAGGGCATCCGAGAGTTGTTCACAGAGAAGGCGGATCATTCCCATTCTTTTCACATAACCACAACCTGTAGTGGTTATCCCTGATTTTTTCATCAACCGGTGGTGGAATTCGTTTGACGGACGATCTTGATCTCAGGCATCGTTCCTCCCGCTTCGGAAAGGTCGCACCCAGCCGTGCGAAGGGGGCGAAATTTCCGAAAAACCGCAGAAAACGTCTTCGGACGACCTTGAAAGACCCTTTTACCGACCGCTTACCATGGCCCAAACGACCAACATTCAGATCGGCGACCGCACGTTCGTTCTCGACCGGGAAAAAGCCGAGGCCGCCTACGCCGCCAAGCGCGTGATCAACGGGCGCGAGACGATGTTCTTCAACATCCTTCCGCTCAAATACGGCTGGGCCTACGACCTCTACAAGACGATGAAGGCGAACCACTGGGAGCCCGAGGACATCCAGATGCAGCGCGACATCGAGCAATGGCGCGAGGCCGGCGGCCGAATCTCCGAGACCGACCGATGGATCATCAAGATGGCGATCGGCTATTTTTCCGCCGCCGAGGGCATCGTCGGCGACAACATCCAGCACGTCGTGCGGGAGCTCGTCACCGCCCCCGAGCTCAAGCTCGTGCTCGGCCGCCACGCCCACGAGGAAAACATCCACGCGGACTCCCTCGTCTACATGATCAGCTCGCTCGGCATCAACCCGCACGAGTGCGAGGCGATGTTCGAGGACATCGACACCATCCGGCAGAAGACCGAGTTCGTCGTGAGCAACAGCCGCGCCCTGCGCCGCGACGTCGACCTCACCACGCTGGAAAACAAGCAGGCGCTCGCCAAAAACATCTTCCTCTTCGGCCAATGCATGGAAGGCACGCAGTTCTACGGCCTCTTCGGCATGGTGCTCGCCCTTTACCGCCAGACGAAGTTTCCCGGCATCGGCCAGATGTTCAGCTACACGCTGCGCGACGAGAGCAACCACATCGAAGTCTTCCGCAACCTGCTCATGGACCTCATCGACGAGAATCCCGACATTTGGACCGAGGACTTCCGCGAAGACCTGCGCGACACCATGCGCGAAGCCGTGCGCCTGGAAAAAGACTTCATCGCCGATTGCCTGCCCGTCTCCGCCGTCGGCCTCACGAAAGAGGAATTCCTCACCTACATCGATTACATCGGCGACCGCCGGCTCGAAGGCGTCGGCCTCGCGCCCCTCAACGGCCCCATCACGAACCCGCTCCCCTGGCTCGCCGAAATGATGGACCTCCGCAAGGAGTCGAACTTCTTCGAAAGCCGCGTCACCGATTACCGCCGCGCCGCCGCCATCAAGGACGCGGACGACGACGACCTGTAAAGCCAATCGATGGTCGAGTTGATGATTGATCGGCCGCAAGCCCACCCCGGCGGGCCGACTCCCTTTCCTGGCTTCCTGCTTTCCAGATTCGAACTTCCCCTTTTCCCCTTTTCCCGCGCTTAGAAACTCCCCCGCTCCCAATCCCATGATCCGCAAACTCACCCTCGAAGAAGACGCCGCCCTCAAGCGCCTCGTCATCACGCCGCGAGGCGAAAAACCCGACTTCGCCTGGCGCGAAGGCCTCTCCTCGATCGAGCGCCCCGAGATCAAGGTCACCCGCGGCGCCGAGGAGCACGTCTTCAACCTCGCCGACGTCGCCGACGAAATCGGCAACGCCCTCACCGACCTCCTCCTCTCCCGCGAGGAACCGGAGATCTTCACCGACCGCAACCGCGGCCTCGTCGCGAACGTCGCCCACGCCGTCGCGGAAAAGCTCGCCGAGCAGGTCGCCGAAGGCCGCACCCTCAAGCTCTCCGAGAACGACCTCTCCCTCCTCATCGAAAAAGCCCTCATCGAAAACGACGCCCACGACGTCGCCAAGAGCCTCGTCTTCAGCCGCTCCGCCCGCGGCGGCTCCCGCGCCACCCTCCCCGACGACCGCCCCCCGATGAACGTCCGCCTCATCCGCCGCAACGGCGCCGTCGTCCCCTGGATCGAGGCCAAGATCGAGACCGCCATCCGTAAGGCCTTCCTCGAGATGCGCGAGGACGCCGAGCCCGCCGAGCGCCTCGCCCAGGCCATCAGCGACCGCGTCCGCCACGGCGACCGCGCCTTCGTCCACATCGAGGACGTCCAGGACATGGTGCAGGAGGAACTCATGCGCAGCGGCTTCTACAAGGTCGCCGAGAGCTACATCCTCTACCGGTCCCACCGCCGCAACCGCCGCGAGGAAGCCGCCCGCACCGCCGAAGACGAGCCCCAGCAGGACTCCTTCGTCGTGGTCCGCAAGCCCGACGGCTCCAGTTTTTTCTGGGACGGCGCCGACCTCAAGAGCCGCGTGCAATTCGCCGCCATCGGCCTCGACCTCAACCTCGACGCCGACCACATCGAACGCGAACTCCGCCGCTCCATCGGCGGCGAAACCAGCGAGGAAGGCCTCCGCGACACCATCGTCCTCAACGCCAAATCCCTCATCGAGCGCGACGCCGACTTCGCGAAATTCGCCGGCCGCATCCTGCTCACCTTCATCTACGAGGAGGTCCTCGGCTGGAACATCGTGAAGGACGGCCTCGAAGGCCTCAAGGAAGCCCACCGCAAAGCCTTCAAGGGTTACCTGCGCCACGGCGTCGCCATCGAGCGCCTCTCGCCCAAGCTCCTCGGCTATCAAATCGAAAAACTCGCCGACGCGCTCGACCCCTCCGCCGACCTCGACTTCGACTACCTCGGCATCCAGACGATGTATGACCGCTACCTCGTCGTCGACAAGACCGGCAAAAAAAACCGCCGCCTCGAGACCCCGCAATTCTTCTGGATGCGCGTCTCCATGGGCCTCTTCATCGACGACTGCGGAGGAGAAAAGGCGTCCCCCGCCCCGTCCAAAGAACGCGAGGACTGGGTCGTCCGCCTCTACAACCTCTACAAAGGCCGCCGCTTCTGCTCCAGCACCCCCACGCTCTTCAACTCCGGCACCCCCCACAGCCAGCTCTCCAGCTGCTACCTCTACAAGATCGACGACTCCCTCGAGTCCATCATGCAGCGCGGCATCGCGGAGAACGCCTACCTCTCCAAATGGGCCGGCGGCCTCGGCGGCAGCTGGACCTCCGTCCGCGGCACCGGCGGCTACATCAAGGGCACCAACGGCGAGAGCCAGGGCGTCATCCCCTTCCTCAAGCTCCACAACGACCAGCTCGTCGCCGTCAACCAGGGCGGCAAGCGCCGCGGCTCCGGCTGCGCCTACCTCGAGACCTGGCACAACGACATCGAGGACTTCCTCGAGCTCCGCCGCAACACCGGCGACGAACGCCGCCGCTGCCACGACCTGAACACCGCGAACTGGATCCCCGACCTCTTCATGAAGCGCATGGAGGCCCGCGCGGACTGGACCCTCTTCCGCGCCAACGAAACCCCCGACCTGCACGACCTCTACGGCCGCAAGTTCGAAGAACGCTACGAGCACTACGAACGGCTCGCCGGGGAAGGCAAGATCTTCGGCCGCCGGATCCCCGCCCTCGAGATCTGGAAAACCATGCTCAAGATGCTCATCGAGAGCGGCCACCCCTGGATCACCTTCAAGGACCCCTGCAACCTGCGCTCGCCGCAGGACCACGCCGGCGTCATCCACAGCTCGAATCTCTGCACCGAGATCACCCTCAACACCAGCGAGGACGAGACCGCCGTCTGCAACCTCGGCTCCGTCATCCTCGACACCCACATCAAGGACGACGGCGAGCTCGACCTCGAAATGCTCCGCGAGACCATCACCGTCGCCGTCCGCGCCCTCGACAACGTCATCGACATCAACTTCTACCCCACCGAGGCCGCCCGGCGCAGCAACCTGCGCCACCGCCCCGTCGGCCTCGGCGTCATGGGCCTGCAGAACGCGCTCTTCAAGCGCGGCCTCGCCTTCGCCAGCGAGGAAGCCGTCGAGTTCAACGACGAATTCATGGAAGCCATCGCCTTCTTCGCCTACGGCGCCTCCAGCGACCTCGCCGCCGAGCGCGGCGCCTACAGCAGCTACCGCGGCTCGAAATGGGATCGCGGCCTCCTCCCGCCCGACACCATCGACCTCCTCGAGCGCGAGCGCGGCCTCAAGATCGACGTCCCCCGCGGCGGCCGGCTCGATTGGACCCCCGTCCGCGCCAAGATCAAGAAACACGGCATGCGCAACAGCAACGTCCTCGCCATCGCCCCCACCGCCACCATCTCGAACATCACCGGCACCACCCCCTGCATCGAGCCCAACTTCAAGAACCTCTTCGTCAAGGAAAACCTCGGCGGCAAGTTCACCATCCTCAGCGGCGAGCTCGTCCGCGACCTGAAAAAACTCGGCCTCTGGGACGACGACATGCGCGAGCAGGTCAAGTATTTCGGCGGCGAGCTCACCGACATCGAAGGCATCCCCGAGCACGTCAAAAAAAAGCACCTCACCGTCTTCCACATCCCCTATCACTTCCTCCTCGACGCCGCCGCCCGCCGGCAAAAATGGATCGACCAATCGCAATCCGTGAACCTCTTCATCGGCGAGCCCGACCTGAAAGTCCTCAGCCACATGTATCGGCGCGCCTGGCACGTCGGCCTGAAGACCACCTACTACCTCCGCTCCACCGGTGCCTCGAACATCGAAAGCGCCACCACGACGACGAAAAAAGAAGTCCGCGGCCTCGCTGGCGCCGGAGACTCCGCCCCCGGCCCGGCGAAAAAAGAATTCACCGCCGCCGAGAAGCAGGCCTGCTCCATCGAAGCCATGCGCCGCGGCGAAGAATGCGAAGCCTGCCAGTGACGCGACCCCGACCCGCCGTCGCGCTTTCATCCGCCCGCGCCTCCGCCGCGCTGGACTTCCCTCCAGGCAACCGGTAAAGACAAGCCCAAGCCCACCCCGCTCACCTTGGACAACCGCCGCAAATTTCACGAAGACCTCAAGAAAAGCGTCCAGGCGAGCCTCGTGGCCGCCGGTTATCACGCCACCTACCAGAGCTCGCAAAAATGGATGGCGTCCTTCAACGTCTCCAGCCGCGGCTCGCAGGGAGGCGTGTCATTGTTCTTCGACGGAGTCTGCGAGAAATGCGGCGAATCGCTGCCCTACCGCGTCATCAACACCCAGGGAGCCTTCGGCGGCCGGGTGACCTTCCCCGTCGACGGCGACCCCGCGACCGTGGCCGATCGCCTGGTCCGCGAAATCCTTCCCCTGCTCACCAACCGCCTCCCCGCCGCCGCCCCGCATTCGGCGAACGTCGGAGTCGGCCTGCTCTCGCCGCAAAAAGCCGGCCAGCTCTCCGAGGCGCTCCAAGACCGCGCGGGCGCCCACTAGACCCCGCCCCGTCCCGTCCCGCCGCCGCCCCGCCGCCGCCCCCCTGTAGCCGCCCCGCTCCGTCGGGGCGCCGGTTTGCGTGTTCCCCCTCGCCACCGCCCCCTGTAGCCGCCCCGCTCCGCCGGGGCGCCGGTTTGCGCGTTCCCCCTCGCCACCGCCCCCTTGTAGCCGCCCCGCTCCGTCGGGGCGCCGGTTTGCGCGCTCCCCCTCGCCACCGCCCCGCTCCGCTCATCGGGCGACCGGAAGAAATCCAACCGCAGAGAACGCAAAGAGCGCAGAGTCAAAAGCCTGCCTCTTCCGCGCAAGATCCCTCCCCCGTCCGACCACCGCTCAAACCATCCGGTCTGCACAAGAACGTCCAAAGTATAAAGTGCTTGCTATAAGATAGCCGAAATCCCTACTTCACAGGCATGTGCTCCCCCGTGATGGTGTCCACAAAGCGTCCCTCCCCGCATTCCCGCCGCTCGACTCCGTCCCCACGTCACCTCCTACCGCCTCGTTTCGGACATCGAACTCCCGCCGTGGGACAGCCCCCTTTTCTCACCGGCGGTCCAAAATCGCAGCCCTCCGGACCGCCCCGCTCTGCCCCCGCCGCCAGTTCCCTTTTCCCCTCCGCCCCGCGAGCCCTCCCGATCAGCCGTCACCCGTTCGTCCCCTCTCCTCCGCGCCTCCGCGCCTCCGCGCGAGGTCCCTCCGAAGACGCAAAATCCCCGCCCACGGCAACCCGGAGCCCCTTGCCGTACGCGGGAACCCCTCTCGCCAAAGCCGCCGCCTCCTTCTCCAAGCAGGAGATCGATCCAGATAAACCCAGACTCCCCTCCCGCGTGCGGGACACCCCATCGGCCAACCCAGCCATCCCCTCCCGCGTGCGAGACACCTCACCGACCAACCCAGCCACCCCCTCCCGCGTGCGGGACACCCCATCGGCCAACCCAGCCACCCCCTCCCGCGTGCGGGACACCTCACCGGCCGACCCAGCCGCCCCCTCCCGCCCTTCGGAACCCTCCCTTACCCACTCAGAACCAACCACTAACCCATAAACAACCATGCCCTACCGCGCCCTGCCCGACTCCGACGCCACCCGCATCACCGCCCTGCGCGCCTGCGCCGCCAAAGCCGCCACCCTCCCCGCCGCCAGCCGGCCCTACCCCGCCGCCCTGCAAACCTCCCTCGACGCCCTCGGCCCGCAATTCACGGCCGAAGCCCAGCAAGCCGGCACCGCCCTCAGCGCCCAAGGCGCCGCCACCAGCCAGGCCACCCTGCACTTCCTCGCCCTGCAAACCATCGTCAGCCACTACTTCCAGGTCCTGAACCTTGCCATCGCCCGCGGCATCATTCCCCGCGAAGCCCGCGCCCACTACCAGCTCGACCTTGGCAACGCCACCATCCCCGACCTCATCACCCAGGCCGACGTCGTCTTGTGGGCCGGCCGCATCGCCACCGGCGAGACCGCGCGCCGGGCCCTCCCCGGAGCGGTGCCGATGGCCATGCCCAGCGCCGCCGAAGTCGCCACGGCGGCCGGCACCTACGAAACCACCGCCCGAACCCAAACCACGGCCAAAGACAGCTACGACAACGAGCAGCAGGAAGTCGCCGCCCTGCGCCCGGCGGTGGACAAATTGATCCGCGACCTCTGGGACAACATCGAGTTCACGCTGCGGGAAGACCCCGCCCCGAGCCGCCGCCGCAAAGCCCGCGAATGGGGCGTCACCTACATCCCCCGCCCCGGCGAAACCCCCGACCCGGAAGACGCCGCCGTCAGCCTCCCCTCGACCACGCCACCACCAACCACCCCGCCGTCGATCTGACAAACCCCGGCTGGTCGCCGCTTTCATCGCGTTCATCGACGCCTTGGTCGACGCCGAAACCAACCGGCCCAAAGCCCAAGGCACGCGATGCCTTGGAGCCTTGCAAATCGGGCTGTCGCCACGGCGCTCCGTCGCCGGGTGGCGGGAGATCACGCGCCCTGGGCGTCTCCTTGTCGCCACGGCGCTCTGTCGCCGGGTGGCGTGAGGTCACGCG
>CAXTSM010000022.1:41676-63468 GCA_964247025.1 uncultured Chthoniobacterales bacterium
TCCCCCGGCGCCCCGACGGAGCGGGGCGGCTACAGGGCGGAGCATGGGTTTCACCCGGCCGCAGCATTCGGCGTCTCCTTGTAGCCACGGCGCTCTGTCGCCGTGTGGCGTGAGGTCACGCGTCCCCCGGCGCCCCGACGGAGCGGGGCGGCTACAGGGCGGAGCATGGGTTTCACCGGGCCGCAGCATTCGGCGTCTCCTTGTCGCCACGGCGCTCCGTCGCCGTGCCGGGGGACGGGTAACGGCACCCCCACCGCGCCTCGCGGGCGTCCGTCTTCCGCTTCTTTGCTTCCCCCTCCGCGTCTCCGCGTCTCCGCGCGAGATCATTCCGCGATCCGCAGCATCACCTCGTTGCGCTTCAGGAATCCCGGGACCATCGGGGAATCGTAATACGCGACGCTCGGATCGCCCTCGGTTCGGATTCCCTCCGCTTCGACCCACGCCCGCAGTTTCTCCCGCGCCGCGCGTTCGTTCGCGTCGCTGGCGGCGCCCGAGTAGCGGTAGACCGCCACTCTCGCGGCCGGGCGCTGGTCGAGCGTGACGCCTTCGTCCGCGGGTTTCGGCGCCGCGGAAACGGGCATCGTTTCCGGGAGCACGAAGCTCATCGTGTGGCCGCCGTCCAGGAAGACCGGCGCGGTCATCGGGATGTTTTCCTGCCGGTCGTTTCCGCGCTGGATGAAGCGAAAGAGGCGCAGGAACGAGTCGTCCTCGCCGCGCATCGAGGTCCGCGCGACCGCCAGGGCGGGGAAGTCCCGGATCTCGAAGTCCCCGGACGACCGGACGACCGTGTAGCGGGCAATCTCCACCGAGGCGCGCGAGGTGGCGTAGAGGTAATACCCGGCCGCCATGGCCGCGGCGACGCCTCCGAGGATGACGGGCAGCAGCGAACGGTTCGGCTTCATGCGGGAAGGATCGCACGGAACCGACGGGGCGGGCGGGAATTCTGCCCGGGAGACGCGAGGGGGAAAATCCGGTCCCGGGACGGGCACGAATGAAACCTGGCTGGAAAACTCGAGATTTTTCCGGACCCGTGTCGTCCGGGCGATCCGTGGTTTTTTCCGCCGGTCTCACCCGCCTTGGGAAACCGCAAAGCAGCGAAGTCGGGGGGGCGTCCGGGGCGCGGGGGAGGCGCGACCGGCGAAAATTCTTGGACCGCGGATGGCACGGATTTTTCCGGATGGGAAGATGCGGATTTTTTCTTCCCTATCCGTGTTCATCCGTGCCATCCGTGGTCTCGTCCGTCTCGCATGCCCGCTTTTCTCAACCTGGCCGCCTATAAATTCACCCGCCTCGCGGAGCTGCGGCCGTTGCGCGAGCGGCTCGTCGCGCGTTGCCGGGAAGGGCGGCTGAAGGGCACGATCCTGCTGAGCCCCGAGGGCATCAATTGCTTCGTCGCCGGCGAGCCGGCGGCCACCGGGGAGCTGCTGGCGGAGCTGCGCGCGATCCCCGGCCTCGGGGACCTGCAACCGAAGATCAGCGAAAGCGACGCGCAGCCGTTTTCGCGGATGCTCGTGCGCATCAAGCGGGAAATCATCGCGTTCGGCGTGGAAGGCATCGACCCGGCGGCGCGCCCCGCGCCGAAGGTGGCGCCGCGCGCGCTCAAGGCGTGGCTCGACGAGGGCCGGCCGGTCACGCTGCTCGACACGCGCAACGACTACGAGGTGCGGCTCGGCACGTTCCGCGGCGCGCGGGCGCTGGGCATCGATCACTTCCGCGATTTTCCGGCCGCGGCGAAACGGCTGCCCGGGGCGCTGAAGGACCAGCCGGTCGTGATGTTCTGCACCGGCGGCATTCGCTGCGAAAAGGCGGGGCCGTTCCTCGAGCGCGAAGGCTTCCGGAATGTCTTTCAGCTCGAGGGCGGCATCCTGAAATATTTCGAGGAATGCGGCGGCGCGCACTACGACGGCGAGTGCTTCGTCTTCGACCGGCGCGTCGGGGTCGATCCCGCGCTGCGCGAGACCGCGTCCGCGCTGTGCTTCCGCTGCCAGTCGCCGCTCACGCCCGAAGAGCAACGCGATCCGCGTTACGAAGTCCACGTTTCCTGCCCGCATTGCCACCGGTCGCCGGCGGAAAAGAGGGCGGGGAAGATCGCGTCGCGGCACGAGGCGATCCGCCGCGCGACCTCGCCGCTGCCCGGCTCCGCGCCCCGGGACAACTTCCGCCCGATCCAGGTTCCGCCGGGGTTCGACGGGGCGTCGCTGCTGGAAACGCTGACCGGGATTTTCCGCCACGTTCCGGCCGCGGAGTGGCGAGCCCGCGGCGAGGCCGGCCGTTTGCTCGACGAGCGGAGACATCCGTTGGCCGCGGATCACCGGGTGCGCGGCGGCGAGCGCTACCTGTTGCTCGAGCCCCGCCAGGTCGAGCCGGACGTGGCCGTCGACATCGCGATCCTGCACGAGGACGAGGCGATCCTCGTCCTGCAAAAACCCGCCCCGCTGCCGATGCACCCGGCGGGCCGCTACCATCGCAACACGCTCCAATCGATCCTGAACGCGGTCTACGCCCCGCAAAATCCCCGGCCCGCCCATCGGCTCGACGCGAACACGACGGGCGTGCTCGTCTGCGCGCGCACCCGGCATTTCGCCGCGCGGCTCCAGCCGCAGTTCGAGGCCGGCACGGTGGAAAAAGTCTATCTGGCCCGCATCCAGGGCTCGCCGGCCGGCGACGCGTTCATTTGCGACGCGGCGATCGGCGACGAGCCTCATCTGGCCGGCGCGCGGAAGATCGACCTCGCCGCCGGCCGGCCGGCCCGCACCGCGTTCGCCGTGCTCGGGCGCTTCCCCGACGGCACCGCCCTGGTCGAGGCCCGTCCCCTGACCGGCCGCACGAACCAGATCCGCCTTCACCTCCAGCACCTCGGCTGGCCGGTCGCGGGCGACCGCACCTACCTTCCCGGCGGGCGGCCGGGCCCGTCGCAAACCCTCCGTCCCGGCGAGCCTCCGCTCTGCCTCCACGCGCGGCGCCTGGCCTTCGACCACCCCGTGACCGGCGAGCGCCTGGCCTTCGAAGCATCCGCTCCCCCCTGGGCCGAACTTCCAAACACCCGATGAAACTCCAGCAGAATCAACTTTGGCGCGGCGACGCGTTCGCCATCCGCATCACGCGCCTCGAGCGCCTCGCGGTGGATTATTTTTTGACCCGGGACGAAACCCCGCAGAAATACACGCGCCACCACGCCACGAAAAAGGAGTTCTGCCGCCTCGTCAGAAGCTGCACCCTCGTGCCGCCCGATAAAATCTAGTCCCGCGCGCCATGACCCTCACCGAAAGCTTCGTCGACCTGCCCACCACCCGCGGCCCGATGCGCGCGCATCTTTTTGTCCCCGATGGCGGGACGCACCATCCCGGCGTGATTTTCTATTCCGAGATCTTCCAGGTCACCGCCCCGATCCGCCGCATGGCCGCGGACCTCTGCGGCCAGGGCTACGTCGTCGCCGTGCCCGAGGTCTATCACGAATTCGAGCCGGCGGGCGCCGTGCTGGCCTACGACCAGGCCGGATCGGATCGCGGGAACGCGCTCAAGTTCACCAAGACCATCGCGTCCTTCGACGAGGACGCCGACGTGCTCGCGCGCTTTCTCTCCACCCACGCCCGCTGCACGGGCCGCATCGCCAGCCATGGCGTCTGCCTCGGCGGTCACCTCGCCGTCCGGGCCGGCTTCCACCCGCGCGTGCAGGCCGTGGCGGCATTCTACCCGACCGACATCCACACGGGCACGCTCGGCGCGGGCCGCCGCGACGACACGCTGCGCCGCTTCGACGACATCACGACGCCGTTCCTCTTCGTCTGGGGCCGGCAGGACCCGCACGTGCCCCTGGAAGGCCGGCAAAAGATCGCCGCCCGGCTCGACGAGGTCGGCGCGAACTACGAATGGCACGAGTTCAACGCCGCCCACGCCTTCCTGCGCGACGAGGGGCCGCGCCACGACCCGTCGCTCGCCCGCGTCAGCCGCGAAATCCTGCTCCGCTTCCTCGGCGAAAAGCTCACCGCGTGAGGACGGCATTCGTCAAGGGCCAGCGCTGGATCAACGAATCCGAGCCCGAGCTGGGCGTCGGCGTGATCGTGGACGTCGCGCCGGGCCGCGTCTTCCTGCTCTTCCGCACGAGCAACACGCTGCGCCAATACGCCACCGACTCCGCGCCGATCAAGCGCGTCGAATTCCGCCCCGGCGACACGATCAAGACCCACGACGGCGCGTCGGTGCTCGTCGAGACGGTGGAAACCCGCGACGGCATGCTCCTTTACCACGGCGCGGGCCGCGAAGTCCCCGAGACCGACCTCTCGGACACGCTCAGTTTTTCGAAGCCCGAGGACCGCCTGTTCGCCGGCCAAGTCGACGACAACGCGACCTTCGACCTGCGCCACGAAGCGCAGCGCCGCCGCCACCAGATCCGTCGCTCGCCCGTGCGCGGCTTCGTTGGCGCCCGCATCGACCTCATTCCCCACCAGCTCTCCATCGCGCAGGAAGTCGCCGCCCGAGCGCTTCCGCGCGTGCTCCTCGCGGACGAGGTCGGCCTCGGCAAGACGATCGAGGCCGGCCTCATCCTGCACCGCCTGCACCGCAGCGGGCGCGCGGCCCGCATCCTCATCCTCGTCCCCGAGCCGCTCGTCCACCAATGGTTCGTCGAGCTGCTGCGGCGCTTCAATTTGCTCGTCCGCATCTTCGACGAGGCCCGCTGCCTCGCCATCGAGTCCGGCGAGCCCGGCGCCAATCCCTTCCTCGACGATCAGGTGATCCTCTGCCCGATCCCGCTCGTCGCGCTCGATCCCCACCGCGCCGCGCAGGCGGTCGCGGCGGACTGGGATCTCGTCGTCGTCGACGAAGCCCATCACCTCGCGTGGAGCCCGGCGGGCCCCAGCCCGGAATACCGCGTGGTGGAGGCGCTCGCCGCGAAATCCCCCGGCGTCATCCTCCTCACCGCCACCCCCGAGCAACTCGGAGCCGAAGGCCACTTCGCGCGGCTGCGCCTGCTCGATCCCCACCGCTACGCCGACTTCGCGCGCTTCCAGGCCGGCCAGGCGGCCTACCAGGGCACGGCCAGGATCGCCGCCAGCCTGCTCGACGGGAAAACCCTCGCCGCGCCCGAGGCGAAGACCCTCCGCCAGCTCCACCCCTCCGCCCGCCTGGAAGAAAACCTCGCCGGCCTGCGGCGCGGGGAGGCCGCCGCCCGCGACGCCCTCGTCCGCGAGCTGCTCGACCAGCACGGCCCCGGCCGCGTGATGTTCCGCAACACCCGCGCCGCGATGAAGGGCTTCCCAAAACGCCGCGCCTTCCTGCAGCCCCTCCCCGGGGCCGACCTCTCCGCCGAGCGCCTCGCGGATGCCGCCGCGGCCGATCGTTCCTACGCGCTCGGGCGCGACCCCCGGATCGGGTGGCTGGTGGCGTTCCTGGCAAAAAAACGGACCGCCAAGGTCCTGCTCATTTGCCGCACCCGCGAAAAAGCCCTCGAGATCGAGCGCGCGCTCAAGTCCCGCGTCAGCCTCAAGCTCGCGCTCTTCCACGAGGACCTCACGCTGCTCCAGCGCGACCGGCACGCCGCGTGGTTCGCCGAGCCCGACGGCGCCCGGCTCCTGCTCTGCTCCGAGATCGGCAGCGAGGGGCGGAACTTCCAGTTCGCCCACCATCTCGTGCTTTTCGACCTGCCGGAAAACCCCGAGCTGCTCGAGCAGCGCATCGGCCGGCTCGACCGCATCGGGCAGACCGAGACCATCGCGATCCACGTTCCGTTTCCACGCGGCACCCACCTCGAGACGCTGGCCCGCTGGTATCACGACGGCCTCGGCGCCTTCGAGAAATCCCTGGAGGGCAGCCGCGAAATCCTCGCGCGCTTCGGCGAACGAATTTTCCGCCTCCTCGCCGCGCCCGACGAAGCGGCGCTCGGAAAATTGATCGAGGAAACCCGCGCGGCCCACGCCGGGATCGCCCGGGCGCTCGCGCGCGGGCAGGACCGCCTGCTCCAGATGAACTCGTTCCGGCCCGATGTCGCCGCGCGCGTCATCGCGCAAATCTCCGCCGCCGATTCCGACGTCGCCCTCGACGCCTTTCTGCTGCGCGTCTTCGACCATTTCGGCGTGCAGGCCGAGGAGCTATCGCCGCGCACCTATCGGGCCGTTCCCGCGCAGCTCACGACGGACGCCTTTCCCGAGCTGCCCGCGGAAGGCCTCACCCTTACCGCCGACCGCACCCGGGCCCTTCAGCGCGAGGAAATCGGTTTCCTCAGCTGGGATCATCCCATCGTCACCGGCTCGATCGACCTTCTCCTCGGCGCCGAGGCGGGGAACAGCGCATTCGCCGTGTGGCCCGGCGACGACGCGGGCATCCTCCTCGAGACCATTCACGTGCTCGAGCCCGTCGCCCCCGCCGCCCTCCACGCCGACCGGTTCCTGCCCCCCACGCCGCTGCGCGTGGTCGTGAACGCCGAGGGGGAAAACGTCTCCGCCGACGTGAATCCACTCCCGGGCGAGCTCCGGGCCGGCGCGGTGTTCCAGCTGCTCGACAACCGCCGCATCAAGCAGAAGCTGCTCCCGGCCATGCTGGAGAAAACCCGCGAACTCGCCGCGGAACGAGCCCTCGCCATCGCCCGGTCCGCCATCGAAAACATGCGCGGCGTCCTTCGCCACGAGGCCGAACGCCTGCGGGACCTCCAGCGCTCGAACGACCACATCCGCGACGAGGAGATCGCGCTCATCGAGACCCAGATGGAGGAACTCGCCCGTCATCTCGAAGCCGCCCCGGTGCGCCTGGACGCCGTCCGCCTGATCCTGCGGACCCCCGACGCGGACCCCGCGTAACCCGCCGGCACCATTTTCTTTCCTCCCGCCCGAACCGCGCCATGCTGCGCACCGCCATGAAGAACCTCACCCTCGTCGCCCGCGTCACCCTCGGGCTGATCTTCGTCGTCTTCGGACTGAACGCGTTTCTGCACTTCATCCCTCTGCCGCCGCCGAAAGGCGCCGGCGCGGAGTTCATGGGCGCCCTGGCCGCGACGCATTACCTCTCCGCCGTGAAAGTCTTCGAGATCACCGGCGGCCTCCTCCTTCTTCTTGGCCGCTGGGTCCCGCTCGGACTCACGCTTCTCGGCCCGGTCATCGTGAACATCCTTTTCTACGCCGTCTTCATGGACCGCAGCGGCCTGCCGCTGGGCGTGGCCGTCGGCGGGCTCGAGCTGTTCCTCGTTCTGCGCCACCGCGGCGCATTCGCCGGGATCTTCCGCGCCTAGCTCGAAGAAAATCCCGGCGTCGGCGCCGGCGCGGAGTTCGCCGCGACGAATTCCCGCAATCTTTCCCGCAGCTGCTCGCGCGAATGGCCGGCCTGAATCTGGTCGATCGCCGCGTTGGCGAGCCGGTCGCATCGCTCGTTCGCCTCGTGGCCGGCGTGGCCCTTGAGCCAGCGCCATTGCACGCGATGCCCTTGCGCCGCCGCGTCGAGCGCCTGCCACAGGTCGACGTTTTTCACCGGCTGCCCCGCCTTGGTGCGCCAGCCGTTGCGCTTCCAGCCCGCCAGCCAGGACGACACGCCGTTCTGCACGTATTTCGAATCGGTGAAAAATTCGACCTCGCACGGCTCCCGGAGCGCGACCAGCGCCTCGATGGCCGCCTGCAACTCCATCCGATTGTTCGTGGTCGCCGGCACGCCGCCGCTCAGTTCCCGGCTCGCCGAACCAGACACCAGCACCGCCGCCCATCCGCCTGGCCCGGGGTTTCCCCGGCACGCGCCGTCCGAATGAACGAGCACTTTCTTCATTCGGCGGACCGCTCGGAATCGCGTCCTACTTCTCGGCTCGAGCGGTCTTCACGCGGCGAACGGGCGCTTTCGCCGCCCGCGCTTTCACCGGAGCCTTGACCGCCGGCACCTTGACCGACGCCTTGGCCACCGCCACCTTGACCGGCACTTTCACCGGGGGCGCCGCGGGGGCGTTCGGCGGGCGCGGCGTGAAGACCGGTCCGTTCTTGCGATGCTCGAGCAACTGCTCGGCGAGCAGCCGGATCGGCTTCGCGACGCCCTTGTATTGCTTGCCGGTTTTCTTGACCTGGCCTTGGGAAACCAGGCCCTGCAGCTTGTCGTAGGCGCGCAGGCGCAGCATCTCCTCCCCGCCGCTTGCGGCGTTCCGCGCCCGCAACGCCGCGTGGACAATCTCGAACAGCGCCTTGAATTCGAACGACTTTGGCCCCGAAAGCGCCGCCACCAATTCTTCGGTGACATTGTCGGGGCCGCGATGAGAAAAACCGACAAATTTTTGACGCATGACCCACCATCATAGCAGATTTTCTGCTTTCGTCGTGAACGAACCGCGAAGAAACCGATAATTTCGGCGGACGTCCTCCCGCGGGACTCGTTATCCGCCCGGGTTTTCGTCTTCGGCCGGGAGCGGGGAGGATTCGAGCGACGCCGGCTCCGCCTCCGGCTTCGCGAGCACGGTGGGAGCCGCCGGTCTCTCCCGGGAGGCGGGACCCGCGGGACGAACTGGCTTCGTCGGCGCGGATTTCGGCCGCGCCGCCACCTCGAGACCCCGCCGGGCGTAATCGATCACGTGGCCCTCGTGCAGCAGCCACGAAAGGTCCTTCGCCACGGCCGCCTCCGGCTGCGCCTCGGTCGAGCGGGCGGCGACGAGCGCCTTGATCTGCTCCGCCCGCGGCGTCGCGGCATGCGAGGCGAGATACTCCAGGATGCCACTCAGGCCCTCGGAGATCGGCGTGGCCGTCACGTCGAGATGCCGCGGCCGCGCCACGCCGACGAAGGTGATGTTTTCGCGGTTCTTGAAAATTTGCAGGCCCTTGCCGGTCAACTGTTGGCCAAGGTTGTGGGCCAGCGGGAGCGGAAACCGGTCGAGTTCCTCCCACAGTCCGCGCGTGACTTCCAGCACGGCACCGGCGGAGTCGTTCAAGGCCGCCGAGCCGGGAACCATCACGCGATCGCGGATCTTGACCACGGCCCGGGAGGCATGATGTTCGCGAAAATGGCGTTCCACTTCCGCGAGGGAATCCAGCTTTTCCCCCTCCGCCGCGGGCGCGGGGATCGCGTCGGAAGCCGGTCCCCCCGGGGGCTCCGCGGTCGTTTCCACCGGGATCGTTTCCTCGGGGAGGGGCTCGCCGTCGACCGGCGCGGCTTCCGCCGGATCCGCGGGGGGAGCGGAGATTTCCTCCGCGCCCGTTTCGGTCGCGGGGGTTTCCGCCGGTGATTTCGCCTCGGGATCGAGGGGATAGAAAACGTCCCGCGAGCTTTGTTCGTCGCGCCACCGGGCGATCGTCTCCTCGCCGCGCTCCATGCGGATCCGGTTCTTGAACGCCTCGAAAGGCATGTTCGCGAACCGTTCGGCATGAAGTTGGCGGATCTTCGTCTGGTAGTCGTGGTAGTTCGGCGGCCCGAGCAGCGCGCCGCTCATTCCGCAAACCGCGACGAACGGATAGACGCCCTTCGGCGGTTCCGCGGCGATTCGCTCGCGGCGGTAAAACTTCTCCAACTGCGTTTTCAGCGCGTGCGCGAGGGCGTCGCCTTCGGCGAGCCAGAGGGTCCCGTCCGCCTTGAGTTGAAAGAGCGGGGTCGCGTTTTCGGCCTCGCGGCGGAATTCCGCGAGATACCGTTCGGACTTCTCGAGCACCAGCCGCGCAAGGTCGAAGAGCGGATAAGCCTTCGCGGAGGCCTTGATTTGCCGGGCCAACCCGTCGACTCCATGACGGTCCGGTAAAAACCGAATCTGCCAGCCGCTCAACGTGGGCTGGGGCGCCGGTCGCGGCTCCCTTTCCGGCCGCCTTTCCAGGCGACCACCCGCCCGCTTTCCACCACCGGACTTCGTCCCGCCCTCGTTCCGGGGCGGACGGCGATCCTGGCGCGGACCCCGGTCGTTCCCGCCTCCGCGGCCCTTGCCGCCCCGTTCCGGACGATCTTCCCCGCCGCCGTGCTTCTCCGCCAGGCGGGAGAAACGCTGCACCGAGTCCGCCTCTTTCGCCCAGGCGGGAGCGAAGCTCAGCGACAGGTCGATCGCGGTGAGATCGGAGGACGAAGACGGCTCGGAATTCATGGATGCCGAACGTTAGTCCGGAACGACCGGGAAAGAGAACAATTTACCTCGGTTGCCGTCGTGGACGCCCCGCTCACGGCTCCGTCAATTTCCCGTCGTTCGAGTGCAGCCGGCTGTCGTGATCGGCCTCGCGCACGCCTTCCTCGACGAGTTCTTCCGCGAGGTTGGCCTCGTCCTCCATCTCGAAGCGCTCGGCTTGCGTGCCATGGTCGGTCTCGGGAAACCCCGAGCCGGGGCGGTCGTCTTCGGCGATCTCCTCGGCGGGGTCGAGGCTGATTTCGGCGCCGAGCTCACCGCGCGCTTGCGCGAGGTCGCTTTCGTTGGTTTCCGTGCGGCCATCCGAGCGGGCAAGTTCTTCCGCCCGGCGGGCGACGTCTTCCTCGCTGGCTTCCCCCAGGCCAGCTCCGCCCACTTCGATGCGATTCAATTTTGTTTTCATGACAGATCGGGTTTGCGCGACGCGGTGATCGCGTCGCACTTGGGATCGATCCTGACGGCTCCCCCGCATGTAGGTTTCCCCCCGTCCGGCGGTCGCCGGCATTGCCAACGCCCGCCATTCCTTCTACCCGTCGCCTCATGGAAAAATTTTGGATCCTTCTGTCCCTGCTCGCGACCGGAGCGGGCGCCTTCGCGGACCTCGCGCCGGTCGAGGGCTATCCGTCCGCGATCAAGGTCACGCCGCTGCTGAAATCGTCCGTGACCGCCGCGGGGCAGCCGATCGTCTATCCGCGCGTCGACGATCCCGAGGTGACCGCGGTGCGCGTGGTCATCCCGCCCGGCGCGCAGACCGGCTGGCACCGGCATCCGTTTCCCTGCTACGGCTACGTGCTCTCCGGGGCGTTGACGGTCGAGCTCGAGGGCGGAAAAACGAACCGCGTCGCCGCGGGGCAGGCCTTGATCGAAGCGGTCGGCGCGCTCCATAACGGCCGCAACCTCGGCCCCGACCCGGCGGAACTCGTCATGTTCGTGACCGGCGAAAAGGATCGTCCGTTCACCATCAAGGCGCCGGCGCCCAAGTAGCCCGGGCCGCTACCGGAGATCGAAGTGGTTGCCGTAGCAGTCGACCGAAAGGGGCCGGCGCAAACGGTAATTCCGTTCGTTGAGCAGCTTCTGGTACACCGCGATCCGGTCGATGGCATGCACCCAGGTCGAGTCGGCCTTCAACACCGCGAGCCTCACGCGGAGAAAAGCCGCCAGCCACTTCGCCTCGGAAACGCCCTGGGCCGGCGGGCCGCCCGCGCGCTGATTGGCGCGGGCGACGAGCGGACGGATGCCATCTTCGCCGTGGTTCACGTAGGCATCGTAAAGCTCGCCCTGCGTGAGCGGGTAACGGGCGCCGATCCGGGCGGCCAGCTTCTGGGCGGGAATCCACGAAAGCCGGTCGACCAGCCGCACCTGCGCCAGACGAAAGAGGGGATCGTTCCCCAGCGACGCGAAGACGGCGGGGAAGGCCCCGAGCCCGGTCGTGTCGGGGTTGCGGCCCGCGTCGTCGTGCGGCCCGCGATCGATTTTCCGGAAGGCCGGCAGGAACGGAACGAGCGCGTTGCCCGGGTGCAGGGCCTGGTATTCCTCGAGAAAAAACGTGCCGGAATACGTTCCGCTCGTGAACCCCGCGAACCCGAACGTGTAGCCGCGCTGGTCCCCGATGTTCGAGACGAACGTGTATTGCAGGATGGGCGTGCTGTTCTCGAAGATCGACGTGAGCTGCTGCGCCGTGGACTTCGCCGCCGCCGCCCTCGCGGCCCCCATCGACGCCACGCCCAAAACCACGGTCAGAATGAAACGGCGAATCCGCATCCCGCCTCATTGATCGATCAGCTTTCGGCGGTTGGCAACGGATTCCGCTCCTTCGTGACGAGTTGTTCGAGCAGCGAGTTGATGCGCCGGAGCATCGCGTTCGGATCCTCCAGCAGGCCGGCGCTGATGAGCGCGTTGTCGTAGACCTGCTCGGCGACCTGCCGGGCAAGGTCGGGGTCCGCCTGCCGCGTGGCCTCGAGGCCGGCCATCATCGGATGCGCGGGGTTGATCTCGAGGTTCTGCTTGAAGGGATTTTCCTCGCCGCGGTTCAGGTTCTTCAGGATGCGCCGCATGCTCGACGTCATGCCCTTGTCGCTCTCCACCACGACGGCGGGGCTGCCGACGAGCCGCGCCGAGACGCGCACTTCGTCCACCTTGCCGCCGAGCGTCTCCTTGATGAAATTGCAGAGCAGCCGCGCGGCCTCCTCGCCGAGTTCGGAGGCGGGTCGGTCGAGCGCGATCTCGGCCTTCTCGGCGGCGACGAGCTTCCTGCCGTCGAACTCGTGGAGGTGCTCCATCACGAACTCGTCCCAGGGATCGAGCAGGAACAGGACCTCGAAGCCCTTCGCGGCGAGGCCTTCGTAATAAGGACTCGCCAGGCACGCCTCGCGGCTGCCGGCGGAGAGGTGATAGATTTCCTTCTGCGCCTCCGGCATGCGGGCGACGTAATCGGCGAGCGCGACCGGCTTTTCCGCGGTCGACGTCTCGTAGCGCAGCAGCTTCGCGAGGGCTTCGCGGTGCGTGTAGTCGCTCACGATGCCTTCCTTGAGGAAATGGCCGAATTCCCGGAAGAACCCGCCGTATTTTTCCTCATCCGACTTCGCCTCCTCGTCGAGGAACTTGAGCAGGCGCGTCGTGAGGACCTTGTTGAGCTTCTGCAGCAACGCGGAATCCTGCATCGTCTCGCGCGAGATGTTCAGCGGCAGATCCTCGCTGTCCACGACGCCCTTGAGAAAGCGCAGCCACTCGGGGAAGAGGCCCTTCGACTTCGATTGGATGAGGATCTTGCGGCAGTAGAGGTGCACCTCGCTCTCGGTCTTCGGCATGCCGAGCTTCTCGCGGCTGTGCTTTGGCACGAAGAGCAGCGAGCGGATCGCCAGCGGCGCGTCCGCGCTGAAGTGCAGGCGGTAGAGCGGCGCGTCGATGTCGTGGCCGATGAACTTGTAGAATTCCTCGTATTCCGGGTCGGTGACCTCGCTCTTGTTGCGGGTCCAGATCGCGTCGATCGTGTTGACGGCCTCGCCGTTGAGCTCGATGGGCGCGCCGACGAAATTCGAGTATCGCTTGATGACGGATTCGACCCGGTGGGCGTTCGCGTATTCCTTGTCGGCCTCGGTGAGCTGGATGACGATCTTCGTGCCGCGCGGCAGGTCGACCCCGGGCTCGATCTCGTAGCTGCTCACGCCGTCGGAGGTCCAGATCCAACCGGTCTCGGCGGGCAGATACGATCGCGAATAGACGGTCACCTTCGACGCGACCATGAAGGCCGAATAGAACCCGACGCCGAACTGGCCGATGATCTCCGCCGCGCCCGTCCCGCCGGATTGCGCGGCGTTTTCCTTGATTTGCTGGAGGAACGCCTTCGAGCCGGAGTGCGCGATGGTGCCGAGGTTCTCGACGAGCTCGGCGTGGGTCATGCCCAGGCCCGCGTCGGCGATCGTGATCGTGTGCGCGGTGTCGTCCGTCGTGACCGAAATCGCCAGCGGGCGGTCCGCCTCGAAGACTTCGGCGCCGGCGGTCTGCAAAAATTTCAATTTCTCGCTGGCGTCGGCCGCGTTGGAAATGAGCTCGCGGATGAAGATTTCCTTATCCGTGTAAAGCGAGTGGATGACGATGTTGAGGAGCTGGGCGATCTCGGCCTGGAACTCGTGTTTTTCGGGTGTGCTCATGGGATGATTTTTGACGACAGAAGGGCGGGCCGGAAATCCTAGCCGCCCCGCGCGGAAACGCAAACCGCCGCGTTCGTGATTGACGAAGCGGCCGCGCGCACGCGGGATGCCGGGCATGGCCGGTGAATTCTCGCCCCCCGACTGGCAGCGGCTCCGCGCGTTGCGGGATCGCTTCCTCACCGACGCGAGCGGCGAATACTGGACCGCTCGCGACCTCGAGCTCTACGACGCCACGTTCGCCCGACGCATCGCGTGGAAATGGGACGCCGCGCTCTCCGAATTATCCCGCCTCGGCTGGCGGCCCGCCGCCGAGCGGATCCTCGACTGGGGCTGCGGCACCGGCATCGCGGCCCGCGTCGTGGCCCGATGGAGCGGCATCCGCGAGGCCGGGGTCTTCGACCGCTCGCCGCCCGCCATGGACTTCGCCGCGCAGGCGCTCCGGGGGGACGGCGTCGCGGTTCGGCCGCGCGGCGACGGGACGCCCGTCGAGCCCGGCACGCTGCTCGTCGTCAGCCACGTGGCGGGCGAGCTCGACGCCGCCGCGCTCGAGCGGCTGGCGGGATGGGCCGGCGGCGCGGAGGAGCTGATCTGGCTCGAGCCGGGATCGCGCGAGATCAGCCGGAAGCTGGGATCGATCCGCGCGATCCTCCAGCGTGCCGGGCACCGGTTCGTCGCGCCGTGCACCCACCAGCTCGCCTGCCCGATGTTCGCGCCGGAGAACGAGCGGCACTGGTGCCACTTCTTCGCGCGCCCGCCGACGGAGATTTTTCAATCCGCGTTCTGGCGCGAAGTCTCGCGGCGCATGGAGATCGACCTGCGCAGCCTTCCTTACAGCTTCCTCGCCGCGACGCGGTCGGGCGTCCCGCCGCGGCCGGAAGGAACGGAGCGGTTGATCGGCCATCCGCACGAGCTGAAGGCCCATTGCCGGCTGCTCGGCTGCGGTGCGGCGGGCCTGAACGAGCGCCCTTTGCAAAAACGCGACGACCCGGAGCTTTATCGCCGATTCACGAAAAAAGGCCGGCGCGGCACGTTCACGTGGGACGCCGCCACCGGAAAACCGCGGGCGTGATTTTTGGGCGTCTCGCATTTTTTCGCCGGCCTGCTTTTCTTTCTCCATGACCGAAGTCCTCGATCTCTTCCGCCGGACCGGCGCGCTGCTCCACGGCCATTTCGTGCTGCGCAGCGGCCTGCACAGCCGCGAGTTTTTCCAGTGCGCCATCCTTCTCCAGCACGCCACGATCGCGGCGGAAGTCTGCGGCCGCCTGGCGGAGGAGCTCCGTCCGTTTGCCGCGGAGGCTCTCGTGGTCTCGCCCGCCGTCGGCGGCCTCGTCGTCGGCCAGGAGGTCGCCCGCCACCTCGATACGCGCCACATTTTCGTCGAGAAGGACGGCCAGGGCGGCCTCGTGATGCGGCGATTCTCGATCGAGCCCGGCGCCCGCTACATTGTCGCCGAGGACGTCGTCACCCGCGGCGGCCGCGTGCAGGAAACAATCGACATCCTGCGCTCCGCGGGCGGCCTCGTCGTCGCCGCGGGCAGCATCGTGGATCGCTCCGGCGGCCAGCTTCCCGACTTCGGCTGCCCGTTCGTTTCGCTCGTGCAAATGACGCCGGAGACCTTCACCCCCGACGCGCTTCCGCCCGACCTCGCCGCCGTCCCGGCGGTCAAACCGGGCAGCAGGTAACGTGAAAAAAATCTTGGCGATTCTCCTGCTCGGCGCGTTTTCGGCCGTCGCCCAGACGCAGTCCGAAATGACCGCGGAGGCGGCCGCCGATTTCAAGAAGGCCGACGCGGCGTTGAACGTCGTCTACAAAAAATTGCGCGCCACGCTCGACGGGGAAGGACAAGCCAAACTCAAGGCGGCGCAAAAAGCATGGCTCGCGTACCGCGACGCGCAGGCGGCGCTCGACGCCGATGCCAGCCGGGGCGGCTCCATCGCGCCGATGGAGTATGCGATGAGCCGGACGGCCAGCACCGAGGCCCGCACGACGGCGCTGCGGGCGATGCTCGACGGTCCGGTTCGGTAACCTCTCCCCGGCTACCGTCCGATCCGGCGCAGCGGCTTTCCGGCGAGCAGGTTCGCCTCGATCTTCTCGAGGGTGACGCCCTTCGTCTCCGGCACGAAGAAGACGAAGAAGAGAAGGAACGCGACGTTCGCGATGCCCAGCAGCAGGAACGTGTTTCCGTTGCCGAGGATCACGAGCAGGTTGAGAAAGAACTGCCCGACGAGCGCGTTCGCGATCCAGTTCGTCGCGGTGCTGAACGTCACGCCGAGATCGCGGCCGCCAAGCGGAAAAATCTCCGCGCAGATGATCCAGATGATCGGCCCCGCGCTCATCGCGAATCCCACGATGAAGAGCAGGAGCGCGGCGACGGCGGGGTAGCCGAGACTCGGGTTCCGCTCGATGTCCATGTTGAAGAGCGAGCCGACCGTGAGCATCGCCGCGCCCATCACGACGAAGCCGGCATACATGATCGGCTTCCGCCCGAGCCGGTCCACGAAGGCGATCGCGATGAAGGTCGCCAGCACGTTCGTCAAGCCGATGAGCACCGTGCCCCACATTTCCTTTTCCGTGCCGGAGAAACCCGCGATCGCGAGGATGCGCGGCGCGTAATACATGAGGACGTTGATGCCGGTGAATTGCTGGATGACCTGCAGGCCGATGCCGAGGCCGATCGCGCGGGCGAAGTTGCGATTCGTGCGGAGCAGATGCCAGCCGTCCTGACGCACGCGCAGGCTCTCCTCGATCTCCGCGACCTCGCGCTCGATCTCGGCTTCCTCGAGTTTCATGCGGCGAAAAACATCGATCGCGCGCCCCTTGAATCCCTTCAGGAACAGCCACCGCGGGCTTTCCGGCAAGAACAGCATGCCGAAAAACATCAGCAGCGCGGGGAGCGCGATGACGCCGAGCATGAGCCGCCAATGCCCGCCCGTCACGCCGCCGAAGGTCGCGTAGGTCGAGAGCCACGTGTCGCTCAGGAACGCCAGCACGATGCCGATCGTGATCATGAGCTGATACATCGCGATCAGCGCGCCGCGCACCTTTTGCGGCGACACCTCCGAGAGGTAGAGCGGCGCCGTGAACGAGGCGATGCCGACCGCGATGCCGAGCACGAACCGCGCGCCGATGAGGAGGCGCTCGTCCGCCGCGATCGCGCACAAGAGCGAGCCGACGACGAAGAGCAGCGCGCTGATGAGCAGCGTTTTTCGGCGGCCGAACCGGTTGGAAACGATCCCGCTGCCGAGCGTGCCGAACACCGCGCCCCAGAGCAGCGCCGCGACGACCGTGCCGATCACGTCGTCGGAGATCTTGAACTCGGCCTGGATGAATTTCTGCGCGCCGGAGATCACGCCGACGTCGAGCCCGAAAAGCAGCCCGGCGAGGGCGGCGGTGATTCCGATGAAGTAAACGACGGCCTTGCTCGTGCGATGTTCCTTGCTCATGGCGGGGGGGACTTTCAGCGTGCTCCCCGCGGAGGCAGGAAACAAGCCGATTTGCGGTCAGTCGTTCAGCAGATCCGCGCAGACTTTGGCCGCGTCGAAATGCTTTTCCGCGAACGCCCGGGCCGCCGCCGAGTGGCGCTCATAGTTCGCCGCGACCTCCGCGATGGCCTTCGCCGCGCCCGCCATGTCGTCGAAGACGAGCGCGCCCTCGCCCGAGGGCAAATGCCGGCTCCAGCCCGTGTCCTGGACGACGACGGGCCGGCCGAGCGCGAGGTAGCAGGCGCTCCGGCAACTGAACCAGCCGCTTCGCGATTTGACGTAGCCATTTTTCGCGATGCTCCACTCGGCCTTGGAATTCGCGAGGAAGTCGTGATAGGTCGCGTAATCCGGCAGATGCGCGTCCGGCTCGATGATCGTCCAGCCGGCCTCCGCGAGCTTTTCGGTCGGGCGGTTCCGGCCGATGCCCTGGCCCATCGCGAGCACGAATTTCTCGTCGGTGTGCCGGGGCAGGTCGACGAACCGCGCGAACTCGAGGTCCTTGTTCCCGTATTCCTCGCCCTCGAAAACCTGCGGCCGGTAGCTCGCCCAATTCATCACCGTCGTCCACGCGCCGTGCGCGACGTGCCCGGGCGCGGGCGGCAGCGGATTTTTTCGCCACCGGTCGATCGCGATCGGCTGCACCGTGGGGCGCCATGCGATGCCCGCGGTCGGCACGCCGCAGCCGGGCGCGCCGACGTTCAGGCCGAAGGTGAAATGCTCCCCGTGGGCGAGCACGTGGTCGCGCGTCTTGCCTTCGACCGTGAGCCCGATGTGCGTGAACATGGGGTCGCCGTCGACGAAGATTTTCCGCGGGACGGCGGCCGTCACGTCGCGCAGCCAGCCGGCGCCGGAGACGTTCACGAGCACGTCCGCCGCGCGGATCACGTCGTCGGCCGCGTCGCCGGCGGGCCCGTGGTATTTACCATCCGCCTCGTTGCGGTAGATCCAGCGGTCGCCGAGGTCGAACTCGCGCATCACCCGCTCGAGGTAGTTCACGTTGTAGGAGCAATCCGCCGACGGCTCCTCCCTGATCGGGTCGTAGGCCCAGCAGGCCGTGTCCTCGAGATACCAGACGTCGTGGCCGAGCGCCGCGAAGCCGAGCACGTATTGGAGGTAGTCCCACGTCACGCCGCCGAAGGCATATTGGCCGATGAGCCCGGTCACGAGAATGCGCATCAAACCAGCGTAGCGGGGAACGTTGGACGCGGGAAAAGGGGAAATGAGGAACCGGAAAGAATTTTCCCCTTTTCTCGTTTTCCCGCGTTAAATGCCTTTTCTGATCCCGAAATGAAAATCGTCGTCGCCGTCGGCATCGCCTCGCACCCGATTTCCGCGGCGGGCAACACCTGGAATTCGCTGAACTGGGCGCTCGGTTTTCGCGAGCTGGGCTGGGACGTCTGGCTCGTCGAGGCGGTCGCGGCGGATCGCTGCATCGACGCGGAGTGGAGGCCGGCGCCGCTCGGGGAAAGCGCGAACCTGGCGTATTGGCGCGAGGTCACCACGAGGTTCGATTTCGAAAATCGCGCGACGCTGCTCGTCGACGGCGACGCCGCGAATCTCGCGGAATTCCGCGACTTCGCCGCCGAGGCGGATCTTTTCCTCAATCTCTCCGGTCACTTCCAGAGCGACGCCGTGGCCTTCCCGCGCGCCGTGAAAATTTATCAGGACGGCGATCCGGCGTTCACCCAGGTGTGGGTGGAAAGCTACGGCGTCGACATGCATTTCGACGCGCACGACCGCTTCGTGACGGCGGGCCTGCAGCTCGGGCGGCCGGGCGCTTTCGCCCCGACCTGCGGCATCGAATGGATTCCGACTTTTCCGCCCGTGGTGCTGACGCATTGGCCCTACGCGCCGCAGGAAACCTTCGACCGCTTCACGAGCGTCGCGCATTGGGAGGGTTACAAAAGCAGCGAATGGCGCGGCGAATGGTTCCACGGCAAGCGCGAGGAATTTCAGAAATTCACCGACGTGCCGCGTCACATCTCCCGGCCGGTCGAGCTGGCGACGCATGTGACCGCGCACGAAGCCGAGCTCGGGCCGTTCCGCGAGGGCGGGTGGCGTTTTGTCGAGGCCGCGCCGATTTGCCGCACGCTGGACGCGTATGGGGATTACCTTCGCGGGTCGTCCGCCGAGTTCAGCGTCGCGAAAGGCGGCTACGTCCTGTCGCGCGCCGGGTGGTTCAGCGATCGCGCGGTGTGCTACGCCGCCAGCGGCAAACCGCTCGTGGCGCAGGATACCGGCGTCGGTCCCGTCCTGCCCGTCGGCGAGGGATTCCATTCCTTCCGCACCGCCCGGGAAGCCGCCGCCGCCGCCGAGCGCGTAATGGCCGACTTTCCCGCCCAGCAGCGGGCCGTCCGCGCGCTCGCGGAAGAATATTTCGACAGCGCGAAGGTGATCGGGCGCCTGCTGGATCGGCTTTAGCCGCGAGCCTGCTCGGCGCGCAGGGCCCCATACACCCGCTCCAGCGCGTCGGGCATGATGCGGGCGCCGCCGATGACGGGCATGAAATTCGCGTCGCCCTCCCAGCGCGGCACGACGTGGAAGTGCAGGTGCTCCGCGCATCCCGCGCCGGCGGCGGTGCCGAGGTTCACGCCCACGTTGAATCCCTGCGCCTTCACGACGGCGCGCAGCAGCCGCTGGGCGTGCAGGGTGAGCTGCCAGATCTCCGCCGACTCCGTTTCGTCGAGCTCCTCCATGCCGGCGACCTTGCGATACGGGACGGCCATCATGTGGCCGACCGTGTAGGGGTAGCGATTCAGCATGAGAAACGCCGCCTTTCGGCGCGTGACGACGAAGTGCCCGGCGTCGTCGCCCTGGGCCGCCGCGAGCAAAAAATCGCGCGGCGAATCGGCCGGCCGCTGGAAATACTCCACGCGCCACGGCGACCAGAGCGCTTCGAGATGATCCTTCGGAAAAACGTCACTCATCGCGGGACACGCTAGCAGCTGGGGAGAGCGCGTCGAGCACCGCCCGGGCCGCGCGTTCGGCGGCGTTTTCGCCCTCGAGCGTGGCGACGACGCCGGCCAGATCGGCGGCGAGTCGTTCCCGCGCGCCCTCGTTGTTCAACAGGCGCAGCGCCTCGTCGGCCAGCGCCGCGGGCGTCGCGGCGGCCTGGATGAATTCCCGCACGACGGTGCGTCCGGCCAGGATGTTGACGATGCCGAGGTGGTCGACCTTCACGAGCCGGCGGCCGACCTCGTAGGTGAGCCACGCGGTCTTGTAGATCAACGCATACGGCAGGCCGAAACACGCCGCCTCGAGCGTGGCCGTGCCGGAGCAGACGATGCCCGCGCCGGCGCGCTGCATCAGCTCGTGTGCCGTGCCCGCGCGAATCTCGACGGGCGCGTCGCCGGCCATCCCGCGCATCGCCTCGGCGTGGCTCGCGGTCGCCGCCGCCGCCTCGAAACGCACGTCCGGCCGGGACTTCGCGACCAATTTCGCGGCGGCGACCATGGCCGGAAAAATGCGCCTCACCTCGCGCTCGCGGCTGCCCGGGAACAACCCGAGCAGCCCCGGGTCGCGCGCGACCGGCCGCCGATCCCGCGCCATTTGCTCGACGATGGGATGCCCGACGAACTCCGTGCGCAGGCCGGAGCGTTCGTAGAGCGGCTTTTCGAACGGGAAGATGCAGAGCATCAGGTCGAGCCAGCGCGCCATCTTCGGGATGCGCCCGCGGTTCCACGCCCAGACCTGCGGGCTCACGTAAAAGAGGATTTTGCGCCGCGGATTTTTCGCGCGCAATGCCTTGGCCAGCCGGAGGTTGAAGCCGGGATAATCGACCAGCAGCACGGCGTCGGGATCGAGACGCGCGATGTCAGCCCGCATCCGGTCGAACTTCGCCTTGAAATAGCCATAATTTTTCAGCACGTCCCAGAGGCCGAGCACGCCGGCCTCCGCGATCCATTGGTCGAAAGGCGCGGCCGCCAGCGCCTGCATCCCCGGGCCGCCCGCGCCGATGAATTCCACCTCGGGATCGAGCGCCAGAATCGCCCGCATCAACTCCGAGGAACGCGCGTCCCCGCTCGCTTCGCCGGCGACGATCCAGAGGCGTTTTTTCACGGCGTTACTTCGACGGCCGCAGGAGATCCAGGAGGCCGGGAAGCTTCACGTCCGGCCGGTCCTTGTTTTGCCGGGGATCGGCCGCCTCGATCTGGCGGGTGATCTCGAGCGCGATGTCGAGCGCGTCGGCGCCCGCCTGGCCGGAGACCTTCGGCGGCAGACCATCGCGCGCGCAGGCGATGAACGACTCGAGCTGGTTGCGCAGCGGCTCGCCGCGGATGACCTCGACGCCCTCGCGGACGATCTTTCCATCGGCGACGCGGTAGATCACGCCATCCTGTTTCTGGTAGTCGAGCGAAAGATAGGCGTCCTCCTGGAACACGCGGATCTTGCGCAGCTTGTCCATGCTGATGCGGCTGGCGGTGACGTTGGCGACGCAGCCGTTCTCGAAGCGGAAACGAACGTTGGCGATGTCCTCGCCGCGGCTGAGCACCGAGACGCCGACGCAGTCCATGCTCGCGATGGGCGAGCGCACGAGGTGCAGGATGATCTCGATGTCGTGGATCATCACGTCGAGCACGACGCCGATGTCCATGCTGCGGTTCGG
>CAXTSM010000023.1:0-13558 GCA_964247025.1 uncultured Chthoniobacterales bacterium
GCGGGCCGACGCGGCGGCGCCTTTCCTGGCTTTCACGGCGACGGAGCGCCGTGGCGACAAGAGGACGGGAGACGCGAACTTGCCGCGCCTCGCTCGGTTGAAACGCGGCCCCTGTAGCCGCCCCGCTCCGTCGGGGCGCGGGTTTCGCGGCCCGACGCGGCGGCGCCTTCCCTGGCTTTCACGGCGACGGAGCGCCGTGGCTACAAGAGGACGGGAGACGCGAACTTGCCGCGCCTCGCTCGGTCGAAACGTGGCCCCTGTCGCCGCCCCGCTCCGTCGGGGCGCGGGGTTCGTGGGCCGACGCGGCGGTGCCTTCCTGGCTTTCACGGCGACGGAGCGCCGTGGCGACAAGGGGACGGGAGACGCGAACTTGCCGCTCCTCGTTCGGTTGAAACGCGCCCCTGTAGCCGCCCCGCTTCGTCGGGGCGCGGGGTTCGCGGGCCGACGCGGCGGCGCCTTCCCTGGCTTTCACGGCGACGGGGCGCCGTGGCTACAGGAACCGAACTTGCCGCGCCTCGCTCGGGCGAAACGTGGCCCCTGTAGCCGCCCCGCTCCGTCGGGGCGTGGGGTTCGCGGCCCGACGCGGCGGCGCCTTTCCTGGCTTTCACGGCGACGGAGCGCCGTGGCTACAAGAGGACGGGAGACGCGAACTTGCCTCGCCTTGCTCGGTCGAAACGTGCCCCTGTCGCCGCCCCGCTCCGTCGGGGCGCGGGGTTCGCGGCCCGACGCGGCGGCGCCTTCCCTGGCTTTCACGGCGACGGAGCGCCGTGGCTACAAGAGGACGGGAGACGCGAACTTGCCGCGCCTCGTTCGGGCGAAACGTGGCGCTTGTCGCCGCCCCGCTCCGTCGGGGCGCGGGGTTCGCGGGCCGGGCGCGGCGGCGCCTTTCCTGGCTTTCACGGCGACGGAGCGCCGTGGCGACAGGTTTGTTGGCTCGCTTTAGTTGTTGTTGCCGCTGCCTCCGAGCGGGGTCGTGCCCTGGTCGAACGCCAGAGGCAGGGTCACCTGGGGCGCGTCTTTCAAGGTCAGCGAGAGAACAAGGCTGTAGTCGGTCTGATTGTTGTTCTCGTTGCTGCCCCCGCCGCTGCCGCCGCGACGGCCGGCCTTGTTGTCGCGCACCGAGCCGCCGAACGACACGATCCACGAGGAGAGGTCGCGATGGATGAGGTATTGCTGGAAGAGGACCTGGTCGTTTTCCGCCTCGATGGTGGCCTGGGCGCTCACGCCCCAGTTCGAGGTGATCTGGTAGTAGGCGTACCCGGTGACCTGGTTGCTGTTCTCGAAGAAGGGGTTGTTTTGAATGTAGCGGTCGCTGATGGTCAGAAGGAGATCCTTCCAGGGCATGAAGAGGATCGACGTGTTGACGTCGGTGAACCCGTCGTCGGTGATGGGAAGCTGGGCTTCCATGCGGAGGGACGCCCAGTTGACGGGGCGAAATTCCAGCCGGTTGACGACGTTCGAGAGGTCGCCCTGGCCGTCGTCGATGTAGGGGTTGTCGAAATTCACGTCGACGAAGGAGTCGAGGAAGAACCATTCGTAGTTGTCGTCGCCGCGGCGGGTCGTGAGCCGGTTGCGAACGCCGAGCCGCATGATGTTCCAGCTATCGATGGAGTCGATCGCCCCGAACTCGGGGAAGTCGATCGGCAGGGGCTCGGTGGCGGCGACCACCCGGTCGAATTGCAGGATGTCGTCGCGGGAGTCTCCGCCGTTGTAGACGTAGGAATAGTCGAAGTAGGGCTGGATGGTGTGCAGCAAGCCGTCGAGCCCGAGGATGCGGGACTGGATGCTCTCGTAGCGGCGCGAGACCTTGAACGAGCCTTCGAAACCGAAGTTCACGACGGGGCGGAACGTCGATCCGCCCGACTCGAGCTCCGCGCCGCTGAGCGGGCCGGTCTCGATGGCGCGGGCAAGGTCCTCCTGCGATTGGGCGGAGGCGAGCTGAGAGTTCTGGCTTTGGGAGAGGGCGTTGATTTTTTGCTGGAGGGTGGCGCGCGTGACGGGGTCGGCGGCGCGGTTGAGCTGGGTTTGCAGGTTCGAAATCATCGCGCCGGTTTGCTGGGCGGCGATGCGGTTGTTCTGGGCGGTCTCGGTGAGCGCGGCGATGCGGGCCTGCTGAGAGTCGCTGAGCGCGTCGATGGTGCGGCCGGTCTTGCTGTAATAGGTGCCGCGAACACCGATTTTCGGAATGAGCGAGAGCCAGCCGAAATAGGTTTTCGGATACGAGAACTGATGAAAGGTGTCGAAGCGGGTGGCGTCGTAATCGGGGAAGATCGAGTTGTCCGCGAAGGCCCGGCGGTAATACCCGACGCTGTCGGTGCCGTCATAATAGATTGGCGAATCGAAAAGGCGGTGCTGCTTGATGTCGAGCGCGAGCTCGGGAAGGCGTTCGGTGGTTTGCTGGAAGGAGTTCATCTGGAACCGGGTGAGCAGCGTCAGGGTGTAGAATTCGTTCCACTTCGTGAGCGAAAAAATGTTGTCCGGCTGGGGGTCGAGGCTGAACTCGTTCGGGAAAAAATCCTCGAGGAAATCGACGTCGCTCAGCTTGGTGATGTTCGAGGTGAAATAGATGTCGTCGGTCAGGAAGAGGCGATCCTGAAAGGTGATGCGATAGCGGTTATGGTCGTCGGATTCGGCGGGCTCGCCGGGCGCGAGCTTGTAGCTCGGGTCTTTGTCGTAGGCGTAGTAGGATTTGAGTTGCCCGAAATTCTGCTTCTGCTGGCCGAATTCCCATTTCGCGTCGAGTCCGAAGGCGGAACCAAACTCCGTGCGATAATCGGAGCGCGCGGTGGCGATGATGTTTCCGCCGGGGCCGACGGGAAAGTTGTAGCCGGTGAGCAGGTAGTAACCCCAGTTCGAATCGTAACCGGGCTGGAGCTCGATGCCGGTGTTGTTCGTGAAGGCGAAGAGATACGGCAGCCACATGACGGGGATCTGGCCGATGTAGACGGTGGAGTTCGAAAAGACGACGCGGCTGTCGGGGTAGATGCGCACGGATCGAGCTTTCACGTGGAAGCTCGGCTCGGACGAGTCGTCGGTGCTGAGGTCGGCGTTGCGGATGTTGAACTGATGCAGCGACGGAGCCTGGATGCTCATCGCGCGAAACTTGAGCGGCGTGTACTGGCCCTTGAACTCGAGCGCGCGGATCTGCTTGGTCTCGAGATTGTAGAGGGCGCGCTGGCCGGTGAAGACATTATCCGCGGTGTAGATCCGGATGTCGCCAATGAGGAGGACGTCGCGGGTGTCGGGGTTGTATTCCGCGTAACCGGCGTAGATGCTGACGTCGTTGTAATGGATCTGAACGTCTTCTTCGGCGATGGCGACGCCGTTTTCGAAGCGGGTGGATTTGGCCTGGATGTCGACCGGAACGTCCCCGAAATTACCGAATTGCGCCCAGCCGCAAACGGGCAGCAAAAACGCAAAAACGGGGATCAACCACGGCAACTTCCTCATGCAAAGACGCGAGGCTAAAGAGGGGCGACGAGGGAGCAAGGTTAAAGTGCGCCGGACGACGGCGGGGCGATTGCCCCCCGCGGCGAGCCGCCGGCGACCGGTTCAATCGCCGTAGCCGCCCGGGTTTTTGACGTGCCAGGCCCAGGCGCTCTCGATGATGCGGCGGATGTCCTGATGCCGCGGCTTCCATCCGAGCTCGCGCTGGATCTTGTCGGATGCGGCGATGAGGCGCGGGGGGTCCCCGGCGCGGCGCGGCCGCTCGATCACGGGGATTTCGTGTCCGGTGACGGCGCGGCAGGTCTCGATGATTTCCTTCACGGAAGTGCCGCCGCCGGTGCCGAGGTTGTAGAATGCGCTCTGGGGGGCACCGAGCGCGAGCATGTGCGCCTGGGCGAGGTCGAGGATGTGAATGTAGTCGCGGATGCAGGTGCCGTCGGGCGTCTCGTAGTCGGTGCCGTAGATCTCGGCGGCCTGCTTCTGGCCGAGGGCGACCTTCAGGACGTTCGGGATGAGGTGGGTCTCGATGCGATGATCCTCGCCGAACTGCGCGCTCGCGCCGGCGGCGTTGAAGTAACGCAGCGCGACGAACTTGAGGCCGTGGATCTCGCCATACCAGCGGAGGATCTTTTCGAAGAGCAGCTTGGATTCGCCGTAGGGATTGATGGGACGCTGGGCGAGGGTCTCGTCGATGGGCACGCGCTCGGGCACGCCGAACGTGGCACAGGTCGAGGAAAACACGAGCCGCTTCACGTCGGCTTCGTTCATGGCCTGGAGAAGATTCAGGCCGTGGCAGACGTTGTTGCGAAAATATTTTTCCGGGTTCGTCATCGACTCGCCGACGAGCGCGTTCGCCGCGAAATGCATCACGGCATCGGGCTCGAACTCCGCGAGCGCCAGCTTGATGACCGATGCGTCGGCCAGATCGCCCTGGAAAAAGCGGGCGCGGGAATCGACCGCCTTCCGGTGGCCCTCGGTAAGGTTGTCGAAAACCCCGACGTCGTGCCCGGCGTTGAGAAGTTCTTCGACGCAAATGCTCCCGATGTATCCGGCGCCGCCGGTGACTAAGATTCGACTCATGCGCCGACGAGCATAGGCGGCGCAAAACTCGGTGCAAGCGCGACATTTTCCCACGCCGCCCGCCGACGAACGAGGGCGGGCCCGCCTTCGAACGGAGCCGCCGAGGAGGACGTCGGGGGCGCCGGGTTTGGCGGGGCGGGATCGCGGGATTCGAGGAAAGTTTCGGTCGAATCGACGCGGGCAAAGTCTCATTGGCGCCGCCCCGCCGTCGGGGCGCCGGGGGCACGCGTCCTCTCGCGCACACGGCGACGGAGCGCCGTGGCTCCAAGGAGACTGCCGGGCGAGTCTCCGCCGAGAATGGGGCCGCTCCGTCCGGGCGGAGCGGCTAATCCCCGCGGTAGCTGCAGCGGGCGGTGGGAGTTTCGTGGATCACGATTTCCGCGAGGCCGGGGAGTTGCGGCGCGAGCTTTTGCCAGAACCAGCCGGCCATGAGCTCGATGGTGGGATTTTCAAGGCCGGGAATGTCGTTGAGGTAGGCGTGGTCGAGCAGATCGACGAGCGGCTTCATCGCGCGGGAAATCTCCGAGTGGTCGTAGATCCAGCCCGTCTCGGGGCTCACCTCCCCCTCCACGGAAATTTCCATCAGGAAACTATGGCCGTGCATCCGGGCGCATTTGTGCCCGGGGGGCAGCCGGGGCAGGGTCTGGGCGGATTCGAATCGGAAGTCTTTGGTCAGGCGCGCGCGCATCGGGAATACGGATCGGATCAGGAAATCAGGAAGAGCTTCGATTACGACTGCATTTTCCCTGGATCCCCGGATTCCAGGTTTGCGCGCGCTTTCTTTTTCAAAGATCCCGGGCGGGAGAAACCGGGAGACTTCGGTCGAGGGCGCGGGTGAACGAGGGTGAATCTGGAAACCGGGAGGGGCTTCGGTTCCGTGGCCTTGTTTCCTGATTTCCCGCGGGGTTTTCGATCCGGAGCGCATTCCTGAAACGGATGAATCTGGAAACCAGGAAGCCAGGAAAAGCTTCGATCACGACCGCGTTTCTCCTGGCTTCCTGGTTTCCAGATTCCCATTCCCGAGCTTTCCCCTTTTCCCCTTTTCCCGCGCTCACACGCCCTTTTTTTTCGGGTCCCAGATGAACTTGTGCATCTGCAGCTGGAATCTCGCCGGCACCTTGTCCGCCAGCATCCACGCCACGATGTCGCGCGGATCGATCCGGCCGAATACCGGGCTCAACAAGACCGCGCCCACCCGCTCGCCCAGCGCGTGCTCCGCGATCCGCTCGCGCGCCCATTCGTAATCCTCGCGCGACCCCAGCACGAACTTCACCTCGTCTCCGCGCGTGAGACACGGGATGTTTTCGAGCCGGTTCCGCGTGCACTCGCCGCTGGAGGGCGTCTTGAGATCCATGATCCGATGCACCCGCGGATCGACGCGGGAGATATCGTGCGCCCCGCTCGTCTCGATGAGGACCGTGCGTCCCGCGTCGCAAAGCTGCGCCATGAGCGAAAGCACGTTTTTTTGCAGCAACGGCTCACCGCCCGTGATCTCGACGAGGGGACAATCGATGGCCAATACCTCGGCGAGGATCTCGGCCACCGGCCGCTTCGTGCCGGCGTAAAACGCATATTCCGTGTCGCAATACGTGCAGCGCAGATCGCAGAACGTGAGTCGCACGAACACGCACGGCAGCCCGGCCCAGGTGCTCTCGCCCTGCACCGACAGGTAGATTTCGTTGATCGTCAGATTCATTGCGCGCCTTCGTTGTACGCCTCCCGCGGGCAAAAACCAACCTTCCGCCCGACCCGCTCGCCCACCCCATTCTTCCTCGATGGTCGGCCAAGCAATGACATGGCGGGCGACTTCGGACGAAAATCCTTCTTCCTGCCGTCGCCTTCCTCGCCCGGCCATCTCCGCCGGCCCGCGAATTGACGGCTCCCGCGGATGAAAATAAGCTGCTCCTCATGCGCTTTCTTCCCGGCCTTGCCTTTTTCGCGCTGCTCCCGCTCATCGCCCACGCGGATGACCCGGCAAAGGCGCGGTTGGAACGCTCCCCGCGGCATGGTGAATGGGTGACGGTGAAGAGCGGCGGTCGCGACCTGAAGTGCTTCGTCGTTTATCCGGAGCGGAAGGATCGCGCTCCCGCCGTGCTCGTCATTCACGAAATCTTCGGCATGACCGACTGGGTGCGCGGCGTCTGCGATCAACTCGCCGAGGCCGGCTTCATCGCCATCGCGCCGGACCTGCTGTCCGGCGTCGACGCGGGCGACGATGTCCGGAAGGCGATCTCGGAGCTGCCGGACGCCCGGATCACGGCGGACCTGAACGCCGTCGCGAACTACGCACGGAAGATCCCGGCCGCGACGGGCAGGCTCGCCGTCGCCGGATTTTGCTGGGGCGGCGGGCAGGCGTTCCGCTATGCGACGGAGGATCCCGATCTTGCGGCGGTGTTCGTTTTCTATGGCCCCGGCCCGACCGAGGAGGCGGCCGTCGCGAAGATCCACGCGCCGGTCGATGGTTTCTACGGCGAAGACGATGCCCGCGTGACGGCCACGATCCCGGCCAGCGAGGCCCTGATGAAGGCGGCGGGAAAGAGCTTCGCGCCCGTGATCTACCCCGGAGCCGGGCATGGGTTCATGCGCCTCGGGGAAGCCGCGGACGCATCCCCGGCCAACCGAAGCGCCCGCCAGAGGGCTTGGCGACGCTGGAAGGAAATTCTCTCCCGCCTGTAGGATGGCGGGATGGTCCGCGTGCTCATCCGGTTGAAAAATCCCGTCGGACCGTCCATCCTTCGTCCTCCCCTCATGACTCCGGCCTGGCTTTCCCTCGCGACGTTTTTCGCCATCCCTCTCGCCATGTCGTCCCCCGCCCTTTCGACCGATCTTTACCGGGACCCGAAGGCTCCGCTGGAGAAACGGGTCGAGGATTTGTTCGGGCGCCTCGGTCCGGACGAGAAGATCAAGATGCTGGGCGGCACGGGTTTCACGACCCAGCCGATCGATCGGCTCGGCGTGCCGAGGCTGGTGATGGCCGACGCCGGCCAGGGCGTGCGCGGTGGCATGGACGAAATGAACGGCCCGGCCACGGCCTTCCCCGCGGGCGTCGCGATGGCTTCCACCTGGGATCCCGCCTTGATCCGGCGCGTCGGCGAGGCCATCGGCGTCGAGGCCCGGAACAAGGGCATCGGCGCCTTGATGCTGCTCGGGCCGGCCGTGAACATTCACCGCTCGCCGCTCGGCGGGCGCAACGGGGAATACCTGAGCGAGGATCCCTTCCTCACGGCCCGGCTGGCCGTGGCCTACATCCAGGGCATGCAAGGCGCCGGGGTCGCGGCCTGCCTCAAGCACTTCGCCTGCAATAATCACGAGAACGACCGCTTCGCCATGAACGTGAACGTCGGCGAGCGCGCGTTGCGCGAAATCTATCTGCCCGCCTTCGAAGCCGGCGTGAAGGAAGGCGGCGTCTGGACCGTGATGAGCTCCTACAACCTGGTCAACGGCGCCCACGCCAGCGCCAACGCCTATTTGTTGACGGATGTCCTGAAAAAAGGCTGGGGCTTCGACGGCATGGTGACCTCCGATTGGGGCGGCGTCCACGAGGCGGCGGTCGTTCAGGCCGGGAACGACATCGAGATGCCGGACGCGGCCCACGCGACCCTCGCGAACGTGAAGGCTGGCCTCGCAAACGGCGCCATCACGCCGGCGGCGATCGACGACTCGGTGCGCCGCATCCTCCGCACCGTGATCCGCACGGGCCTCCTCGATGGAAGAACGAACGAGCCGGACCACCGCAAAGTCAACTCCCCCGGGCACCGCGAGCTCGCCTACGAGGTGGCGACCGAGGGCATCATCCTATTGAAAAACGACGGCCGCCTGCTTCCCCTCGATCGTCGGAAAATCCATTCGATCGCGGTGATCGGCGAGACCGGAAAAAGGCCGCAAATCGGCGCGCTGGGCAGCCCGGAGGTGAGGCCGCTGCATTCCACGTCCCTGCTCGACGGATTGGAAACCATCGCCGGAGACGGCTTGAAAGTGACCTACGTCGCCGCCGCGTTCGATGGCGAGGCGGTGCCGCCCCGTCTCCTGACGCCTCCCGGGATCTCCGATAAGACCCGCCGGGGCTATCAGGCCGAATATTTTCCGAATCCGAAGCTGGAGGGCAAGCCGACCGTCATCCGCGGCGAGGACGAGGTGGCGATCCGCGAACCGGGCCCGCCCGCGCCCGGCATTCCGGGCGGGTCCTACAGCGTGCGTTGGACGGCGCGACTCACCGCCCCGGCGGACGGAGATTTCACGTTCACCTTCACCGGCGACGATGGGTTCCGCGTCTTCGTCGACGACCGGCCGGTGATCGATCATTGGGAGCCCTGCCCGGCCACCACCCTCGCGGGCCGGGCGACCTTGGAGCAGGGAAAGACCTACGACCTGCGGATCGAGTATTTCCAGGACGGCGGCGACGCCATGGCCCGGTTCGGATGGCAGCCGCCCGGCAGCGCCGCTCACTCCGAGGCGCTCCAGGCGGCGAAGACCTCCGACGGAGCGATCGTCTGCGTCTCCACCCAGCGCCAGGAAGGCGAAGGCCACGACCGGCCGTCCATGGATTTGCCCGCCGGCCAGGCGGAACTGATCCGCGCGGTCGCCGCCGCGAATCCGAGAACCATCGTCGTCCTCAACAACGGCACGCCGGTCTCGATGAAGGATTGGATCGACCGGGTTCCCGCCGTCCTCGAGGCGTGGCTTCCCGGTCAGGAAGGCGGCGCGGCGCTCGCGGCGATCCTGTTCGGGAAGGTCAATCCCTCCGGCCGGCTCCCCGACACGCTTGCCGCCCGCCGGGCCGACTACCCCGACGCCGAGGGGTTCCCCGGCGCCAACCACCGCATCGACTACCGGGAAGGCATCTACGTCGGCTACCGGCACTTCGACAAGGAAGGCATCGCGCCGATCTTTCCGTTCGGCCACGGCCTTTCCTACACGACGTTCGACTACGAGAATCTCGCGCTCTCCACGCCCACGATCCAGCCCGGCGGAAACGTGACGGTGACCCTCGACGTCACGAACACCGGGAAGCGTGCCGGCCGGGAAGTCGTCCAGCTCTACGTCCACGACCCCCGGCCCGTGATCGACCGGCCGGTGCGCGAGTTGAAGGGCTTCTCCAAGATCGCCCTCGAGCCCGGCGAAACCAAAACCGTCACCTTGAAGCTCACTCCGCGCGACCTCGCCTTCTTCGACGTCCCGGGCAGGCAATGGAAGGCCGCCGCGGGCCGCTACGAGATCGAAGTGGGCGCCTCCTCCCGCGACCTCCGCCTCCGGGTGCCGCTGACCCTCGGCGGGGATGACACGGAATCCGTCCCGCTCTCCCGGGAGCACCTCGGGGGCTGAGGCGCACGAGCCGGCGAGACCCTCGGCCCGCCGTCCTTTGATCCCGGCCGAAGCCCCTTCCTGAATCGTCCGACGACCGCCCCTTCCCGTCCTTTCTTTGCGCGGACGCCGATCCCGCCATCAGACTCCCATCGTCGCCCGACCCGGCTTCCCTGCCCGCAATTTCCCTTGCGAGCCCGGCTCGATTCGCGCTTTCCTTTTTCCAACATGTCAGACGCGTTTTCGACGGTTCGCACTTTCACCACGGGCAGCGGAAAACCGGGCCGCTACCATTCGCTCCCGGCCCTGGAGGAGGCGGGCGTCGGGCCCATCTCGCGGCTGCCGATTTCCATCCGCATCGTGCTGGAATCCGTCCTGCGAAACTGCGACGGCAAAAAAGTCGCCGAAAAGGACGTCCGCGCCCTCGCGAACTGGAACGCCAAGGCGCCCGCCACCGAGGAAATCCCCTTCGTCGTCGCCCGCATCGTGCTCCAGGACTTCACCGGCGTGCCGCTTCTCGTGGACCTCGCCGCGATGCGCAGCGCCGTCGCGAAGCTCGGCAAGAACCCCGGCGTGATCGAGCCGCTCGTGCCCGTCGACCTCGTCGTCGACCACTCGGTGCAGGTCGACTTCTTCGGCAGCGCGGACGCCCTGCGGCAGAACCTCGCGATCGAGTTCGCGCGCAACCGCGAGCGTTACCAATTTCTCAAGTGGGGCCAGCAGGCCTTCCAGACCTTCGGCGTCGTGCCCCCCGGCATCGGCATCGTCCACCAGGTGAACCTCGAATACCTCGCCAAGGGCGTGCTCGAGCGCGACGGGTTCCATTTCCCCGATACCCTCGTCGGCACGGATTCGCACACGACGATGATCAACGGCCTCGGCGTCGTCGGCTGGGGCGTGGGCGGCATCGAAGCCGAGGCCGGCATGCTCGGCCAGCCCGTGTATTTCCTCACCCCCGAAGTCGTGGGCGTGAACCTCACCGGCACGATCCGGGAGGGCGTCACCGCGACCGACCTCGTGCTGCGCGTCACCGAGCTGCTCCGCCGGCAGAAGGTCGTCGGCAAGTTCGTGGAGTTCTTCGGCGAAGGCGCCGCCGCGCTTTCGGTCACCGACCGCGCGACCATCGCGAACATGGCCCCGGAATACGGCGCGACCATGGGCTTCTTCGGCGTGGACGAGGAAACGCTCGCCTACCTGCGAGGCACCGGCCGCAGCGACGAACTCTGCGCCACCTTCGAAGCCTATTACCGCGCGCAGGGCCTCTGGGGCATCCCGCGCAAGGGCGAGGTCGACTACACGGTCGAGATCGACCTCGACCTCGACTCCATCGTTCCCGGCGTGGCTGGACCAAAACGCCCGCAGGACCGCATCAACCTGCCCGAACTCAAGTCCACCTTCGAAGGCCTCATCGAGAAATCCGTGGCCGACGGCGGCTACGGCAAATCCGCCGCCGACCTGGCGATCCGCATCCCCGTCCACATCAATGGCGCCGCCAGCGCCGGCACCGAGCCCACGCTGCTATCGACCGACTTCAAGGGCGACGGCCACCTCCCCGAAGGCGAGCCCCGCCACAAGGAGGAGATGCTCGAGAACCGCCCCACCGGCGACAAGGTCAGCGACTACCCCTCGCCCTACCGCACGGCCGACGTCACCGTGGGCAACGGCACCGTGCTCATCGCCGCGATCACCAGCTGCACGAACACGAGCAATCCCAGCGTGATGCTCGGCGCCGCGCTGCTCGCGAAAAAAGCCGTCGAGCGCGGCTTGACCGTGAGCCCCTTCGTGAAGACCTCGCTCGGGCCCGGCTCGCGCGTCGTCACCGACTACCTCGAGAAAACCGGCCTTCAGCCCTACCTCGACCAGCTCGGCTTTCAAACCGTCGGCTACGGCTGCACGACCTGCATCGGCAACTCCGGCCCGCTCCACCCCGCCCTCGAGGAGGCAATCACCAAGAACGACCTCGTTGCCGCCTCCGTCCTCTCGGGCAACCGAAACTTCGAGGCCCGCGTGCACCAGAACATCCGCGCGAACTTCCTCATGTCGCCGCCGCTCGTCGTCGCCTTCGCGCTCGCCGGCACCGTCGACATCGACCTGAGCACCGAGCCCATCGGCCGGGGCAGCGACGGCGCCGACGTCTATCTGCGGGACATCTGGCCGACCCAGGAGGAAATCCGCGTCACGCTCTCCTCCGCGCTCAAGCCCGGGATCTACCAAAAGCTCTACACCGACTTCGCCGAGCAAAACCCGAAATGGAACGACATCCCCGCCTCCACCGGCGCGGTCTACGAGTGGGACGCAAGCAGCACCTACATCCAGGAGCCGCCCTTCTTCATCGGCTTCGGTCCCGAGGGCGGCGCCATCGCCGACATCACCGGCGCCCGGCCGCTCGGCATCTTCGGCGACAGCGTCACGACCGACCACATTTCCCCCGCCGGCGCGATCAAGAAGACCAGCCCCGCCGGGCAATTCCTCCTCGCTCACGGCGTCACCGTCGACGACTTCAACAGCTACGGCTCCCGCCGCGGCAACGACCGCGTGATGACCCGCGGCACCTTCGCGAACGTCCGCATCAAGAACCTCATGGTCCCCGGCATCGAGGGCGGCTACACCCTCTACTTCGGCGACCGGGACGTGCCCGCCCCCGACAAGGAAATGACGACCACCACCGCCGGTCGGCCGACCTTCATCTACGACGCCTGCATGGCTTACAAGGAGGACGCCAGGCCGCTCATCATCATCGCCGGCCAGGAATACGGCACCGGCTCCAGCCGCGACTGGGCCGCCAAGGGCACCTGCCTCCTCGGCGTGAAGGCCGTGGTCGCGCAGAGCTTCGAGCGCATCCATCGCAGCAATCTCTGCGGCATGGGCGTGCTCCCGCTGCAATTTCCCGAGGGCGTCAGCGCGCGGACGCTCGGCCTCGACGGCACCGAGACCTTCAGCGTGCTCGGCCTCTCCGACGACATCCAGCCGCGCCAGGACGTCACCCTGCGCATCGCGAAAGCGGACGGCACGAGCGTCGACCAAGCCGTGAAGCTGCGCATCGATACGCCGATCGAGGTGGATTACTACCGCCACGGCGGCATCCTGCCCTTCGTGCTCCGCGAGATCGTCGCCACGCAGACGTAAATTTTACCGCCTGTTTTTGGAACCGGTTTTTGAAACCGCGGCATCCGATCCAGGTCCGGCGTTTCCGCCCGGATGCCGACGGAAAAAGACGCCGTGTTCGGCGGCTTCCTTCGCACGACGCGCGACGATCCGGGGCCAAAACCCGGCCGGGTCCGCCGATGAGGTCGAGCGGGAGTTCGCCCGGGCAAGAGCCTGCCCTCATCGAGCGCGGGTAAATCCACCCGGCCACCTCTTTGTCGCCCCGGTGCCCCGGGCGCCAGGCCGCGTGAAATCACCCGCCCCCCGTAAAATCACCCGCCCCCCGGCGCCCCGACGGAGCGGGGCGGCGACAAGGAGCCCCGGGATCGGCCGGGCGGGCGCGTCGCTTCTTTGTCGCCACGGCGCTCTGTCGCCGTGCCGCGCGAGGTCACGCGCTCCCCGTAAAAATCACCCGCCCCCCGGCGCCCCGACGGAGCGGGGCGGCTACAAGGAACCCGGGACCGGCCGGGCGGGCGCTTCGTTTCTTTGTAGCCACGGCGCTCTGTCGCCGTGCCGCGCGAGATCACGCTCCCCCGTGAAATCACCCGCTCCCCGGCGCCCCGACGGAGCGGGGCGGCGACAAGGA
>CAXTSM010000023.1:13658-19970 GCA_964247025.1 uncultured Chthoniobacterales bacterium
CCGGGACCGGCCGGGCGGGCGCTTCGCCTCTTTGTCGCCACGGCGCTCTGTCGCCGTGCCGCGCGAGATCACGCTCCCCCGTAAAAATCACCCGCCCCCCGGCGCCCCGACGGAGCGGGGCGGCGACAAGGAGACCCGGGACCGGCCGGGCGGGCGCTTCGCCTCTTTGTCGCCACGGCGCTCTGTCGCCATGCCGCGCGAGATCACGCGCTCCCCGTGAAATCACCCGCTCCCCGGCGCCCCGACGGAGCGGGGCGGCGACAAGGAAACCCGGGACCGGCCGGGGAGCGCTTCGCTTCTTTGTCGCCACGGCGCTCCATCGCCGTGCCGCGCGAGATCACGCTCCCCCCGTAAAATCACCCGCCCCCCCGGCGCCCCGACGGAGCGGGGCGGCGCCAAGGAGACCTTTGCCTCGTTGACGTCCGAGATTTCAGACCCTCGGCCGCCGGCGACTCCGCCCGGCCAACGCCGGTTCGGAAATCACCGCGGTGTTTTCCCGGGTCGACGAAACCTTCGGCGACCTGATTTTCTCCTTGCCCTTCCCCGCCTCTCCGCTCGAGGGCGCGCCTGGCCTAATCCGACTCGTCGGAGTTCGACTCCTCGTCGGATTTCTCGTCGGGTTTCTTGTCGGGCGCGAAGATCGCCTGGAGGGTCTTGCCGACGAGCGGCGCGCCGTGCGATCCGCCGTGGATGCTGTTGTCGCCGGGCTCGCCCTCGTAGACCGCCGCGAACGCGTAACGCGGATTTTCCGCCGGCGCGAACCCCGCGAACCACGCCGCCGTGCGCTGCTTGTCGCGATCGTTGCCGCCGCCCCACTGGGCCGTGCCCGTCTTGCCCGCGACGTGGATGCCCTCGACCTGCGCCTTGTGCGCGGTGCCGTTCCCGTTTTCGGTGACCGCGACGAGCGCCTTGCGGAGTTGCTCCATGACGTCCGGCGCGATCGGCAGGGTGTCGCGAATGCGATCCGGGTAGGCGGCGACGACCTTGTTGTCGAGGCTTTGGATCTGCTTCACGAGCCGCGTCTGGTGGAAGACGCCGCCGTTCGCGATCACGCCGTAGGCCTGCGCCATCTGCAGCGGCGTGATCAGGATGTCGCCCTGCCCGATTGACATGTTGGCCACGTCGCCGGACAGGATTTTGCGCTTCTGCGCCTTCAGCATGTATTCGTCGTTCGGGATGTTGCCCTTCAGCTCGCCGACGACCGGCAAACCGGTTTTTTGCCCCAGGCCGAGGCGACCCGTCCAGGCGATGATCGGCTTCGACCCGATTTTCAGGCCGGCCTGGATGAACCAGGTGTTGCACGACTGCGTGAGCGCCTGCACGAAATTCAGCGAGCCCGCGTCGACTTTTTTCCAGTTGTGAAAGATGAAATTGCCCACCGCCACGCCGGTCGGGCAGCCGAACTCCGTGTCCTTCTTGACCTTGCCCTCCTCGAAGCCCGAGAGCCCGACGAAGGTCTTGAACGTCGAACCGGGCGGATATGCGGACCGGTAGGCGCGCGGCAGGAGCGGCACGGCGGGATCCTTTTTCAACGCCTCGTATTTCGCGGCGTCCACGAAAGGCAGAAAAATATTCGGGTCGAACGTGGGCCACGAGGCGAGCGCGAGGATCTCGCCGTTGTTCGGGTCGATGAGGACGATCGCGCCGCGCTTGGCGTTTTTCGCCAGCACGTTTTCGCAGAGCGCCTGGAGGTCGCGATCGAGCGTCATGACGATGTTGTAACCGGGCACCGGTGGCTGCGAGACGCGCTCGGAGGTCTTGCGGCCCTCGGCGTCGAAGGTCACGTCGAGCCGGCCGGGCCGGCCGCGCAGCTCGTTGTCATAGATCTGCTCGAGGCCTTCGCGGCCCTCGGTTTCCGGAAAAATCACGTCGCCGTTCTCGATCGGCCGCAGCGAAAGCGGCGCCTGCCGGCCGACGTAGCCGATGATGTGGCCGGCGATCTGCCCCTCGGGATAGAAGCGCGTGTAGGCCTGGCGCAGGATCAACGTCGGCGTCACGCCCTTCGCCACGACGGCGAGTTCCTGCGGCTTGAGGTCCTCGGCGATGTCGTAGGGCAGCACCCCGCGGTTTTTGTAGTGGTCGAGGACGGCTTTTTCGTTGAGGCGGATGTCCCGACCGAGCAGCCCCCGGGCGAGCGTGACCTGCTGCCGGGCGAACTCGATCACCTGCTGGTCGGTGAAATCCAGCGGCGTGGGAAAACTGATCGCGAGGTTGTAGCTGAGGCGGGATTGCGCGAAGGGCTTGCCGTTCCGGTCGGTGAGGAGCCCGCGGGGCGCGGGAATGCCGAGCTGCCAGGTGCGGGCCTGCTTTTGCGTCTCCCACGTGGGCTTGGGATTCGCCACGGTGCCGGTGTTGTCGACGACCGCCTCCTGCGCCGAGACGATGGAAAGGATTCCCGAAAAAACGGCGAAACGGAGGAGCAACTTCATGCGGGCGGAGGCAAATAGCTAAAGCAGCACCGCGCCCGAAGCAACCTTCGGCTAAGGCTGCCGCGCGGCGCGGGGTTTGGTGATGTGCGCGGGTTTGAGGTAGAGCGGAGCCATTTCGTGCGTGGCCGGCGTCTCGCCGCCGGCAAGGCGGGCGAGAATCTCCGCTTCCGGCCACGCCACCTCGACGTCCGGCAGATCGCCGATGGCCGCGGCGGAAAGGCGCGGCACGCCGGGATTTTCTTCCAGCCGCGCGCGCACGGCGTCCAATGGCAGCAACTCGAAATCACCCACCACCGCCCGGTCCACGATCCGCGCAAGCCAGAACATTCCGCCGCGCGCGTCGCCGAGCGCAAAAAAATCCTCTCCGCCGCCGGGCAGCGCCCGCGCCGACACGATGCCCACGCGCTCCGCGCCGAGCGCGAGATGCAGCCCTTCCGCCGCGGCGATCCCCGCGCGGAGGCCGTTGTAGGACCCGGGGCCGACGCCGACCGCGATCCGGTCGATCCGCCCGCCGGCCTTCACGGCCCGCTCGAGCGCCGGAAAGAACGCGCTGCCCCGGCCGCGCGGAATCTCGAACGTCTCCGCAAAAAGCGTCCCGCTCTTTTCCACGATCGCCACCGATCCGCGTGACGCCGAGCAATCGAACGCCAGCACCCTCACGAGGCCGACTCCCATCGCACGATCCGCGCCCCGCCCCGCACCTCGAAGCGCAATCTCAGGGCGTCCGCCGGCAACCGATCCGCAAACCGGTCGCCCCATTCGACCAGCAGGGTCTCCCCGCCCGCCAGATAATCGTCCCAACCCAGCCCGTCGATCTCCGCCGCGTCGTCGAGCCGATACCAATCGAAATGAATCACCGGGCCGCGCCCGCCGCCGTACTCGTGGACGAGCGTGAACGTCGGGCTGCTCACCTCTCCGACATGGCCGAGCGCCGCCACGAAACCCTTGACGAACTGCGTCTTCCCCGCCCCCAGCGGACCCTCGAGCGAGAGCGTGATCCCGGCCCGGCACCCCGCGGCGAAACGCGCGCCGAGCGCCCGCGTCGCCTCCTCGTTCGCACAGGCGACCTCGTGGGCGACGAAGCCATCGCGGGGCGGTTTTGCGTTTGTCATGCCACGGCGAATCTAGTTTCTTCGACCCCATGGACTCAACCTCCCAGTGGGCTCGCTTTCAGAAGACGTTTCTTCGCTACGAAGACCTCGGCGTCTCGGTGGACATCAGCCGGATGAGCTTCCCCGAGGACTTTTTTCCAACGATGCAGCCGAAGATCGACGCGGCCTTCGCTTCGATGAAGGAGCTCGAAGCCGGCGCCATCGCGAACCCCGACGAGGGCCGCATGGTCGGCCATTACTGGCTGCGCGACTCGTCCCTCGCGCCGACCCCGGAGCTCGCCCGCGACATCGACGACACGAAGGACGACATCCTCGCCTTCGCGAGAGCGGTCCACGCGGGCGAGATCCTCGCGGCGAACGGCGAGAAATTCACCGACCTCCTGTCCATCGGCATCGGCGGCTCCGCGCTCGGCCCCGAGTTCATCGCCGACGCGCTCTGGACGCCGGCCGACCCCATCGCGCTTCACTTCTTCGACAACACCGATCCCGACGGCTTCGAGAAAGTCTTCGCCCAGATCGGCGGCCGCCTCGCGACCACGCTCGTCGCGGTGATCTCGAAATCCGGCGGCACCAAGGAATCCCGCAACGGCATGCTCGCCGCGCAGAACGCGATGGAGAGAGCCGGCATTCCGTTCGCCGGGCACTTCGTCGCCGTGACGGGAGCCGACAGCCTGCTGGATAAAACCGCCGTCGCCGAAGGGTGGCTGCGCCGCTTCCCGATGTTCGACTGGATCGGCGGGCGCACGTCCGTGATGAGCGCCGTCGGCCTCGTGCCCATGGCCACGCAAGGCCTCGACGTTCCCGCGTTCCTTGCCGGCGCCAGGGCGATGGACGCCAAGACGCGCGTCGCGGCGCTCGACAAGAACGCCGCCATGTGGCTCGCGCTCATGTGGTGGTTCGCCGGCGACGGCAAGGGCAAAAAAGACATGGTCGTGCTCCCCTACAAGGACCGCCTGCTCCTCTTCAGCCGCTACCTCCAGCAGCTCGTCATGGAGTCCCTCGGCAAGCAGCTCGACCTCGACGGCAGGATCGTGAACCAGGGCATCGCCGTCTACGGCAACAAGGGCTCGACCGACCAGCACGCCTACGTGCAGCAGCTCCGCGACGGCGTGAACAACTTCTTCGTCACCTTCGTCGAGGTGAGCAAAGGCAGCGACGCCCCCGAGCTCGAGGTCGAGCCCGGCGTGCTGAGCAGCGATTATTTGCAGGGGTTTCTTCGCGGCACGCGCAGCGCGCTTCACGAGGGCGGCCGGGACACGATCACGGTCACCATTCCCACCGTCGACGCCTTCAACCTCGGCGCGCTCATCGCGCTCTACGAACGCGCGGTCGGCTTCTACGGCTCGCTCGTGCACATCAACGCCTACCACCAGCCCGGCGTCGAGGCGGGCAAGAAGGCCGCCGCCGCCGTGCTCGACGTGCAGGCCGCGGTCGCCGCCGCGTTGAGATCCGGAGCCGGAAAACCACTCTCCGCCGACGAGCTCGCCACGGCCCTCGACGAGGACGCCGAGACCATCTTCCACGTGGCCCATCAACTCGCCGCGAACCACGCCGGCTTCGCCGCCCGCGTGGGATCGACGCCCGCCGCCGATACGTTTTCCTTCCTCGCATGAGCGCCCTTCTCCGGCCGCCCTTCGTTCTGCTCCTGGCCGTCTGCGCGGGTCTCGCCGGCTGCGACAATCCGCAACGGACGGTCGATCGGCTCCGCCCCGAGATCGCGGCTTACCGGGCCGATCCGACGGATGCGGCGCAGATGAAGATCGAGTCCGACCTCAAGGTCCTCGAAGAACAAATCGCCCGGCTCGAAGCGAAGGGCAAAACCGCCGAGGCCACCGGCTACCGGTCCGCGGCGGCGAACCTCGTCGCCGACTATCGCGCCGCCCGCATGGTGCGCACGATGCAGGACGCGCAGACGGCGCTCCAAGGTCTCGGATCCGCCTTGAAGGATGCCGGGAAAAGCATCGGCGACGCCTTCAAGACCGTCGCCAGCCCTTCCCCGAACCCGAATTGATTCCATGGACGCCACTCCCCGCCTTGCTCGAAAATACGAAATCCTCGCCGTCGGTGCCGCGGTGACCGGAACCGCCGCCCTTGGCGCCCTCGCGCTGGGAGCCATGGCCATCGGCGCGCTGGCGATCGGTCGTTTGGCGATCGGCAAGGTTCGCATTGCCGACCTGCGGGTGAAGCGCCTCGAGGTCGACTCGCTGATCATCCGGCGCTCGGACGGAAAATAGTCTCGTCGTGCCCGCCGGCCGATGGCCTCGTCTTTCCGGGTTGATCGAGGTCGGCGCAGGGATCGCCCTCTTCGGGCCTATGAATGGTGAATCCCGTTCCGAGCCGACACTCCTGATCCACATCCGGCCCGTGCAGGTATTTTTACATCCTGGGCCAACGTCTCCACCCCCTGAGGATACGCCTCGGAGCCTGGTGCATGGCAGGTGGAACTCTGTGCGTGGGTTTTCGTGCTTTGGGCCGAGGTTCCTTGGTCCCAGGCAGGTGTTTTCCTTACCTGGGCCGTGATTTTTGGTCTCCGCGCACGCGTTTGAGGGTCCGCGCAGAGGTTTTTGGTCTCCGCGCATGCGTTTGAGGATCCGCGCAGAGGTTTTTGGTCTCCGTGCACGCGTTTGAGGATCCGTGCAGAGGTTTTTGGTCTCCGCGCATGCGTTTGAGGGTCCGCGCAGAGGTTTTTGATCTCCGCGCACGCGTTTGAGGGTCTGCGCAGAGGTTTTTGGTCTCCGCGCACGCGTTTGAGGGTCCGCGCAGAAGTTTTT
>CAXTSM010000023.1:20070-62830 GCA_964247025.1 uncultured Chthoniobacterales bacterium
CCGCGCACGCGTTTGAGGGTCCGCGCAGAAGTTTTTGGTCTCCGCGCACGCGTTTGAGGGTCCGCGCAGAGGTTTTTGGTCTCCGCGCACGCGTTTGAGGGTCCGCGCAGAAGTTTTTGGTCTCCGCGCACGCGTTTTCGTTCCCTGGGCGGGTCGTTTTTACCAGAGTCGGGAGATCTGGAGAGGCTTGTGCTGCCGTCTACCGTTGAAAATCCGTCGGCGACACGGGAAGGAAATAATTCCCCGCCGACGTCCGGCGCCACCACTCGCCGGTCTTCCGCCGCTCCGCAAAGCTCGTGAATTCATAGCGGTCCAGACGTCCCCGGATGAATCGCGGCGGCTTCCCCTCGAAGGGATCCTTCCCCATCAAAGCCAGCACCTCCGGTCGCGCTTCCAGCAATCGACGCACGAATTCCGTGATCCACGGAGAACCCGCCGCCGGCTCCATCGCCGCGAACCATAACATCCAGTCGAGCCGCGGCAGAGAGAAAGTCGTCCCGGGAAGCGAACGACTCGCCGCCCCCGGCTTGAACTTGAACGCATACGGCTTCCACGTGACGCCATCCGCGCTGCCCTCGAAGGTGATCTCCGGTCGCGCGGTCGTCATCACGGCGAACAAGCCGTAGCCGTTGATGCTGCGGAACGGCGCGACGGTCTGCCCGTAAACGTTCGCCACCGGCTGGAGCCACGGGGGCATCCGGCGGAAGGCCGTCGCCAGCGGCACCGCGCTGAGCGCCACATACGCGATCACGACCGGCGGCAGCAGGAAGCGCATGCCCCGCGCATCCGGCCGGCCGTCCGCGAGAATCCGGAAGCGGCGCGGCCACGTCGCGTCATCCACCAGCAGCAGCGTCAGCGCGAGGGCGAGCAGGTTGAAAAAACCGTAGTTGCCCGTGAGCAGAATCAAGATCTGCAACGCGGCGAAGCCTCCGCCCGCCACGAGCCGCAATCGGCGCGGCAGAAAAACCAGGAACGGCAGACCGAGCTCCACGCCGAGCACGAACCCGCACGAGATGCGCTGAAACCACGCCGGCGCCTGCGCGGCGAACCATGCGCCGACGTTCGGCAGCGGCTGCGTGAAATAATGGAACTCGAGCGCCGACAGGTTCGCCCACGTCGGGTCCCCGCTGGAGAGCTTCACCACCCCGGACGAAAACATCAGCCGGAACAAAAGAAAGATCAGCGCAAAATGCGCGAGCTCGGGCGGACGCCGAACCACGAAACCCGGCCGCCAGGACCAAGGCGCGGCGAAGATCGCGAGCAGTCCCGTCTCGAGCAGGAGACCATCCCACTGGAACGAGAAAAAATCCTGGCCGGCCACCACCAGCGAAAGATACGCCGCCCACGCGACCGCCAGCGCGAGCGGCTGCATCACGCCGAGCAGGACCAGCGCCGCGCCGCCCAGGCCGACCCACGTCACCCCGAACAACATCGCGTCCGAGGAGTTCAGCCAAAGCAACGTCGGCCATTGGTGCCACGCGTCGGAGCCCAGCGCTCCCGCCACCAGCGGCAACGTTTCCCGAATCGGCAGGATGCCGTGCTCTCCCACCAGACCCCGGGCCTGCGCGCCGAACGAGGCGAACGCCCCGAGATAAATCAGCCCGAGCAGTCGCAAGAAGATCGTCGTCGAGACCGCGTAGGCGGGCCGCGTGACGTCGTTTCCCCAGAGCACCCGCGTCAGGCGCGAAAAAAGCATCCGGTGGCGGGCGACGACATCGTAAACCCGGTCGCTCGCCGGCCCGAAGCCCGGCAGCCACTGATGCGCCCACACGAGCGCACGGCCCATTCCCAGCGCCGGCGCGAGCGCGCGGAAGACGGCCGCCGTCTTCTGATGGCGTCGGCCCTCGACGTCGATGAATTGCACCGACCCCGCGAAATCTTCCGCCGGGATCTCCGGAAACTCCGCCGCCACTTCCCGCGACGGCCGGTATTCCACCAGTTCCCCCGTGATCCCGCGCCATCGCGCGATCCACAGTTTGCAGAAGCCGCAGTCCCCATCGTATATCATCAGCGGCCGGGACCGTTTCATGGCTCCATTTAACACCATGAGGCCACGCGTTGCACGGATCGCCGGAACAAAGGCGCCGTCCGCCGCAACATTCCTTTATCCGTGACATCCGCGCGATCCGTGGTCCCCTTCTTCCGATGTCGTTGCTGAACACCCTCGAAAAACACCTCGGCCGCTTCGCCATTCCCGGCCTCATCCGATACATCGTGGCGTTGAACGCCCTCGTGTTCCTGCTTGGCTATGCCAGTCCGCCCACCGAGACGAACACCGGCTACATCAGCTTTCTCGCCCTCGACAAAGACGCCATCATGGCCGGCCAGGTCTGGCGGCTGGTGACCTGGATTTTCATCCCCACCGTGAGCGGATTGATCTGGGCGCTCTTCTACCTCCTCGTCACCTGGCAGCTCGGCGACATGATCGAGGGAGTCTGGGGAACGTTCCGCCTGAACCTCTATTACGTCACGGGCTATCTCGGCTGCACCGCCGCCGCGCTTTTTCTCGGGCAATCCCTCGCCAACTTCGCGCTGAACTCCTCGCTGCTCTTCGCCGCCGGCACGCTGCTCCCGAACCTGCAGATGTCTCTCTTCGGCGTGATCCCGATCAGGCTCAAATGGATCGCCATCGTCAGCGCGGCTCTGCTGCTCGTCGGCGTGGTCGGGGCGGATTGGGGCGCGCGGGCCGCGGTGGTCGTCTCGTTCATCAATTATCTGCTCTTCTTCGGCCCGGCGTTTTTCCGGCACACCGCGCAAGCCCGCGAAGTCTCGATCCGCCGCGCCAAGTTCGAAGCCGCCAAACGCCCCGAAAGCGAAACGCTCCACCGCTGCGAGGTCTGCGGGCGCACCGAGGCATCGAATCCCGAACTCGACTTCCGCGTCTCCGCCAACGGCCACGAATACTGCACCGCTCATCTGCCGCGCCGGCCTTGACCCCGCCGACCCTCCAAATCACGTGAACGTTCCCCGCCTCCAATGCCTCGCGGACGAAATCCGCGCCGAGATCATGGCATCCGCCCGCGCCGAAGACATTGATCCGCATGCGCCCGGCGGCACCGAGCGCTCCCTGCGCCGGGTCACGCTCCTCGCGAAGCTCGAGGCCGCGGAAGAAATCATCCGCAACGTCATCGCCCGGGCATAGTGCCGTCACCCCGTCCGTCCCTGCCCCCGCCGCCCGCGCACATGGACGCGGGAGCCCCGTCGGCGCATGGCCGCGATCGCGGTGCCGCCTTCTACGAGAGGGCCTTGACCTCCACCCACTACTTCTGGCTCCGCGGGGCGCGCGATTCTGAAACCTGCGCGGTCGTTGCGAGCGCCTCGATCCGGCGCGTTAAACGGCCCTTCGGATCAACTCTCCGTCTCGGGAGTTTGTTCCGCCGAGGGAGCGGCATCGTCCGCGGGCTGATTGATGCCACGGCTCTTGTCCAGCTTGCGCGCGAGCTTTTCCTTTTTCTTCGCCTGCTTCGCGAGATCCTTTCGGCGTTTTTCGCCTTGGTAATTCGGTGATGCCATTGCCCGATCCTCGCGGATTGCCTGCCCGCGCGCACGGAAAAACGCGCCTCCCGCCGGCCCTATCGCAACGTGGTCATGTCCACGCCGAAACGCCGGTTCGGCGCGTTCGCGGAGACCTCGCGATACGAGCCGTCGCGATAGACAACGAGCTTGAAGTTCGGATCGTCCGACAGGGCCCGCAGGAACGTGTATTGCTCGAACGAATCCACCCGCTTTCCTTCGAATGCGACCACGATGTCCCCCACGTGGAGCCCGTTCCTCTGCAGGATCGCGCTGCTCGCGTTGATGCGCACGCCTCGCGCCGGTGTTCCGGAAAAATCCGCCACCCCCGCGGCGACGATGCCCGCGGGGAAGATCGGAGCTTCGATCCGGCGGGCTTTCTCGGCGAGGGAAGCATCGGTCGCCGACTGGCGTTTGTAGAACGAGTAGAGAGACGACTGATCGTCGTAACGCTCGGCGATATTTGCGAAATTCTTCTCCGCGCCCGCGAGATCGCCCATCCGCTCCTGCAGTCGCGCGCAGGTTCGAAGCCCTTCGGAGGAATACACCTCCGCCGCCATTTTGGCGATGGCCAGGGCCTTCTCCTTTTGCCCGTGGTCGAAATAATAATCCACCAGCCAGCCGCACTGGTTGGAAACCGATACCCGATCGCTGGCTCCATCCACGTAGATTTGATAGGCGGCGGCGGCCTGCTCCAGCCGTCCGTCGCGAAGATAAAACTCCGCCAGCGTGTCCGCGTCATCGGCGCTGATCTTTGCGGCGCTCACCAGGAGCTGCTCCCGAAAGGCCGGGCTCCTCGCACCTTTCGCCGCGTATTTGATCACGGGCAGGCAATATGCGAGCAGGGGACCGGCCGCGTCGCGGATCGCCGATTCGCCGGCGCCTTCGACGATTTTTACCCTCAGGCCGGCCAGCACCGCCGCCTGCTGCAGGGGGGCAACCCGGAGCACCGTCGCGATTTGCTCCGCGCTGGGATGCCGGAAGTTCGTCAATCCGCCATCCCGAGAGGCGAAGCGATAAGCCGTGCCCGGAAGAATGGGCGGAGTGAACCAATCCGCCGCCGTCTTGCGGATGTCCGGAAACAGCGCGTCGAGCTGCGGGTCTCCCGCCCGATACCAGACCGCGTCCGGAATCGACTCGGGATGATCCTTGAACAGCGGGGAGAGCCGGGCGGCGAAGGGCCGCGCCGCCGCCAGGGATTCGCTCCGCAACAGACCGATCGCGGGGAAAAGCTCCAGCTTGCCAAAGGCCCCCTGCATTTGCGTCCAAAAGGCGCCGGCCTCCTCCGGCACGCCCCACATCTCCGCCAGAAATCGCCACGTCTCGTAAATGGCGTGGCAGATGTGCCGCTGCGCATTCTGCGCCCACATCGCGTCGTCGATCACCTCGATCCGCGGGCTGCCCTTCGGGTCGCTGATGCCCGCCGGGGTGGCGGGCGCATCCAAGGCCTGCAGGAGGGAACTCCATTCCGGCTCGCTCTTCGGCATCGGTCGACCCAACCCGACCGCCGCCTCGCGAAGCTCGCCCCCGATCAGCCCCTCGGTGAAACGATGGCCGTCTTCCACCGTCCAGGAAACCTCGAGCGCGATGCGCGCCCAATCCACGACGCCGGGCGGCTTCGCTGTTTCTAAGTAGTCCACGCCCAACCCGGTGGAGCCAGCGTCGCAAAGCGCGCGATATTTTTCCACCCGGACGAGCAACGACGCGTCCGGACCTGCCGCCGGCCGCCAGTCGCGCGTGTTGCGGAATCGCGCCGCCGTCACCCAGGGGCCCAGGTCGGCGCGGCCGGGCACGAGTTTTTCCAGGGCATCGATCTGCGTCTGACAAACCGCCTTCGTGTCGAGAATCAGGCCGACCAGGAGGCCCGCCAGCCGCGCGTCCGGACCCGGCGGCTGACGTCCGCCCAAAGACCGCGCGAAAGCAAGATGAGCGGTGGCCCGGGCGCAGGCGGGAAGAGGATTCCAAAAGACTCCGGAGTTTTCGCGCAACGCAAAAGCCCCGAGCAGGACGGCCGCGTCGTCATTGGCGTCCACGCTCCGTGGATGCTCGCTGAGAAACCTGGAAATCCGCGTGTCCTCCGCGTGAAACGCCTCCACGGTGAACGCCGCAAGCGCCTCGGCGGACCGGGGGCGGTAGTCGGCCGCGTCGGGCGAGAGGGAATAGGCGCTCCCCAAGGCCCGCGCCAGCGGCTCGTAAACCGCCGGGTCGAGGACGTTCGTCCGGACCACCATCTCGACCGAGGCCGTTCCGCCGAACGCCGAAGGATACGACACCCGGAGGCGGGTGAAATCCGCGTCATTCCCGACGCGGGCCACGTTCACGCCCGCCGGGTCCGGCAGCGGCTTTCCGGCTCCGAACGCCGCGAGCCGCACGAGATCGACGGCGACCGAACGCGCCAGCCAGCCCTGCTCCGTTCGCAAGGGAACGACCGCTTCCGGCTCGGGTGGCGCGGAGCGGGAACACGCTCCCAGCATACCCGCGATGACGAGAAGGATGAGGCCGGCGATGCGCATGGAAGGGCACGCTAGGAGACGATCCCATTTCAGGGAAAAGAAAAGTGACCTGGGAAATCGGCCGGCGCCGGAACTTATCCCAGCCAGCGCGCGATCGGCGTCTCTTCCGGGAGGGCGCCGATCACGGTCATCGTGACGCGGCGAGGCTGCAGCGCGGCGCGGGCCGCGCGTTGCACCTCCGCGGCGGTCGTGGCCCGCAGGCGTTCATGCGCCTCCTCGGCGTCGACCACCTTCCCGTAGAAAACCGTCGCATAGCCGATCCGTGAATTCTGCGAGCCCGTGCGCTCGAGCGACATGCGGCTCGAGCCGATGGCGTATTCCTTCGCCCGGCCCAGCTCCGCCGCGGGGACCGGCTCGTCCCGCAATCGCCGAAATTCCCGGCACAGCAATCCGAGCGCTTTCTCGAGGTTCTTCGCGTCCAGCCCGACGTAGAAATTCAGCACGCCCGTGTCCTCGTATTGGCTGAGGTTCGAGCTCACGGAATAGCACAGTCCCCGTTTCTCCCGCAGTTCCTGGAAGAGTCGCGAGCTCACGTTGCCCGCCAGCAGGACGTTGAGCAGCGAAGTCGCATGGCGATCCTCGCTGTGCAGCGCGCAGCACGGCAGGGCGAAGGCGACGTGGACCTGCTGCGTCTCGCGGCCGATGATGCGGATGCGCGGCTTCTTCGTAAGCTCCGGCGGCGCGCTCGCCCGGCTGCGCCGTCCCCGGGGCAACGCGCCGAGCAACCGTTCCGTGCGCGCGACGACGTCCTCGTGCCGCACGCGCCCCGCCGCGCTGACGACCGTGTTCCCCCCGTGGTAATGCGCGCCGCGATAGCCCAGCAGATCGTCGCGCTGCAATCCTTCGATGCTGTCGAGCGTCCCGGTGAGCGGGCGCCCCAGCGCGTGCGCCGGCCAGATGTCCTCCCACAACAACTCCTGCACGAGCTCGGACGGCTCGTCCTGATACATCTGGATTTCCTCCGCGATCACCGCGCGCTCCCGCCGGATGTCCGCCGCCGCGAACCGCGGCTCGAGCACCATGTCGCACAGCACGCCGCTGAGCTTGTCGAAGTGATCGGCCGGCGCCGCGCCGTAATAAACCGTGTGGTCGTGCGTCGTCGTCGCGTTCAAGTAGCCGCCCACCGCCTCGACCTCCTGCCCGATCTGCCGGGCCGTGCGCCGCCGGGTGCCCTTGAAGAGCATGTGCTCGATGAAATGCGAGACGCCGGCGAGACGCGCGGGCTCATGGCGGCCGCCGACCGCCGCCCACACGCCGAAGGTGGCGGATTGCGCGTGCGGCATCTCGCACGTCACGACGCGGATGCCGTTGGAAAGTTTCGAAAGCTGGGTGATCACGTCGAACTGGCCGCCGCGCGTGACTGAAGGATGAATTCCGCCAGCACCACGTCGCGGGGGAAAGTCACCTTAAAGTTCCAATCGAAATTCGCCACCAGAAACACCTTTCCGCCCAGGCGACGCACCGCCGACGTCTCGTCCGTCACGCTCGCGCCCGCCGCCGCGGCGGCATCCATCGCCCGCCTCAAGTCCGTCCGACGAAAAATCTGCGGCGTCTGCATGCGCCATAATCCCTCGCGCTCCACGACCTCGGCGCAGTTGCCCGCGGCGTCCGCGCGCTGCAGCGTATCGGTCACCGGCTCGGCCGCGCCCGCCGCGCCATGCGCCCGCGCCTCCTCGAGGCAGCGCCCGATCAACGCCGGCGTCACGAGCGGGCGCGCCGCGTCGTGCACCGCCACGAACTCGACGTCGCCCAGCGCCGCGAGTCCCGCCGCCACCGACTCCTGCCGCGACGCGCCGCCCGGCACGATCGCGACGATTTTCCGCGCGTCGCCCCCCGCCGCGCGCACGCCCGCCTCCCGCTCGAGCGCGCACACGACGACGATCTCGCGCACGTCCTCGCATTGCTCGAAGGCCCGCAGCGCGTGGCGGATCAAAGGCTCGCCCGCGACCGGGGTGAGGATCTTATCGAAGCCCATCCGCCGGCTGGACCCCGCCGCAACGAGCACGACCCCGAGCTTCGCCGCCATTTAAGCAAGCAGGCCTTGCACCGCCGCGCTGAGCGTCCTGCCATCGACCCGCCCCGCGGCCCGCGCGTTGGCGATCTTCATCACCGCGCCCATCTCCTTGCGCGAAGTCGCCCCCGCCTCGGCGATTGCCTCGCGCACCAGCGCCGCGACCTCGTCCGCGCCGAGCGCCGGCGGCAAATACGTCGAAAGGATCCCCATCTCCGCCCGTTCCCTCGCCGCCAATTCCTCGCGCCCCGCCTTCTCGAAGCTCTCGACCGAATCCTGCCGCTTCTTCACCTCCTTGCGAATCACCGCGCTCGCCTCGACGTCGTCCAGCGCCGCGCCCGCACCGCCTTTCTCGATCGCCGCGTTCATCACCGCCGCCTTCAGCAGGCGCAGCACGCCAAGCTTCGCGGCATCCTTCGCGCGCATCGCATCCTTGATGTCGCCGTCCAACTCGCTCTGTAGACTCATCCCGGCAACGTAATCGATCGCCCCGCGCGCGACCGAGATTTTATTTTCTCCGCGCCTCCGGGCCCCTGTGGTTCTATTTTTCCCTTGCCCATGTCCGTCCGCACCCGCTTCGCCCCTTCGCCCACCGGCTACCTCCACGTCGGCGGCGCCCGCACCGCCCTGTTCAACTGGCTCTACGCCCGCAAGCACGGCGGGACCTTCGTCCTCCGCGTGGAAGACACCGACGCCGCGCGAAACACCGCCGACGCCTACGACGTCATCTACCAGGGTCTCCGCTGGCTCGGCCTCCAGTGGGACGAAGGCCCGCACGCCGGCGGCGACTTCGGCCCGTATTTCCAGAGCGAGCGCAACGCGATCTACGAAAAACATTTCGCCGACCTGGACGCCAAGGGCCTGCTCTACGAGGACGGCGGCGCCATCCGCTTCCGCTCCCCGCGCAAGACGATCACGGTCGAGGATCTCGTCTGCGGAAAGATCGCCTTCGACCTGTCGAACCCCGCGACCCATCCCGACATGACGATCCGCCGGCCCGACGGCTCGTGGATCTTTCATTTCGTGAACGTCGTCGACGACATCGAGATGCAGCTCACGCATGTCATCCGCGGCGAGGACCACCTCTCGAACACGCCGAAACACATCGAGCTCTACGACGCCCTCGGCGCGAAGCCGCCCCGGTTCGCCCACCTTCCGCTCATCCTCAACCACGAGGGCAAGAAGCTCAGCAAGCGCGACGGCGGCTCGAGCATCACCCACTTCATCGACGGCGGCTACGCGCCCGAGGCCGTGGCAAACTACGTCTCGCTGCTCGGCTGGTCCCCCAAGGACAACCGTGAATTCCTCGCCCTCGAGGAAATCAAGGACCTCTTCTCGCTCGAGAACGTCAACCGCCGCAGCGCCATCTTCGACCTCGACAAATGTTTTTGGCTCAACGGCCAGCACCTCCTGCAAATGAGCCTCGACCGCTTCACCGACCTCGCGCTGCCCTTCATCGAAAAGGCCGGCATCGATCACGGCTCCCGCGAAGCGCTGCGGCCCGCGCTCGCCATCGTCAAACCCAAGGTCAAGCACCTCTCCGACGTGCCCGACTGGATCGGCTATCTCTTCACCGACCGATACGAGTTCGATCCCGCCGCCGCCGATAAGGCGCTCCGCAAACCCGGCGCCCTCGACCGCCTCGCGCAGCTCCGCGAAGCCTTCGCCGCGGTCGACGAATGGACCCACGCCTCGCTCGAAGCCGGGCTCAAGGCCACCGCCGGGGCGCTCGGCGCGAAGACCGGCGAGTTCATCCATCCCGCCCGCGTCGCCGTGAGCGGCCGCGCCATCGGCCCCGGCCTCTACGAAATGCTCGAAGTGCTCGGGAAAGATCGCGTCCTCGCGCGCTTCGACCGCGCCGCCGCGGAGTTCGCCGCATGAGCGAAACCCACGAAGCCGCGGATTTGCTGGACGGCGCGCCGAAGTTGCGCGCCCTCGCCCCGCCCGCGCGCCTCGCGGTCTGCGGCGATCCCATCGCGCAGTCGAGATCGCCGGTCTTCCAAAACGCCGCGCTCGCGGCCGCCGGGATCGACGCGCAATTCATCCGCCTCCACGTCCGCCCCGACCAGCTCGCGGCCTGCCTGCGTGCCCTGCCCGCGGCGGGATTCATCGGCGCAAATCTCACCTCCCCGCACAAGACCGCGGCGTTCGCTTCGCTCGAAGCCGTCGATCCCGCCGCGCAGGCCATCGGCGCGGTGAACACCATTCGCGTCGAGGGCGACCAGCTCACCGGCTTCAACACCGACGGCCCGGGATTCGCCCGCGCGATCCGCGACGATTTTTCCGCCGACCTGCGCGACCTCCGCATCATGGTGCTCGGCGCCGGCGGTGGCGCCGGCCGCGCCATCGCCGTCCAGTGCGCGCTCGAGCGGTGCGAGCGCCTCGTCCTCGTCAACCGCACCTTCGACAAAGCCCGCTCCCTCGCCGCGAAACTCGCCGCGCACTTTCGCTCCGACCGCCTGCTCGGCCCCGCCGAGCGCCTCGCGGCGATTCCCCACGAGATCGCCGCGATCCGCGCCGAGATCGAGCACGTCGATCTCGTCGTGAACGCGACCACCATCGGCATGAAACGCTCCGATCCCGGCGCGATCCCCCCCGCGCTGCTCACCGCGAACCTCATGGTCTACGACGCCGTTTACGCGTCGGGGAAAAGCCGCCTCGTCATCGACGCCGAGGCCGCGGGAGCCCGCTCGGCCGGCGGCCTTTCCATGCTGCTGCACCAGGGCGCGCTCGCCTTCGAAATCTGGTTCGACCGCGCCGCCCCGCTCGCCGCCATGCGCTCCGCCCTGGCCCAAGAATAAAGTCCCGTCTCGTCGTCGGCGGCCTGCTCCCTTTCCAATCGAAGAATTCCGCCGTCCCCGATGTCCACCCGCTTCTTCACGAACGACGGAGAAAATACCCTCCTTCGCAAGTTCGCCGGAGTCTTTGCCCACGATCCCGACATCGAGCGGTTCGATGCATTGGTCGGGTGTTTGCGAGCCTCCGGCTACTTCGCCATCCGCGCACACCTTGCGAATGTTCCCCTGGTGCGCATCCTCGTCGGCATCGATGTGGATGCGTTGCTCGCCCGGCAGCATCGCAAAGGCCTCCTTCTCCTCGGGGACACCGACAAAACTCTCGCCGCCGTTCGTGGCGCGCTCGAAGGAGACGTCCAGCAGGCTCCCTATCGCAAGGACGTCGAGGACGGGATCCGCGACTTCCTGTCCGATGTGCTCTCGCGCCAGGTCGAAATCCGCGCCCATCCCCTCAAGCGCCTCCACGCCAAGATCTACATCTTCCTGCCTCGCGGCTTCGGCGAGCACCGTCCAGGGGCTGTCATCACAGGATCGTCGAACCTCACCGCCGCCGGCCTCGGCACCGAAGAAGCGTCGCGCAACCACGAGTTCAACGTTCTCCTTCACGATCACGATGACGTCCGTTTCGCCCTGGACGAGTTCGAAAAGCTCTGGTCCGAAAGCGTGGCCGTTCCGCCGGAGGCGATTCGCCCGGTGATCGGCGAAAGCCATCTCCGCGAAGATCTCACGCCCTTCGATCTCTACATCAAGTTCTTGCTCGAATATTTTGGCTCGGCCGTGGAATACGATCCGGGTTCCGAGCGCGATCTCCCAAAAGGCGTGAAGCCTTTGAGCTACCAGGCCGACGCCGTCAACGATGGATGGCTCAAGCTTCAACGTCACGGCGGCTTTTTCCTGGCCGATGTGGTGGGCCTGGGGAAGACCATCGTCGCCGCGCGCATCGCCAAAAAATTCTACCATCACACCAGCACTTCTCAGCACCGCGCGCGCATCCTCGTCGTCGCCCCGCCGGCGCTGCGGGAGAGCTGGGAAACAGCCCTCGACCTCTTCCGCCTGGACGACGCGGCTCATGTCGTCAACAACGGAAGCCTGCACAAGGTGCGCGATCCGGAAAAATACGACCTGGTGATCGTGGACGAGGCGCACAAGTTCCGCAACGACACGGCCGAGGGCTACGACGCGCTCCAGCGACTGTGCAAGACGACGACCCGCCTGCGACTCCCCGACGGCGAGTTCGCGCGCAAGCGAGTCATTCTCATCTCGGCGACGCCGCTGAACAACCGCCCGGAAGACATTCGCAATCAAGTCCTGCTCTTCCAGGATGGAAAGGACTCCACCGTCGTGGGAAATCTCCAGCACTTCTTCGCGCGCCGCATCAAGGAATACCAGGTAGCCCGCCGGATGCCCGATCCACGGGACGCCCAACAAGCGGTCGCCCGCGTTTACGAGCTGATCCGCGAGCGCGTGGTCCAGCCGCTCACCGTCCGGCGAACGCGCACCGACCTCATGGCGGACGCCCGGTGGAAGGCCGACCTCGAGGAGCAAGGCATCGTCTTCCCCCGGGTCGAGACGCCCCGGCCCATTTTCTACAAACTCACGGACGCGCTCGACGCGCTCTACGACCGAACGATCCGCATCCTCTCGCAACCAGAACGAAGCGGCCTCACCTACAACCGCTATCGCGCCATCGCCTTCCTCCGCCCCGGGTTGAAGGACCGCTATCCAAACGCCGACATGGTGGCCACTCAGCTCGCCCGGATCATGAAGACGATGCTTGTCAAACGCATCGACAGCAGCTTCCTCGCCTTCAAGCAAAGCCTCGGGCGCTTTGCCGACGCCACTCGCGCGATGGAGCGCATGTTCGACAACGGCCGCATCTACATTGCGCCAAACCTTCGCGTGTCCGACTTCATCCTCGACGAACGCGAGGACGACCTCATCGCCGTCATCGCCGAGGCGCGCGAGACGGACCCGACGATCACCGAGTGCATCCCCGCCGATTTCCTGCCCGGGTTCCACGAGGGCCTCGTTCACGACTCCGCTCTTCTCGAAGACCTCGTTCAGCAATGGGCGGACGTCGAGGAGGATCCCAAGCTCGACGAATTCCTCGCCTGCCTCCGGGGCGAAGGCGCCCGGCCGAATCTTCTCGCCGCGCCCTTCAACGAGACCGGAAAGCTCGTCATCTTCTCCGAGGCGCGCGACACGACGCGGCACCTCGCCGAGCGACTCGATGCCGCCGGCTTCGGCCCCGTGCTCACGGTCGATTCCCGCAATCGCCGGGATGTCATGCCCGCCGTGCGGGCGAACTTCGACGCAAACGTCCCGCCCGACCCCGCCCTGCGAAAAGACGACTACCGCATTCTCCTCTCGACCGAGGTCCTGGCGGAGGGCGTCAATCTCCACCGCGCCCATGTGATCGTGAACTACGACACCCCGTGGAACTCCACCCGTCTCATGCAACGCATCGGCCGCGTGAACCGCATCGGCAGCACCGCCAAGGCGGTCCACATCTTCAACTTCTACCCCACCGCCCAGGTGGATTCCGACATCGACCTCCGCCGCAAGGCCTTTCTGAAGCTCCAGGCCTTTCACACCGCCCTCGGCGAGGACAGCCAGATCTACTCGCCCGACGAGCAGGTCGAAAACTTCGGGCTCTTCGAGAAGGCCCTGGAGGAGGAACGCGACGAACGCCTCCGCTTTCTCTCCGAGCTCCGCGACTTCAAGGAAGCGCGGCCGGACGACTTCCGCCGCATCCGCAATCTCCCCCTCCGCGCCCGCTGCGGCCGCCACGATCCCGCCCGGGCCGGCAGCTCCCTCGTCTTCATTCGCAACGAACGCCGCGATGCCTTCTACCGCGTCACCGAAGAACCGACCGAGATTGCCTTCGTCGAAATGGCCCGCGCTTTTCGGGCGGAAGTCGCGGAGGCCGCCGGTCCGCTGCATGCCTCCCATCACCGGCAGGTGCAGGCGGCCTTCGAGGACTTCCGCACGAAGCTGGAGCGGGATGCCGTGCGCGCCCGCGCCGTGGATCACACCGTCGGTCCGAACGAGCAAAAGGCCATTCGCCTCCTCGCCGCCGCCGCCGGGATCCCCGACCTCTCCCCCGGGGAAAAAGCCGTCCTCGCCGCCGCCCAGCAGGCCGTTCGCCTCGCCCGCTTCCAGGACCTCCCCCGCAAGCTCAACGCTTTGCAGCGCGCGATGGCGAAGAAGCACGCCAGCACCGCCGCCTTCCTCGAGAAGCTGCTCGAGATCGTGCGCGGTTATCCCTTGCTGGAAGGCATCCCCTCCACCGACGCACCCGCCCCGCCCCCGGCAGCCGTCGCCGAGTCGCTGCCCGGCTTTCTGCCTGAGATCATCCTCTCCGAGTCCTTCGATGGCTGATTCATTGCCAGCCCCCGTCCTCCTCTGCTAGACTGTCGGGCAATGTCCCTCGCCGAGATCGAGTCCGAAATGTCCCGCCTCTCGCCCGCCGAGCTGCAACGTCTTCGTGCCCTGGTCGAGATCGCCCTCGCCGGGGGCTCCTCCCCGGAGCCGGCGCAGATGCTCGGCTGCACCCGCGGTCTCATGACCTTCAACTCCGGCTGGGACGATCCCGAGCCGTTGGAAAGCTGGGACGCATTGCGTGAAGAGCCATCTGCTTGACACCAACGCCTGGCTCTTCATCTGCGAGCAACCCGAAGTCCTCTCCGCTCCCGTGCGCGATGTCATCACTCGCTCGCGCGAGCCCTTCTCCCTCTCGGCCATCAGCGTGTGGGAGGTCTCGCTGAAAGTCCGCAAGGGAAAGCTCGCCCTCGCCGTTTCGCTCGAGGAATGGCTTCGCCTGACGCTGCGGCCCTCGTTCGTCCAGATCCTGCCCATCGATGCGGACATCGCTCGAGCCGCGAATGAACTCCCCGGTGACCTGCACGAAGACCCCGCCGACCGCCTCGTGGTGGCCACGGCGAGATTGCGCGATCTCACCGTGATCACGCGCGACGAGAAAATTCGCGCTTATGCGGAGGTAAAATCCCTCTGGTAGCCCGGTTTTCGCCCGTCGCCATGTCTCTTCAAACCCTCCGCACCCAACTGGAACTGCCCTATCGCCGGGAGACCTGGATCACGATCCTTCAAGGCTGCTTCGAGAGCATCGAGCGCCTCCTCCACCCGGCCGAGGAGCGGGAGCTGACCGAGAGCGAGCGGGCCATCGCGACCGGCCTGCGTCAGTTGGGAACGGTCGTGCTGGCCGACGGGAATCGCATCGCCCTCTGCGAGGTGGATGTCGCCGAACGCGTCGAGCTGATCCGCCATCGGGTCGGGCTTCGCCAACTCGTCGCCCGCTGCTTCATCGACGACGTCACCTCCCACGCGGTGCTTGCCGTTTTCCGGCAGGCGGGCGAAAGAGCCTACCGCCTCACCTTCGCCGCGCGCACCCGCCGCTTCGAGGATGGCACGTTGGAAGTCCAGACCACCGAGACGGCCCGCCGTCGCTTCACCTATGTGCTGGGCGACGGCGAACCGCGCCGCACCGCCGCCGAGCGCCTGTCTGCGCTCGCCTGCCGCCGCCAGACCTCCACGATGGAAGACGTCATCGTCGCGTTCGATGTCGAGCCGGTCAGCAAGGAGTTCTTCCGTCGCTACCGCGAGCATTACACCGCGTTCCGCGAACACCTGCTCGGCACCGATGCCCCCGTCGCCATTTTTGACTTGCCGCTCGATGGGCTGGATGAAAAAGCGCGCGACCGCGCGCTCAGGCCCGTGCGCGACTTCGTCAAGCGGCTCCTCGGGCGGCTGGTCTTCCTGCATTTTCTCCAGAAAAAAGGCTGGCTGGGCGGCGCGGCTGGTGGAGCGGACTGGACGGGCGGAAATCCGCGCTTTCTTCGCGAGTTGTTCGACGCAATGGTCGAGGGGGAAAAGGACCACTTCCACTCGAGCCGACTTGTCCCGCTCTTCTTCGACACGCTCAACACGCCGCGAGCGGGCGATCTTTTCACCCTCACCGGCACCCGGGTTCCCTACCTGAACGGCGGCCTCTTCGAGCGGGACTTCGGTGGCGTCGAGCAGATCGATTTTCCCGCCGCCTTGTTCGATGCCCTGCTCGCCTTCCTCGGTGAATACAACTTCACCATCGACGAGAACGACCCCGAGGATCACGAGATCGGCATCGACCCCGAGATGCTTGGACACATCTTCGAAAACCTGCTCGAGGACAACAAGGACAAGGGCGCCTACTACACGCCCAAGCCCGTCGTTCAATACATGTGCCAGCAGAGCCTCGTCCGCACGCTTGCCGGCCACTTCCCCGAGGACGCCGCCGCCCGCGCGGAGATCGAGCGTTTCGTGCGCCTGAAAGAGCCCATCGACGCGCGGCAGGACAGTTGGCTCGCCCGCCATGCCACCCGCCTCGCCGCGCTGATCGAAGGCCTGCGCATCTGCGATCCCGCCATCGGCTCCGGCGCCTTCCCCATTGGCCTGCTCCAGGAAATCTACTGGGCGAAGCTCGTCCTGAACCCCGGCCTCGACCGCGCCGGAGCCAAGCGCGACATCATCCAGCGTTCTCTCCATGGCGTGGACCTCGACGCCGGCGCCGTCGAGATCGCCCGCCTCCGCGTCTGGCTCGCCCTCATCGTCGAGGAAGTCTCCCCCGTGCCCCTGCCGAACCTCGACTACCAGATCATGCAGGGCAACAGCCTGCTCGAGAGCTTCGAGGGCGAATCGCTGCGCGGCCTCGGCGCGCCCCTCCCGCCGCGCTTCGCGCGCCGGCGCCTCGGCTCGGAAGCCCTGGAACTCGCCCTCGATGCCGGCGACGAAACCGAGCTCGCGATTCCCACCCCCGCCCAGCACGATTTCGCCGTCCAGCGCGACGCCTATTTCGCCTGTCACGACCCCGCCGAAAAAGCCCTTCGCCGCGCGGCCATCGACGCCGCCGTGCTCGCCGCCGTCGACGCCCGCATCGCCCTTCGCCGGCACGAGCTGGAACGAAAAATCGCCGCCTGGGAGGCCCGCCAGAAGCAGAACACCCGGGAACTCCGCACCTATCGTCCCTCCTCCCGGGAACAGCGCGACCGCCGAGGATGGCAAGTCGAACTCGACGCCCTTGCCGGAAAGCAGGAACGCCTGCGTCTCCTGCTCTCCGACCCTCGCCGCGAACGCCCGTTTTTTCTCTGGCACCTCTGGTTTCACGACGTTCTCGCCGATCCGCCCGATGGACGCGGCGGGTTCGATATCGTGATTGCGAATCCGCCTTACGTCAGCGCGATTGATTATAAAAACGCCTTTGGTGATGAAGCGCGAGATGCTCTCAAGGCCGGATTCGAGACTGCGACCGGGGCATGGGACCTCTACATCTTGTTCTTCGAGTTGTCCCTTCGAATGCTCCGAGAGGACGGTGTGGCGTGTCTGATCAATCCGAACAAGTATCTCGCCGCGCCCTATGCACGAGGTCTGCGCAACCATCTTCTTGCCCGAGGCGCGATTCAGGAACTCGTGGATGTCAGCCGCATTCGCGCTTTCCGACAGGTAAGCGTTTATCCCGTGATCACGCTCTTCGGCCGGAACGCGGCGTCCCAAGGCGCGATTCGCGTTCTCTCTCCGATCGAGCAGCGCGAACAAGACTTCGACATTCGAAAGTTCCGCGAGCGGATGATTGATGCGCGCTTTTTGCGGCTACTCCCGGAGAACATCTGGGGGTTCTTGCTTTCCGAACACTACGCGGTCCTGGATGGCATCATTCCCCGGACGCGTCCGTTGAAAGATTGCGGACAGGTAAACGCCACGTCGACGGCGGCGGAGGCGGACGCCTACGGGCGTCATTTCGTCGATGCCGACTCGGCGCGATGGCGCTTGATCAACACCGGACTTATCGAGCGATACGAAAGTTTATGGGGGCGGCGAAGACTCATCCACCAAGGACGCCAACTGATTTGTCCCGTGTTGCCCGCTACCGCTCCCATCAGCGATACACGACGCGATCTCTATGACACCCCGAAAATTGTCTTCGCAAAGATGGCATCTCTCTGTGAAGCGTTCCCCGACCTCGCGGGCGAATACGCCTCCGTGAACACGAACTGCTTTTACGCTCCCCGTGATGGTGAGCCGCTTCAATTCTTCGCCGCGATCTTCAACTCGCGAATGTTCATGTTTCTCTATGAACTTTATTTCGGCGCGCTTCGCATGGCCGGGGGCGACTTCCAATGGGGATCCCCGCAACTCCGTCTCGTTCCCATCCCATCGGCGGCGCCTGCCGATCAGGTGACGCTGACCGCGCTCGTCGACCGCGTTCTCGCTGCGAAGCGCACGGGTGACGAAGCGACCGCTACGGCGCTCGAGGCCGAGATCGACGTCCAGGTTTTCCGCCTCTATGGCATGACCGCGGAGGAGATCAGCTTCATCAATGATGCAGCCATAAACAGATGATGCGCCCCTTTTCCCTCTTCTCGACCACGAGCCCGTAAGGATCACGCCAGGAAATCCCGCGCGCCGATCCTCAAGCGGCTTCATCGGGATGATCCACCGGCGCTCGAAGGTCCCGGAGGAACCCTCGCTTCCTCCGTCGAAATTTTGCGTTCGATTTGTCCTGCCGAAACGCCGAGACCGCGAATGGTCCCCGTTCCGCGAAACCTAGCCCAGGACGCGTCGCGCTTCGGCCGCGTCTTTCGCGATCTGCGCCTTGAGCGTGTCGAGCCCGTCGAATTTTTTCTCTCCGCGCAGGAATCGCACGAAGTCCACGTCGAGATCGCGCCCGTAAAGATCGCCGTCGAAATCGAACAGATGCACCTCGAGCTTGCGCTCCGGTTCCATCGCGACGGTCGGGCGAAACCCGATGTTCGCCACCCCGCGCCAATTTTCCCCGCCCCGACTCACGCGCACCGCGTAAACGCCATCCGGGGGAAACTGCTCGTTGTGCGCCCGCAGGTTCGCGGTCGGAAAACCAATCGTCCGGCCAAGCTGATCGCCGGGCTCGACGGTCCCGAGAATGGTGTAATCGCGCCCCAGCAACCGGCGCGCCGCATCGAGCTCGCCGCGCTCCACCGCCTCGCGGATGCGCGTGCTGCTCACCACCGCGCCATCGACCAGCACGGAGGGAACCTCGGCCACGGCGAATTTCAGCTCCGCGCCAAGCCGGCGCAAAAGCGGGACGTCGCCGGCACGGCCTTTCCCAAAGGACCAGTTCTGCCCCACGCAGATCTGCCGGAGCGCCGGGCCCATCCCTCCCAGCCGCCGGATGAAAACCTCCGGGGGCTGCGCCGCAAATTCCTCGTCGAAGGGCAGGACGAGCAAATACGACATGCCGGCCGCCTCGATGAGACGGGCCTTGTGCGCGGTCGAAGTCAGGAGCCGCGGCGCGCGGCCCGGCCGCAGAACCCGCGCCGGGTGGGGGTCGAAGGTCAGCGCGACGGCCGTTCCGTTCATCACCGCCGCGTCCGTGATGGCGCGGCCCAGCACCGCCCGATGCCCGGGATGCACGCCATCGAAGACTCCGATCGAAAGCACGAGCGGTCCGCGGAGACGTTCCAGTTCGGCGATGGATCGAAGAACTTCCATGCCCGGCGTCACGCGCCGCGCAGCCGCGAAACGTCCGGCAGGCTCATCACGCGGGCCAGCGTTTGCTCCCGCGGGAGCGTCTTGAGCTCGTCGATCGTGATCGCGCCCTCCGCCGAAAAGCGCCCGGACTTCGTGCGCCGCAATGCCCGCAGGTGCGCGCCGCAGCCAAGCTCCTGCCCGATGTCGTGCGCGTAGGTGCGCACGTAAAAACCCTTGCTGCACGTCACGCGAAAATCGATTTCCGGCAGGCGCAGCGCGAGAATCTGGTGCGCGTAAACGTGCACGAACCGCGGCTCTCGCTCGACCGTCTTCCCCTGGCGGGCAAGCTTGTAGAGCGGCACCCCGTTTTTTTTGATCGCGCTCACCATTGGCGGCGTCTGGTAAAAATCCCCGTGATACTTCGCGAAAGCCGCGTCGATCTCGGGGGCGTTCAACTCCGGCACCGGCCGGACCTCCGTGACTTCGCCGTCGGAATCCTGGCTGTCGGTGACTTCGCCGAGCTTCATCGTGCCGGCGTATTCCTTGTCCTCGCTCATGAGGAGATCCTGGATCTTCGTGCCCCGGCCGAGCGTGATCAGCAGCAGGCCCGTCGCGAGCGGATCGAGCGTGCCGCAATGGCCGACCTTCTTCATGTCGAGCGCGCGGCGCACGATCGCCACGACATCGTGCGAGGTCATCCCGACCGCCTTGTCGACACAAAGAACACCGTCAATCGGCTCGTTCGACTTCATCCTTCAAGACCTTTAAAAATTTTTCTGCGACTTCCTTGATCGTCCCGTCGATGCGCGCCCCGGCCGCGAGCGCGTGGCCGCCTCCTCCGAACACCGCGCACACCTTGCAGACGTCCACCCGGCGATCCTTGGACCGCGAGCTCACCCGCACCTTGTCGTCCCCGAGTTCCTCGAAGAACACCGCCGCCACGACGGAATCCACCGAGCGCAGATGGTCGATGATTCCCTCGTTGTCCTCGGGCAGCACGCCGAGCCGCGTGACGTCCGCCTCCGTCAGCGAGAAACTCGCCACGCGGCCATCCTCGGAAAACTTCGCTTCGTTCAGCGCATGCCGCAGCAACTCGAGGCGGCGGCGGGGCTGGCTGTCATACATCGCCTGCGAGAGCGCCCCCACGTCTACGCCGGCTTCGACCAGCTCCGCCGCGACGCGGTACGTGTCCGCCGTCGTGTTCGGATACTGGAACGACCCGGTGTCGGTCGAGATGGCCGCAAAAAGATTCGCCGCGATCTCGGCGGTCACCGTCGCGCCGACCGCCTTCAGAAACTCGAAAACGATCTGGCCGGTGGCGGGGGACGAACTGTCGATGTAGTTGATCGCGCCGAAGCGGCCGTTGCTGATGTGGTGGTCGATGTTGATGAACGTCGCCGGCTCCTCGATGGCCGCGAGCACGGTGCCCAGCCGGTTCTTGACCGACGTGTCGAGCGCGACAAAGGCATCGAACTTCCGCCCCTCGCCCCCCGGCGCGGTCACGAGGTCCGCCCCGGGCAGATAACGAAACTTGTCGAGCATGCCGTCTTCGTTCCAGGCGGTGACCTCCTTGCCGAGGCTCTTGAGCCAAAGCGCGAAGGCGATCGTCGAGCCAAGCGCATCGCCATCCGGCCGAAGGTGGCTCGCGACGAGGACGGTGCGGGCCGGCTCGAGCGCGCGGCGGATTTCTTCAAAGGTGGCGTTCATTGTTCGTCTTCTTGGGATTTTTCCGGGATCAGGCCAAGCTCGTCCATGAGATTGATGACGCGGGCGCCGCGTTCGATCGACTCGTCGAGTTTGAAGTTCAGGTGCGGGGTATGCTTGAGCACGACGCGCCTCGCGAGTTCGTGTTGAAGAACGACGCGGTTTTGCTCGAGCTGGTGAAGGGCGTCGCGACGCTGGGTGTCGTCGCCGAGGGCGCTGATGAAGACGTGCGCCTGCTTGAGGTCGGGCGTGATGTCGACGTCGCTCACGGTGACGAGCGGCGAAGCGAACCGCATTTCCCGCACCATGATGATGCCCAGCTCGCGCTTGAGCACCTCGCAGACACGTTTGAGCCGGTATTTCATGTCAAATCTTTCACCCCGAATCACCGCGGATCACCCGGATCATTCATCCGTGGGATCAGTGCCATCCGTGGTGCGAATCAGAGCGTCTGCGCGACTTTTTCGAGGGTGTAGGCCTCGATGACGTCGCCGACTTCGTAGTCGTTGAAATCGCCGAGCTTCATGCCGCACTCGAGTCCGGCGCGCACTTCCTTGACCTCGTCCTGGAACCGTCGCAGCGTCGCGAGGCCGCCGTCATAGATCGGCTGGCGCTTCCGGAGCACGCGGGCGCGGGCATTGCGAGGGATGCGGCCGTCGTTGACGATGCAACCGGCCACCTTGCCCTTCGTGAGATCGAACACTTGTTTGACCTCGGCGTGGCCCACGATGCTCTCGCGCTGTTCGGGATCGAGCATGCCGGCCATCGACTCCTTGATCTGGTCGAGGAGCTCGTAAATGATGCTGTAGAGCTTGACCTGCACGCCCTCGCGCTTCGCGGCCTGCGAGGCGCTGCTCTCGACCTTCACGCTGAAGCCGATGATGACGGCGTCGGAGGCGCTGGCCAGAAGGACGTCGGATTCCGTGATCGGACCGACCGCGTGATGGATGATCTCGAGCGAGATCTTCTTGCTCTTGATTTCGCCGAGGGATCCGAGGAGGGCCTCGAGCGAACCCTGCACGTCGGACTTGAGGACGATGCGGAGGTTCTTGCGCGCGTCGGCGGCCAGCGTCTCGAAAAGATTCTCCAGGCGGGCGCGCTGCGGAACGGACAGCTTCTCGGTGCGCAGTTTTTCGAGCCGCTCCTCGCTGAGCGTGCGGGAATCCTTTTCGACCTCCATCATGACGAGTTCGTCGCCGGCATGCGGGAGGCCGCTGAAGCCGAGCACCTTCACGGGCAGGGCGGGGCCGGCTTCCTTCACCGGCTTGCCGTCGTCGCCGATGAGCTGCTTCACCTTGCCCCAAAAATTTCCGCAGATGAACGCCTGGCCGACCTTGAGCGTGCCAGTGTTCACGATCACGGTGGCGGTCGGGCCGCGGCCCGCCTCGACCTGGGCCTCGATCACCGTGCAGCGCGCGTCGTCGGCCGGGTTCGCCTTGAGCTCGAGCACCTCGGCCTGCAGGGACATGCTCTCGAGCAGGGCGTCGATGCCGATGCCCTTCGTGGCGGAGACTTCGCAGCAGATCGTTTCGCCGCCCCAGTCCTCGGGCGTGAGGCCCTGCTCCTGGAGCTGGGCTTTCAGGCGGTCGACGTTCGCGCCGGGCACGTCGATCTTGTTGATCGCCACGACGATCGTGACCTTCGCGGCCTTCGCGTGGTTGATGGCCTCGATCGTCTGCGGCATCAGCCCGTCATCCGCCGCGACGACGAGCACGACGATATCGGTCACGTTGGCGCCGCGCGCCCGCATGGCGGTGAAGGCGGCGTGTCCGGGCGTGTCGAGGAAAGTGATGCTGCCGTCGCCTCGCTTCACGCTGTAGGCGCCGATGTGCTGCGTGATGCCGCCGGCTTCGCCCTTGGCGACGCGGGCCTTGCGGATCGCGTCGAGCAGAGAGGTTTTTCCGTGATCGACGTGGCCCATCATCGTGATGATCGGCGGACGCGGTTGGAGCTCGGTGGACTTGGTCTCCGCGGCCTTTTTCTTGGGCGGCTCGATCACCACGATCTTCGGGGCGTGAACGCCCTCGCCGGTCTTGCGCTTGTCGCGCTCGAAGATAAACCCGTGTTTTTCGCAGATCTTCGAGGCCACGTCGGCCTCGATCGGATTGTTGATCGCGGCAAAAATGTTCAACTCCATCAGATCCGCGATGATCTGGAAGGGCTTCAACCCGATCTGGGTGGCGAGTTCCTTGACGATGATCGGCGGCTTGATGTGGATCACCTTGCGCTCGTCGACGGGTTCTTCGGCGACGGGTGCGATTTCCTCGACGATTTCGGGCTCGGCCACCGCCTCGGGGGCGGAAACGACCACGGGCTCGGCGGGCGCCGGGGCGGAAATTTTACTGATCGGGGGAAGGAAGGACCGCGTCTTGCGTTCGATCTCGCCCTCGGGCTTGCGGATCTTTTTCTTTTTCGGCTCGATCAGCGAGAGCGCCTCGGCCGGCGGAGCCGGGGGGACGGGAAGGGCCGCGGGCTCAGCGGGGACGGCGGATTTCGCGGGGCGGGACGACGGGGCGCCGCCGCTGGCCGGGGCGCCGCGCCGTGATTTGACGGGCGTCCGGGTTTCGGTCTTGGAGTGGCTGACTTTGGGTGGCATTGAGATTCGATGGAAACGCGGGCGGTTTCATGGCCGCAAGCTAGGCGACGACGCCCGCGGCATTGGTCTTGGCGGCTTCGAGGATGCGCTCGGCGGTTTCGAGATCGCACTCCAGAACGCCGGCGATGTCGTCCGCCCCGCAAAGCACGATCACGTCGATGGCGTTCATTCCGCTTTTGGTGAGTTTGTCGGCCTGGTCGGAAGTGATGCCGAGAAGGTCGGCGAGCGAAAGGGCGGCCTGCGCCTTCTGGCTTTCGAAGGCTTCTTCCTTGCTCTTATCTTCGTTGATGTCGATGTCCCAGCCCGTGAGCTTGGCGGTGAGACGCGCGTTTTGACCCCGGCGGCCGATCGCCTGCGACAATTCCTCCTTGCCCACGGTCACGGAAATTTTCTTCGCAACCGGATCGAGCGTGAGGCTGTGAATCTTCGCCGGCTTCAAGGCCTCGCGGACGAGTTCCTGCGGATCGGCGCTCCAGCGGATGATGTCGACCTTTTCGTTGTTCAACTCGCGGACGATATTCTTGACGCGGGCTCCCCGCATGCCGACGCAGGCGCCGACGGGGTCGACCTTGTCGTCGGAGCTGTAGACGGCGACCTTCGTGCGGGCGCCGGCCTCGCGGGCGATGGCCTTCAGCTCGACGGTGCGATCGGCGATCTCGCTGACCTCGACCTCGAAAAGGCGGCGCACAAAATTCGGGTGGCTGCGCGACAGGATGATCTCCGGCCCGCGCGCGCCATTGCTTACTTCGACGACATACGCGCGGATGCGATCGCCGACGCTGTATTCCTCGGTCGGCACCCGCTCGCGGGAATACATGATCGCCTCGAAGCGGCCGAGATCCACGATCACGTCCGAGCGCTCGAAGCGCCGCACGGTGCCGCTGACGATCTCGCCGGCGCGGTCCTTGAACTCTTCGTAGATCATGTCCTTCTCGATCTGGCGAATGCGCTGCATGATGGCCTGCCGGGCGGTCTGGGCGGCGATGCGGCCGAAATCCTTCGGCGTGACCTCGATCTCGACCTCGTCCCCGATCTGCGCGTCCGCCTTGAACTGGCGCGCCTTCGACAGGGTGATCTCGTCGTGCAGGTTCGACACTTTTTCCACCACGATGGGCCGGGCGAATGCGCGAATGTCGCCCGTCTTGGGATTGATCTCGATGCGCAACTCACGCGCCGTGGCGAACGCCTTCTTGGAAGCGGTCAAAAGAGCGCCCGAGATGGCATCCACGAGGATGTCACGGCTGATTCCCCTTTCGCGCTCGAGGTAATCGAGCATGGTAAGCATTTCGGCGTTCATACGGAATAAAGGTAAGGTCGTGAGAAAATCGTCGCCGTGCGGCGGAACCGGAAAATATGCAGGCGCGCGGGCGCCGGGTCAAGCCCGCTTGCCCGGTCTGCGACGGAAAGCCCGCCGGGCCCCGTCATCCTCGCGAAAAGAAACGAGCCCGACTACGGTTTGCCCTCGGACTTCTCGATCCACGCGACCATCGCCGCCGGCCCGCCTTCCAGGTAGCCCCCATGCCGCCCGATCTCCTTGCCGTTTTTGTCCAGCAAAACGAGCGTGGGAAATCCCTCCACCTGGAATTTCTCCCGCAGTTCCTCGTTCTGTTTCTTGACCGTCGCGCTTTGCTTCTTCCCCTGGGGAAAGTCCGCTTCCAACAGCACCAGATTCCGGGCCGCAAACGCCGCGAACTCCGGCTTGGAAAAGGTTTCCTTCGCGAGCCGCAAACACCACCCGCACCAGTCGGAACCGGTAAAATTCACCAGGACGGCGCGATCGCTTTTCCCGGCTTCTTTCAACGCCGCCTGGTAATCGGTCGGCCAGGCCGCGGCTTTTTCCTCGGCGCGTCCGACGGGTGAAACGAGGAAGAGGCCGATCGCGGCCACGGCAAGAATGCGAGGAATCATTGCCGTTTGACACCGGACCGCAGGGATCGTTCAACGCCGACCGAAGGTCGGGAAATCGATCGACGGCAAAACGTCGGCATCGAGCCGTCCGGGAATCCGGTGAGCCACCTGCAGGGCCGCGACGTAGGCGATCATCGCCGCATTGTCCGTGCGCAGCTCCTTCGACGCGACAACCAGCTCCAACCCCCGCTCTTCGGCCCGTCGCCCGAGCAGCGCCTGCAGCCGGAGATTGGAGCTGACCCCGCCGCTCAGCGCCACGCGATTCCGGCCGGCGGCCGCCGCGGCGTCGAGCGTCTTGTCGACCAGCACTTCGACCACCGCTTCTTGAAAAGAGGCACAAACGTCCGGCCGCGAAATCCTTTCTCTCTCGATCGTCTGACGAACCGCCGTTTTCAAACCGCTGAAGCTGAAATCGAAATTCCCCGAATATCTCATGCTTCGGGGAAAATCGTATCGCGCGGGATCACCATCGCGCGCCATCCGCTCGATCTCGACCCCGCCGGGGTAACCGAGCCCGAGCAGCTTGGCAACCTTGTCGAAGGCCTCGCCCGCGGCATCATCCAGCGTCGATCCAAGCACGCGGCACTCTCCGAACGCCGCCACGTCGACCAGCAGGGTGTGCCCTCCACTCACGACGAGACCCACGTGGGGCGGCACTTCCTCGCAGCCGAAAAAAGGAGAGAACAAATGCCCTTCGACGTGGTTCACCGCGTGAAAAGGACGTCCGGCGCCGATCGCCAGCGCTTTGCCGCAAGCCATTCCCACGAGCAGCGCGGTCGGCAGGCCCGGACCGGTGGTCGCCGCGAACACGTCGATTTCGGAAACCGACACATCCGCTTTTCGCAACGCCGTCCGAATGATCCCGGGGAGCGCCGCCAGGTGATTTCGCGAGGCGACCTCCGGCACCACCCCGCCATATTCCGCATGCAACGACGCCTGCGACCAGACCTCGCCGGCCAGCAATTCCCCGCATCCACGCAGGACCGCCGCCGCGGTTTCGTCGCAGGATGTCTCAATGGCGAGAATCACGGCCATCCCGCCTAACCCTGGGCCGGCGAGACTTTCGCGCGACCACCGTAAAGCAACACGCCCGTCAGAGCGTCGACCGCCCGGTCGAGCTGCGGATCCGGGACTTTGGCGTGATCCCCGTCGCCGGGGGTCTCCCGGCGGCGACGCGCCTGATAAAGCCGCGCCTCCTGCTCCAGCGTCAGCGCGCAGCGGATGTCCGGGACGACACCGTGCTCGTGGATCGGACGGCGGCTCGGCGTGTAATATTTCGCGGTGGTGAAGCGCATGGCCGAGCCGTCGGGAAGCGACACCACGCTTTGCACCGAGCCTTTGCCAAAGGTGGTCTCGCCGACGAGGATCGCGCGATGCAGGTCCTTCAACGCCCCGGCGACGATCTCGGAACCGCTGGCGCTGGAGCCATTGATGAGAATGGCCACGGGATACGTCCGCACGCGTTTTTTCGGCGCGTGCGTCGTGTATTCGTGGGCCGGCGAGCGGCCTTCGGTGGAGACGATTTTGGTGTTCGGCGGGACGAACTGCGCGCACACGTCCACGGCGCTGCCCAGAAGGCCGCCGGGGTTGAAGCGCAGATCCATCACGAGGGCTTCGATGCCCTGTTTGTCCAACGAATCGAGCGCGGACGAAAGTTCGTTCGCCGTCGGCTCGTTGAATTGAGTCAGCCGCAGATAACCGATCTTTCGTCCGCCGGTATGGTCGGTCGGGAGCACCATCGCGTCCACGACGCTCGGCACCTTGATGACCGCGCGCGCGATGGTGAATTCCTTCAGTTCATTGGTCGTTGGACGGGAAATCGTGAGCGTCACCTTTTCGCCGGGCTCCCCGCGCAGCCTGTCCACCGCGTCGGACATCGTCATGCGATCGGCGGCGGAGCCATTGATCTTCCGAATCTGGTCGCCGGACTGGAGGCCGGCCTCGAAACCCGGGGAACCCTCGGCGACTCCGATGAGCGTGAGCACGCCATCCTTCGCGTTCACCGTCACCCCCAGGCCGCCGAACTCGCTTTTCGTATCCTCCTGCATGCCCTTGAAATCCCGCGGGTCCATGAACGAACTGTGCGGGTCGAGCTCCGAGAGCATGCCCCGCAACGCGCTGTAGGTGAGATCGCGAAAGCTGATCTTCTTGTCGTTCACGTAATCCTGCCGGATCAACTGCATCGCCCGCGCGAGCACGTGCATGTTTTCATAGGGCGAGTCCCCATCCGCTTTCTCCGTCTCCCCGAGCACCTTCTCGTCCTGCGCGAAGACCGGCGCGCCGGCCGCAATCACGACCGCGCTCAAACAAACCGTCCGCAGCACCCGCATCATGGCGGCACGCTACCACAATCCGCCGCGCGCGAAAGTTCGGCGTAGACGTCCAAAACTTCCCGCCCCGGCGGGGTCTCCGGCTGATAGATCCGGGCAATCTCCCGCAGCAGACGGGCGGCCACGTCGTCCCGATCCCAGCGCCGGCCGGTCTCGATCGCAAGAGACGTGGCGCTGGTCTGGATCTCCAGGGGAAAATCCCGTCGCTCGTGATTCACGTTGAGGCCGACTCCCACCGCGACGAAAACATCCCGCCCCGTGCGCGCCTCGCTCAGGATCCCCGCCACCTTCCGCCCGGAAAAAAAAATATCGTTTGGCGGTTTGATCCGCGGCGCAAGCCCCGTGCACGCCCCGATCGCGCGAGCGACCGCGACGGCGATGAGCGGAGTCATTCGCGCGATCTCGGCCACCGGCCAGCGCGGGCGCAACAGCACCGATCCCCATAAGCCGAGGCCCGGAGCGGAATCCCAGCGCCGTCCGAACTGCCCGCGGCCCCGGGTCTGCGTCTCCGCGAAAATTGCCCTTCCCTCCCCTTCCCCGCCCTCGCCCGCCCGCATGACAAGATCGTTGGTCGAGACCGTTTCCCGGAAAACCGAGACGCGCCAGAAACCGCCGTCTCCCGCGATCCGATCCCGGTCGAGGGGCACGAAATCTTCAGGCATCGCCGACGAGTTCGAGCGACAGATCCAGCGCCGGGGCGGAATGCGTCAACGCCCCGACCGAGATGAAATTCACCCCCGTTTCGGCGACGGCCCGGATGTTGCCCAACGTGATGCCGCCACTGGCCTCGAGCTGCACGAAGGCGGGCCGCTGCCGCACGGCCACCTCCATGTCCTTCGGGGACATGTTGTCGAGCAGCACGACATCGATGCCGGGGATCCGGAAAAACTCGAGCGCCTGCGCGAGCGTGTCGGCCTCCACCTCGACGCGGAATCCCTCCGCCTTGGCGGCCGCGATTCCCGACCGGAGGACGCCGGCGTCCGCTCCGCCGGCCAAATGATTGTCCTTCACCATCACCATGTCATGCAGGCCGAACCGATGGTTCGCGCCCCCTCCCGCGGCGACCGCGGCTTTTTCCAACGCGCGGAAACCCGGCGTCGTCTTGCGGGTGTCGAGCAGCCTGCAGCCCGTGCCCGCGATCAGGTCCACGTAACGGCGCGTCTGGGTGGCGACGCCGGAAAGGCGCTGCAAAAAATTCAGCGCGGTTCGCTCCGCCGTGAGGATCGATCCGAGCCGCCCCTCGCCGCTCAACACCTCGTCTCCCGGCTCGATCAAGTCCCCGTCCGCCCGGACGGCGACGACCTTCAAAGTCCCGTCCACCCGCCGGAAAATCTCCGCGCCCGTGTCCCCCCCGGCCAGCACGCCGTGTTGTTTCGCCACGATGTGGAACTTCGTCGTCCGCTCCGGATCGGTAAAAAACCGAACGGTCACGTCGCCGGATCCGATGTCCTCCGCGAGCGCCAGATCGATCAAGTCGTTCATGCGAGCGGCGCCGGCAAATCGAGCCCAAGCAACTCTCGCTGCCAGCGCATGAGCGCCGGGGAATCCGCCTCGACGGAAGTCGCCTCGAGCGCGCCGCGCGAGGCGAGGATCGCAGGATCGATCTGCAGCTCCGCCGCCTTCCGGTCGCGGACCGCCTTGAGCTCGTCGAAGCGCTTGAGCTGCTCGTTCGTCCGGCGCCTGCCGCGCTTGCGCTCCATCTTCGGCCACTCGGCCTCCGGCACCTGGAGAGCGAGCGCCAACGTCACCTCGAAGCTGCGCCGGCGGCGGTTCGCCATGCGAAACGTGGAAAATGGCCGGCCCGCGCTCGCGCATTCCGCGACACGGAGCAGGTCGTCGTTGCTGATGACATGGAATGGCGGCCGGTTCCAGGCGCGCGCCTCCGCGTCCCGCCAGAACCACAGCACCCGCAGAATCGACTGCGCGCGAGGCCCAAGTCGCGCGGACCCCGAGATGCGCCAGGCGTTTTCCTCGTCGCGCTCCCGCACCTCCCGGGAAGCCGCCACCATGCGATCACGCGATTCCCGGAACCACTCCCAACGCCCGAGGCGGCGCACGTCCGCCTCGATGCGTTCCGCCAGCTCGAGCAGATAACGCGTGTCGTTCATCGCATATTCCACCATCTCGTCCGGAAGCGGCCGGCGGGCCCAATTCGCCTTCTGCGAGCCCTTGGAAAGGGTCACGCCGAAATGATTCTCGACCAACGCCGCAAGACCCAGCGCCTCGACTCCGCAGAGGCGCGACGCGATCATCGTGTCGAAGATTTCACGCGGTTCGAACGTCCCCACCCGCCGCAGCAGGCGCAAGTCATAGTCCGCGCCATGAAAGATCACGCGCTTCTCGGCCACCGCGTCGAGCAGCGGTTGCATCGGCACGTCGGCCAGCGGATCGACCAGGACGTGCTCGTGAGGGGTGCTGATCTGGATCAGGCACAGCTTCTCGAAATAGCAGTGCAGGCTGTCCGCCTCGGTGTCGAAGGCGACCACCGGCAGATCGGCAACCCGGTCGAGCAACTCCTCGAGTCCAGCGGCGTCGGCAATCAAGGCTCGGCGACGAACTTGTCCTGCGGCGGCGGAGGAAGATAACGCGCGCGGGGTTCTCGCACCTGCGCGGTGCCGTCGCTGGGAGCGGTGACGAACGGACCGCCCTGCAGCGGCGCCGGCTCGGTGAACGCGACGTCGGGCACGTCGCTGGGCAGGCCTTCGAGGGGAAAATCCTTGCGCAGCGGATAATGCGGGTATCCCTCCCACATCAGGATGCGGCGCAAATCGGGATGATCCTTGAAACGGATCCCCATCATGTCGTAAGCCTCGCGCTCATGCCAGTTGGCCGTGGGCCAGAGATCGGAAACGGTCGGCGCCTCGGGTTCGTTTTCGAGCAGGCGATATTTCAGGCGAAGATGCTTGCCGGCCGCCATCGAGTAGAGCTCGTAGACGACCTCCCAGCGCGGCTCCGTCTCGAAGTGGTCGATCGTGGTCAGATCGATGAAATAATCGAAGCCGAGAGCGTCCCGCAAAAATCGCGACAGCTCCCGGGCCCGCTCCGCCGGCACCGTGAGCGAAGTCTCGCCGCGAAAATCCTTTCGCTCGAGGATCGCGCCGGGAAATTGGGATTCCAGCCTGCTGACGACTTCGTCCATCGCTACGCGACCTCCGCGTATTTTCTGCGCTGATCGGAAATGGCGTGCTCGCCCATGATCTTGTGCTGCAGTTTCATCAATCCATCGAGCAAAGCCTCCGGGCGCGGCGGACAGCCGGAAATGTAAACATCCACCGGCAAAAGGTGATCGATGCCCTGCAGCACCGCGTAGCTCCGATACATCCCGCCGCTCGACGCGCACGCCCCCATCGCGATGCACCACTTCGGCTCGGGCATCTGGTCCCAGATGCGCTTCACCGCGTAGGCCATTTTGTAAGTCACGGTGCCGGCGACGATCATCACGTCCGCCTGTCGCGGCGAAAACCGCATCACCTCGGCGCCGAATCGCGAGATGTCGAATCGGGCGGAGGAGGCCGCCATCAGCTCGATCGCGCAGCAGGCCAGCCCCATCGGCATCGGCCAGAGCGAATTGCCGCGCATCCAGTTGATCGCCGCGTCGACGCGGGTAAAAATAACGTTGCCTTCCACCTTGGAATCGTAGGCAAGCGGGCTGGTAACAGGCATGACAGGGAAACTATTGGACCGAAGTCACGAAGCAAGAGGGAAGTTGGTCGCCCCAAACCCGGAGCATCGTTTCACCCGGGGGGCCCCGGAGAATCAAAAACTTTCTCCTCCCCCGTATTCTCCGTGCCCTCCGGGCGAAGAGTCATTTCGGAATAATGAGCGTCTGGCCGATCTTCAAGTCCACGGTGCCGTTCAGTTGATTCTGATTGGCGTCCGCGATGTCCTTCCAGCGCTGGGAGCTCTGATAGAATTTTCGCGCGATACTGGCGAGCGTATCGCCCTTCTGCACCGCGTAGGTCCGCGTCTCCCTGCCCACCGCCTGCTCGGCCGCCGCGGTGCGGGGCACGGTCGAGAAGCCTCTTCCGTCGCGCGCGGCCTTGGCCGCCTCCTTGGCGGAAGGCCGGCGCCTTGCCTCGGTAAGATCCGTCTGCAATCGCATCACCTGCTGCTGCAGTTTGAGGTTGTCGTTTTTCAGCCGCACCGCCTCCCGCTTCGTCATGATCCCGCTATCGGCCGCGCCGGCGGCCATCTCGAGCTCGAGGCGTTGGATGAACTGCCCCACCTCCTTGTTGCTCTTCGCGTCACCCGACATTCGCAAATACCGACGAAAATGATGCAGCGCGGAGACCGGCTCCTTCAGCTTGTCGTCATAAAGCAGCGCCAGACTGTAATGGATTTTCGCGGTTGCCGGGGTTCCGTCCAGCAGCGATTCGTAAAGCCGCACCGCCCGCTGGTAGTCCCCGGCCTTCTGCGCTTCGGCCGCCTGTTCCTCGACCTTGACCTTCGCGGCAGGCAGCGAGAATCGATCGCACGCCGGCAGGCCGAACAAAAGCGTCGCGGACGCCACCGCCCCGAAGGAACGTAAAAACGACATGGTATTCTACTTGGCCAATAGCCCTCGAAATCGCGAGCGAATTAACGTCGCCGGGGAGCCTGCGCTTCCACCGCGCGTCATCCGGCCTCCCGCCGGACGGATGAGTCCCCGTGGAAACCCGTCCTTGCCCGCTCAACGACTGCGATTGAAATTCGATGCCGTGCGCGCCGCTTCTCGGGATTCGTCCCGGCTTTTCACCGCGGACCGTTTGTCGACCGCATGCTTGCCCTTGCCGACGCCGATCTCGATCTTCACCCGGCCGGACTTCCAATACATTCGCAGCGGAACGAGCGTGCGTCCGCTGATGTTCGCCTCTTCGAAAAGCTGATCGATCTCGCGGCGGTGCAGGAGCAGCCGGCGCTTGCGCTTCGGCTCATGCTGCTCGTGGCTCGCCCGTTCGTAGGGCTGGATGTCCACGTCGAAGACGTAGAGCTCGTTCTTTTCGACGCGGGCGTAGGCGCCCCGCAGGTTCACGTGCCCCGCCCGGATGGATTTGACCTCCGTGCCGAGCAACTCGACCCCCGCCTCCAGCCGGCTCTCGATCGTGTAGTCGTGAAACGCCTTGCGGTTCGAACAAATCTCGGCGGACATGGGATACGCCGCGTGAGCGGCTGGTTAAACGATCTCTGGCGGAAAGTAGTCTCCCGCGAGCAGCTTGCCGGCCATGATTTCCGCCAGCGCGATGTCGGCGTAGGTCATGCGCGGCTCGACTTCGACGTGGGGACGCACCCCGCTGCTGAGCTGCCGCACGCGGCGAGAGACCACGTTGATGAGAATCTGCTTGTTCTCAATGACCTTGTTGGCCTCGTCGAGGAGTGAATAATTCATAAAGGGTGGGTTTTCGGCGGAATTGACGGGATCAACGAAAGAAAAATGACGGAGCCGAATTCAAGGAACCTCAAATTTTGTCGATTCGGTAAATTCCGTCCAGGCTACTCCGCCGGGGGCGCCGGCTCGCCGAGATCTTCGCCGACCATGTAACGCACGAAGCGGCGAATGATGATGTTCTCCCCGAGTTCGGATATCTTGCTGTTCACGTATTCCTTGATCGTCAGATCCGGGTTCTTGATGAACGCCTGCTCGAGAAGGCAGATCGTGCTGTAGAATTTATCCACTTTGCCGTCGACGATCTTGTCGACGATGTTCGCCGGCTTGCCCTGAACCTGCGCGCGGTAAATATCCCGTTCGCGCTCGATCAAGGCCGCATCGACCTGCTCGCGCGAAACGCAGGTGGGACTCGCCGCGGCAATGTGAAGGGTGATGTCTTTCACGAACTCGCGAAATTTTTCGTTCTTCGCCACGAAGTCGGTCTCGCAGTTGATTTCCACGAGCACGCCGACCTTGCCCTGCATGTGAATGTAGGAGGCGACCACGCCTTCCTTGGCGGCGCGGCCGGCCTTCTTCGCGTTGCCGGCCATGCCCTTCTTGCGAAGGATCTCGTCGGCCTTGACGAGATCGCCGCCCGCTTCATCGAGCGCGCGTTTGCAATCCATCATGCCCGCGTTGGTCTTTTCGCGGAGTTCCTTGACGAGAGCGGAGGTGATTTCAGCCATGGGACAGAATTAACAGAATTTACGGAAAATGTGGGACGCAGGCGGCCGGACAGAAGGTTCAGAACTCGTAAGTTCCGGAAATTCTGTCGGAAAACTACTCGGAGACGGCGGCGAGGTCGTTGTCGTGGGCCTTGGCGGTGATGCCCTTGGCGCTGGCGATGGCGTCGACGAGCTTCTGCAGGATCACGCGGATCGAGCGGATCGCGTCGTCGTTTCCGGCGATGGGATAGCTCACGCGCTCCGGGTCGCAGTTCGTGTCCACGATCGCGACGATCGGCACGTTCAGGCGGTTGGCTTCGGCGACGGCAATCTCCTCGCGGTTCGTGTCGATGATGACCAGCGCGTCGGGCAGCTTGTCCATGTTGACGACGCCCTCCAGGTTCTTGTGCATGCGGGCCGCTTCCCGGCGAAGCGCGGACAACTCCTTTTTGCCGTAGCCGCCGTGATTCGGCGACTTTTCGATCTCCTCGATCTCGCGCAGGCGTTTCACGCTCTTGCGGATGGTGGTGAGGTTCGTGAGAGTGCCGCCGAGCCAGCGCTGATTCACCCAGAATTGCCCGCTGGCGATCGCCGCCTCGCGGACGGCTTCCTGCGCCTGCTTTTTGCAACCGACGAAAAGCACCTTGCCACCGCCCTTCACGAGATTGTGAAGGTAGGTCGTGGCCTCGTCGAGCTGCTCGACGGTCTTGCCGAGGTCGATGATGTAAATGCTGTTTTTTTCCTCGAAGATGAAGTCCTTCATCTTGGGATTCCATCGTTTCGTCTGGTGGCCGTAGTGAACGCCGGCCTCCAGGAGTTCAGTCATCGTTTCCATTTTGGAAGAGTTGGTGGTCATGCCGGTAATTGGGGTGATTTTAGATGGCCTCTTGTTCGAGGACGACGGGCTCGGGCTCGGCGATGGCCTCGCCAAGGGTGACGAGGTCGAACTCGCGGTTGGCCGGGAAACCTGTGCCGGCAGGAATCAGGTGGCCCATGATTACGTTTTCCTTGAAGCCGCGCAGGCGGTCGGATTTTCCAAGGGTGGCGGCTTCGGTCAGGACGCGGGTGGTGTCCTGGAACGAGGCGGCGGAAATGAAGCTGTCGGTCTCGAGCGAAGCCTTCGTGATGCCCAAAAGCACCGGGGTGGCTTCCGCGGGCTTGCCGCCCTTTTCGATGACCGCGGCGTTTTCGCGAGCGAACTCGAGGCGGTCGATCTGGTCGCCCCAAAGCAACGTCGTGTCGCCGGGATCGGAAATCTTCACCTTGCGGAGCATCTGGCGAACGATGATCTCGATGTGCTTGTCGTTGATTTCGACGCCCTGCAGGCGGTAAACCTCCTGCACTTCGTTGAGCAGATGTTCCTGAAGCTCCTGCGGTCCGCAGATCTCGAGGATCTCGTGCGGGACGACGGGCCCTTCGGTGAGCTGCTGGCCTTTCTTCACGAAGTCGCCCTTGAACGCGATGATGTGCTTGCTGAGCGGGATGAGGTGCTCTTCTTCCGAGCCGGTCTCGACGTCGCGAACGATCACGCGACGCTTGCCGCGGACGGTGCCGCCGATGTCGACCACGCCGTCGATCTTGGCGATTTCCGCGGCGTCCTTCGGACGGCGGGCCTCGAAAAGCTCGGCGACGCGCGGCAGACCGCCGGTGATGTCCTTGGTCTTCGCGATCTTTCGCGGGGTCTTGGCGAGACGCGTGCCGGCCTGCACCTTGGATTTTTCCTTCACTTCGATGTGAGCGCCGGCGGGAATCGAGTAGCTGGCGAGAACGTCACCGGTCTTCTCGTCCACCAGGACGATCTGCGGGTGCAGGTCTTCCTTGTGCTCGATGACCACGGTGCCCATGACGCCGGTGGTCTCGTCGACTTCCTTGCGGATCGTGACGGCTGGAATCATGTCGCGGAATTCGACCTTGCCGGCTTTTTCGGTGATGATCGGCACGTTGTAGGGATCCCACTGGATGAACGTGTCGCCCTTCTTGACCATCGCGCCGTCGGTGACGGAAATGACCGAGCCGACCACGACGTTGTAGCTCTCGATTTCGCGGCCGTCCTTGGCGTGCAGGCTGACGGAGCCGTTCTTGTTGAGCACGATCCAGGTGCCGTCGAGCGCCTGAACGGTGCGCAGGTCGTTGAAGCGGACGAGCGCGTCGTTCTTGGCCTTGATGATCGGCTGCTTGAACGTCTGGCTGGCGGTGCCGCCGACGTGGAAGGTCCGCATCGTGAGCTGCGTGCCGGGCTCGCCGATGGACTGGGCGGCAATGATGCCGACCGCCTCGCCGAGTTTGACTTCGCCGCCGGTCGCGAGATTGCGGCCGTAGCAAAGCTTGCACACGCCCCGCTGCGACTCGCAGGTGAGCACGGAACGAATCTTGAGCTGCTCGATGCCGATCTTCTCGATCGCGTAAGAGGTTTCCTCGTCGATGTTCTGGCCGGCCTTGACGATGATCTTCGCGGTGACGGGATCCTTGACCGTCTCGCAACTCGTGCGTCCGACGATGCGGGTCGGCAAATTGACGACTTCCTCGTCGCCCTCGTAGATCGGGCGGACGAGAATGCCGTTCACGGTGCCGCAATCGGGACCGGTAATGATCACGTCCTGCGCCGCGTCGACGAGCTTGCGGGTGAGATAACCGGAGTCGGCCGTCTTGAGCGCCGTGTCGGCAAGGCCCTTGCGGGCGCCGTGCGTGGAGATGAAATATTCGAGCACCGACTGGCCTTCGCGGAAGTTCGAGATGATCGGGCGCTCGATGATCTCGCCGGAGGGCTTGGCCATGAGGCCACGCATGCCGGCGAGCTGCTTGATCTGCGTGCGATTGCCGCGGGCGCCCGAGTCGACCATGATGAACACGGGGTTCATCTCGGGCCGGCCTTCGTTGTGCTGGAGCGTGCGGAAAAGGGCGTTTGCGACTTCCTCGCCCGTGTGGGTCCAGACGTCCTGCACCTTGTTCTTGCGCTCGCCGTCCGTGATGATGCCGCGGTGATACTGCTTGGAGACCTCGGCGATCTCCTTGTAGGCCTTTTCGACGAGACCGGTCTTTTCCTTCGGAATCATCATGTCGGAGACGCCGATCGAGATGCCTGCCTTGGTTGCGGCCTTGAAGCCGACCTCCTTGAGGCGGTCGAGCGTCTCGACGGTCGCCGCCTGGCCGGAGACCTGGTAACAGCGCCAAATGATGTCGGAGAGCTGCTTTTTGCCGCAAACCTTGTTGAAGAAACCAAGATCGTCGGGCCAGATCTCGTTGAAGACCACGCGTCCGGCGGTCGTTTCGAGAATATTTGCGCCCGCGTCGCCGTAGATCGTCTTCTTGCCGTAATCCGGGTTTTTGAAACGGATCGGCGTGTGCGTCTTGACCGAATTCTCGCTGAGCGCGAGTTCCACCTGCCAGGGCGCGTCGAACAACGGCGTGCGGCCGGTGTCCGGGATCTCGCCCGGACGCGGCATCTGCGTGAGATAATAGCAGCCGAGCGGAATATCTTGCGATGGCGTGGTGATCGGCTTGCCGCTCGAAGGCGAGAAAATGTTGTTCGGCGCGAGCATGAGCAGGCGCGCCTCCATCTGGGCCTCGATCGAGAGCGGGACGTGAACCGCCATCTGGTCACCGTCGAAGTCCGCGTTGTAAGCGGTGCAAACGAGCGGGTGAATGCGGATGGCTTCGCCTTCGATCAGGATCGGCTCGAAGGCCTGGATCGAAAGACGGTGCAACGTCGGCGCGCGGTTCAGGAGAACCGGGTGGCCCTTCGTCACCTCGTCGAGGATGTCCCAGACTTCGGGGGTCTGACGCTCAATGAGCTTCTTGGCGCTGCGCACGGTGTGCACGTAGCCGAGTTCCTTGAGGCGGCGAATGATGAACGGCTCGAACAACACGAGCGCCATTTTCTTCGGCAAACCGCATTGGTTGAGCTTGAGTTCGGGCCCGATGACGATGACCGAACGACCGGAGTAATCGACGCGCTTGCCGAGCAGGTTCTGGCGAAAACGACCGCCCTTGCCCTTGAGCATGTCGGAGAGCGACTTGAGCGGGCGATTCGCGGCGCCGGTGACGGCCCGGCCGTGGCGGCCGTTGTCGAAGAGCGCGTCGACCGCCTCCTGGAGCATGCGCTTCTCGTTGCGGATGATGACTTCCGGCGTCTTGAGCTGCAGCAAGGTCTTGAGACGATTGTTGCGGTTGATGACGCGGCGATAAAGGTCGTTGAGATCGGACGTCGCGAACCGGCCGCCCTCGAGGGGCACGAGCGGACGTAGATCGGGCGGGATGACGGGCAGCACCGCCAGGATCATCCATTCGGGACGAGTCTTCGAGGTCGCGAAGCCCTGGACGAGCTTGAGGCGCTTGGCCATCTTCTTTCGCAGCTGCTTGCTGCGCGTCGCGGTCATGGACTGTTCGATCTCGTCGTTCAACGCGGCGAGGTCGGTTTGTTCGAGAAGCTTCTTGATCGCTTCCGCGCCCATGCCGGCGGTGAAATTTTCGCCGTATTGGTCCTCGGCCTCGCGGTATTCCGTCTCGGTGAGGAGCTGGCATTTCTGCAAAGGCGTATTGCCTGGGTCGATGACGATGTAGTCCTCGTAATAGATCACGCGCTCGAGCTGGCGGCTCGTCATGTCGAGCATGAGGCCGATGCGCGAGGGCATGCACTTGTAGAACCAGATGTGCGAAACGGGCACGGCCAACTCGATGTGGCCCATGCGCTCGCGGCGCACGCGGGATTGCGTCACTTCGACGCCGCAACGATCGCAGACGGTGCCCTTGTGCTTGATGCGCTTGTATTTGCCGCAGGAGCACTCCCAGTCGCGGGTCGGCCCGAAGATGCGCTCGCAGAACAAGCCGCCCTTTTCGGGCTTGAACGTGCGGTAGTTGATCGTCTCGGGATTTTTGACTTCACCCTTGGACCACGCGCGGATCGATTCCGGCGATGCGACCGTGATGCCGACCTCGTCGAAGCCTTCCTGCTTCAGGTCCGCCACACCGGTCAACTCTCTCAAGCTGTTTTGAATCATAGCGATGCTTTTTCTTCTGTTTGCGGTGGACCGTTTCTAGGCGGCGGTGTCGGTGAGGGCGTAGGGATCCGTGCCGCCGACTTTCACGTCGAGGCCAAGACCCTGCATTTCCTTGATGAGAACGTTGAACGACTCCGGCGTTCCCGCCTGCAGCGAGTTGTCGCCTTTGACGATCGATTCGTAAATTCGCGTGCGACCCTGCACGTCGTCGGATTTGACGGTGAGCAGTTCCTGCAGCGTATAAGCGGCGCCGTAGGCTTCGAGGGCCCAGACTTCCATCTCGCCGAAGCGCTGGCCGCCGTATTGGGCCTTGCCGCCAAGGGGCTGCTGGGTGACGAGGCTGTAGGGTCCGACCGCGCGGGCGTGGATCTTGTCCGCGACCAGGTGGCCGAGCTTCAGCATGTAAATGATCCCGACCACGACCTGCTGGTCGAACTGGTCGCCGGTGCGGCCGTCGTAAAGCGTGGATTTTCCGGTTTCGTTGATCCAGGTGTAGCCCTCGACCTTCCGGGCGTCGCGCAGGTATTCGCGGATCTTCGGCTCGCTGATGCCGTCGAAGACGGGCGTGGCGACCTTGAATCCGAGGGCGCGGGCGGCAATGCCGAGGTGCGTCTCGAGCACCTGGCCAACGTTCATTCGACTCGGCACGCCGAGCGGATTGAGCACGATGTCGACCGGGGTGCCGTCGGAAAGATAAGGCATGTCCTCCTCGGGGACGATCTTGGCAACGACGCCCTTGTTGCCGTGGCGACCGGCCATCTTGTCCCCGACGGAAAGCTTGCGCTTGCTGGCGATGTAGACCTTGACCTGCTTGATGATGCCGGGATCGACGTCATCGCCGCTTTCGACGAGACCGATTTTTTCCTGCTTCTCGCGGTCGAGCTCTTCGAACTTGTGTTCGAACTGGGCGATGATCTCGCGGATCTTGTTGCGGATCGGGCTCGGGTCGATTTCGACGTGCTGATAGACGCCGGCGAGCTTGCGGAGGAGTTGCTTCGTGATCTTGCGATTGGCCGGGATGATGATCTCGCCGGTCTGGGCGTTGACCACGTCGAGCGGGATTTTTTCGCCGAGAAGCACGTTCGAAAGCGCCTCGGTGAGCTGTTCGTGGAGCTCATCCTCGCGGCGCTTGTGATCCTCGAGGATCATCTTCTGCTGCCGCTTGGACTCGGTCGGCGTCATTTTCAGGCGGGCGACCTCCTTCTTCGAGGAGACCTTCACGTCCATGACGATGCCGTAGGTCCCCGAGGGAACCGTGAGCGAGGTGTCCTTCACGTCCGCGGCTTTTTCGCCGAAGATGGCGCGGAGGAGGCGTTCTTCCGGCGCGAGCTCCGTCTCGGATTTCGGCGTGATCTTGCCGACGAGAATGTCGCCGGGCTTGACCTCCGCCCCGATGCGGATGACGCCGTCGGGTCCGAGGTTCTGGAGCGCTTCCTCGCTGACGTTCGGGATGTCGCGGGTGATTTCCTCGGGCCCGAGCTTCGTGTCGCGGGCGCCGATTTCGAATTCGTCGATGTGGATGGAGGTGTAGATGTCCTCCTTCACGACGCGCTCGGAGATGAGAATCGCGTCCTCGAAGTTGTAGCCGTTCCAAGGCATGAACGCGACGAGCACGTTGCGGCCGAGGGCGAGTTCGCCGTTCTCGGTGTTCGGACCGTCGGCGAGAACCTGGCCCTTTTTGACGGCCTGGCCTTTCTTGACGATCGGCTTCTGGTTGATGCACGTGCTCGCGTTCGACCGCATGAACTTGCGCAGCTCGTAGACGTGAACGCCGTTCGCCGGGTCGTGCTTGATCTTCTTCTTGCCCTCGGGCAGATGACCGTCGTTCGTGACGATGATGAAGCTCCCGGTGGACGAAGCGACCTTGCCGTTCGACTCCGAGCAGATGACGGCGCGGGAATCGCGGGCCACGCGGCCTTCGATCCCGGTGCCGACGAGCGGCGCGTCCGAGATCAGAAGCGGCACGCCCTGGCGCTGCATGTTCGAGCCCATCAGCGCGCGGTTCGCATCATCGTGCTCGAGGAACGGGATCAACCCCGCCGCGACCGAGACGAGCTGCTTGGGCGACACGTCCATGTATTGAACCTGCTCGGGCGTCGCCTCGACGAATTCGCCGCGATGGCGCGAGGACACCGTCTCGTCGGTGAACTTGCCCTTGTCGCCGACGATGGCGTTCGCCTGGGCGATGTAGAAATTCTCTTCCTTGTCGCCGGTGAGGTATTCGACCTGATCGGTGACGAGGCCGTTGACGACTCTGCGGTAAGGCGTCTCGATGAACCCGAAATCGTTGACGCGGGCAAAGGTCGAGAGCGAGCTGATGAGGCCGATGTTCGGACCTTCCGGCGTCTCGATGGGGCAGATGCGGCCGTAATGCGAGGGATGCACGTCGCGGACTTCGAAGCCGGCGCGATCGCGCGAGAGACCTCCGGGCCCGAGGGCGGAGAGACGGCGCTTGTGCGTGAGTTCGCTCAACGGATTCGTCTGATCCATGAACTGCGACAGCTGCGAGCGGCCGAAGAAATCGCGCACGACGGCGGAGAGCGCCTTCGGGTTGATCAGCTTCTGCGGCGTGATGTGCTCGGTGCCGGCGTCATAAAGGGTCATGCGCTCGCGGACCAAACGCTCGGTGCGGGCAAGACCCACGCGGCACTGGTTCGCAAGGAGCTCGCCGACGGTGCGGACGCGACGGCTGCCGAGGTGATCGATGTCGTCGACCATCCCCTCGCCGCGCTTGAGTTCGAGAAGATATTTCATCGCGGCGACGAAGTCGTCCTTCGTGAGCACGCGGATGGCCTGGTCGACGGTGACGTCGAGCTTCTGGTTGATCTTGTGACGACCGACGCGGCCGAGATCGTAGCGCTTCGGATCGAAGAACAAGCGCTTGAGCATGCTGCGCGCGTTCTGGACGGTCGGCGGATCGCCGGGGCGCAGCTTGCGGTAGATGTCCTTAAGCGCCTCGTCCTCGTCGCTGGCGGGATCTTTTTTGAGCGACTTGATGACGGTGTCGTCGTTCTTGGTGTCCACGACCTTCACCTCCTTGTGGCCCAGGGCGAGGAGCTGCGAGACGGTCGTCTTGTTGAGCGGTTCGAAGGCGCGGGCGACGGTGATTTCGCCGTCGAGCACGTCGGCGATGAGCACCTTGCTCGCGATTTCCTCCTCGTCGAGTTTTTCGCTGAGCTTCAGCGTCTCGATGTCGTAGAAAAGACCGATGATGTCCGCGTCGGAGCCGTAGCCAAGGGCGCGAAGGAAAGTCGTCGCGAGAAATTTCCGCCGGCGCTTGCGGCGGTCGAGATAGACGTACAGCAGGTCGCTCGTGTCGAACTGGACCTCGAGCCAGGAGCCGCGGTCGGGAATGATGCGGAAGCTATGGAGCAGCTTGCCGTTGAGGTGGATGTCCGTCTCGAAGCAGATGCCCGGCGAGCGGTGGAGCTGGCTGACGACGACGCGCTCGGCGCCGTTGATGACGAAGGTGCCCTGCGGCGTCATGAGCGGAATTTCGCCCATGTAGACTTTTTCCTCCTTCGTCGCGTGATCGTCCTTGTAACGGAAGGTGACGTAAAGCGGCGCGCTGAAGGTCTGGCCCTCGCGCTGGGACTCGAGCGCGCCCATCTTGGGCTCGCCGAGATCGTAGCTGACAAAATCGAGGCTGGCCTTTTCTTCGAAGCCGAAGATGGGAAAAAATTCGCGGAAAACGGCCTGGAGGCCGATGTCCTTGCGCTTCGAGGGCTCCACGCCGCGCTGAAAAAATTCGTCGTAGGAATTGATCTGGAGTTCGATCAAATTTGGCGGCTCGATGGCCTCCTTCAACTTCCCGAAATAAAGACG
>CAXTSM010000024.1:0-29852 GCA_964247025.1 uncultured Chthoniobacterales bacterium
GGAGCGCCGTGGCGACAAGGGAACGCGAAACTGTCGCCGCCCCGCTCCGTCGGGGGGCGCGGGGGAGCGGGTCGTGGCGCGGGAACCCGCGTCGGAAAGCGTCGGCCCTGGTGCGACGACGCGCGTTTCGGAGTCGGAATGCGAATGCTTCACCATGGAATCTTTTTCTTCCTCGCTCGGCGGCACCTTCACCCTCGGCGGCGATCTCGTCGTGAATCGTCTCGGTTTCGGCGCGATGCGCATCACCGGCAAAGGCGTCTGGGGACCGCCGAAGGACCCCGAAGGCGCCCGCGCCCTGCTCCGCCGCGTCGCGGAACTCGGCGTCAATCTGATCGACACCGCGGACGCCTACGGCCCCGAGGTGAGCGAGATCCTTATCGCCGAGGCGCTCCACCCTTACCCCGATGGCCTCGTCATCGCGACCAAGGGCGGTCTCACCCGCTCCGGGCCCGAGAAATGGGCGCCCGTCGGCCGCCCCGAGTACCTCCGCCAATGCGTGGAAATGAGCCTGCGCCGCCTCCGCCTCGAGCGCATCGATCTCTACCAACTCCACCGCATCGACCCCAAAGTGCCGGCGGAGGAGCAGTTCGGCGCGTTGAAGGAACTGCGGGACGCCGGGAAAATCCGCCACGTCGGCCTCTCCGAGGTCTCGCCCGACGAAATCGCCGCGGCCCGCAAGATCCTCCCCATCGTCAGCGCGCAGAACGAATACAACCTCGGCGAGCGCAAATCCGAGGCCACCCTCGACTACTGCACGCGCGAGGGCATCGGCTTCATCCCGTGGTTCCCCATCGACGCCGGCGATCTGGCGAAGCCCGGCGGCAAGCTCGACGCGGCCGCCAGACGCCATGGCGCGACCATGTCCCAACTTGCCCTCGCCTGGCTGCTGCGGCGGTCGCCCGTCGTCCTGCCCATCCCCGGCACGTCCTCGATCGCTCACCTGGAGGAAAACGCCGCCGCGGGCGGGGTCACCCTCGACGCCGGGGAATGGGCGGAGATCGAACGGGGCGCCTGACCGCGGGTTCGGACGCTTGGCTTGGCGCGCATCTCTTGGGAGGGACGGGCTTCGGCGCGTCCCGTTTCAAACGGGCGGGCGCCGACGAAGCGACGACTCCTTGCAGAAAGGGATTTTTTGGCGCGGGAAAAGGGGAAAAGGGGAGGGGCGCGGCGAGGAGCGGGAGGGCACTTCGACGCGGGAAAAGCGCCATCCCGAGGAGCGAGAGGGCACTTTCGGCGCGGGAAAAGCGCCCTTCGGAGGAGCGGGAGGGCAGTTTCGGCGCGGGAAAGCGCCCTGCGGAGGAGCGAGAGGGCAGTTTCGACGCGGGAAAAGCGCCCTGCGGAGGAGCGGGAGGGCACTTTCGGCGCGGGAAAGCGCCCTGCGGAGGAGCGGGAGGGCAGTTTCGACGCGGGAAAAGCGCCCTGCGGAGGAGCGGGGGGGCAATTTAGGAGCCGAAATGGCTCCAAAGACGGTTTCGACGCGGAGATTGCCCGCCGCACGGCGGCCGGATCGTCGACGGCGAAGGCCCCGGAGGCCCTTCGTTCTTACGCCTTCACGCGCTCGATGTTCGCGCCGAGCTGGTTGAGCTTGTCGTCGATGCTCTCGTAGCCGCGGTCGATGTGGTAGACGCGGTTGATCTCGGTGGTGCCTTCGGCGGTGAGGCCGGCGAGGACGAGCGCCGCGCTGGCGCGCAGGTCGCTGGCCATGACGGGCGCGCCGCTGAGCTGCTTCACGCCCTTGATGACGGCGGTGGCGCCCTGCAGCTCGATGTCGGCGCCCATGCGCTTCAATTCCGCGAGGTGCATGAAGCGCTGCGGGAAGACGTGCTCGGTCACGACGCTGATGCCGTCTCCGGTGGCCAGGAGCGCGCACATCTGCGCTTGCATGTCGGTCGGGAAGCCGGGAAAGGGCTCGGTCTCGAGCTCGAGGGGGTGGCGCGAGCCGTTGCGGCGGATGGTGACGCGGTCGGCCGCGGCGTCGATGAGGTAACCGGCTTCCTGGAGCGGCTTCGTGACGGAGACGAGGTGGTCGGGAAGGACTTTCTGCAGCGTGACCTCCTCGCCGGCGATGGCGGCGGCGACGAGGAACGTGCCGGCTTCGATGCGGTCGGGGATGACGGTGTGCTCGGCGCCGTGGAGTTCCTTGACGCCTTCGATGATGATGCGGCGGGTGCCGGCGCCCTCGATCTTCGCGCCCATCTTGATGAGGAAGTTCGCGAGGTCGACGACCTCGGGCTCCTCGGCGGCGCCGTCGATGACGGTGGTGCCCTCGGCGAGCACGGCGGCCATCATGATGTTGTCGGTCCCGAGCACGGTGGATCCGAACTTGCCGCGCATGTTCACGGTGGTGCCGCGCAACTCCGGGGCGAGGACCTTGACGTTGCCGCCTTGCACGCGGACGGCGGCGCCGAGGGCCTCGAAGCCTTTCAAATGCAGGTCCACCGGCCGATCGCCGATCACGCAGCCGCCGGGCAGCGAGACGGTGGCCTCTTTCTCGCGGCCGAGCAGGGGGCCGAGCACGCAGACGGAGGCGCGCATCTTGCGGACGATGTCGTAGGGGGCGTCGGTGCCGATGGTCTCGGCCTTGATCTGCACGGTGCCGCTGGCGCGCTCCACCTCGGCGCCGAGCTCGCTGAGGATCGTGAGCATGTAGTGGATGTCGCTCAGGTCGGGCACGCGGTGGATGATGCACGGCTCCTTCGTGAGCAGGGTGGCGGCCAGGATGGGCAGGGCGGAATTTTTCGAGCCGCTGATGCGGACGTTGCCCTTCAAGGTGGCGCCGCCGTGAACGAGAATTTTATCCATGGTCTGAAAATCGGGGATGCGGCGGGTGAGTTTATCGCGAGCGGCTGGCAGATAAACGCGGAAAGCGGCGTTCGTCGATTCAGGAAATCGCGGTGACGGCCCGGGCGAGGGCTTCGCGCAGGGCTTCGGGACGCAGGGGCTTCGCGAGAATGTCATCCATGCCGACCTCGAGGCAGGCTTCGCGATTGCGGGGCAGAAGGTTCGCGGTGAGCGCGCAGATGTGCGCGCGGGTGCGGCGGGCTTCCGTGCTTTCGCGGCGGCGGATCTCGCTGGTGGCGGTGTAGCCGTCCATGCGGGGCATGTGGAGGTCCATGAAGATGAGGTCGTAGGTGCGCTCGTCGAAGCGGCGCAGGCATTCTTCGCCGTCGCGGGCGGTGTCGGCCTGGTAGCCGAGGTCGGCCAGCATGCGGATCGTGAGGGCCTGGTTCACGGCGATGTCTTCGACGAGGAGGATGCGCAGGGGCGACCAGGCCTCGGGGACGGACGGGGCCACGTCATCGGGGCGGGCCGCGGGTTGCGCCGGAAGCGTGAAGGAAAAGGTCGAGCCGAGGCCGGGCTCGCTTTCCACGGCGATTTCGCCGCCGAGAAGGTGGATGAGGTTCTTGCAGATGGCGAGGCCGAGGCCGGTGCCGCCGTATTCGCGGGTGCTGGAGTTGTCGACCTGGCTGAAGGGCTTGAAGAGCGGGCCGAGCTTCGCGGCGGGGATGCCGATGCCGGTGTCGACCACGGCGAAGCGAAGCATCTGCGGGGCGGGGGCGCGGCCGACGCGCAGGGTGACGGTGCCGGCGGGCGTGAATTTCACGCCGTTGCCGATGAGGTTGATCAGGATCTGCCGCAGGCGCTTGGCGTCCCCGACGATGGTGTCGGGGGTGCCGGGATCGATCTCGAGGACGAGCCGCACGTTCTTGTCGAGCGGCGGGCTGCTGATCGACATTGCCTCGCGGATGCAGGCGCGGAGATCGAAGGGCTTCGCCACGAGCTTGAGCCGCCCGGCCTCGAGCTTCGAGAAGTCGAGGATGTCGTCGATGATGACGAGGAGCGACTCGCCGCTGCTGCGGATGATGTCGAGCGAGGCGCGCTGGTCGGAGTTCAGCGGGGAGTCCTCGAGCAGCGTGGCGAAGCCGAGGACGCCGTTGAGGGGCGTGCGGACCTCGTGGCTCATCATGGCGAGAAACTCGCTCTTCGCGCGGTCGGCGGCCTCGGCGGCTTCCTTGGCCTGGCGGAGCTGGATCTCGACGCGCTCGCGCTCGAGGAGCGCGGCGGCGAGCTCGTTCACGCGCTGCTCGAGTTTTTCGTTCGTGGCGGTGAGCTCGTCGCGGGCGCGCAGGAGGCCCTCCCGCGCGCCGGTGAGGCCCTCGGCGCCGCGGGCGATCTCGGCCTGCAGGCGGTTGAAGCTTTCGGCCATCTCGCCGACTTCGTCGCGGGAATTGATCGGCACGGGCTGGATGTTCACCCGGGCATGGGCGGCGTCGAGTTCGCCGCGGCCGAGCGCCTGCATCGCGCGGGAGAAATCCGCCAGCGTGCCGTCGGCCAGGTTTCGCGCCGCCTTGGAAACTTCGACCGCGGAGTGGGCGATCATGCCCGGCAGGACGAGGCCGACGGTGATCGTGAGCATGGCCACGACGACGAAGATATCCTCCAGCAGGGCGAGCTTCGCGGTCTCGTGCGAGCCGACGCTTTGCACCGCGATGAGGTAGCCCGCGCCGTCGAGCACGAGCACGAGCAGCATGGCGCCGGTGAGCTTGATGTGGAGCGTGTGGGCGATGCCGGGCAGGCCGGCGCGCCGGCGGTCGATGAATTTCCGCCACGCGTAGAGCAGCGAGCCGGAGTAGGCGAAGACGAGGCCGATGAGCACGGTCGTGAGGCCGAACTGCTGAAAGCCCAGCATGGCGGAAAATCCCCAGACGACCGCCGCGCCGACGCCCAGCAGGATCGTGCCGCGGGGCGCGCGGAAGGGGCGCCGCAGATCCGGCTGGTCCTTGCGAAGCAGCCACACCGCGACGCTCGGCAGGCAGATGCCGATGAGGTAGGTGAAATTCGCCGACGCCACGAGCCAGATGGGATCGCCGATGAGAAGGAAGCCGATGGCGAAGCCCGCGGTGAGCAACGTCGTCATGAGGGGGGCGTCCCGTCCGTCGCGGCGGCTGAAGGCCTCCGGCAGCAGGCCGTCGTCGGCGAGCTGCGAGAGCGTGCGGGCCGCGCCGGCGAGCGGCTGGAGCGTGCCGTGGAACATGTTGAACATCATGAACCACATCGCGACGCCTTTCGCCGCGCCGCCGAAAACCGGGGCGAATGTCGGCCCCAGCACGCTCATCAGCGGATCGACGCCGAGGGTTTCCGGGCCGAGGACGCCGAGCCAGACGACGGGGAGAACGAGGAAATAAATCGACGCCATCAGGCCGCTTGCGAGCATGGCGCGAGGGACGTTTTTTTCCGGATCGATGGTTTCACCGACGTGGCACGTCGCGGCCTCGAAGGCGGGCGCGGCGAACCCGATCAGATAAAGGCCGGCCATGGCGCTGGTCAGCGCGCCGAACCAGCCCGGAAATGGCAGCGTGAGATCGAAGCTGGCGGCCTGGCGCCAGTTCACGTCGCCGGCCAGCAGCGGCGCGAAGGCCGAGACCAGCGCGAGCAGGGCGGAGAACGTGGCGATCACGATGGCGAGGCGCGCGGCCCATTTCACGCCGGAGAGATTGACGATCGTGAAAAGCAGCACGAGCGAGCACGCGAGCACGGAGACCGGCAGGGGGAGATGGCACCACTCGCGCAGGGCGCTGGCGGAGAAGATCGCGGTGAGCCCGCAGGTCGGGATCCAGCCCCACCAGTAGCAGACGCCGGTGAGATTCGCGAGCACGGGGCTGTAGGGCTTGAACGCCTCCGCGCACGTCGCCGCGATGCCGCCCACGCGATTCGGATACATGAGCACCAGCTCGAGCCACCCGGGCGCGGCGGCCCAGCTGAGCAGGAGGCCGAAGACGAGCAAGGGGACCGCGGCGCTGCCCTGGCCGGCGATGGCGCCCTGGCCCGCGAAGAGCGCCGTGATGATGAAAAGGCTCTGGTTGCTGCCGCCCATCGCCATGGCGGCGGTGCCGATCCATCCGATCGTGCGGGGGTGGGGGCGCGGCTCGGGGGTCGGCGGCGGTCTGGCAATCATGGACCCAGGTGAACGTCCCGTTATGCGCAGAAAAGAACGCGCCGCACAATGGCGGGGTTTGCAAGGCGCGGCCGAGGACGCCAGGCTCGGCGGGTGTCGGCCCAACTTTTCGGAAAGCGTTGCGCGGTGGTGGGAATGATTCATCTGCCGGCGCTGCCGGGCGTCCCGCATCACCGCCTCTCCATCGGGGAAATCGTCGCCGCGGCGGCGGCGGAGGCGGGCCAGCTGGCCGCGGCCGGCGTGGACGCGCTGCTCATCGAGAACATGCACGACCGGCCCTACCTGCGGGCGTCGGCGGGACCGGAGATCGTGGCGGCGATGACGGCGGCGGCGGTCGCCGTGCGACGGGAAACCGCGTTGCCGTGCGGGGTGCAGGTGCTCGCGGCGGCCAACGAAGAGGCGCTCGCCGTGGCGCTGGCGGCGGGATTGGATTTCATCCGCGCGGAGGGCTTCGTGTTCGCGCACGTCGCGGACGAGGGGATCATCGAAGGCTGCGCCGCGAGGCTGCTGCGCGCGCGGAAGGCGTGGGGCGCGGAGTCGGTGCGAATCTTTGCGGACATCAAGAAGAAGCACAGCTCGCATGCCCTCACGGCCGACGTGAGCCTTGCGGAGACGGCGCACGCGGCGGAGTTCTTCTGCGCGGATGGCGTGATCGTCACCGGCGTCGCGACGGGTGACCCGGTGGATCCCGCGGAGCTTGCGGCGGTCGCGCAGGCGACGGAATTACCCGTGCTCGTGGGCTCGGGCGCGACGCTCGGGAATGTGGAGACGATGTTCGCGCACGCGAGCGCGCTCGTCGTGGGGTCGCACTTCAAGAAGGGCGGCAACTGGGCCGGAGAGCTGGACGCGGAGCGGGTGCGGGAGTTCGTGGGACGCGTCGGGGAGCTGCGCGGCTGAACTGGAGATCGGCGCCGACGGAGCGCCGTGGACTCAACGGCGGGCGCCGACGAAGCGCGGCACGCCCGAGTAGTCGTGGTGGCGGGCGACGGCGTGGTAGGCGTGAGCTTCGAAGATCTCGATGACCGCGGCGGCCTGGTCGTGGCCGATTTCGAGAAACATCCATCCGCCGGCCGCGAGACGGGGCGCCGATCGCGCGATCAATCGCCGGATGAGGTCGAGGCCGTCGGTCCCGCCGTCGAGGGCGGCGAGGGGATCGCGCCGGACTTCGCGGGAGAGGGCGGCGATGTCGCCGCTCGGGATGTAGGGCAGGTTCGCGACGATGAGGTCGAACTCCGCGGGCTCGGCGGGCAGCAGGTCGCCCTGGACGAACGCGACTTCCGCGCCCAGCCGGCCGGCGTTTTCCCGCGCGAGCGCGAGGGCGTCGGGCGAGGCGTCGATCGCGGTGACGGCCGCTTCGGGATGGGCCAGGGCGAGGGTGATCGCGATCACGCCGCCGCCGGTGCCGACGTCGAGGATCTTCGATCTTTGATTTTCGATTTTCGATTGCGCGAACTCGACGAGTTGCTCGGTCTCGGGGCGGGGAACGAGGGCGCGGGCGTCGCAGAGGAATTCGCGGCCGTGGAACTCGACGGTGCCCAGCAGATGCTGGAGCGGGCGGCCCTGGGCGCGCTCGCGCACGAGGTCGCGGAGCGGGGCGCGCTCGGCGTCGGAAAGCGGGCGGTCGAATTCCAGGTAGAGGTCGAGCCGCTTTTTTTTGCCGAGGGCGTGGGCGAGCAGGTGCTCGGCGTTGAGGCGGGGATCGGCGACGCCGTTCTTTTCCAGGTAGCCGGTGGCGGACTGGATCACTTCGAGCACGGTCATTCGGCGGCGAGTTCGCGGCCGGGGCCGCGGTTTGTCGAGTCTTGTTTAGGCGAGGGCGGCGGCTTCCTCGAGGCGGGTTTCGACGTCGGAGGCGTAGAGCGCGTCGATCATCGCGGCGATGTCGCCCTGGATGAATTGGTCGAGATTGTAGACGGTGAGGCCGATGCGGTGATCGGTGACGCGGTTCTGCGGGAAGTTGTAGGTGCGGATCTTTTCCTCGCGTCCGCCGCCGCCGACGAGGCTCTTGCGGTGGGCGGAATATTTTTCCTCCTCCTCGCGGCGTTTGTCCTCGAGCAGGCGCGAGCGCATGATTTTCAGGGCCGCCTCCTTGTTCTTCTGCTGGCTGCGTCCGTCCTGGCAGCGGACGATGCGGCCGGTGGGAATGTGCATGACCTGCACGGCGGAGTCGGTGGTGTTGACGCCCTGGCCGCCGGGTCCGCCGGCGCGGCAGACCTCGATGCGGAGGTCCTGCATGGGAATGACGAGGTCGACTTCCTCGGCTTCGGGCAGCACGGCGACGGTCGCGGCGGAGGTGTGGATGCGGCCCTGGGCCTCGGTGGCCGGCACGCGCTGCACGCGGTGCACGCCGCTTTCGTAGCGCATCTTGCGGAAGACGGATTCACCGCTGAGCCGGAAGATGACCTCCTTGAGGCCGCCGAGATCGGAGTCGCTGTTCTCGAGCATTTCGACGCGCAGGCCGTTGACCTCGGCGAAGCGGCAATACATGCGGTAGAGGTCGGCGGCGAAGAGCGCGGCCTCGGTGCCGCCGGTGCCGGCGCGGATCTCCACGATGGCGTCCTTGTCCTCGTCGGGCTCGGGCGGAAGCAGGGCGATTTGCAGGCCGCGTTCGAGCTTCGGGAGGGCGGCCTGGAGCGCGGGGATCTCCGCCTTGGCGAGCTCGGCCATTTCGGCGTCGTCGCCGCGGGCCAGGGCCTCGTTTTCGGCGAGCTCGCGTTTCGCCTTTTCGAACGCCGTCCACCGGTCGAGGAGGCTCTTCAATTGCGCGTGCTCGCGGAGAACGTCCTGCGCGCGGCGGGGGTCGTCGAAGAGGTTCGGCGAATTCACCGCGTCGTCGAGTTCGGCGAAGCGATCGCGTTTGCGGGCGACGAGGGCGGTGAAGTCCATGAAAACAGAAACGGTGACGCCGGCAGGAAAACCGGGCGTCACCGTTTCGCGGGTGGGGAAATTTAGGCGGCCTTCTTCGGAGCGCGGGTCGTGCGGACGCTGCCGTAGCGGCGGGCGAATTTTTCCACGCGGCCGGCGGTGTCGACGAACTTCTGCTCGCCCGTGAAGAAGGGGTGGCAGGAGGCGCAGATGCCGATCTTGAGGTTGTCGCGCGTCGAACGGGTGCGATAGGACGTGCCGCACGCGCAGGAGATCACCGTCTCGGCGTAGTTGGGATGGATGTCAGCTCTCATGAAAATTGGACTGGCAATATGCGTCCGATTCGGGCGGACGCAAGGCGAAAAACTTTCTGTGGTGCTCGTTTGGGCGGGTTGATTGATTAGGCGAAGTGGACCGCGGGACAGATTCATCGGGCGCCGAACCCGAACTCAATTTTCAACACTTCACGGTGCCGCTGGCGGACGGCCACCCGGTCGAGCTCGGGCGCGGGGCGATGGGCGTCACCTACAAGGCCTACGATCGCAACCTGCGCATGCCGGTGGCGCTGAAGGTGATCAACTCGGCCGTGCTCGCGAGCGAGACGGCGCGCGAGCGGTTCCTGCGGGAGGCGCGCTCCGCCGCGGCGCTGCGGCATCCCAACGTGGCGGCGGTGTTTTTCCTTGGCGAGCAGGACGGCGGCGTTTTTTACGCGATGGAGTTCGTCGATGGGGAGACGGTGGAGGCGGCGATCCGGCGGGATGGCGGGATGCCGGCGGTCGCGGCCCTGCGCATCGTCTCGCAGGTCGCTTCGGCGCTCGCGGCGGCGGAGAAGGAGGGCATCGTCCATCGCGACATCAAGCCCTCCAACATCATGCTGGTGAAAGCCGCGGAGGGCGGGCTCGACGTGAAGGTCATCGATTTCGGGCTGGCGAAGAGCATCGAAGCCACGCCGGAATCCGCGACCGTCACGCTCACCCAGGGAGGGTTCCTCGGCACGCCGCACTTCGCCAGCCCGGAGCAGCTCGAGGAGGGCGAGGTCGACACGCGGTCGGACATCTATTCGCTCGGCGTGACGCTCTTTTACATGCTGGCGGGCAAGACGCCGTTCAGCGGATCGATGGCTCAGGTGATGAGCCAGCATCTTTACCGCCAGCCGCCGGTCGAGGCGCTCGAGGGGCAGCCGCCGGCGGTGATGGCGTTGCTCTCCGCGATGCTGGCGAAGCGCGCCGAGGATCGCCCGCCCTCGGCGCTCGACTTGAAGCGCCGGGTGGACGCCTGCCTCGGGGAATCGACGGGAAGCAGCGGGGGACCCGCGCTCCCGGCGGAGGCGGCGAATTTTCCCTCGAAACCGGGAGCGGACGCGCGTCGGTCCTCCGGGCGGAAAGCGATCTTCATCGGCGCGGGGGTGCTGGGACTCGTCGTCGCGCTGGGCCTCGGCATCGTGCTTCGAGGAAAAACCTCCGCTTCTCTCGTCGCGCTGCCGCCCTCCCCGACGGCGACGCCCTTGGCGATCCGGGAACCCAAACAAACGCCGGCGCCGAAGCCGCCGGCCTACGCGGACGAAGTCGCGCAGGCGGGCGAGCTGGAGCTTGCGGACGATGGGGCCGGCCTCGCGGCTTACGCCAAGCTTGCGGGCGAGCACCCGGCGGACCCGGGGCTGGCGGCGTCCGTCGACCGCTTGGCCGCGAAAATCGAAACGGCCCACCCCGAGGGATTGGACGGCGGGGAGCTCGACCGCCTGCGCCCCGCCCTCGAGGCCGCCGGGTGGCTGGGCAACCCGCACGCGCAGGCGCTGCTCGGGAGCGCGCTCCTCGATCTCGAGCCCGCGATGAGCCTGTATTGGAACGAAGCCGCCGCCCGGCAGGGAAGGACGGACGCGATGGTGCGGGCCGGCATGATGTTGTCCAGCGGTCATGGCGTGGCCGCGCGGGATTACGGGGGCGCGGCGGCGTGGTTCGAGCAGGCCGCACGACGCAACGACAGCGATGGCATGACCCTGCTGGCCGAGTGCCATTTGCGCGGAAAGGGCACGAACATCGATCCGCAGCGCGCGCTCGAGCTCCTGATGACGGCGACCGCTCTCGGCAACGACCGCGCGATGGACATGCTCGGCGGCCTCTACCGGAAAGGTGACGGCGTGGAAAAGGATCCAGCGCACGCCGCGGCCCTCTTCAAAAAGGCCTCCGCGGCCGGCAACCTCAACGCGACGGCGAACCTCGGCGTGCTCTACATGAAAGGGGAGGGCATCGCTCCGGACGCGGCGGCGGCGGCGGCGCTGTGGAAAAAGGGCGCCGAAAAGGGGCATCCCCGCTGCATGTATTTCTACGCGTGCTCCCTCGAGGAACCGGGTGCGACGAATGACCCCCGCGAAGCGCGCCGGTGGTTCGTCGAGGCCGCCGAAGCCGGCGAGCCGGAGGCTTTGAAATGGTGCGAAGATCACCAGGTGGCGCTGGGAACCCCGCCCGGCCCCGGCGAATGAAGCCGGCCCTTGACAGCGTCCGCGGGCGCTCGCAGCCTTGGATAACTCCATGCCTTCGATGAAAAACAAATCCTTCAAGGCGGGCGGCCTTGCCCTTTCCCTGGCCGTTGGCTTCTCCGGTTGCTCCAACCTTTCCCCGGGCGAAAACGCCGGGATCTTTGGCGGCCTGACGGCGGTCGCGGTCGGCGTTCCGCTGGCGGCCTCCGGCGTGGATCCGAACATCGGAATTCCCATCACGCTCGGCGCGGCGGCGCTGGCTGCGACCACGGCTTACATCTACGCGAAATACCAGGCGGACGAAAACCAGCGGCGCATCGCCGAGGCCCGCGCCCGTCTTTATCTCGCCCAGCGAGCCCAGGACCGCCGCGAGGAACAGGCCGCCGCCGATCGCGCCACGAGCCGGCAGGCCGCCCGGAAGTCGGCTCCGTCCCGCTATATCGCCGTCGAGACCGATCCCGGCAACGATTACAAGGGCAAGTCGGCGGTGATGATCTATGACACGAAGTCCGAGGAGCTCGTGGGCAACAACGTCTACGATCTCAAGAGCGCGCCGAAGTCCGGCACCGTGTCGAAGTATGACACCGTGCAAGCCGAATACGTCGGCACCGGGGCGTGATCGGCAGAGCGCGGTCGGGCGAAGTCAGCCCGCGGGCGCGGAGCCGGCGGGCTCGCGTCGGTGCCATTGGCGATAGATGACCGGAGAAATTTCCGAGGGCTTGATCTCGCTGCGGCCGCCCCAGAAAACGTTCGTGTAGCTTGCGGGGATGCCCACCGTCTCCAGGTGGCGGTCGATGGCGGCCTTGTGCTCGAGCAGGCGCTCGCGATCGGTGCCGTGCGCGACGGCCATGATGTTCACATGGTTGAATTCCGGACCGCCTTCGCGCCAATAACAATGCGTGAGAATTTCGTGGCGTCCGATTTCCGCCCCGGCTTCGATCTCGCGGCCCGCCGGCACCGCCCAATGGAACAGGCCGTTGAACCGCGTGACCCGCACGCCGCCCGGCGAAGGCTTCACGTGCTCGAGGAAAGTCGAGAAACGCCCGATCGCCTTGCGCGCGTCGAGGGATTCCGCGATCTCGTAAAAACGCTCGAGCGGCACCCCGGCCGCCGCGGCGCGGCCGACCCAGGCCGGTTCACGAATCTCCTCGGGCGCGAATTCGCGCTTCAGTTCGGCCAGGACGTTCCATTCCTCTTCCGTCAGCCGCACGGTTCCGACTGCGAGCATTTGCGCGGGTCCGGCGGACTTGTCGCCGGGCTCGATGGTTTTCCGGCGGACGTGGCCGACGCCGAGGGCGAAAATTCCTTTTGCCGGCATCAGGCGGTAGCTCTCGGCGCCGGTGCGGGCGAGCAGGTCGTCGCAATGTTCCGCGAGCGACTCGCCGGCGGGCACCTTGACCGTGGTCCAGAGCTTGTAGGCCTGGCCGGGGATCTTCGCTTCGGTCGAGCGGATCACGACGTGGCCGGAAAACGGGTCCTCGCGGAACATGAAGTCGAACGCCGCGTCGAGACGCTCGGCCGGCACGCGCCACGCCACCAACGCGCCCTCGGCGAGATTCGTGGCGACGAGCGTCTGGCGCACCCGGCGGATCGTTCCCGCCTCGAGCTTGGCGCGGATGCGATGAATCACCGTGGGCAGGTCCACCCCGGAAAGACGCGAAATTTCCGCGAACGGCTCGCGAACGAATCCGCGGATTCTGTCCTCGGAGACCGCGAGGATGCGGGAGTTGACGGGGTCGGTGTGCTCGATGGGTGTCATGAAAGCGGCGGGAACGGTCAATCTGGGCGGAGGCAAGGAGGGAAGCAAGTTCGAGAATCCAAATGCCGCCCCGATGGGCGGCCCGGTTGACAGAAAGTGCTTTTTGGTGTCTTTTTTGCGCCGTGAATTTTCATCCCTCGTCGGCCGCCCGCCTGGGGCGGAAGTGCCTCGCCGGCGTCCTTGGATCGGTGGCTTTCCTCTCAAGCGCCTCGGCGGGAACGCTGGTGCGGATCGCGACCCCGGTCGGCTTCATGGACGCCGAACTTTACGACAAGGAAAAGCCGCGGACGGTCAAAAATTTCCTGAGCTACGTGAAAAGCGGCAAATACGCCGGAGCCTTCTCGCATCGGCTTATTCCCGGCTTCATCGTCCAGGGCGGGGGATTCGCCTACCTCTCCGAGACGAGTTCCTACGCCGCCGTGAGCGTGGATGCGCCGGTTCAAAGCGAGTTTTCCGTCGGTCCGAAGCTGAGCAACGTCAAGGGAACCCTGACCATGGCCTTGTCCGGAAACGACCAGAATTCCGCGACTTCCCAGTGGTTCGTCAACCTCAAGGACAACAACACGGGTGCGGCCGACAAGGGAAACCTGGACCTGCAGAACGGCGGGTTCACGGTCTTCGGGCGCGTGGTGGCGGGCTCCGGGGTCATCAACATATTCAACACCGGCTTCGGCAACGGCGCGATGATGGGCCGGGGAGTCTACGACGCCAGCACGTATTTCGGCACGGCGGAGAACCCGAACCCGAATTTCACCGACCTCCCGCTGCTGCCCAACCCGAACGGCGATACGCTCTATAAAAATCTTATCTTCACGACCGTCACCGTGCTGCCGCCGCCGCCCACGATCCAGGTCCGGGGGCGTGCCACCATCAACGCCGCGGGAGCGGCGGTGACCGTGTCCGGACGCGGGTCCGCGAGTCTCACGAAGATCGAGTGGCGGGTTGGTTCGAAGGGAAGTTTCCACCCAAAGGCGGCGAGGAAGACCTGGCGGGTGCACGTGACCGGTTTGGGCCCGGGCAAGAATGTCGTCTCTTTCCGCGGGGTGAACGCCGCGAACTGGCGCAGCCCGATCGAGACGGTGGTCGTGCTTAGAAAATAGGCCCCGCGAGGCCGGCGGCGATTTTCGACCGGCTTGCCGCGAGAGGCCTCCCGTCTTAGCCTTCCCGGCCGATCCAGGACAAGGGCAGTTAGCTCAGCGGTAGAGCGGCTCGTTTACACCGAGTTGGTCGGGGGTTCGATCCCCTCACTGCCCACGTTTTTCAGCCACGTGAGCGCTTGGGCGCGGTCTTGCAGCGCGCCTTCGAGCTGGAGCGTCTGCGCGATTTCCAGCGCGTCTTTGAAGCGCGGACCGGGTTTCCAACCAAGGGAAATCAGGTCGTGGCCCGTCAGAAAAGGAGGCGGAATGAGGGGCTCACGGGCAAATTCCACCCGTTTGCGCCGGAGAAAATCGTAGTTGTCGAGCAGGCCGTGGCTCGAGGCGCAATCCACGCGGTGCAACTCGAGCTCGTCGTCCATCGTCTCACGGGCCAGAAAGCGCTTCAGTTTGGCGACGCGCATGTGCTGGACATCCTTGAAGGCCATGTGATTTCGCACCAGCGTCTCCGTGGCGTCGATCTCGGCATTTGAGAATCGCAGCCGCGTCATGATCCGACGAGTGATCGTGGCGCTCACGTGCTCGTGACCATTGAAGCGGATGCGGCCGGTCTCGTCGCGTTGGGACGTTGGCGGCTTTCCTAGGTCGTGAAAAAGCACGCCGAACACGAGCGGCAGGGAAACCTGCTCGGGCAGCATCCCGAGCATGATGCGCGTGTGGACGAAGACATCGCCCTCGGGGTGAAAATCGGGCGGCTGCTCGCAGCCCTTCAGCGTCTCGATCTCGGGCAGCAAAATCTTCAAGAGCCCGCTTTGCTCGAGAAGGTCGAACCCTCGAAGCCGGCTTGGATGGATGAAAATCTTCTTCAGTTCGTCGCGAATGCGTTCGGCGCTGACGACGGAGACGTCGCCGGCGCCCGTGCAGATGGCCGACCATGTGCGCGGCTCGATCCGGAAACCGAAGCGCGCGGCGAAACGAAGTCCTCGCAGCCGCCGCAATTTGTCCTCGGCGAAGCGCGCGGCGGGGTCGCCGATCGCGCGCACGACGCCGGCCGCGAGGTCGGCGCGGCCACCGACAAAATCGATCACGCGCCGTTCGACGGGATCGTAGAACAGGCCGTTGATGGTGAAGTCGCGTCGACGGGCGTCGTTTTCGGCGCTTGTAAAGGTGACGGCGTCCGGCCGGCGTCCATCAAGGTATTCACCGTCCAGGCGAAAAGTCGCGACCTCGCATTCGCCGCCGTTGTCACGCACGACGATCACGCCGAATTGCGCCCCCACGGCAACCGTGCGGCGAAACAATTTTTCCACTTCCCCGGGTCGCGCGCTGGTCGCGATGTCGTGGTCCTCCGGCTCGAGGCCGAGGACCAAATCCCGCACGCAACCGCCCGCGAAATACGCTTCGTGCCCGGCCGCGCGCAGGGTGACAACGATTTTGCGGGCGACGGATTCCATGGGGCGAGCATGACTCCGGACCCCCGGCTCGACAAGCGGACAGAGAGAATCCGCCTTCGGCCCTCGCGGGCGACTCATCCGAGGGACGCGGGAAGAGCGGTCCGGAAGCGACCCTTGTCGACCGTTCCCCCCCGGGACGGCGACGGAGCGCCGTGGCGACAACCGATCCGAAAGGCTCCTCGCCGCCTACGCTCATCCCCGGCTCATGTCATCCACAATGAGGCTTTCGCTCGATTTGCCTCTTGCGGCGATCGCTGGGGTTGAAACTCTCCGGGGCGTTTTGAATTGCGTGGAAGCCAGGGCCCCTTTCTCCGCCAGGGGCGTGATTCAGCACCTCGACGGAGCGGGACGGCGACGTTTCTTGAAATACGTCAAGTCCGAGGGATGGCCATCGTGCCTGATGGTCGAACACCGGCGTTGCCGATTCCGACCGATGACCACATGAACGGGATGGCCTTTCCGGCGGGGCGAGGGCAGGGAGCCGACGCCGCCCGATGTGGCAGAAAAAAACGGCCAGCTTCCGGGAAGCTGGCCGTCGAAGGACTTGGGTCGAGGATTTAAGCCGCGATCCGGCGGCGGCGGACGCGATACAGGCAGAAGGCAAGGCCGACGAGGCCGTAAAGGTAGGTGGCCGGCTCGGGAACGGCGGAGACGACGTTCAGGTTGAAATTATCGAACAGGGTGAATCCCACGGAGCTGGCGTTGAAAAAGCTGACGCCGATGGTCTTCCCGACGTCCCCGGCTACGGCCGTGTAGCCAAGCGTGAACTGCGTGTACGTATCGTCGAAGGCAGTTGCCTCCGTGCTGGTCGCAAGGGTGGTGGCGGTGGCGTAGGTGCCATCCGTAGAGGAAAAAATCCTGACGCCCTGGGTGCCGTCAAAGCTCCTTGCATACCAGGTCAACGTGAATTGGTCTCCGGCGGCTAGGACGGCGTAAGTCGTCAGGTTGAAAGCACCCCCGTCGCCGGGCTTGATGAAAACGAAGCTGTTGCCTTCCTGAGCCTCCGAGGTCTGGTTTCTCACCCCGGTGTCGGTGTAGGCAGCCGCCGCCCCGGTAAAGTCCGTGTTCGTGTTCGCCCAGTTCGAGATGTTGTATTCCCCGGCCAGGTTGCCATCGAATCCGCCGCTGAACTGCGAGTCGGGCGTAATCGGCGGCACCGCGGTTTCGAAGCTGCCGTTGAGGATCGTCGGGTCGATCAGGGTGACAGCGTGAGAGTTGCCCATCGTGGCGACGAGGCTCAGGATGGATGAGGCGATTAAGGATTTGGTAGCGGACACTTTCATTTTTTTAGGTTGCTTAATGGTTAAGAAACGGAAAGCGGGGCCGAATCGTGTGGACCCCTGAGTAATAAGCCGAAAGTTCTTGGTCAATGGAAAAATTGAGGAATGTTCGCCATCGTCGTCGGGAAATCCGTCGTGATGGTGCGTTGATAAAAAGGAAACTTACTTTATCTGGTTCGTTCGCGCATCAGTGGGCGACCAGACCGGTCCGCGGGAAGAGCGGTCGAAGACCGGGCGGCTCCCGACGAATGGGCGGGCGGATAAAGACGCCCTGACGGATGGGTCCTCGGGCGGCGGCCACCCGGCGGCGGCGGGAGGTCCGGTTTCTGGCTGGAGTGATGGATCGGTCAAAATCCTTGCCGCCCCGCGACGAGACCAGGGGGTGGCGGCCGACCGGAGCTTGGTGCCGGTGGCGGGACTCGAACCCGCACTGAGCTTTCGCCCAAACGGATTTTAAGTCCGTTGCGTCTGCCATTTCGCCACACCGGCGGCGCGCGCATTCAATCAGGGGCTTCTGGCGAAGAGAAGTGGCAACCGCGTCCGGCGGCCAGGTTTCCAGAAGCTCCGTCGCGCCAAGGGGGGTCCGCCGGAGACGCCCACGAGGCGCCGCGAGAGGATTTTCCGGGCTTCGCGGGGCGGATTCCTGCGGGCGGCCGCGTCACCTGGGCGCCGGCGTCGGGCGCAAAATGGAGTGCTTCGCGCGACGCGGGAATTGTTCGCCGTCGGCTCGGGTCCCGGCTACGCTTTCGCCGATGAGCGAAGTCGATGCGACGATGGCGGTATTTTTGGATCTGGAGAACATCGCCCTCGGCGCGAAGGAGGCGCGCTTTCCGCGCTTCGACATCACGCTCGTGATCGAGCGCCTGCTGCTGCGCGGGCACATCGTCGTGAAGAAGGCGTATTGCGACTTCGACCGCTACAAGGAGTTCAAACGCGACCTGCACGAGGCCGCGTTCGAGTTGATCGAGATCCCGCACGTGCGGCAGTCCGGCAAGAACTCCGCCGATATCCGCATGGTCGTGGACGCGCTGGATCTTTGCTACACGAAGCAGCACCTCGACACGTTCGTCATCCTCAGCGGCGACTCGGATTTCTCGCCGCTGGTCAGCAAGCTGCGGGAGAATGCGAAAAAGGTCATCGGCATGGGCGTGAAGAATTCCAGCTCCGACCTTTTCATCAACAACTGCGACCAGTTCGTCTATTACGACGACCTCGTGCGCGACAAGCCGGCGGCGGCCCCGCGGCGCAAACCCGAGCCCCGTCCCGCCTCGGCCGGCGCCCGGAAGTCCGGCGGCCCGACCCTCGAGCAGGCGCTCGAGCAGGTCACCGCGACGCTCGCGGCGATCGAGAGCGAGCGAGGCAAGGATTTCCGGATCAACGGCTCGATGATGAAGCAGACCATGCAGCGGCGGAATCCCGGCTTCAACGAGCGCGCGCACGGCTTCAAATCCTTCCGCGACCTGCTCAAGGTGGCGGAGCAAAATGGCATTCTGAAGATCGAGATCGACGAAAAGTCGCGGGATTACCGGGTGCATTCGGCCGAGTGACGGGCCGTTGTCTTGACCGGGGCACGTCGATTGCTAGGTTGTCGGCCCATATGAGGTTTCCATTGGCCCTCACCGCGAAGATTGCCGCCTACATCGTCGGCAAAAAACTTCGCGGGGTGGACAAATTCGCGACGGTGCTCCAGCTGGAGCCACTTCACACCTGCAACCTCACCTGCACGGGCTGCGGGCGGATCCGGGAATATTCCACGTCGCTGAAAGACGTGATGCCGCTCGAGGACTGCCTCGGGGCCGCCCGGGAATGCGACGCGCCGATGATCTCCATCTGCGGCGGCGAACCGCTCATCTACCCGCACATCGAGCCGCTCGTCGCCGGCCTGCTCGAACAGAAGCGCATCGTCTACATCTGCACGAACGGCATGTTCATGCGCAAAAAAATGCGCGAATGGGCCGCCTCCGCCTGGGCCGGCGCGACCGACCGCCGCAAGCTCGCCGCGCAACTGCAGACGCTCGTCCGCGAGGAACTCCTCACGCCCGAGCAGTTCGCCGACATCCAGACGCCGAAGTCGAAGGTCCCCGCGGTGACGATCGGCCCGTCGGACTGGATGTATTGGAACGTCCACCTCGACGGCCTCGAGCGCACCCACGACCTCATCGTCGAGCGCGAAGGCGTGTTCAAGGAATGCATCGCCGCGATGCGCATGGCGAAGATTCTCGGCTACCAGGTCGCCACGAACACGACGATCTACAAGGAAACGCAGATGGTCGAGATCGAGGGCATGTTCGACTACCTCTCGTGGCTCGGCATCGACGGCCACACCATCTCGCCCGGCTACGACTACGACTCCGCCAAGGAGGACATGCGCAAGCGCCTGAACCTCGACCCCGAGAACTTTTTCCTCACCCGCGCCGCGACCCGCGAGAAGTTCGCGGACATCCGGGAATGGGGCGAGCGCTACGCCATCTTCGGCACGCCCGGTTACCTGGAGTTCCTCGCCGGCGCGCGCGAGCTCTCGTGCTCGGCCTGGGCCATCCCCACGCGGAACGTCATGGGCTGGAAAGCGCCCTGCTACCTCATGACCGACGGCCATTACGAGAGCTACGATCAGCTGCTCCGCGAGACGAAGTGGGACCAATACGGCGTCAACGAAGACGGCACCGCGCGGGACCCGCGCTGTGCGAACTGCATGGTGCATTGCGGCTTCGAGCCGACCGCCGCGCTGGGACGCAACGGCAAGCCCGGCGACACCTGGAAGAACGTCAAGTTCAACTTCGGCGCCCGCCCCGCGGTCCGCGAACAAGGCGCGCACGTCGAGGCCTTCAACGGCGTCTCGTGCGGCCAGGGCCACAAGACCGGGCGTCCCGCGGCCAAGCCCCCCGCGACCGCCGCCGCGGCCTGATGAAGCCCGCGGCGAAGATCGTCCCCCTGGCGGAGTCGTCGGTTCCCCTCGCGGACTCCCGGGACGTCGCCGACACGATCTCGCGCGCGCGGGAGCATCTGCTCGGCATCCAACGCGACGACGGGCATTGGGAAGGCGAGCTCACCGTCGATAGCACGCTTTGCGCCGACTACCTCATCTACATGCACTGGTGCGGCCAGGTGGACGAAGCCCTCCAGGAAAAATGCGCGGCGCACATCCGGCGCCGGCAGCTGCCCGACGGCGGCTGGAACATCTACGTCGGCGGGCCCAGCGAGGTGAACGCCTCGGTGAAAGGCTACTTCGCGCTCAAGCTCGCCGGCGATTCGCCCAACGCCGCGTGGATGCGCGAAGCCCGCGCGAACGCCCTGCGCCTCGGGGGCGTGCCCGCGATGAACACCTACGGGAAGCTCTATCTCGCGCTCCTCGGGCTGTTTCCCTGGCAATATCTGCCGACCATTCCGCCGGAGATCTTTCTCTTCCCGCGCTGGTTCTTTTTCAACCTCTACGAGATGTCCTCGTGGTCGCGTCCCATCATCGCCCCGCTGACCATCCTGAATCATTTTCGTCCCGTCCGCCATCTGCCGGCCTCGATGCAGCTCCACGAGCTTTACCCCGCGGGCATGGAGAACACGAACCTCTCGCTCAAGAAGGACCCTCGGTTCTGGGCGTGGCGGAATTTCTTCCTGCGCTGCGACCAGGTGATGAAGCTTTACGACCGCCTGCCGATCCATCCATTGCGGAAGCTCGCGCTCCGCGTCGCCGAAAAATGGATGACCGACCGGATGGGCGAGGGGAGCGAAGGGCTCGCGACCATCTTTCCCGCGATGCTCAACGCCATGATGGCCCTGCGCGCGCTCGGCTACGCGGAGGACCATCCGCTCCGGCGGAAGGCCGACCGCGATTTTGCGGGATTGTTCGTCGACGACCCGCAGGACTTCCGCATCCAGCCGTGCCTGTCCCCGGTGTGGGACACCGCGATCACGACGATCTCGCTCGCGGAGTCCGGCCTGGCCGGCGACCACCCCGCGCTCGCCCGCGCGGCGGAGTGGCTCGAGGCTCGCGAGGTGCGTTTCCGCGGCGACTGGCGATTCAAGAACCCGCACCCCGAGGCCAGCGGATGGGCCTTCGAACACGACAACAAATATTATCCCGACACCGACGACACGATGATGGTGCTCATGGCGCTGCGCCACGTCGCGCCGCGGGATGCCGCCCGGCGGCGCGAGCAATTCGACCGCGCCCTCGGGTGGCTGCTCAGCTTCCAGTGCCGCGACGGCGGCTGGGCGGCGTTCGACAAGGATCTGACCGCTTCGTGGCTCGAACACGTGCCCTTCGCCGACCACAACGCCATCCTCGACCCGACCTGCAGCGACCTTACGGCGCGGGTGCTCGAGCTGCTCGGCGCCGTTGGTCACGACCGGAAAAGCCCGCTCGTGCGCCGCGCCATCACGCACCTGCGTCTCACGCAGGAGGTGGACGGCTCGTGGTATGGACGCTGGGGCGTGAACTACATCTACGGCACGTGGCAGGCGCTGCGCGGGCTCGGCGCCATCGGCGAAAACATGGACCAGGAATGGATCCGCCGCGGCCGCGACTGGCTCGAGAGCTGCCAGAACGACGACGGCGGTTGGGGCGAGACCTGCGAGAGCTACGATTTTCCCTCGCTCAAGGGCGTCGGCCCCAGCACGGCGAGCCAGACGGCCTGGGCGCTCATGGGTCTCTGCGCCTGCGGCGACCCGGTCCGCGAGTCGATCCGGCGCGGCGTCGACTGGCTCGTGCGCCGGCAGAACGAGGACGGCTCGTGGACGGAGACCGAGACGACCGGCACGGGATTTCCGCGCGTGTTCTACCTTCGCTACGACATGTATCGGCTCCATTTTCCGCTGCTCGCGCTCGCGACGTATCGGAAGATGCTGCGGTGAGGGATCCCGTGAGGCGATGACCGCCGGGTGTCCTCCGCGTCCAAAATCGGATTGAGAGCATTTTCAATCTCGATGGCCGCAAGAAAATGGGCCGGCACGGAGTGCCCGAGCTCGATTCGCCCGCTTCTTGTCCTGGCAGGGTCATTCCGACTTGGTCTGCGCGCTGACTCTTTCCGACGAACCTCCAGCCGACTTTCGACGAGGATCTTTCCCGATTCCACGGTGATCTCCCGACCTCGGCCTCGACCCGAGCGACTTCGACCCGCTCCCTCCCGAAGTCGGTTCAGACCCGACAGGAACTCCCGCCCGGGCGCTGAGCTTGGCGGGGGCCCGGCGGCTACCCGCGCCGCCGCTCCCGGATGGCTTCCAGCTCCAGCACGGCGTGCAGGTCGCGGGGCCGGCCCATGGCCCGCTTTGCGCGGATGAGCGCGTCGAGGGAAAGCACGCGAATGATCGCGCCGTCGATCTCGATCGGCTCGCTGTCCGCCCGGCAATCCGCGTATCCGCCGATGCCCTTGATCTCGCCGAGGCAGTCGATCTGGCCCCAGGTGGTGGAAAGATACAGATCGTGGAGCCCGCCCCGCTCCGCCTGCTCGCGGGTGAAGGGGAGCCTGTGCGGCGTCATGCGATGGACCGGATGGATCTCCTCGAACGCGGAGAAGAGGCGCAGGAGGTTGTCCCGCTCCATGCGGCAGGCGACATCGACGTCGCGGGTCACCAGACTGGAACCTTGGGCGACGACGCCGAAGCCACCCACGAGGACGAAATCCACGCCTTCCCGCTGAAGGCGGCCGACGAGATCCTTAAGACCTTGCATGTTTCAGCCCGGCTCGTAGCGATTCGATGAAGATCAAGGCCTGGTCGTTTCGTTGGAGGCGCTCGGCGGGCGTGAGCCGCAGGTTTTCCTCCAGCAGGGAAAGGTCGATGCCGTAGGCCTCCGCGCGCTGGCAGGCGGTGAGACCGTCGTCGGTGCGCCAGAAATTCCCCAATTCCTGCGCCAGACTCTCGCTTGGATCCACGGGCATCATCCTAGGTGCGCGGGGCCCGATGTCGAGCCGGGGTCGATCGCTCGCGAGCGGTTCATTTGCTCGTCGCGATCTCGGCGCCCGTCCAGTCGTCCGGCGGCGGCGCGGCGATGAAGGCTTCGCATCGCTCGAGGTAAATCTTGCACAGAGGATCGTCGGGCATGGCCTCGAGGCTGAGCCGGAATTCGGCGGCGGCCTCGGCAAAGCGGCGGGCGCGAAAATCGGCGACCGCGCCTTCGTAATTTTTCAGCCCGTCGGAAAGGGTCTCGCCGCGACGTCCGAGCACGGTGAAGATTTCCACCGGCCGCGATTTGCCGACGACCTGCACAAGATCGACCGAGCGGAAGAGGAAGTGGTCCGCAACGAGCTCCGCGAGCGGCTGGGTGATGCAGAGGGTGACGCCATATTTCTTGGTGAGCCCCTCGACGCGCGACGTGAGGTTCACGGTGTCGCCGATGACGGTCGGCTCCATTTTTTCGGCCGAGCCGATGTTGCCGAAGACCGCCTCGCCGTGATGCAGGCCGATGCCAATCGCGAACGGCGGCAGCCCGCGGGCGGTCCACTTCTCGTTGAGCCGCGGCAGGCGCGCGATCATCTCCAGCGTGGCGTTGACGGCCCGCACGGCGTCGGCCGCCGGGCCTTCGCTGACGACGTTTCCCCAGACCGCCAGAATGCCGTCGCCCATGAATTTATCGACCGTGCCGTGCTGCCGGAAAATGATGCGGACCATCTCGCCCAGGTATTCGTTCAGTTGCTCGACGACGACGGCCGCGTCCTGGCGTTCCGCAAAGGACGTGAAGCCGCGCACGTCCGAGAAAAAAATCGTCATGGGCTGCCGCGTGCCGCCCAATTTCTGGAGAAAGTCTTCGCGGTTATCGAGCACCTCGCGAACGAGATTGCGCGAGACGTAGCGATCCAGCATCGACCGCATGCGCCCGCTCTCACGGCGCTCCTGGGCGAAATTCCACGCGATGCAAGGAACCCCCGCGAGGAACAACGCGATCAACGGCTGCAGCGGATGCGGCATGTAGGCGAGCCAGTGGGCGGATGCGTAACAGGCGAAAAGGAAAACGAGGGCGGCGCCCGAGAGAAAGGAAAGGGCGAGCAGGGGGTGACGCTGGAAGCGCCAGGTGACCACGAGAGCGAGCAACGTGGCGCCGAGAAGGAGAACCAGACGATCGATCGAGCCCCCGAGCGTGTAGAAGCCGCCGTTCAAAGCGGCGGCCAGGGCGTTGACGTGAACGAGCGGGCCGGGAATTGCCTGGATCGGCGTCTGGTGAAAATCCTGCAACCTCGTGGCGGACGGGCCGATCACGACGATCTTGTCCTCGAGCACCGCGCCATCGCGCAGATCCTGTTTCCACTCGTAAGGAACAAAGAGCGTGTGAAAGGGATAGGTGGGTGGGGCGGCGGGAGAAAAGCGGAAGGGAATCGCCCGATGGGAAAGGGTCTGGGGGCTTTCCCTTCCCAATTGATGGGCGGCGGCGGCGGCGATGGATCGATAGACCGGCTCGCCCGGGTGCGACGTCTTCCCGACGCGCTCCTGGAGGGTCGTCGCGAAGATGGTCTCACGGACGATTTCGTCGTCCCCGGGCCAGAAGTTCGCGTATCCCACCCGCGGGTCGTGGGTGGGGTCCGCGATGAGCGATGGCGAAGGGACCGTGATGGCCGGGACGTTGTCGTTCGGATCCCGCGGGTCGCGCTCGTCCTCGGAATAATTCGAAGCCAAAACCACCTGGGACGGATGCGCGTCCAGCGCCTGCTTCAGGCGTCGATCGTCGTCGTGGGGCTTGTCGAAAATCAAATCGAGGATGACCAGGCGGGCGCCCGCTCCGAGGACGCGATCAAGGGCGTCGGCGTAAACGGAGCGCGGCCACGGAAACGAGGTCGCCATCGCCCGGAGCGTCGGCGAGGCGGCGAGATCCTCCGGCCAGAGTTGGTCGAGCTTGATCGATGTCTCGTCGATCGCGATGAACACGAGGTCCGGAGGCAAAACCGAGTGCGGCGGAAGCATGAGAATCTGATCCCGCGTTTTCCAGTCTCCGCCTTGGATCGCGTTCATTTCCGGAAACAAAAACCAGCCGATCTGCGCCGTGGCCGCGCAGATGCACGCCAGCTCGACGAGGCGGCGACGCGATCTTTTGCTGGCGGCGGTCGTTCCCACGCCCCCTCGATACAAGGCGGGCGAGGCGCTGGAAAGCGCGCGTTCGTTGCCTGATTGACGCCGTGCCAACCGCCGTTCATCATCCCGCGCCATGTCGGGAACTGGAAGAATTCGTCGCGGCCTCGCCGCCGCAATGTTCATCGCCGGGGCGGCGTCCGCTCAGCCACAGGCGACTCAAGCGGTGCGGGCGCAGGATCAGGCCGACATTCCGCAGCAGGTGCAGAGCGGGCTCGTGACCAGTTCGATGACGTCTTCCGAGGCCTTCGCGCCCGCCAGCCCGGCGGACCCCGACATCGGCGAACAGGTCCTCCTGCAATCGTCGCAGAAATACCAGCCCTTCACCGCGTGGACGAATTGGAACGTCCTTTGGACCAATAACGCCCAGCTTCTCGACGCCACCTCCCACGGTTCCGACACGGTGATGACCGGCACCCTCGGCGGCGGCTACCTGCCCTATCTCGGGAACAACCTCTTCGCCGACTTCTCGGCGGAACAAAGCATCTTCCGCTACGCCGAAAACGGGTTCCTGGACTTCAACAGCCTTCAGCTCAAGGCGGGGCTGATCTACGTCATTCGTGATCTCGGCGACCTCGCGCTCTTCGCGCATTACACCTACGACCTGCTCACCGCGCGCGGGTTCAACCGCCAGATCTACGACGACCACACGCTCAGCTTCGGAGCGCGGAAGACGTTTTCGCTCAACCGCGCGAACCGGCTCTACACGTCGCTCACCGCGGATTTCACGCTCGGCGGCGAGCCCAGCTACGCGCTGCGGAACGATTTTTCCTGGCTCGCCGGCTACCAGCTCAGCGTCACGCGCAACGTGAAGCTCGACCTGTATTATCATGTCGCGGCGCAGGACTATCGTTACGCGGATCGCGCGGATTTCAACCAGCTCATCGGCGGCGGCGTCACCTTCGAAGTCACGAAGTGGCTCAGCGTGCAGGCGATCAGCACGGTCGGCATCAATCGCTCCACCGACGAGACCTATGATTACTTCGCCGCGAATTTAGGTGGCGGGATCGGGCTTTTGGTGAACTTTTAGGACGATGGATCGCATGCGCGGAATTCTGGCGGGATTATCGGCGGCCTTGATTCTGTCGGCGCCCACGCGGGCCGCGGGCCCCTTGGAGAGCGCGAGCGTGACGCGGATCTACCGGCAGGTCGACCTCCTCGCCCCCGCCAAGGGAGCCGAGGCGGCCAAGGTCGGCGATAGCGTCAGCGGCCAGACCGCCGTGCAGACCGGCAACCAGTCGCGCGCGGAGCTTCAATTCAACGACGCATCCATCGCCCGCCTCGGGGCCAACTCCGTCTTCAGTTTCGAGAAAGGCACCCGCGACCTCAATCTCGAAGAAGGCGTCATCCTGCTGGAGGTTCCCAAGAAGGCGGGCGGCGCCACCATCAACACCGCCGCCGTCACCGCCGCGATCACCGGCACGACCGTCCTGATCGAGTCGCGGAAAGGCGCGGAAAAAGGGAAGGGTCTCGTGAAATTCATCGTGCTCGAAGGCACCATGCGCCTGTCGCTCGACGGCAACCCCGGCGAGTCCGTCCTGCTCGGTCCGGGCCGGATGGTCACCTTCTCCCCCGGCGCAAAATCGATCCCCGATCCCGTCACCGTCGACATCGCCCGCCTCCGCAAGACCTCCGGGCTGCTCGGCGCGCAGTTTTCCCCGCTCCAGAACGAGCCCTTCATCTTTCGGGCCGAGAACCAGCAAAAGATCCTCAAGGCCCAAGGCAAGCTCATCAGCCTGAACTACGGCCTCTACGGAAAAAAGAAGAGCGCCGTCCTTCAGGTCATCGGTAACGTCAGCCAGGTCGCTTCGCGGACCGACGCGACCGTCTCGCCGGCGCCCCCGCGATCGCCCGCCGCTTCGCGCGTCAATCCTCCCGTTCCCGAGTCCAGGCCGGCGCCACCTCCGCCGCGGCCCCGCCCGCCGGCTCCGCCGCTTCCCCCGCCGCAGCCACCTCCGCCGCGGCCCCCGGTTCCGCCTCCGCCGCCGGATGTGCCTCCCCCCCGGCCCGACGTCACGTAACGCGCAGAATTTTTCTCCCGTGCGCCTCCTGCTGGTTGACGGCCATTACTATCTTTACCGATCGTTCTTCGCGATCCGCGGACTCACCAATTCCGCCGGCGAGCCGACGAACGCCATCTTCGGTTTCACCAAGGCGCTTCGCCGCATGATCGCCGACGTCCGTCCTGATCGCGCCGCCGTGATCTGGGATCGCGGCATTCCCCTTCGCCGCAGCGAGCTCCAACCCGCCTACAAGGCGCAGCGCCCGTCCATGCCGGACGAAATGAAGGCGCAGGAACAATTCATGCAGGATCTCGTGCCCCTGCTCGGCGTGGCCAGCCTCTCCTTGCCGGACACCGAAGCCGACGACCTCATCGCGAGCTACGCCTGTCAGCACGACGGCGAGGTCGTCATCGCCACGAACGACAAGGACATCCTCCAGCTCGTCGACGCGCGCGTGAGCATTTACTCCACGAACAAGGCCGACCTCCCGCCGCCGGCCGCCGCCGATCCGGCCGCTCCCCGCATGAAGGCGCCCCCCGCGCCGGCGTTCTCCCTGCTCGGCGTCGAGGCCGTGCGCGCGAAGTGGGGCGTCGAGCCGGCGCAGATCGCCGACGTCCTCGCGCTTACGGGCGACGCTTCCGATAACATTCCCGGCGTCGACGGCATCGGCCAGAAAACCGCCGCCGCGCTCGTCCGCCAGTTCGGCACGATCGAGGCGCTGCTCGATCGCCTGCCGGAGATCAAAAGCGACCGCGCGCGCGAGAAGATCGCCGAACAGCGCCGGCGCGTGATCGACAACCGCCGCATGGTCGCGCTCGACCTCGACCTTCCTCTGCCGCTGCCGTCGTCCGATCTCCTGATCACCCCGCGTTACCCGGAATTGATCGAAATCATCCGCCGCTGCGAATTTCGCACGCTGCTCGCGGAGATCCAGCGGGAAGCCGCGGATCTCGCGCCGACCGTCCCTTCCTCTTCCGTCTCGACGCCGCGGGGCGCCGTGCAGGCCGAGCTATTCTAGCCCGACGCCCGGCGCCTCAACTAACCTTGGACTCTTCCGGCGGCTTCGGTAATGTTTGCCGCGCCCCAACCAACCCATGAAAAGCCTCCTTCTCGCCTTCTCCGCGGTCACCCTGCTGATCGCCGTTCCGCTTCGCGCGGAAAAAACCCCGGCCATCGATCCGCACGCGCTCGCCGCCCTTCGGCGCATGAGCGACACGCTCGCCGGAGCGAAGGCCTTCACTTATCGGTCGAAGAACGTCCTCGAAGTGCCCGCGGAGACCGGGCAGTTCGTCACGCTTTTTTCGACCGGCGAGATCGCCTTGAAGCGGCCGGACAAATTGCGCGCCCGACTCGGCGGCGACGCGCCGGCGTTCGATTTCTACTACGACGGCACGACGGTGTCGGCCTTCGCGCCCGGCACGAAAGTCTATTCCGCCTCGGCCGCGCCGGCGACCACCGACGCCATGCTCGCGGGCCTCGAGGAGGAAACGGGCATTCGTTTCGCCTCCGCGCCCCTGCTCTTCAGCAACCCCTATGCGGTGTTTACCCGCGACCTGGAGACCGCCGTCGTCGTGGGACCATCCGTCGTCGACGGCGCGGCGTGCACGCATCTCGCGTTTCGCTCGCCGGGCGTGAATTGGGAGATCTGGCTCGAGTCCAATGACCGCGCGTTGCCGAGACGGCTGGCGGTGACCTTCACGGACCGCGAAAATTTTCCGCGCACGATGATCGAGTTCTCGGCCTGGAACCTCCATCCGTGGCTCGGCGACGGGGGATTCGTCTTTCGGCCCCCCGCCGGCATGAGCAAAATTCCCTTCGTTTCCGTGTTGAAATCCGCCGACCGCTAACCCGAGGACATTCCCATGAAATTTTCCCTTTCGCTCTTCGCTCTCCCGGCCTGCGCCGCGGTTCTCGCCTTTTCCCAGGTCGGCTGCACCGGCGTTTATGCCGTCCGGCCCGCGCCGGTCGTTTACGCTCCTTCCCCGGTCGTGGTCGGCTGGGGCGGCGCCGGTTTTTATGGCGGCACGTATTACCGCACCAGCGCCGCCTACTACAACAGCTCGTATTATCGGACGAACAATTACTACCGCACGAATAACTATTACCGTGGTTCTGGCGCGGCGTATCGCACGCCTTGGTCGAACGGCGGCTACTACAACGGGGCCCGCGGCGACGCCTCCTGGCGCAATGGATCGGGCCACGCGAGCACCTACCGGGGCGGCTCCGCCTCGTGGGGCGGCGGCTCGGGCTCGTGGAGCGGAGCGCGCGGGCGCTCCGGTTCCTGGCATCGCTGACCGCGGTCGGGGCGAGACGCAAAGAAGGACGTCGGAAGGGAAAAGACCGGGCCGTCGAAGGTCTGATGGATCCGGAAGGACGGTGTCGTCACGGCGAATCGCGGGTCGGCGGGGGGCGTTTCTCCCCGGCGATTGATTCGTCGGCGCCGGGGTTGGCGGGACGAACCGCCGGTTCGGCGTGGGGTCATGGAACTTCGGACGAATTGGCGCGGTAAAAGGCCTCGTTGTAGCCGCCCCGCTCCGTCGGGGCGCCGGGGGCGGGTGATCTCACGGGACGCGTGATCTCACGCGGCACGGCGACGGAGCGCCGTGGCTACAAAGAACGCTCCCGGGCGTGTTCGCGCCCCGAAGGGCTTCGGCCATGAGCGCGAACGGGATGATCCGGATGACGGTGTCTTCACGGCGAATCGCGGGTCGGCGACGGCGTTTCTTTCCGGCAATTGATTCGTCGGTTGCCTGAGTCGGTGCCAGGAAATCGCCGGCTCGGCGGGGGGTTAGGGAACTTCGGATAACTCGGCGCGGTAAAAGGCCTCGTTGTAGCCGCCCCGCTCCGTCGGGGCGCCGGGGGGCGGGTGATCTCACGGGACGCGTGATCTCACGCGGCACGGCGACGGAGCGC
>CAXTSM010000024.1:29952-59931 GCA_964247025.1 uncultured Chthoniobacterales bacterium
CTCGTTGTAGCCGCCCCGCTCCGTCGGGGCGCCGGGGGGCGGGTGATCTCACGGGGGCGCGTGATCTCGCGCGGCACGGCGACGGAGCGCCGTGGCTACAAAGAAGCGCTCCTGGGCGTGTTCGCGCCCCTGAAGGGCTTCGGACCGATGCCAGCGTGAGGTCGCCGGCCTGAGGCCGCCGGGTTCCTCCAGCGGGCGGGGCCTCCCGCGCCTTTTGGCGCCTCGGGGCTGCGCCTCCGGCATCTGGAAAGACGATCAGTGCTCCCGAGAATCACCTTTTTGTCGTTGCGCGGAAGCTTTGAGCCGGCCGATCAAGGCGGTGGTTCTTTCCTGATCGGGGAGAGGTTTTCCATGGCGGGGATTCCGTAGGTCGCCCGAAGCTGGTCCGCGGCTTTTTTGGAGTCTTCGGCGTTCAGGTAAAGCGTGCCGGGGTCGGATTCCATTTCGATCTTGTGGAAGCCTTTCGCCGGGTGCTTGGCGGCTTCGGCCACGTCCTCCAGGCGATGAATGGGCCGGCCGTTGATCTTCGTGATCACCGCGGTGTCGACGTCCTCGTAGCCGAGCGTGGTGTCGGCGGGAAGAACCTGGCCGAGGAAGACGATCTTGCCGTGCCCGGGTGGAAGCTCGTCCTGGAATTCGTCCAGATAGGTCAGACGCGCGGGAGCGTTGGCGCGCCAGTCGGAACCCCATTCGCGCAGGTAGGAGCGGGACAGCTCCTGGAACACGAGCCCGCCGAGGATGAAGTAACGGGGCGCCTGGTCCACGATGGCGGGATCGCTGACGATGGAGTCGGGGTCGCGCGGCTCGAGGGGAAGCTGGAGGTCGATGGTGCGTCCGCCCCGCAGGACCTGGAGGGCGAGCTTGCCGCCGGGAAGATTGGCGGTGGAAACGAGGTAGCTGAACGGAATTTTGCCAAATTCGGCGTTCTCGTAGTTTCCGTCTTCGTCGATGGGGTGACCGCCGACCGAGAGCACGACATCGCCGGGGGCGAGGCCGGATTTCTCCGCGGGCCCGCCGTGGGCGACGGATACGACGTAGACTCCGGTCTGGCCTTTTTTCAGGCCGAGGTAGCGGCGGAATTGCGGATCCCGGGTGGGGGAGAAGGCGATGCCGGCGCGGGCAAAGCCGAGGTAGGGCCGGCGGGCGGCGCGGGCGAGGAAGTTCGCGATGACGGCGTCGGAAACGACGTCGGCGGATTGGGAGCGGGCGTCGTAGCGCATGACGAGGCCGGCGAGGCGGTCGCCGGCGAAGACCGGCATGGTGAAGCTGTTGTCGCGGTATTGGAGGGGTGCGCTGATGCGGTCGGCCAGCAGCGCGATGCCGTCGGAAGGGTAGCGGGCGACGGTGACGGTGGTGACGAGGCCGGGCGTGAAGGCGAGGGCGCCGGTGCTCTCGAGCTGGACGACGTTGATCTTGGAACCGACCTGGACGTTTTCGGCGAGCTGCACGGGGCGCGCGCCGTCGAGAAAGGCGGCGTCGAGCGGGCGGAGGACGGCGAGATTCGAATCGTAATCGACGCGCTCGACGGCGGCGGTGACCTTCTCGGAATTCGCGGGCCGCTCGAGTTCGACGTAGGAGTGATCGGCGATGAGCTCCGCGGTGACGAGCACGCGGCCGCCTTCGATGACCACGCCGATGCCGCGACGGGTGAAGGGCGGCTTCTTGCTCCAAGGCTTCATGAAGTTGTAGCTCTGGTTCGTGGAATTCACGCGCACGAGGGAGACGGCGGTCGGCAGGGCAATGGCGGATTTTCCGCTGTCCCCGGCGGGCGCCCCGGCGGAAAGATCGGGAGCGGGCGGAGCGTCGTTGTCGGCGTTGTCGGGAATGGTGGACGCGGGTGGGGCGGTATTTTCCGGCGGTTTCTCGTCATCCGGGCTATTGGAGGAGCCGTCGATTTCGGACGACGCGGCACGGAGGACGGGCGTGGCGAAGGGGCTCGGATTGGCCGCGAGGAGCGCGAGGATGCCGAAGAGGGAGCGGAGCGCGATCATGGCTTCAAGTTCGATTCCCGGTGGACGTTGTATCCGCCGAGGATGCGCTGCCGGGCGCCCGCGACGGCCCGGGCCTCGAGCACGAGGGGGCGGCTGGCTCCGATGAACTCGACGACGTAGGTCTTCGCGGGGGCGGCGAAGGCGGCGGCGACGTCATCGAGCCGCTTGATGACGCGGCCGTTGATCTTGTCGACCATGTCCTGCTGGAACTCGCTGGCGTAGGCGTTGACCGGGTCGGAGAGAATGTTGCTGAGGATGATGATCTCGGGGTGGTCGCGGTAGAGATTGTCCTCGAGGTAATGGTCGAAATAGTAGCGGGTGCGGGGATTGGTGAGAGGGTTCAGGTTGACGTAATTCTGCTCGAGGGGCTGAAAGACCAAGCCGGCGAAGACCACGTATCGAGGGGAGACGTCGTAGGCGTTCGCAAACATCTTGACGGGATACGGCTCGTTGAGGGGAACGGCCACGTGGAGCGGCTTGCCCTCCCGGATGAGGTCGAGGGTGACGGTGTCGCCCTTGAATTTCCGCTCGATGACCTCGGCGAGCTGCACGTCGCTGCCGTCGATCTGCACGGAGCCGTCGCTGGACACGGCGTGGCCGTCGAGGTTGAGAATCACGTCGCCGGACTTGAGGATGCCCTGGGCGGAGCCGCCGTTGTAGACCTTGCTGATGAGCACGCCCTGGCCGTCGTCGGGTAGGGCGAGCGCCTCGCGGGCGGCGGGATTGTAAAGGGGGAACCAGGTGATCGCGAGGTCGACGTAGTGGTCGTAGCGGCCGTCCTCGATGTCGTGGAGGAAGCGCTTGATGACGGAGGTGGGGATCATGTAGCCCGTGTTCTGGGCGACTTCGCCGCTGTAGCCCTGGAAGGCGACGCCGACGACCTTGCCGTCCTGCGTGACGGGGCCGCCGCTGTTGCCGGGATTGATGGCGGCGTCGATCTGGATGACGAGGTGCGAATCGGCGCCGGAATGCGTGTAGGACTGGAAGTCGACGCGGGAAACGATGCCCCGCGTCACGGACGCGCGGTCGCCGCCGACGGGGTAGCCGTAGACGCTGACGGTGGATTCGATCTCGGGGATGCCGTTGAGCGCGAGCGGCTCCATGCCCTTGAAAAAACGCGGGTTCATCGGCACGACGACGGCGAGGTCGCAGTCGTGGGCGACGTGCTGGATCTTCGCGGCGTAGCGAGTGGAATCGCTTTCGCGCGTGATCCAGATCATGCGGGCGTTGCTGACGACGTGGGCGTTCGTGAGGATGCGGTTTCCCTCGATGACGAAGCCCGTGCCGATGCCCTGGCCGATTTCGCCGGTGCTCCACGGCGCGTCGTAATCGGGATCCTGCGAGATCGTCTGAATGCGGACCAGGGACTTGTGGATCAACCCGGCGGGGGCGGCGGCAAGGCGCCCCGGAGTAACGACGAGCGCGATCAATGCACAAAGGAAAAGCCTCATGAAGGGAGTGGGACTACGCTGCGATGCCTCACGGGGGCGGGAAGAGCAAATCAAAATGAGTCGAGGCCGCCGAAGCGATCCACGCGGAAGGTGTTGCTGCGGGGTTTTTTCGCGGCCTCCTGCACGGGATCGCTTTTCGGGCCGGGGGATTTGCCGGTCGGCTTGTCGGTTTTCATTGGCGCGCCGCCGGGGTTGGGGGCGCCGAAAGTGCGGGAATCGGTGAAGGTGTTGATCGCAACCAGGGCGCTGCGGCCGCCGCCGGGGAGCTTGCGGCGGGGGTTGATGAAATCGGTGGGCGAATAGTAGTTCGTGAAATCGTGAAGGAATCCGGTGCGGCTCACCCCCATGACGAGATTTTTGTGGATTTCGAAGTGCAGGTGGGCGGGATACATGCCGCGATTCGTGCCCATCGTTCCAATCTGCTGCCCGCGAAGAATCTGCCGCCCCTCCTTGATGAGGATGCGATCGAGGTGACCGTAGAGGGAATCGACGGTCTTGAGCTGGCTGCCTTCGTAATAGATGTGCCGGATGACGACGACGTTGCCCCAGCCGAGGCGAACGTCGCGGGCGAAGACGACGAGCCCGTTCGCGGTGGAATAGATCGGCAGGCCGAGGTCGGTGTTGCCGCCGCCGACGCCGTTCCAATCCTCGCCAAGGTGGCCGTTCGGCCGAAAGCCGCGCGCCTTGTAGTAGCCTTCGGCGTTTGGCTTGCCCACGGGGAAATCGAAGCCGTCCGCGATGCGGGTGCGCGCGACGTTCTTGTCCTCCGGGGCGCCGACGAGCGTCGCGACGACGACGATCAGCGCGAGCCAGAAACAACCTTTGCGCATAGCCGGCCACGTTATTGCCGGGCGGATTTGAGCGCAAGTTTTTGACCCGCCGGCCGGTTGATCCCGGGCTGGGATCATGCCGCGGCGTGGCCGTGCGGCGCGATTTGCACGACCGGCAGCGGGAAGCGGAGCTGGAGCTCGTCGTCGAGGTGGATCTCGATGTGATGAACGCCGAAGCGATCGAACTTCACGCCACCGAAGACGTGGACGTTCGTCGCGTGCGACTCGAACTCGTTGAGCACGAAGTCGACGCGGGACTCGGCGAGGATCTCCTCGTTCTCGGAGGAGATGATGAGGGAGCGCTGCGTGAACGAGCCCTGGCCGCCGCACCAGCGGGTCCACAGGCAGAGCTTGAAGAACGCGACCGGCAGCATGGGGGCGGGGATCACGGTGATCACGCCGACGAGCGTCTGCTGGCCGCTGATCTCGGCGCGCACGTCTTCGCACAGCACGCTGGCCTGGAGGTCGGGGAGGAGAACGTTCATCGGTGGAAATAGAAGAGGCCGAGGAGCAGCGCGCCGAAGGCGATGCGATAGATGCCGAAGCTCACGAAGGTATGGGACTGCACGTAGCGGAGCAACCACTTTACCGCGACGAAGGAGACCACCGCCGCCACCACGAAGCCCAGGGCGAGGAGCCCCCAGTCCTCGGCCCCGCCATGCTTGAGCTCGCCGTAGATCTCCAGCGCGCCCGCGGCGAGCATGGTGGGAATCCCGACGAGGAAGGAAAACTCGGTCGCCGCCACGCGCCCGGTGCCGAGCGCCATGGCGAAAATGATCGTCGACCCGGAACGGGACGCGCCCGGAAAGGCGGCCGCCACGAGCTGGCCGATCGCCACGGCGAAAACCACCGCCCACGAGATCTCCTCCGCGGCCGGCCGGCCCTTCAGCAGGCCTTCCATGACGATGAAGATCACGCCGCCCGCGATCAGGGCGATCGCGACGGGCTCATAGGTTTCGGGCAATTTCAAGCCGAGCTTCTTCAGGACGAGGCCGCCGACGCAGGTGATGAAAAAGGCGGTGAAGATCTTGAGATCCAGCCGCCGGCTGGCGGGCTCGCGGAAGCGCAGCATCATCGCGATGCGCCGGCGGAAGAGCGGCAGCACGGCCAACACGGCGCCCACCTGGATGACGACGTTGAAAAGGTCCGACTGGTGATGGCCGAGCCAGTTCTCGGCGACGATCAGGTGCCCCGTGGACGAGACGGGAATGAACTCCGTGATGCCCTCGACGAGGCCGAGGACGACGACGATCAGCCAGGCCGGCAGCATCGGCTAGTTTGAAGAGGCGCGAGCGGGACGCGGCTAGATGGCGTCTTCGTTCGTCTCTTCCGTGCGAATGCGGATGGCGCTCTCGACGGGGAGGACAAAGATCTTGCCGTCGCCGATCTTGCCGGTCTTGGCGGATTTCGAGATGGCGGCGATCGCCTTTTCGACCGCGGCGTCGGCCACGACGATCTCGAACTTCACCTTGGGGAGGAAATCGACGGTGTATTCACTGCCACGGTAGATCTCCGTGTGGCCTTTCTGACGGCCGAAGCCCTTGACTTCGCTGACGGTCATCCCTTCGATGCCCACCTCCGCGAGCGCTTCCTTCACGTCTTCCATCTTGAAAGGTTTAATGATCGCCTCAATTTTCTTCATATGCAGTGCTGGTGCGGTTCGACGGAGTAAGCCGACCAGCGGCTGATTTGTAAACATTGAAATCACCTCCTCCACCCCTCGCGCGGAAAATCCGATGAAGCCGATCCACTGGCGGCGCTCCCGGGCGGGCAAATACCTCGCGCGGGTGCCGCGAATCAAGCACCTGCGCGGCACCTTCCTCCATCGCGTGCTGGGCGAGCGATTTTTCGACGCGCGGCTTTGGCGCTGGGACCGGCATGGCGCCGCCCTCGGTCTGGCGATCGGCGCGTTCTTTTCGGCGTTGCCGGTTCCGCTGCAAAGCCTGCCGGCGGCCTTCTTCGCGGTCGTGTTCCGCGTGAACGTCCCCGCGGCCCTCATGGGCTGCTGGATCACGAATCCGCTCACGTTTCCGCTCTTCTTTTACCTTCAGCTCGTGACGGGTTCGTATCTGCTCGGGCGCGAGTCGTTGCTGGAGCAATTTCGCACCGACTCGGTCATGGAGTTGCTGAAGGCGGCGCCGGCGGTGCTGGTCGTCGGCGGCGTGGTCGTGGGTCTCGTGCTGGGCGTGGTTTGCTACGTGCTCGTCGTGCTCGGCTACAACGTCTCGGTGCAGCTCCTGGCGCGCTCGCGGCCGGTGTCCGCGCGCTAGGACGGGGTCCGGCTCAATCCTGATCGGAGGGGAATCGGGGCGTCTCGTTGGCGCCCCGGCGCCCCGACGCCCCGGCACCGTAACGCGCGAGAGGACGCGCTCCCCCGGCGCCCCGACGGAGCGGGGCGGCTACAAGGAGGCGACCGCGAAGGGGCCGGGGCCCGGGCCGCCGGGGGTTCCCCGGCTTCGGACTTTACGCCGTGGCCGGATGCGAGATCATGAACGGGTGAAAACCCTGGCCGACCTCGAGCGAAAACTTCGCGCCCGCCTCGGGGCGGATGCGGTGCAAAGTGCCCCCGCCGAGCTCGACGCCGTGGCGGGCGATAAATGGTTCGCCGCGCGCCGGCCCGATCTCGCGGTTTTTCCGGCGTCGACGGCGGAAGTTGCCTTCGTCTTGAAAGCGGCGCAGTCGGCCGGCGTGCCCGTCACGACCCGCGGCGCGGGTTACGGCTATGTCGGCGGCGCGGTGCCGCGGCAGGGCGGCGTCGTGCTCGGCACCCGGCGAATGGACCGCGTGCTGGAACTCAGCGCGCGTGATTTCGTGGCGCGCGTGCAGCCGGGGGTGCTGACGGGCGACCTGCAGGCCCGGGCGCGGAGGAGGGGGCTGATGTATCCGCCCGACCCGGCCAGCCTGAAGGATTGCAGCCTCGGCGGAAACATCGCGACGAACGCCGGCGGGCCGCGCTGCCTGAAATACGGCGTGACCCGCAACTACGTGCTCGGCCTCGAGGTCGTGCTGGCGGACGGCACGGTCGTCCGCGTCGGCGGCCGCACGCACAAGAACAAGACCGGCTTCGACCTGATCGGCATGTTCGTCGGCTCCGAGGGGCTGCTCGGCGTGGTGACCGAGGCGACGCTGCGCCTGCTGCCGCATCCGCCCGCGCGCGCCGCTCTCTCGGCGGGATTTCCCTCGATGCGCAAGGCGGCCGCCGCGGTGCAGTCGGTCTTCCGCCGCGGCTACCTGCCGGCGGCCGTCGAGGTGGCGGACCGTTTCACCCTGGAGGCGGGCCGCCGCCTGATGCCCGGCGCGCGCATCCCGCCCGGCGACGCTCACGTGCTCATCGAGGTCGACGGCCAGCCCGGCAGCGTCGCCGGCGAGGCGAAGGACCTGCGGGCCGTGCTGCGCGGAGCGGGCGCGACGCGCGTGGACGTGGCCCTCGACGAGGTCGCGTGCGACGCGCTGTGGCAGCTGCGGCGGAACTTTTCGAACTCCCTGCGCGCCACGGGCCTCACGAAGTTGAACGAGGACATCGTCGTGCCGCGCGGGCGGCTCGTGGATCTGGTGGATTTCGCCCGGCGGCTCGAGCGGGAGTCGGGCTTCCCGGTGGCGTGTTTCGGGCACGCGGGCGACGGCAACATCCACGTCAACGTGATGGCGGCGAATTACGGCGATCCCCCGGTGCGGGCCGCCGTCGAGGCCGTGCTCGACCGGCTCTTTGCAAAGGTCCTGGAATGGGGCGGGGCGATCACGGGGGAGCACGGCATCGGCCTGGCGAAGATGCGCTGGTGGAACGACGCGCTGTCGCCGGAAAATCGTGCGCTGCACGCCACGATCAAGCGCGCGCTCGATCCGCACGCGCGGTTGAACCCGGGCAAATTCGTCTGAAAGTCAGGCGGCGGGCGTGGGCCGGAGCCGCATCGTGCGCTGCTTGTCGCGCGGATCGCGAACGTTGCGCGCCTGCGCGAATTCCTGGAACTTTGCCGCGGGCATCGGTCGGCCGAAATGCCAGCCCTGCGCAAAATGCACGCCGTGAGCTTTCAGGTAGGCGGCCTGGTATGGCTGCTCCACGCCTTCCGCGATGATTTCCATGTCGAGGGAATTCGCGATGCGGATGATCTGGTCCACGAGGCCGGAGCTTTCGGTCTCGCTGGAGATGCCGTCCACGAAGGCCTTGTCGATCTTGAGGTAGTCGAGCGGGAAACGCTGGAGGTAGCTCAGGCTCGAGTAGCCGGTCCCGAAGTCGTCGACCGCCAGTTTTGCCCCCGCGGCGGCGAGGCCGACCATCACGGCGCGCGCGACGCTGTTGTCGTCGGCGACGAGACCGCGCTCGGTGATTTCGAAGATGATCTGCGAGGGGGGCAGGTCGCCGCGCGTGACCGAGGCCACGGCGTCGATGATCCGCGTGCTGGCGAAGTGCTGAGGCGCGAGATTGATGCCGACGTGCAGGGTCGGATCCCCGCGGAGCATCGGCCCGAGCGAGGCGGCGATCTTGCGCAGAAGGACCTCCGTCATCGGCAGGATGAGATCGGTCCGCTCGGCGATGGCGATGAATTCCCCCGCGGGGATCATGCCCCGCCGCGGATGATGCCAGCGCATGAGCGCCTCCGCGCCGACGCATCGCCCCGTCTCGAGATCGATGAGGGGTTGATAATGGACGTCGATTTCGCCGAACTTCACGGCCTCGCGGAGGTCGGACTCGAGCGATTGCGTGCGCTTGACGATGCGAATCACCAGGCCGGAAAGCAGGGCCGAGACGACGATCCCGCCGACGCCAAACTCCGCCGCGCTGCGCGTCCATTTCGCGGTCACCGCCGTGCTCCGCGCGACCGTGACGGTGTAGATGGGGTATTTTTTCGAATGCATCACGCGCACGATCTGCCCGTCGAGCCACTGGAGGCCGCCGGTCCGGGAAACATCGGCGTGCGGCGGCTCGGGAACATCGCGATCGCCGAATTCGGTGAGCAGGTCCCGGCCGTCGAAATAGATGAATTCCCGGCTGTCCGACGCCCGCGCGTAATAGTCGAAGAATTCCGCGAACAAACCGGGATTGATGAGCCCCTCGACGGCGAGCCCGTCGGCGAACGCGTAGGTGACGGCCAGCGATTTCCCGGGGAAGCCGCGCTCCATCGGAGGGCGGATCTCGATGCTGCCCATCGGGGGGAGGGCGGCGGATTTCAGGTTCGGGATCGGCTCGGGTTTGTCGTAAAAGTGCTCGCTCGTGCAGAGAAGAAAATCGCGGTTGCGGATGCCGATCGCCTGCACGTAACGATCCAGAAAGACGGCTTGCCGCAACGTGGCGGTGGTGGTGCGGTCGACGCGTCCCTGCGTCATGCTGGCGACCTTGCGCAGGGTGTTTCCGACCGTATCAAGCACCGCTTCCGTGCGAATAAGAGTGCCGGACCCGACGAATTCCAGCTCTCGGTCCACCTGGGCCTCGCTCGCCCGGAACGCATAGCCGAGAAACAGAAGCGGGGGAAGCACCCCCGCCAAGGCCGCGGCCACGTAGAGCAGGCGAATGGCGGTTTGGTTCCGCATCTCCGTCGAAGTAACCAGAATCCGCCGCGGGCGGAAACGATTAAAGCTCCCGGGGAGTGGTTTTGTGCGGCTCTCCGGCTCCCGCGTTTTTCGTTCGCCGGATGCCTGGCGGCTTGTTATCGACGGAACGTGAATCCGAGAGTGCCCTTGCGCGTCCTTCCCTCCCTGCGCTTCGCCCGGCTCGCGGGCCTCGCGTCCGCGGCCCTCCTCCCGCTCGCCGGGTGCGATCGACCCAAGCCGCCCGCGCCGCCGCCGTCCGTCGTGCAGATCATGACCGTGCAGCCGCGGGACGCCCCGATCACCCAGACCTGGGTGGCCACCGTCACCGGCTACATCAACGCCGACATTCGCGCGCAGGTCAGCGGCTACCTTCTCACCCAGAACTACCGCAACGGTGCCTACGTGAAGGGCGGGGACGTTTTGTTCGAGATCGATCCGCGCCCCTTCCAGGCCGCGCTCGACCAGGCGAATGGCTCGCTCGCCCAGGCCCAGGCGCAGAACACCGCAAACGAGCTCAATACGAAACGCTCCACGGATCTCTATCAAAAAAAGGTCATCAGCCAGCAGCAATACGACGACCAGGTCCAAACCTACGAGGCCAGCAAGGCCGCGGTGCAGGCGGCCCAGGCGCAGGTCGAGCAGGCGCAGCTGAACCTGACGTTCACCAGGATCACGTCCCCCGTCACCGGCCTGGCGAGCATCGCCACCGCGCAGGTCGGCGATCTGGTCGGTCCCTCCAGCGGCTCGCTCGCGACGGTCATCCAGGTCGACCCGATCAAGGTGCAATTCATGATCCCCGAGCAGGGTTACGTGAAATTCATCCAGCAGTATTTCAATGATCCGGCGAAGTCCCCGATCGGCGTCCCCGGTTTCCAGGGACCCACGCTGCCCATCACGCTCACCCTCGCCGGCGGCGTGCCCTACGAGCAGAACGGCAAGCCGGTGGAAGGCAAGCTCACGAGCGTGAACAACGTCATCGGCGACGGCACCGGCTCGATCTCGGTCCAAGGGATCTTCCCCAACCCCGGCAATCTCCTGCGGCCCGGCCAGTTCGGGCTCGTCACCGCCACCACGCACGTCGACAAGGACGCGATGGTCGTGCCGCAGCGCGCGGTCATCGACCTTCAGGGCCTCACCCTGCTCGCGGTCGTCGGCGGTGACAACAAGGTCGACATCCGCCCCGTCACCCTCGGGCCCACGCTCGGCAGCGACCAGATCGTCACGGCCGGGCTCCAGGCCGGGGACCGCGTCGTCATCGAGGGCGTGCAAAAAGTCAAACAGGGCGCGGTCGTCGATCCGCAGCCCTACGTCGAGACCCCGCCGGAGAAAACCTCCGACGCCTCCGCGAGCCCGACCCCCGCCCCGGCCCCCCGGGACTAGCGCCCTCCGCCATGTCGCGCTTCTTCATCAATCGTCCCATCGTCGCGATGGTCATCGCGATCCTCATGGTGATCATCGGCGTCGTGAGCATCCTCGGGCTGCCCATCGCGCAGTTTCCGAACATCGTTCCCCCGCAGATGCAGGTGTCGACGAACTACGTCGGCGCCGACGCGCTCACCGTCGAGGCCGCCGTCGCCACCCCCATCGAGCAGCAGGTCAACGGCACCGAGGGCATGGAATACATGTATTCCGTGAACGCCAACAACGGCTCGATGACCCTCAACGGCATCTTCGGCATCAACACCGTTCCGACCACCGACCAGATTCTCATGCAGATGCGCCAGGGCCAGGCCACCGCCCAGCTCCCCAGCGCCGTGCGCAACTACGGCGTGACCGTGAACCAGGCGTCCGCCTCGCCGCTCATCGTGCTTTCGCTGTATTCGCCGAACGGCCAATACGACGCCAGCTTCCTCGCGAACTACGCGAACATCAACATCTCCAACGAGCTCGCGCGCATCAACGGCGTCGGCCTCGTGAACGTCTATGGCGCCGGCGAATACGCCATGCGCTTCTGGGTCCGCCCCGATCAGCTCGCGAAGCTCGACATCACCGTCAACGAAGTCCTCGACGCCGTGCAGGCGCAGAACAACGTGAACCCCGCCGGCCAGATCGGCGGCCAGCCCGTGCCGGACGGCCAGGAGTTCACCTACTCCGTCATCGCGAAGGGCCGCCTCGTCACCGAGGAGGAGTTCGGCAACATCATCGTCCGCGCCGCCTCCGACGGCACCATCATCCGACTCAAGGACGTCGCCCGCATCGAGCTCGGCGAGCAGTTCTACAACATCCAGGGCCGCTTCCAGGGCAAACCCGCCGCCATCATCGTCATCAGCCAGCAGATCGGGACGAACGCCCTCGCGACCGTCGCCGGCATTCGCGCCGAAATGGACAAGCTCGCCACGCGCTTCCCCGCCGGCCTCAAATACGACGTCGCCCTCGACACCACGCTCGCCGTCACCGCCGGCATGGAGGAAATCATCAAGACGCTCGTCGAGGCGCTCATCCTCGTGGCCATCGTCGTGTTCGTCTTCCTGCAAGGCTGGCGCGCCACGCTCATCCCGCTCCTCGCCGTGCCCGTCGCCCTCATCGGCGTCTTCGCGTTTTTTCCGCTCTTCGGATTCTCCATCAACACGCTCTCGCTCTTCGGCCTCGTCCTCGCCATCGGCCTGGTCGTCGACGACGCCATCGTGGTGGTCGAGGCGGTCGAGCATCACATCGAGCAAGGCATGGCGCCGAAGGACGCCGCCTTCAAGGCGATGGAGGAGGTCTCGTCGCCCGTCATCGCCATCGCGCTCATCCTCACCGCCGTCTTCGTTCCGACGATCTTCATCCCCGGCATCACCGGTCAGCTCTACCAGCAATTCGCGATCACCATCGCCGTCTCCGTCATCCTCTCCGCCTTCAACGCCCTCACGCTCAGCCCCGCGCTCTCCGCGCTGCTGCTCCGGCCGAAAACGGAATCCCGTGGCCCGCTCGGCGCGTTCTTTCGATGGTTCAACCGCGTCTTCGGCCGCGTGACCGACGGCTACGTCGGCGCCTGCGGCGCGCTCATCCGCAAGTCCGGCTTCTCGCTGCTCCTCCTCGCGCTCATGGCCGTGGCCGGCGTCGTCCTCGGCGGGCGGCTTCCCGCCAGCTTCGTGCCCGAGGAAGACCAGGGTTACCTTTTCGGCCTGATCCAGCTGCCCCAGGCCTCCTCGCTGCAGCGCACCTCCGACGTCGCCAAAAAATGCGAAAAAATCATCGAGTCCACGCCCGGCGTCCAATACTGCACGACCGTCGTCGGCCTGAATCTCCTCAGCTCCGTGCAGATGACCTACAGCTCGTTCTTCTTCATCGCGCTGGATGACTGGGACAAACGCAAGACCCGCGAACTCCAGGTCCCCTCGATCCTCCAGCATCTCAACCGCGAGTTCGCCCGGCTGCCCGAGGCCATCGGCTTCGCCTTCCCTCCGCCCGCGATCCCCGGCATCGGCACCGCCGGCGGCATCACCTTCATCCTCGAGGACCGCTCCGGCGGCAGCGTCGACTTCCTCGCCGGGAACACCCAGCGCTTCATGGCCGCCGCGGCGAAGCGCCCCGAGTTCAGCCGCGTCACCACCCAGCTGCTGCCGTCCGTCCCGCAGCTCGGCGTCGAGGTGAACATCGAGAAGGCAATGAAGCAGGGCGTGGAAATCACCGACATCTACCAGGCGCTCCAGGCCTTCCTCGGCGGCGTCTTCATCAACTACTTCAACCGCTTCGGCCTTCAATGGCAGGTCTACCTCGCCGCCGACGGCGAGTTCCGCACCGAGATCCAGCAGATGGGCCTGTTCTTCGTCCGCAACAAGGACGGCAAATCCATCCCGCTCTCCTCCGTCGTCGATTACCGGCCGCGCAACGGCCCCGAGTTCACCATGCGCTACAACATGTATCGCAGCGCCATGATCAACGCCTCCACCGCCCCCGGCGTCAGCAGCGGCCAGGGCATGGCCGCGCTCGAGCAGGTCTTCAAGGAGACCATGCCCGGCGAAATGGGCTTCGACTACTACGGCATGTCCTACCAGGAGCAGCAGGCCGCCCAGGGTGTCTCGCCGAACGTCATCTTCGGGCTCTCGCTGCTCTTCGTCTTTCTCATCCTCGCCGCGCAATACGAGAGCTGGACGCTGCCTTTCAGCGTGCTCCTGGGCACGCCCATCGCCGTCTTCGGCGCCTTCCTCGCGCTCACGCTGCGCCGCTACCAGAGCGGCTTCTACGCCAATGACGTCTACGCCCAGATCGGCCTCGTCATGCTCATCGGCCTCACCGCCAAGAACGCGATCCTCATCGTCGAGTTCGCGAAGGACGAATACGAAAAAGGCAAGTCCGTGATGGATGCCGCCCTCGCCGGCGCGAAGCTCCGCCTGCGCCCGATCCTCATGACGGCCTTCGCCTTCATCCTCGGCTGCGTGCCGCTCTTCATCGCCACCGGCTCGGGCGCCGTCTCCCGCCGCATCCTTGGCACGGCCGTCATCGGCGGCATGCTCGCGGCGACCTTCATCGCGATCTTCCTCATTCCGGTCACGTTCTCCGTCGTCGAGAAATGGGGCGCAAAAAAGGAGCCGAAGCCCGCGCCCCTCCCGCCTCCCGACCCGGTCTGAGCCTCCGGACCCGAAAGCGGCCTCAGGGCCGCCGGCCCTTTCGCTCCGCGACGATGCCGCGCGCGATCGCCTCGGCGAGGCGCTGCCGGCCGCCCGGGCTCTGGGCCATCGCGTTGTCCGAGGGATTCGAGACGAACCCGCACTCGACCAGGATGGCGGGCCGCCGGTTTTTTCGCAGCACGTAGAATCCGCGCTGCTTCACGCCGCGGTCGCGGGTGCCGACGGCGGCGACTTCCCGCTCCACGTTTGCGGCCAATCGCGCGGCGCGGGGCAGATAGTAGTAGGTCTCGATGCCGTGCCCGGAGCTCCCGCGATCCCAATTGTAGTGGATGCTCACGAAGATGCAGCCAGCCGTGGCATTCGCGACGTCCACCCGCTGCTGGAGCGTGATGAAATAATCGGACTTGCGCGTGATGATGACATGGAAACCGCGGCGCTCGAGATTCGTCTTCAGTCGCTGCGCCGTGTCGAGGGCGAGGTCCTTTTCGTTGCGGCCAAAGAGCGATCTCCCGCCGAAATCGTGCCCGCCGTGGCCGGGGTCGACGATGATCGTGTTGAACGATCCCGCCCCCAGCGGTCCGTAGCTCTCGCAGCCGCCCATGGCCAGCACCGAGGCGGCGAGAACGGCGATGGAGAAAAGACGGCGGATCATTCTAAAACGCGGCGGGCTTGCGCAGGGTAAGGAAGAAGCGGGCCAACGCAACAGATTAGATTTCGTCGCGCGCGTCCCGTTGGATGCCGCCGATGCCCACCGCATGACTTTCCGCTCGATTTCCCGTTCCGCGGGCGCATCCTGCTCCTCCGCCATGCTTGCCAAGCGCATCATTCCCTGCCTGGACGTCACCGCCGGCCGCGTCGTCAAGGGCACGAAATTCCTTGACCTCCGCGACGCCGGCGATCCCGTGGAATGCGCGAAGGCCTACGACGTCCAGGGCGCCGACGAGCTCGTTTTCCTCGACATCACCGCCTCCAGCGACGGCCGCGCCACGATGGTCGACGTCGTCGAGCGCACGGCCGAGCAATGCTTCATGCCGCTCACCGTCGGCGGCGGCATCCGCACGGTGGAGGACATGCGCGCGATGCTGCTCGCCGGCGCCGACAAGGTGAGCGTGAACACCGCCGCGATCAACGACCCCGGCCTGGTGCGCGCCGGGGCGGAAGCCTTCGGGTCCCAATGCATCGTCGTGGCCATCGACGCAAAAAAAAACCCGGCGGGCGGCTGGACCGTTCACACCCACGGCGGGCGCAATGCCACCGCCCTCGACGCGGTCGCCTGGGCCCGGCGGGTCGCCGAACTCGGCGCGGGTGAAATTCTCCTCACCAGCATGGATGCCGATGGCACCTGCGCCGGCTACGACCTCGGACTCACGGCCGCGGTGAGCGAGGCCGTGTCGATCCCGGTGATCGCCAGCGGCGGAGCCGGATCGCTCGCGCACATGGCCGAGGTGCTCTCCACGGGACGGGCCGACGCGGTTCTGGCGGCCAGCATTTTTCACTTCGGCGACCACACGATCGGCGAGGCGAAACGTTATCTCTCCGAACGGGGCGTCCCCGTCCGCCTGGCCTAGGGAGGGGTCAATCCCCGGGGCGACTCCCGGCCAAATCGTCGCGGTAAAGCCCGCGTTGTCGCCGCCCCGCTCCGTCGGGGCGCAGGGGGGGCGCGTGATCTCACGCCACACGGCGACAGAGCGCCGTGGCTACAAGGAACGCGTCCGCGCCAACGCGGACAAATCAACGCGCCAAAAGCTAGCGTTGTCGCCGCCCCGCTCCGTCGGGGCGCGGGGGGCGCGTGATCTCGCGCCGCACGGCGACAAAGCGCCGTGGCGACAAGGAACGCGCCCGCGCCAACGCGCGCCAGCCCGAGCAAATCGTCGCGCCAAAAGCCCGCGTTGTAGCCGCCCCGCTCCGTCGGGGCGCCGGGGGACGCGTGATCTCGCGCCACACGGCGACAGGGCGCCGGGGCGACAAGACTCGATCGAGCGTGCTCCCTGCTTTAGCAATCATCGGGGGATTCCCTGAGGTTCTGCTTGTCCCCGAACCAAACAAGTGACTTACTGGCAGCAACTTCTTCTCGCATGACCAGTCCTACCCTTGACTTCAGCGCCCCGGGCGTGATTGCGCTGCTGCGCGGGCAGGGCCTGCGCATCACGCGGAGTCGTCAGGTCATCGTGCAGGCGTTGTTCGCATCCGGTCGACCGATCTCGTTGACGGAGATTCAAAACCAGGCCCGGGCGGAACACGGCGTCCTGCCGGACTACGCGACGGTCTTCCGCATGATGATTCTTCTCGAGAGCCTCAATCTCGTCCGGAAGGTGAACCTGCGGCGCTCGTGCAGTTACTACGAGCTCACCGACCCGTCCAAGCACCACGACCATCTCATTTGCACCCAGTGCGGCAAGGTGGTGCGCCTCGAGACGCCCGCCGCGATCGAGGAGACGAGCCGCCGGCTGGAAGCGGAACACGGCTACACCGGGCTGCACCACTCGCTGGAGTTTTTCGGCTGGTGCCCCGAATGCACCGCGGCGGTCAACGCGGCCGTCGCCACGCCAGTCCCAGCGTAAGCGCCAGGAGCGCCGCGTCGCGCCAGATGGCGACGACCATCTTGCCGCCCGACGGCGCGGGATCCTCCCCGAAGCATCCGCAATCGATCACGAATCCCTGCCCGAGCGACCAGCCCAGCGCCGCGATGAAGATCACGAGCAGGGCGGAGATCAGCGCGGCGCCGATCCGGGTGGTGCGCGGCGTCACCAGCAGGATGGCCGCCGCCGCCTCGATCCAGCCAAGCGAAAGCGCGAACGCGTTCGCCGCCGTGTCCGGCAGGATCGAGAACCGCGCGACCGTCACCGCGAACCGTTCGCTCGTGCCCAGCTTGATCACGCCGGCGTAAAAAAACACCGCCGCCAGCAGGATGCGCGCCGACCAGATCGCGTATTTCATGCGGCGTCGGACACCGCGCGCACCATGCGGATCGCCTGATAGGCCGCGCGGACGTCGTGCACCCGAAAGATGCCCGCACCCCGCCGCAGGCCGGCAACCAGGCAGGCCATCGTTCCCGCGTCCCGATCCCGGGGCTCGGGGCGACCGAGCACCTCGCCGATCACGGATTTCCGGGACACCGGCAGCAGGATCGGCCGGCCGAGATCCGCGAGCCGCCCGAGCTCGCGATAGATCCGTAAGTTATCGTCCCGCTGCTTGGCGAAATCGATGCCGGGGTCGAGCACCATCGCCTCGCGCGACACGCCAGCCGCCTCCGCCCGGCCCATCTTCCGGAGGAAGAAATCCCTCATCTCCTCCACCACGTCCCGCCACCCGACGTGCGTGTGCGGAACCTTCGGCTCGCCGACCGTATGCATGATCAGCAGCGCCGCGCCGGTCTCCGCGCAGGTCGTCGCGTTGTCGGCGCAGGGCAGGCCGCCCATGTCGTTGAGCAGGTCGCCGGCGATCGCCAGCGCCGCGCGCGCCACCCCGGGCCGCCACGTGTTGACCGACAGCAGGGGAGGGAAGATTTGCCCCGCGTCGGCCGGACGGGCGTTGGCCGTGATCTCCGCGAAGCGCGCGAGGAAGGGCCGAAGCCGGGCGATCTCCTCGTCCGGGGAAATGGCGGCGCGATTCGTGCGCGCGCTCTCCGCGCCGACGTCGATCGCGTCCGCCCCTTCCCCGACGAGTTCCCGGGCGCGGGCGAGCGCCCAGTCCAGGTCGAGCGAGCCGTCGCCGGAAAACGAGTCGTCGTTCAGATTCAGGATTCCCATCACCAGCGGACGCCGGGGGAAGGTGACCAGACGGCCGCGGGCTCGAAGAATCATGCGGGGTTCCTGCTTGTTCTGTCGCGCATTCTCCCGCAGCCTTTCGCGAAGCGCAACCGCCATGAAGTTCATCGAATCCGTCTACGGGAAACTGAAGCGCCACCCGAAACGCATCGTTTTTCCCGAGGGCGACGACCCCCGGGTGCTCCGCGCGGCCCAGGTTTTCTACGAAAATCAGCTCGGCGTTCCCGTGCTTCTCGGCCATCGCGACGTGATCGAGCGCGTCGCCCTCGCCGAGAAGGTGAATCTCGACCACGTCGCCATCATCAACCCCGAGACCTCCTCGGATCTTCCCGTCTTCTGCGAACGCCTCGAGAAACTCGACCGCTACAAGAACGCCGGCCTGCGCGACGCGCGGGCCGTCATGGTAAACCGCAACTACTTCGCCGCGATGATGCTGCAATACGGCCTCGTCGACGGCCTCGTCGGCGGCGTGAGCAGCTACGGCGGCTCGCTTCTTCGCCCCCTGCTGCAGATCGTGAAGCGCTTCCCGCACGCCGACGTCATCGCCAGCGCCATGATCGTCGCCCTGCCGAACTCGACCCACGGCGACGAGGGCGTGCTGTTCTTCGGCGATTGCGGCGTCGTCCCCGAGCCCACGATGCAGCAGCTCGGCTCCATCGCGGTGCAGACCGGCTTGCTCGCGCGGCAGGTCTTCGGCCAGAAACCGCGCGTCGCCTTGCTCAGCTTCTCGACCAAGGGCAGCGCCAAGACCCCGGCCACCGAGAAGATCGCCGGCGCCACCACGATCGCCCGCGAGCTCGCCACGAAGCTGGGCTTCGAAATGGCCGTCGACGGCGAGCTCCAGGCCGACACCGCGCTCGTGCCCGAGCTGGCCGAGATCAAGCAGGTCGGCGGCCTCGTCGCCGGTCGTGCGAACGTCCTCATCTTTCCCGACCTGAACTCCGGCAACATCGCCGTGAAGCTCGTCCAGCACCTCGGCGGCGCCCGCGTCTACGGCCAGATCCTGCTCGGCCTCACGCGTCCCGCGGCGGAACTCTCCCGCGGCACCCACCCCGACGAGATCGCCGCCGTCGCCGCCCTGGTCGGACTGCAAGCCATCGAATACCGCCGCCTCTACCCCACCGAAGCGGCGGAAACCATCGCGTCGAGTTCATAGGCTCCGGCGATAATCGAGGCGCGATTTCTTCAAGCCAATCGGCGTCGGTGGATGGTGGGAAGTCAATGATCTCCGCTCATGGTCCGTCGTCGATGGTCAAAGGTCGAAATCCCGCGAGGCGGCTCGAGAACTCTCCCCCCCAGACTCTCCCCCAACCACCAACGATGAACACCTCCACCCCCCGCATCTTCATCGCGGCGACCGAGCAGAACGTGGGCAAGACCACGACCTCGATCGGTCTCTACGCCACGCTGCGCGAGCGGTTTCGCTCCATCGGCTTCATCAAGCCCGTCGGCCAGCGGTTCATCGAGGTCGACGGCCGGCGCATCGACGAGGACAGCGTGCTCATCCGCGACACGTTCGACACCCAGGTCCCCATCGAGGACATGAGCCCCATCGCGGTCGAGCCCGACTTCACGCGCCGCTACATCGAGGCGTCGAACGGCGACCATCTCGTGCGCCGCATCCGGCGTTCGTTCGACCGCGCGTCATGGGAAAAGCAATTTGCCATCATCGAGGGCACCGGCCACGCCGGGGTCGGCTCGGTCTTCGATCTCTCGAACGCCCGCGTCGCCAAGCTGCTCGAGAGCAAGGTCATCCTCGTCACCACCGGCGGCATCGGCCGGCCCATCGACGAGGCGGCCGTGAACCACGCGCTCTTCCAGCGCGAGGGCGTCGAGGTCATCGGCGTCGTGATGAACAAGGTGCTGCCGAGCAAATACGACTACATCGCCGACTTCGCGCGCCGCGGCTTCGCCCGCATCGGGCTGGAGCTGCTCGGCGTGATGCCCCAGGAGCGCATGCTCTCCGAGCCGACGCTGGTCGACGTCTGCGGCGTGATCCGCGGCGAGGTGCTCGCCGGCAGCCCCGACCTCCGCCGCCGCGCGGGCAACGTCATGATCGGCGCCATGCAGCCCGCCAACGTGCTCGACCGCCTCGAGGACCGCACGCTGCTCGTCGTGCCGGGTGACCGCGAGGACATCATCCTCGCGGCGATCTCCTTCGCCCACGCCCCGGAGTCCATCGCCGACCACAGCCTGGCCGGGCTCGTGCTCTCCGAATCCCTGCGGCCCGCCGCCGCCATCATGGAGCTTATCGCCGCCGCTCCCCTGCCGATCATCGCCTCCCCGATGGACAGCTACACCATCGCCAGCCGCATCCACTCCATGACGGTGAAGACCCTGCCCGGCGACAGCGAAAAGATCGACCGCATCCAGCGCCTCTTCTCCGACCACGTCGACGTAAACCGCATCCTGGAAAAAATCGGCGCTTCGTCCCCGTAGCGACGGCGATCTTGTCGCCCCTTCTCCGCGGTCAGCCACGAAGAGGATTGGCTGCGCGGACGCTCCGCGCACTCAGTCAGCCGTCCGCGCACACGTTTATCGGTCCGCGCAGATGTTTTGGTCGTTCGCACCGGTGCTTTTATCATCCGCACACGTGTGCGGACGGTCCGCGCAGGCATTTTGTCGTCCGCACGGTTGTTTCGACGGTTCGCGCATGCGTTTTGTCGTCCGCGCGCATGTTGCGACGCTCCGCACATCGGTTTTGGCGGTTCGCACCCGTGTTTTATCGTCCGCGCAACATTTTCCGCGTTCCGAACATACGTTCCCGAATTTTTCTCCTCGGCAAGCTCAGCAAAAAAAAGAACGAGACCCCCGCCCCGAGTCCGCCGCCGAGCCAGCCCGGAGCACGGGAAGACGAAAAGGGGAAAGCGAATGGCCGATCAGGATGCCGGGCGCCGCAAAATAACGCGGGGCCGTGAGCGAGGGGAGGGAGGGCGGCGCGGCGGCGGATGCAGGCACGACGTGGGTTCCAGCGACCGGTGAAAAGGAATGCGACGCCGCTTCGTCGAATCGGGAAAATGATTTGCTGGCAGCTTGCGTGACGGCGGCCCCGGATTAGACTACGCGGGTTTGAACATGGGCAGACAATTTTTCCCCGGCGCACTATTCGTTCTGGCATCGACGGCGGGCGCGTCGGCGCAGGCGGCCGCGCCTTCCGCGACGCTGCCCCCGATCAATTCCACGGACCTGCTGCATTTCGTCACGGCCGGCGGCGTGGTGATGATCCCGCTCGCCGCCCTGTCCGTGCTCGCGATCATGCTCATGATCGTTTATTTCTTCACGCTGCGTCGGGGCGCGATCGTCTCGGGCCGCTACATGACGACCGCCGACGCGCTTCTGCGCAAGGGCGATTACTACGGCCTGCTGGCGATTTCGAACCGCCACTCCGAGGCGGTGGCGCGGATCATGCGGCGCACGCTGGATTTCCTGACGAAGAATCCCCGGGCAACGGTGGCCGACGCCCGGGAGATCGCGGAAACCGAGGGCACGCGCCAGGCGGCGGGCCTGCAGCAGCAGATCGTCTACCTCGCGGACATCGGCACGATCGCGCCGATGGTCGGCCTGTTCGGCACCGTGCTGGGCATGATCAAATCCTTCAGCGTCGTCGCCGCCGACGTGAGCGCGGCGAAGCCGGCGCTGCTCGCCGCGGGCGTCTCCGAGGCGCTCGTGGCCACGGCCGGCGGGTTGCTCGTCGGCATCCCGGCGATGGCGGCCTACGCGTATTTCCGCGGGCGTTCCCAGCGATTGATCGCGGAGCTCGAGGCGGCCACGACCCAGCTCATCACGCAACTCGGCGTCCACTACAAGCCGGGCGGGCTGCGTCCCCCGGAGTAGTTTCCGCGCGCCGTTTCGCATGAGAATTTTCTTCCCCGCGGGATTGTTCGCTCTCGGCCTGACGATGGCGCTCGCGCAGGAGGCCGAAGTGCGCCGCGCGATCCCCGTCGCCCCGGCCCCGCCGGAGGGCACGCCGCCGCCCGTGCGCCGGGCGGAGCCGGCGGATCCCGACGCCTATCGGAATCCCGGCTGGATGGAGCGGGTGCGTCCCGCGACGGCCGTGCATCCTGTTCCCACGCCCCGGACGCCCGCGCCCGAGGTGCGGACGGCGATTCCCGTGCCGATCGCGACGCCGATTCCGCTCGAGCCGGCTCCGGCCGCGAGCCCGGAGGAAGGCACGCTGCCGGGGGGCTCGCTCGCGCCGGCGGAAAACACCCCCGGGGAGAATCGCTCGCTGGTCGCCGCGAACGGGTTTTATCGCCGGAAAATCTACGACATGGCCGTCTATGAATACGAAAAATTCCTGGTCGCCGAACCCAACGCCCCGGGCCGCGACGGCGCGTTGTTCCGGCTCGGCGAGAGCCACCGCTTCCTCGGCAACGAGCAGGCCGCGCGAGACGCCTACCAGCGGCTGCTGAACGAGGTCCACGACGGCGAATTCGCCGGCTCGGCCGCCTATCGCCTGGGAGAAATTTTCTACACGGAGGGGAACTACGCCGGCGCGCTGGATTTGTTCCAGCGAGCCGAGGCGAACGCCCGGACGCCGGAGGTGAAGTTGAGCGCGACGTTCTACCAGGCGAACGCGCTCGATAAGCTCGGCCGCCGCCCGCAGGCCGCGAAGCGCTTCGAGATTCTTTCGCAGGCCGGCGGCGACAATCCCTACCGCGATACCGCCTTGTTTTATCTCGCCGAGGAGTCCGCGCGCACCGGGCAGAAGCAGAAGGCGTTCGACGCCTACGAAAAACTATCCCGCGACGCGCAGAAGCCCGGGATCAAGGCGGAGGCGATGGTCAAGGCCGCGGCGCTCGCGGCGGAGCTCGGGCACGAGGACCGGGCGAAGGACATGTTCGACCGGGCGCTCGCGCTGCCGGCGATCGGCGATTGGAGCGGGGTGGCGAAGCTCGGCGTGCTGCGGCTGGCCTACGAGGCGGGCCGTTACCGGGAAGTCGTCGCGGCGGCGGAGAAGGGCCTGGGCGACCTGTCGGCCGAGGCGGCGCCCGAAGCCCGGCTGATCGAGGCGAACGCCCACCGCCAGCTCGGCGACACCAAGAAAGCGCTGGAGCTCTACGACCAGATCCTCCGCGAGCACGCCGGCTCCGACGCGGCGACGCAGGCTCGGTTCCAACGGCTCGTCTGCCTCTCCGCCACCGGCTCGGGCGATCTCACCAAGCAGCTCGACGACTTCCTCGCGGTCAGCGCCGACCCGCGCGAGCGCGCGCAGGCCACGCTGCTGAAGGCCGAGACGCTCTTCAAGGCGGCGGACTACGCGGGTGCCGCGCCCCTGTATGCCGCGGTGGTGAAATCCCCGCTGGCCGATCGCCTCCGCAACCAGGCCCGCTACAAGCTCGGCTGGTGCCAGCTTCAGCTCGGGCGGATGAAGGACGCCGCGCAGACGTTCTCCGACTTCATCGTGCAAAATCCGGACAGCGAGCTGCTGCCCGCCGCGCTCACGCAACGCGCCATGGCGCTGCAGCAAGGCAAGGCCTACGACGCCTCGATGCGGGATTTCGACCGCGTCATCCGGGATTTCCCGAAGGCCCGGGAGCGCGAGATCGCCCTTCAGCAGAAGGCCCTCATCCTTGGGCAGCAGGAAAAATACGCCGATATGGCCGCGACCTTCGCGCAGCTGCTGGCGGAATATCCGCGGTCGAAGGCGGCCGCGCAGGCGGAGTACTGGATCGGCTGGCAGGCGTTCGAAAAAAAGAATTATCCCGCCGCCGTCACGCACCTCCGGAAGGCGCGGGAGCTCGACGCCAAGGCCTTCGGCGACCGCGCCACGCTGCGCATCGTGCTCGCGGCGTTTTATGCGCAGGACCGTGACGCCGTCGCGACCGAGGTCGAAAAGACAAAAACCGACGGGCTGCCCGCGGAGGTGCTCGTCTGGCTGGGCATGAAATATTTCGACGACGGGAATTATCGCAAGGCCGAGGAATTCCTCGGGCCGGTCGCCGCGCGCGGCACGGGATCGACGAGCCCCGACGCCCTGCTCGCGCTCTCGCGCGCGCGGCTCGCGCAGCAAAAGTTCGAGGCCGCCCGCGAGCCCATCCGGCAATATCTCGCCGCCGCGCGCGACCCGCTCACCCGCGCCCGCGGGCTCCTTGCCTCGGCCGAGGTGTCGCTGGGCACCGGCAACTACGAGGACGCCAACAAGCTCGTCGATGAGGCGATGCTGCTCCAGCCGGAGGGCCGTTACAACGGGGAGGCCCGCCTGCTCGCGGGCGAAGTGCGGATGCAGCGGAAGGATTACGAGGAGGCGGCCCGGGCGTTCATGACGATCTCCGTGCTCTACGACGACCCCGAGCTGACCCCGAAGGCGCTCGCGCGGGCCGCCGCCGCGTATCGGAAGGCGGGCAATCCGGCCGAGGCGGAAAAGGCGATGGCCGACCGCGCGCAACGTTATCCCGCCGCCGCCGCGAAGGACGCCGCCGCAAAAACGCAACCGAACGAACGCGACGACGAGTGACCGGGGAACCTTCTCCTCCGAGTCCCGGCATGCGCAGCCTGCTGAGGTTCTTGATTTTCGCGGGCGTCGCGGCCCTGGGCGTCGGGGCATTTTATCTCGCGCGGCGCGATTCCACGCCGCCCGCCGCCGCCGCCAACCGGTCGGGTAAACTGCCGATGCTCGAGTCGTTGAACGGCGAATTCACGAAGCTCGTGGACCGCGTGCTGCCGTCGGTCGTGAGCATTTCCGCGAGCATGGACGACCCCGTGCGCGAGCGCATGCGGCAGATCCGACGCATGCTCGGCGAGCCCGATCCCGACGACGACCAGCCGAATCTCGGGTCCGGTGTGATCGTTTCCGCCGAGGGGCACATCCTGACGAATTTCCACGTCATCTCGCGCGCGAACCGGGTGGACGTCACGCTCAGCGACGGGCGGAACCTGCCCGCGAAGTTCCTCGGCGCCGACCAGCAGACCGACATCGCCGTGCTCAAGATCGAGGCGACCGGGCTGCCGCCGCTGGCGTTCGTGGACTCGAACACCGTGAAGGTCGGCGAGATCGTTCTCGCGATCGGCAATCCCCTCGGCCTCCAGGAAACGGTCACGCAGGGCATCATCAGCGGCAAGGGACGCCGCGCCGTCGCCGAGCTGGCCACGGATTTTCTCCAGACCGACGCGGCCGTGAATCGCGGCAACTCCGGCGGGCCGCTCGTGAACGTGCGCGGGCAGGTCGTCGGCATCAACAACTCCGTCCTGCTCGACAGCACGGGCATCAGCTTCGCCATTCCCTCGAACGTCGCGACGCGCGTCTACGACGACGTGGTGAAGCGCGGCCGGATATCCCGCCCGTGGTTCGGGACGACCACGTGGCCGCTCAATCCCAAGATCGCGGGCGAGCTCAAGCTCGGCACCGACACGGGACGGCTCGTGGTCTCCGTCGTGCCGGGCTCCCCCGCCGCGCGGGCCGGAATCGTGGCGGGCGACGTGCTGCAGGAGTTCGACGGGAACCGCCTGCGGGATTCCGTCGACATCGTGAACCGGCTTTCCGAAATGCGCGAAGGCGACAAGGTGACCGTCACGGTCTGGCGCAATGGCCGGATTCTGCGCATCCCCGTCGTCGTCGAAGGCCAGCCCTGGCGCTGATCGGAACGCCCGCCCGGAGAAAGGCGGTTTGACACCGCGAGGCCGCCGTTTTAACCAAGTCGTCGGATGTCCGCCCCTCCCGCTCCCTCCGTGCCCCGGCCGCCCGCGGAACGCACGTTCGTCATCGCCGTCACGGTGCTCAGCCTCGCGGCCCTCGCGCAGCTCATCGCCGTCGTCGTGGCCCTCGCCCCCCAGGTGAATTTCGACCAGATCGGCCGCTCGCTCGCGACCCGTCCGGCCGAGCCCACGTCGCCCGCGCCGGCCGACGCGTTCAAGGGCGCGCAATCGCTGCTCGACGAGGCCGCGCAATTTCGCGCGCAGCGGAATTTCAACGGCGCGCTCCAGGCCGTCGTCGAGGCCGACCGCCTCCTGCCGAACAACCCCATCGTGCTGATGCCGATGGCGAACGACTACGTGTCGCTCGGCCGGATCCCCGAAGCGACCGCCGTGCTGCAAAAGCTCGTCGCGCTGCCGCCGGGCGGCAATCCCGACGAGGCCGCCATCCGCGAGCAGGCCCGGGCGTGGCTCGCGCAGGCCCCGGGGGCGGTGCCGGCGACCGCGCCCGTCGCGGAGGCGGCGCAGGATTCCCCCGCGATGCGCGACGAGGTGGGCATCCCCATCGGCTCCGTGATGGGAATCGTGAAGGCGGAGTTGCTCGGCGGCGAGCCGGGGCAAAAAAATCTCCGGGTCGCGACGAAGGCGGCCTCGAACCAGAAGATCGACGGCCAGAAATTCGTGGCCACCGTCGACTTCTACGAGCAGACCGACACGGGCGACCTCCAGCACGCCGACGCTCAGGTCACCGAGTGGCTCTCGCTGCCGGCGACGTGGACGAACGGCGAGCCGGAAATCTTCCAGACGAAATACCGCCTGCCATTGAAGGATCGCGGGGACCTGCCGCCGCTCCAATATTACGGCTACGTCGTCGGCATCTATTACAACGGCGAGTTGCAGGATCAGCGCGCCGAACCCGTCGCGCTCCTCGATCGATTTCCGCCTCCCGTGCGCAAGGACAACGGCGCGGAATGAAGGTGCTGGTCGTGGACCGGGATCCCGCGGTCGCCCACCGGCTGGCGCAAGAATTGGGCGCCGTGGGCGTCGAGGGCGCCTTCGCCGCGGGCAACGCCGACGAGGCCGTGGAAACGGTGAACCGCGAGCGGGGAATCGACGTGCTGGCGACGGACGTCTTCCTCGAGGGCGTCGATGGCTTTACCTTGAGCGAAAGCATCCGGGCGGGCCTCCCCGACCTGCGCACGATTTTTCTGACCGATCACGATCTGGCCGGATACGCCGACCGCCTTGGCGACTCGGTGGTGCTCGCGAAGCCGGTCGACGGCGGCGCGCTGGCGCGGGCGGTGTTCGGCTCGTCCGTCGAGGGAGGACGGCCCGCCGCGCCGGAGTTGCTCGAGGGGTTCGTCCTCGGCAGCTCCCGCATCGACGCGTTCCTGGGCGAGGACCTCGACGGGCGATTTTATCGCGCCACGCAGACGAGCATCGGACGCACCGTGGAGCTGCACACGCTGGCCCCGGAGCGCGCCGCCGATCCGGCCGAGGTGGAGCGATTCCTGGCCTCCGCCCGGGCCAAGGCGAACGTGCATCACGCCGCGCTCCTCTCCGTCTTCGAGGCCGGCGAACAGGACGGCGCCTATTACTATACATCGGAGCTGCGGCAGGGCGTGTCGCTCTGGCAGATCGCGGAAACATCCGCGCCCAGGCCGAGCGCCGCCACGCTGCTGCAGCTCCTGCGCACCGTGGCGGAAGTCATGGTTCACCTCGGCCAGGTCCACACCGCGCACGAGCCGCTCCACGCGGTGCATGTCCTGATCGACGCCCGAAATCGTTCGCGACTCGTGAACATCGCCACCCACGAAGCGCTCGGGAATACCGCCGTCGACGACATGCGCAGCCTCGCGGCCGCCATCCGGCCGGTGGTCATCGACGAGCCGGCCTCCGCCTCCCTGCTGCGCCTGCTCGCCGAAATGGAAGGCGGCTCGACGACCGTGCGATCCTGGACCGCGCTGATCTACGAGGTCCGGCGCTACGCGAGCGGCGGGACGACGCCGTCGACGCCGTCCACCTACCAGCTGGATCCCGACGGACGGGCGGCGATCGCGGCCGTCGGCGCGGCCCGCCGGCGCCAACGATTGATTCGGAGGATCGCCATCGCCATTCCCGCCCTGCTCGCGCTGGCGGCGGCGGCTTTCTGCGGCTGGCTTTTCCTGTTCAAGCCGATCGCAAATCCCGCGCTCGAAAAAATGGTTCGGATTCCGGCCGGCGCCCTCATGGTGCCGGACGGGAAGGTCGATGTTCCGGCCTTCTTCATCGACGCCTACGAGGTAAGCATCGGACAATACGCGGACTTCCTGCGCTGGGCGGAACGAAACCCGGGGAAGGTCACCGTCCTTTCTCCGGTGGAAGTGCCGGCGAACCACTCGTTCGTTCCACGTGGCTGGGCCGACGAAAACACGAAGGAAGGCGTCAAGCCGGGATATTTCTCGATCGCCCGGACCGGGGGCGACTTCGACGGCGCGAAGCTGACGCTCGATTCGCCGGTGTTCGGGGTCGATTCCTTCGACGCCGTCTGCTACGCCGCCTGGAAGGGGCGCCGGCTCCCGACCGAGGCCGAATGGGAGAGAGCGGCCCTTGGGCCGACTCCAAGAAAGTTCCCCTGGGGAGACGCGGACCAGCCGGCGAACGCAAATGGCGCCGGCAACGCCGACCATTTTGCAAAGTGGGCGCCGGTCGACGCCATGACGGCGGACCGCAGTCCGTTCGGCGTGATCGGGATGGCCGGAAACGTGTCGGAATGGACGCTGTCCGCGGCCCCCGACCAGGACAGCGTCGGGACCCCGGTCGTGCGCGGCGGAAATTGGTCGGAAGGGAAGCTGGATATTCGCGCCCGGGTGACCAATCTCGAGCCGTCCCAAGGTTCCCCCGCCGTGGGCTTTCGCACCGCCGCCGATTCCTCGACCCAATGATTTTCCGTCCGCCCCTTCGCCCCGTCGCCGCCGCCGTTTTCTTGCTCTGCGCGTTCCTGGCCGCGCCGGCCGCCATCGCGCAGGTGCGCGTGGATCTCGCGTTGAATCGCTCCCTGTTCATCCGCTACGAGCCGCTCGTCGCGGTCGTCACGATCACGAACCTGAGCGGCCGTGATTTGGAATTGAAGGATGACGGCAACCACAAGTGGTTCAGCTTTCACATCGAGACCTCGGCGGGCGGGCTCGTGCCCCCCTACAACCCGGATTATTCGCTCGCCCCGATGGAGATCGCCGCCGGGCAGGCCATCAAGCGCGCGGTGAACATCACCCCGCTCTATCCGATCAGCGAGTATGGCGTCTTTCGCCTCCGCGCCAGCGTCTACGACGCGCAGACCGGCCGCTACTTCAGCTCGAACCCGCCGCTCAACGTTGAGATCACCGAAGGACGCACGCTGTGGGAGCAGACGGTGGGCGTGCCGGACGCCGCCGAGGGCGCCGGGAAAACGCGCACGCTGACCATGCTTTCGCATCGCCTGCCGGACATGACGCAGCTCTACCTGCGCATCGAGGATCGCGAGAGCGGCCTCGTCTACTGCACGCATCAGCTCGGGCGTCTGGTCTCGTTCGGCAAGCCCAACATCGAGATCGACGCGAGCAACCAGATCAACATCCTCCAAAACACGTCGCCGAAGAATTTTCTTTACACGAAGATCGGCCTCGACGGGCAGATTCTCGAACGGAAGCAATACAGCAGCCTCAACGACAACCGGCCCGTGCTCCGGCGCGACACCGCGGGCGGATTCCAGGTCGTGGGCGGAATTTTCCTCGATCCGAAGGCGGTCGCCGCGCAGAAGGCCGCGCCGCCGCCGCCGAGCGTCTCCGACCGGCCCGTGCCGCTGCCGAAGGCGCCCTAGCGCGTTTTTGGTTCGAGCGGCAAGGGATCGATTGGCAAGGAAGGCGGTCGATCCGAGACGCTCCTTGTCGCCGCCCCGCCCCGTCGGGGCGCGGGGGGGCGCGTGATCTCACGCCGCACGGCGACGGAACGCCGTGGCGACAAGGAGACGCGCCCCGAGGCGCGCGTCGCCTTCAGGCAAACCGCCGCGGTCGAAGGCCCTTGTAGCCGCCCCGCTCCGTCGGGGCGCCGGGGGGCGCGTGATCTCACGCCGCACGGCGACAGAGCGCCGTGGCTACAAGGAAACGCACGCCGGGGCGCACTTGGCCTGTCGAGCCAACCACCGCGGTCCGAAGGTCCTTGTAGCCGCCCCGCTCCGTCGGGGCGCCGGGGGGCGCGTGATCTCACGCCAC
>CAXTSM010000025.1:0-57687 GCA_964247025.1 uncultured Chthoniobacterales bacterium
AATTTTCCTGGCTTCCTGGTTTCCAGATTCAAAACCCGACTGGTCGATGCAGGCGCAATAAATCACCAAAAAAGGGCGGCGAGGGCGCGGGAAAAGGGGAAAAGGGGAAGAGGGGAAGTGGGAAATGATTGTTCCCCTTTTCTCCTTTTCCCGCGTTTTCCTCATTGATCGGCAGGATGAACCATCGGTGCAAGCAGGCAGGGAATCTGGAAACCAGGAAGCCAGGAAATGGGAGCCGAATCGGAATTTTCCTGGCTTCCTGGTTTCCAGATTCAAAACCCGACTGGTCGATGCAGGCGGCGAGACGGGAACTGCCTCAAGTTGTCGTAAAGATACGCGTCGCCGCCCCCGCCGCCGTAGAGGCCCGTGGCGTAGGTCCGGTTCCCGATGGCGTTGTGGCCGTAGGCGGCTGCCCACAACACCGTCGCTCCCTTGGCCGCGCTGATGCTCGTCACGTGATTGAGCTTGTCGTAGCCGTAGGTCGTCACTCTATATTATGCTCCTCTTTATTTTGCGTAGTTGCCGGTGATCTGGCCGATCGGGCGGTCGATTCCCCGGCCGCGGTTGCCCGCCGCGTCTCCTTTTCCACTTTTTCTGAGCGTTTGTTGAGCTTTAAGAATTTCTGTAGAATTAACAGTATTCCCCGTGTCATCCCGAGTAAGTAATCCCGCGGGCACAAAATTCGCTTTCCCGTCTCCGTCGCGAAACTTTTCCCAAGTCATTCAAACCGTCAACGAATTCGAGTATAGCCAAAACGTATATACATCGAAACGGAGATCATTCTCTTTGCGTTTTATTAGTTAGTTTTCGGACAAGCATTACTATGCCGCAAACATAAAATCCAAGCGCTAAATATTCCGAAATAGCGAAGAAAATTAGCGTCCCGGAAACCCAAACATCATTTAGTCCACTCGGAAAATAAGGATTCATCTTGAGAATTAATAATGCCCCCGTGCCAAACAAACTTACTGAACTCGAGATAATCAATAGAGAAAACGCCCACGGATATGATGTTTTATAAATCGCCCATCCAAAAACAATCGTAAGAAAAAAATTAGTCGTCGGATACATAATCGCGGTAATCCAATTATGTAATTCCATTATAAATCGCATGACATTCATAATTAAAGATCGATCCACTTCCAATGATTCGTTCGCTCTAATACGCCGCCACAATTATCACATTTGGATTTAAACTCCTGAATCTTTTTGCAGTTTATACAAATGCCCGTGTTTTCGTTTTTATAATTAAAGATTTCACCCGTCAATGAGACAAGGAACGTTCTTTTGAAGAAAATTCGGGCAATATAGGCAACAAAAGAACAGATCAAAAATGTCGCTAGATAAAAGTAAACAGAAGGCGATTTATGTAACCCGTTATTGATCAAAATAAAAACTACCGCAACGAGTCCAATTATAATTGATTGTAATGGGTTGTATTTGCGTAGCTTTATCTTTCGATCGCTCTCAATAATTTCTAATTCTGACTTTCGAGTCCACATGACCAAATTGTGGCGTTAGTTTTTTTGCCAGGCACCAAGATCATAAATCGTGTCGTCCATTCGGTCTGCATTAGTATCACATGCTTTAAAAGGCCGAGACCATCCACTGGACGGCTGAGTATCTAAATCATCAAACGCTTCGGAATTTGGAATATTCACATTTACTCCATCACCGGATGAAGCTTTATCCCACAAAAACTTTCCTGTATTAGAAAGTCCTGTGCCCCAGCTCAGCGGATATTCTGGACCTCGATAGTTACTTGTTCCGGAATCCAGCATCATTTTTACTAATGCGGGATTTGATAAGACCGTAGCCGAGACAAGTGGGCCGAATTCAGCAATGGCGAGTCCAGAAGTTAAACCAGTTAATGCCCCTAAACCGCTAACCATTATGCTCATCCCAATACGACCGCTTGGAGAATTAGGGCTGACCGTATGACCTTCAGGGGTAGAGTTACGATAATAGTGTTCCCAGTCAAGGTCGCCCCAAGACTGCGCTTGTAATCCAAAGAAGTCCGTGAAATTTATCGGACTATTATAGACGTAATTATAAATGTTTCCTGGTCCTCCGTCAAAATCGACGGTATCCGGCTGCAAGAATCTTCCGAGCTTCGGTGAATAAGCCCGGGAGCGGTAATGATAGAGTCCAGTCCTGGCGTCGTAGTCTCGGCCGGTGAAGAGGAAGCGGCTTTGGGAAGCGGTGGTCACGGCCGTCCACGAGGCGTTGGAGACTTTCGGGGTGCCCCAGGCGTCGTAGGTGTAGCGTTCGACCACCGCGCCGGAAGCGTTGATCAGGGCCACCACGTTGCCGTTGGCGCCCTGCAGCGGGTATTGGATGCTCGCGAGGTTGCCGATGATCTGGCCGATCGGGCGGTCGATTCCAAATCGATTCATCATGAAAGAGCAAATTTGATTTCCCCTTTTGTCTCCTCGATTAGTTGATCGAGTCGGAGCTAGACCGATCAACCTTTCAAGGTCGGCAACTCCATGTTCTTTGGAAAATATGTTAACACTTACCCTCGAAACTTGCGGCATTTTACGGATTGTTGATGTTGACTCCGTTGGATCTCCCGGCAGCAAAGCAAACCTTGGCTTTCGATCTCTGTTATTCCGGAATTTTATCTATAAGATCGTCTAATAAGATACCATATTTATTAATTTGCCCTGTGGCAGCATCAACCCCTTCTCGACACAATTCGTCGCCAATTGCTTCTTTTATGGCGTTTGACTGCTGCCATGTTATCTTCCCAGAGAAAATATCTTCTACGGAGACTGTAAGAGAAGGCAGATTCTTCGCTAATATTTGTTTTAGGAGTATAACCTTATTCATTTGTTTGATCTTCTCTAGGTTGAAACTACTTTACCTGCGTCGTTTGTAACGACAGTTGATGTTTTACCAACAGTCTTCGTAGTTCCACGAGATGCGTCGGTGATCTGGGCGATCGGGCGGTCGATTCCCCGGCCGAGGTTGCCCGCCGCGTCTCCTTTTCCACTTTTCCTAAGCGTTTGTTGAGCTTTAAGAATTTCGGTAGTTTGTTGCGTTCTTCGGTTTGCGCTTAGGGACAAGAAAGGGGGATATAGCAGCTGGTAGGTATCTTGCGATTTTTGCTAATTTCTACAAAATCACAAAAATTAATCGATTTTTCATACATCACTGGGTTTCCTCCAAATTCCCAATCCATCGTAAAATTAATTTTCGATGTAACGCTTGTCGTAGCCGTAGGTCGTCACTCTATATTATTCTCTTATTTATTTTGCGTCGGAATCGAGAAGGATTCTCTTCATCATATTCTGTTGCCCTTTACGAGTATTGCTCAGGGCTTATCAAGGTTTATTTTCCCTGGGAGTTATTGTCGCCATTTTTCGAGTAAATTTCAAATAAATACAACATGAGCACAATCGGCCAAAATCCGAGGCAAATAAAAAATCCAATAGCGCTAAACGACACTAAAAAATTAATTATAAAATTTACCAAGCTTTTATTTTCAGCTTCGATGTCACGATAAGAAATAGATATAAATAAAATAAATCCAACGACCCCGTACAAAGCAATGATGCATATGGATAAGCTAAACACGATGTTTTAAAACTGATGCCAGCCTTTTAAATCAATCGAGAACCCGATTTAGTCGATCTGGCTATATCACGAGAAATCGTTAAAAATCCGCTTACGATTATAAGGGGAACAAGAAGCGAGAGCATCGCATCAATCCACCATATCGAAAATCTAAAGTTACTTTTTTCACTAACTTCAAATGATAATATCGTCGATAACAGGTTCTCGACAAATGCGAGAAAAAAAGCTATTCCGAGTAAAATAAAACCCTTCTTATAAAAACCGTTATTCGCACAAAATGCACACGCGACGACGATAATAAAATTCACTAAAGGATAAATAATCGTCTTGGCTAAAACGTATGTCCAATAAGGCGTCATATTCTTATTAGATTGAGCAAATCACAATTAATGATTTAGCCTATCGATATCGCCATCACCATCGTCGTCAAAGCCACACCACCCATGACCGAGGTTCCAGCCTTTGCCGGCGAAATTTTCACTGTCAGGCCTTAAATAGTCAGAGTTCGGAACTGGCTGGTCCTCAGAGATTGCTTCCCAGCCATTTCCAGAAATTCCCTCCGACAAGTTATAGAGACCTGAGGCCATGCTGTTAATTCCCGACCCCACCAAATAAGCGCCATATGCTGCGGCAAAAGGGCCCGTAACCTCGCCTACGATAGGAACCGACATTGAACCAAGTCCTAAGGCAATTGAAGCACCGCCAAGCATCGCGTTTTTACCACCATTAGCGAACTGATATCCACCATAGATTCCACGAGCATATGACGAATTAACAACGGGACGCAACACGGAATTGGTGGCGTTTCTTTGCATTATACTATATTGTTGGGTAGACAATAATCCTTGAGCCTGTCCAGGAGATGTTGGAGTTCCGGGCGGGCCAATTATGGTTTGACGGCCAAATGGATCTGTATAATTTATAGAATTGTTAAATACATAGACGTATTGGTTAAGATCCCCGCCGTAAAAATCGATCGCGTCCGGCTGCAAAAACCTCCCCAACTTCGGCGAATACGTGCGGGAGCGGTAATGGTAGAGCCCCGTCCTGGCGTCGTAGTCTCGGCCGGTGAAGAGGAAGCGGCTTTGGGGGGCGGTGGTCACGGCCGTCCACGAGGCGTTGGAGACCTTCGGCGTGCCCCAGGCGTCGTAGGTGTAGCGCTCGACCACCGCACCGGCCGCGTTCGTTAGGGCCACCACGTTGCCGTTGGCGTCCTGCAGCGGGTATTGGATGCTCGCGAGGTTGCCGGTGATCTGGCCGATCGGGCGGTCGATTCCCCGGCCGTAAACGTACGAGGTTTTCACCTCCGCGCCGGAACCTGCGGGGGTTTCATTGCACTCGAGGAGCCGGTTTCCGACGGAGAGCAATTGCCGCGTGTAGTTCCCCACGCTTTCCTCGGAGGCCCGGTTCCCAAAGGCGTCGTAACCGTAATTCTGCGTGGGCGATCCGCTTTTGGTCGCGCTCGTCAACTGCCCCAGCGCGCTGTAGGTCAGCGTCCATCCCCCGTGGCTCGTCAGGTTGCCCATCGCGTCGTAGGTGGGCGTCTCCCCGGTCACCGCCGTGTATTGGTTCAGGTCGTTGGCCAGGTAGGTCGTCGTCGCCGATCCCACCGTCTGACTCAGGCGATTGCCGGCCGCGTCGTAGTCGATCGTTTCCGTCGCGGCCGGGCTCGTCGCCGCGGAATAGCCGCCCGTCGCGGTCGCGGTGTTGTATTTGACGCCTTTGAGCTGCCCCAGGTTGTCGTAGAGATACGCGTCGCCGCCCCCGCCGCCGTAAAGGCCCGTGGCGTAGATCCGGTTCCCGAGGGCGTTGTAGCCGTAGGCGGCCGCCCACAGCACCGTCGCTCCCTTGGCCGCGCTGATGCTCGTCACGTGATTGAGCTTGTCGTAGCCGTAGGTCGTCACGACGCCGTTGCCGTTCGTGATGGTTTTCAGCTGCCCCTTCACCGGATCGTAGCCGTAGGCGGCGAGCACCGTGGTCCCGATTTTGACGGTGAAGAGCCGTCCGTCGTCGTCGTAGGCGTAGTCCACGGAGAAGCCGGCGGGATAATCGATCTTGCTCACGCGGCCGTTGGCATCGTAGTGAAAGGTCGTCCCGCCGGTGGAGAAAAGACGCCCCTCGGCGTCGTAGGAAAAGTCCGTCGTCAAGACCATGCTGTCGACGTCGGATTCCGCTTCCTCGAGGCGTCCGGCGGTGTCGTAGGAATAGGTCATCGAGCCGCCGGGCCAGGATTTCGCCGTGAGCCGACCGGCGTCGTCGCGGGCCATCGTGACCGTGGTTCCGGCGCGGTTCTTCCAGGTCGCAAGGCGCCCGTTCCGATCGTAGGCGGAGACGTTCTCGCTCGCGCCGGGGAACTTCAGCTTCGTGCGCTTGAAGCGGTCTTGATACTCGAGGTCGTAGACCTTGGCCCGGTTGTCGGTGATCTTGGTGGTCGCGCCGTTGCCGTTGTTCTCGAAGCTCGAGGCGGAGGCCAGGACGTCGGTGATCTTCCTGGTGAGATCGAGGTCGTCGGACTCGAACGTGGTGGCGTGGGTCAACGCGTCGGTGACGGTGGCGAGATTTTTCCGGCCGTCGTAGGCGAAATCCGTGTGAAACGTCAGCGGGTCGGTGATCTTCTCGAGCAGATTGTCGGAGTTCGGCTCGAGCGTCCACGTCTCGCCGTTCGTTCCCTTGGCGGTGAGGCGGTTGCCCTTGCCGTCGTAGGTGAACTCGGCGGTCAGCCCGCCTGGCGACGTGACCTTGGTCGGCAGGCTTTCGCCGTGGCGGTCGAGGTAGTCGAACTTCGTCTCGTGGCCGGCGAATCCTTGGCGGAAGTCACCCGGTCGTTGTTGTTGTAGCCGAAGTGCGCGACGAGGACGCCGGCGTCGCTGCGGACTTTCGTGAGGCGGTCACGGGTGTCGTATTCGAAGGAGCGCTCGACCCCCGCGAGATCGGCGACTTTCACGAGGTTCCCGCGCACGTCGTAGGTGGAGGTCACCGCCCGGCCGGTGGGGTCGGTCACCGTGCGGGTCTTTGGCGGCGCGTAGTTCACGGAGGAGGCCCAGCCGGCGACCGGGTGCGGCAGCGCGGCGCCGGGGTGGTCGGTGTAGGTGAAGACCGTGTCCTTGCCGTTCGCGTCGGTCCAGCGGATCAGCCGGCCCGTGGATTGCTGGTAGGCGGAGAAGGAGGTCTGGACCCAGGAGGCGCCGACGAGTTTCTCCACCTTGCTGGCTTTCTCGCGCGACGCGCCGTCCGCCTTCTCCGTGGTCGTGCGGGTCTGGGCGCCATCGATGCCGCGAAAGGTCGCGATGCTGTCGCGTTCGCCGGAGAAGATAATCTGCTCCCATTCAGCCGGGATGGCCGTGTGCGTGCGCTTGACGTTGGGCGCGCCGACGGTGCTGTCGGCCGCCCAGGACTCTGGGGCCGTGACGGCGTAGTCCCACTGCCCGTCTCCGAGGATGAAGTGATAACCGGTGGGGGACCAGGTAAGGTTGCGCTTGAAGCCGTAGCGGTTCGTGTGCTCGAGGCTGGCGTTGCCGTTGGCGGGATTGGAGGTGCTCCCGAAGCTGGCGAGGTGGGCGCCGGCGAAGTTCGCGTAGTCGAAGGCGTCCGTGGTAGCGTCCGGATGCGTGATCTGGGTCAGGCGCTAGGAGGTATCGACCTGGATCCCGTAGGCGTCGCCATTCAGCGTGATGCCGGTCGGGACGTTTCCGGCGTAAGTCACCTGGAGGAACGCGGTGGCGCCCTTCGATATGCTCGTCAGCCGATCACCGCTGTAATTCCAATTCAACACCGTCCCATCGTCGGTGGTCAGCTTCGAGAGCTTGCCGTCGACGAAATACAGCCGCCAGCCATCCCAGCGGGTCATGGTCATCGTGTAATGGTCGGGCACGTAGACGGAGGGGATCCCGGCTCCCTGGGCGCTGGTGGTCGGGTAGCCGGTAATGTCGGCGCGCCAGGCGCCGTCCTGGCTGTAGGCCGCGGTGGAATCGAGCCAAACCGAACCGATCGAGTCCCCCGATCCCCATCCCCCGCTCGAGCGATAGGGAAACTGGAAATAAAGGCGCTTGCCGCAGACGAGGACCGCTTCGAAGTCGCCGAAGCGGTTCGCGAAGGGAATCGTCCGGGACTCGATGAGCGGCGCCTCCCAGCCGGTCCAGCGGTAGGGGGACTCTTTTCTGGCCCCGCTGTCGAAGATGAATCGAAACGGCAGCTTGATCCCGTTGCCGGCGTCCAGATCCTGGTAGTCGATCTGGCGCTGGGCGGTCCCCCGGTAACTTGCAAATCCGAGGAGGCCGCCGGGGCCGCCCAACTCCACGGAGTCCCCCCGGCCGCGCCGACGAAAAGCAACACCCCGCCCCAAACCCCGATCCAATTTTTCATCGATTTCCTCGCCGCGTTCGTTACCCGCCGGTTAGTTCGACTTCACCCCCCCGGCCGGAGCCTTCACGTCGTTCGAAGTGTCCGGGGCGGATTTTCGAGCAGCCGGACCGCCCGGCGCCTTCCGGGGAAGGGCGGGCGACTCGCGCTGCGAAAGAGTTGGTCGGTCCGGTCCGTAAGGACAGCCGTGGGTCGCTCCGAGGGGCGTGGAAACCGATGCGGCGAGGACGACCAAAAAAATCTTCGAGCTTTTCATGAAGATCCAGACGGGTAGGCGCCCGAGGGAGGGAACGCAACGATTTAACAAGCCATTCGACGGAGGAATGTGAAATGGAGAGCGAGGGAGAAAGAACGAGGATTCTCGGGTGACAATCCCGTCAAAAAGGAGTCCCGCGTTAAGCGTCAAGATATCATGGTGCGCGTCTTGCTGTAACCCACCGCTTTCCATCATAGTCATCAGCCTGCCCATGCCCGAAGAATTTCACTCCGCCCTCGACATGTCCGTTCCCGGCCTCAAGGCGCTCGTCGAGAACCAGCTCAAATTCACGTTCGCCCGCGACCAGACGAGCGCCACCCAGCGCGATTGGTGGCTCGCCAGCTCGAAGGCCGCGATGAGCGTCGTCATCGAGCGCATGATCGCCACGATGGCGCGCTATTACGACACGAACGCCAAGCGCGTCTATTATCTCTCCCTCGAATTCCTGATGGGGCGCCTTTATTCGAACACGCTCTACAGCGCGGGCATCCACGACGAGATGGAGGCGGCCATCCGCGCCCTGGGCCTGGATCCCGAGATCATTCGCGACGAGGAATACGACATGGGCCTGGGCAACGGCGGCCTCGGTCGCCTGGCGGCCTGCTTCCTGGACTCGCTCGCCACGCTCGACCTCGCGGCCGTGGGCTACGGCATCCACTACCAGTTCGGCCTGTTCAAGCAGGAGTTCCGCAACGGTTACCAGATCGAGCTCCCCGACGCGTGGATGACCTTCGGCACGCCGTGGGAAATCGTCCGACCCGAGCATACGATGGAGGTCGATCTCTTCGGCCACGTCGAGCAGGTGTTCGACGACCTCGGCAACTCCGTACCCCGGTGGGTCGGCACCAAGAAGATTCTCGGCGTTCCCTACGACATTCCGGTCCCCGGCTTCGGCACGACCACCGTGAACTACCTGCGGCTCTGGGAATCGCGGGCGTCCGCGGAATTCGATTTCGCCGCGTTCAATCGCGGCGGCTACGACGAAGCCGTCGCCGAGAAAAACCAGAGCGAGACCGTGTCGAAGGTCCTTTATCCGAACGACACGACCGAAAGCGGCAAGGAACTCCGCCTCATCCAGCAATATTTTTTCGTCTCCTGTTCGCTGCAGGACATCATCCGCCGCTTTCTCCAGTTGAACCACGACTGGAAGACTTTTCCGGACAAGGTGGCCATCCAGCTCAACGACACGCATCCCTCGATCGCCGTCGCCGAGCTCCAGCGCCTGTTGTTCGACGTCTACAAGCTCTCCTGGGAGGACGCATGGTCCATCGTCACCCGCACGTTCGGCTACACGAACCACACGCTCCTGCCCGAAGCGCTCGAGAAATGGAGCGTCGGGCTTTTCCGCAAGGTCGTGCCGCGGCACCTGCAGATCGTCTACGAGATCAACAAGCGCTTTCTCGACGAAGTCGAAGCGACGTGGCCCGGCGACGGCGCCAAGAAGCGCACGCTCTCGATCATCGAGGAAGGCGGCACCCAGATGGTCCGCATGGCGCACCTCGCGGTCGTCGGCAGCCACTCGGTGAACGGAGTCGCCGCGCTGCACACGCAGCTGCTCAAGAGCGATCTTTTTCCGGAGTTCGACGCGCTTTATCCCGGCAAGTTCAACAACAAGACCAACGGCATCACGCCGCGCCGCTGGCTGCTTTCCTGCAACCACGGCCTGAGCAACCTCATCACGGCCACGATCGGCCACGGCTGGGAACGCGACCTGGACCAGCTGCGCGCGCTCGAGCCCTTCGCGGACGACCCGCAGTTTCAGCGCGATTTCATGGCCGTGAAACGCGCGAACAAAGTGCATCTCGCGGAAATCATCCGGGAGCAGTGCGGCGTCACCGTCAGCCCCGATGCGCTGTTCGACGTCCAAATCAAACGCCTGCACGAATACAAGCGTCAGCATCTCAATCTGCTCCACATCCTCGCCCTCTATCGGCGCATCCTGCAGGACCCGGAGCTCGACATCGTGCCGCGCGTGTTCATTTTCGCCGCCAAGGCCGCGCCCGGCTACGACATGGCGAAGTGCATCATCAAGGCGATCAACTCCGTCGGCACGATCATCAACGGCGACCCTCGCGTGAAGGATCGCATCAAAGTGGTCTTCCTGCCGAATTACCGCGTCTCGCTCGCTCAGCGCATCGTGCCCGCCGCCGATCTGTCGGAACAGATCTCGACGGCCGGCAAGGAAGCTTCGGGCACCGGCAACATGAAGCTCTCGCTCAATGGCGCCCTGACCATCGGCACGCTCGACGGCGCCAACGTGGAGATTCAGGAAGAAGTCGGCCCGGAAAACATCTTTATTTTTGGCCTCACGGTCGATGGCGTCACCGCGCTCCTGAAAGAAGGCTACCGCCCCAGCGAGCTTTATCAGGCCAACGAAGAGCTCCGGTCCGTCGTGGATTGGGTCGGCTCGAATTACTTCACCCCCAACGAGCCGCCCGGCGCCCTCACGATGCTGCGCGACAACCTGGTGCACAGCGACCCATTCCTCGTGCTGGCCGACTTCGAGGCCTACAGCGAGTGCCAGAAAAAGGTCGATGCCGCCTACCGTGATTCAGCCAATTGGGCTCGCATGGCGATTCTGAACACGGCGCGCATGGGCAAGTTCTCGAGCGATCGCACGATCTCGGAATATGCCCGCGACATCTGGAACGTCGAACCGGTGCGCGTCTAGGCCGATGGACGTTCAGGATCGCGGCGGACGAGATGTGACCCGCACATTCTGAAGGCCGCGCGGTGGCGACGGAGGGTTCCGCCTCGAGCGGAGGGGCAAAAAGAAGGAGTCGGAGAGGGAAAAGACGAGGATTCGAGAGGACCGTGCCTTTCCGGAGAATCCCGAACCGAAGCGGTGGTTCCTGGATCCGCGCGGTTCCGCGCCGGGCTTGGCCGGGCAAAACCGCCGATCCGACGGAGTCCCGGACAAATCGACGCGGTCGAGGCCTGTAGCCGCCCCGCTCCGTCGGGGCGCCGCGGGGGCGCGTGACCTTGCCAGGAGACGCATGATTCGCCGGGGCGCGTCATCTCGCGCCACACGGCGACGGAGCGCCGTGGCGACAACGAAACATGCGCCCGGACGCATCCCTCCACGAAGGGCTTGGATCTTCGCGCGGTCGCGGAAAAAAGCCGGCGCGAACCGCCGTGCGGCCTCCGCGGAAGAAAACGGCCCCTGAATCACCGGAGCGGCGGAAGGTGACCGTCGCCCCGGCAGTTCGAAGTCCCGGGCAAATCCACGCGGTCGATGGCCCTGTAGCCGCCCCGCTCCGTCGGGGCGCCGGGGGGCGCGTCATCTCGCCGGGGGCCGCGTCATCTCGCGCCACACGGCGACGGAGCGCCGTGGCTACAACGAAACATGCGCTCGGACGCATCCATCCCACGAAGGGCTTGAGTCTTTGCGCAGTCGCGGAAAAAAGCCGGCGCGAACCGCCGCGCGGCCTCCGCGGAAAAAAACGCCCCCCGCATCACCGAAGCGGCGGAAGGTGACCGTCGCCCCGGCAGTTCAAAGTCCCGGGCAAATCCCCGCGGTCGATGGCCCTGTAGCCGCCCCGCTCCGTCGGGGCGCCGGGGGGCGCGTGATCTCGCCGGGGCCGCGTGATCTTGCGCCACACGGCGACGGAGCGCCGTGGCGACAACGAAACATGCGCTCGGACGCATCCTTCCCACGAAGGGATTGGATCTTTGCGCGGTCGCGGAAAAGAAGTCGGCGCGAACCGCCGCGCGGCGCCCGCACCATTTCGTGAAAACACTTTTACCACAAAGAACGCAGAGAGGCGGAGTTTCAGGGAGCGCATCCTCTCCGCGTCTTTTGCGTCTCCGCGGGGAAAATCCCCTTGGGAAAGCCCGACGAAGCGTCGTTCGGCGTCTTGTTCTCGTTCGCTTCGTCCGATCGCAAAAAAAACCAGCCAGCTTGGAAAAGCTGGCTGGTTCGGAACTAAGCTTGAAAACCGTTTACGCGGCGGTCTTGCGAAGCCGGGAACGAAAGAGAAGACAGAAGGTGAGTCCCAGCGCGCCGAGGACGCAGGTGGTGGGCTCCGGCACGGGAGTGACCGTCAACACGACGTCATCCACGTTGGCGTATCCGACTCCGGAATTGAAAATGCTGACGCCGATCGTTTTCCCTTCGTCTGCCGCCACGGCGGTGTAGGCGAGAGAGTATTGGACCCACGTGCCACCTGGTTGAGCGATATCGATTTCGTTAAGGGTCGCCGCGCTCGAGTAGTCGCCCGTCGTGGACGAGAACAGTCTGATTCCGACGGTGTCCTGATATCCATACCACGTCAGAGAAAACGAATCCCCTTCATGAATGGCGTAGCTGGTCAGGTTGAAGGCGCCACCTTCCCCGCCGTGATAGAACGAGAACTGCACCCCCTCCTGGGACGGCGCGCGGTATTCCGCGCCCGTATCGTTGTAGAAAGCCGCGTCGCCCAGCCAATTGGTGTTGGTGTTTCCCCAGTTGAGGATGTCCACGTTTGGAGCGGGAGTGGCGTCGAAACCTTTGGTGTCTTTTCCTCCCGGCCCCAGCGCCAGCGTCTCGAAGCTGCCGTTCAGGGTGGTCGGATCGATCAGGACGGTCTGGGCATTCGACGAGGCGCTCATCGAGATGAGGCCGATGGCCGAGGAGACGAACAGAACTTTGGGGGTGGGCATTTTCATGTATTCAGCGGGGGTTCGTAATTTAGGGGTGGACTCTTGATGATCTATTACAGCACGGGCGATGGCTGTCAAACGAAAAGGCGACGTTTATTTTGTGAAAAGGCGACGTTTATATCGTTCCGAGGCGGCGGAGATCTCGCTCCATCTGGCTTTCGGTGGCGAGGACGGCCCCGGTGCCGGGAGGATTGACATACCAGCCACCGTAGTCGAAACCCGCTCCCTTGGCGGGATCGAGATCCGCGAGATCCTCGCGCACCTTCAGGTTGGTGAACATTCCCCCCATCGTGATGTAATCGTAGGGACCGGGCGCACCGATCATGGCGACGCTATTCGGCGGTCCTTTCATGCCCATGTCGCCCATGTCCGCCATGCCATCCTGCCCCATGGTCATGTATCCTGGCAGGAACGCGCGCGCCTGGCGGTCCAGCTTCCCGGGATCGATGCCGATGAGATTGGGGGTGCCGTGGCCCATCTGGTTCATCACGTGGTGAGACATGTGGCAATGGAAAGCCCAATCGCCGGGGTTGTTCGCCACGAATTCCACCGTGCGCGTGCCGCCGACGGGCACGAGCACGCTGACTTCGCGCCATTGGCCGGCCTCCGGGATCGGGCCGCCGTCCGTTGCCACCACGCGCATGTGATGGCCGTGGATATGCATCGGGTGGTGATCCATCGCGGAAAGATTGCCGATGCGAATGCGGACGCGTTCGCCGAGTTTTGCCAGCATCGGCGCGGTGCCGGGGAAGGCCCGGGCGTTCAGCGTCAGGACGTTGAACTCGACCATCTCGTTCGGGTCGGGCCGTCGCGTGCCGGGCACGATCTTCCACTCGCTCAGCAGATACGCGTAATCTCGATCCGGCGGGTTTGCTTCCGGCTCGCGCGGATGCACGACGAACATCCCGAGCATGCCCAGCGCCATCTGCGTCATCTCGTCGTGATGCGAGTGATACATATACGTGCCGTGCTGCCAGACGGTGAATTCGTAGCGAAACGTCTCGCCGGGCTGGATCGCCTTCTGATTGAGGCCGCCGACGCCGTCCATGCCGCTTGGAATCAGGAGGCCGTGCCAATGGATGCTCGTGGCGGCGGGCAGCTTGTTCGTGACGTAGATGCGCAGCCGGTCGCCCTCGACGCACTCGATCGTCGGGCCATGAACCCGGCCGTTGAAGCCCCAGCAAAGCGCGCGCAGTTCGCCGTTGTGCGCCGTCGCGGGCACGAAGACATGATCCACTTCCTCGCAGGTGAGGTGAAAAATTTTCACCTCGTCGACGATGCGGAACGGCAGCGTGGAGCCGTTCAACGTGAGCGTCGGGCGGTAATCGCGGCCGGGCTGGCCGGGAGCCAGCGGCGCCTTCGTCCAGACCGGCGGCTCGGCTTCGCCCGGGCGGGGCGCGGGCGGAAGGGCCGCGGGAGGCTGCGCTCGCAGGAGGGCGGGCAAAGCAGCCGCGCCCGCGAGCAGCGCGCCTCCGCTCATGAAGTTTCGACGGGTGAGATTCGGGTTCATTGGTTGGGTTCTCTCGATTTTTCCGCGGCGGGCGCGGGCGTGAGCGTTCCGCCGACGACGCGCTCGAGCTCGGCCCGGGTCATCCAGTAATCGCGGAGCGTGTCGATGGATCCGCGTTCGGCCCTGAGTTCATCGGCCTTCGCGACGAACAGCGCATAGGGCCCGAGCTGCATCGCGTTGTATTGGAGCAGCGTGCGGTTCACGATGCGGATGCGGTCCGGCAGGAGCGTGTCGCGGTAAAATCGCGCGCGGTCCCGCAGGCGGGCGAGCTGGCCGCGATATTTGCGCACGTCGGACCGGATCGCGATCGCGAGCGCCTCGTATTTCGCCATGGCCCGCCGCAGTTCCGCCCGGCCGCGGGCGAGCCGGGCCTGACCTTGGTTGAAGATCGGCAGCTCCACGCGGAATTGCGGGCCCAGGTTCAGCGCGCCGTCGATGTCGCGTTCGCCGGCGAACCCAAAATCGAGCACCGGCACGAAGCGGAAGGTCCGGGTGAGCCCGAGCGCGGACACGAGCGAGGCGAGGTCCCGCTGCGCCGCGCGGAGGTCGGCCCGCCGGCTCACCGCCAGCGATTCCAATCCGCGGGCCGGCGTCAAGTCGTCGTCCACCGGCGGCAGCTCGCCGTTCATTTCCCAGTCCGTCTGTCCGCCCCAGAGCCCCAGCAGGGCGTTCAAGTCCTCGCGGTGCGCCTCAAGATCGGCCTCGGCGCCGGACACCGCCAGCCGCCCCTCGCCGTAGCTCGATTGCATTTGCAGGAGGGCGAGATCGGTGATGTTCCCGGCCTCGAATTGCCGCTGCCCGAGATCGAGCGCGGCGGCGTTCGTTTCCTGGACGACCTCGAGGCGCGCGAGCAGCTGCCGATCGGCGAGCACCTGGAAGCCGGCTTTCTTGACGTTTGCGACGAGGTCGAGCACCTGGGCCGAGACGCGGAGTTCCTCGGCCTGGAGCGCCTCCCGGGCGACGCGCTTCCTGAGCGGGATCATCAGGATCTGCACGAACTCCTGCGCGACGACCCACGCGTAGCGATTCAGGGTGGCGGGCGTGGCGGGGAACTGGACCTCGAAGTCGATGGTGGGATTGGGGATCGTCACCGCGTCGAGCACGCCGGCCTGGGCGATGCCGATTTCCTCGAACGTCGCCTGCAGGTCGCGGTTATTCAGCAGCGCGATCTGCACCGCGCGGGCGATGGTCAAGGGACGGCGCAGCAAGCCCGCCACGACCGCCGCCGCTTTCTCGTGCGCGGCGTCGCCCGGCGGCGGGGGAGTTTTTGGCTCCGCCGCCGAGACGGAGGCGATCCCGGCCACGACCACGGCCAGCCGGCGGATTCCGTTTTTCATTGGCGCGGGGACGACGGCATTTCGCCGCGCTTCAAAAGGGCCTCGGTCCGGCGCGTGGCGGGGTCGTCGGACAACGGATGGGCGATCGGGCGCGCGGGGGCGCCGGCCGCATCGGGACTGGCCGGATGCGTGGCGGGCGGCGGAGGCGGCGGCGTGACCGCGCAGCCGGCAAGGGCAGCCGCGAGGAGGGCGACCGAAACACGCACGCGCGTCTTGGTCCCGCCCCGGATGGGTCGTTCAGGCATGGCCAGGGGCCGGACGCGCGGGCGGACCGCGCTTCCGGCGTGAATGGGTTTTCCGGGCGGCGCGGCTACTGCGCCGCCTTTGCTCCTCCCGAGGCCTTCGCGGCCACGGCGGCATCGTATTTCGCAATCCCGGCGGCGGGGTCCTTGTCGAACGCCTTCTGGCAATCCTTGCAGCAGAACTTCATTTCCTGTCCGCCGTAGGGCTCCGAGACGGGCTTGCCCATGGCGCCGAGCTTGTCTTTCGAGTAGAGACAATAATCGAGCGCGTAGGGCTTGACCGCGTCGGCCGCGTAAGCATCGAGGGCGAGGGTTCCAAGGACGAGGGCGAGCAAGAGATTTTTCATTTTCATTTTCTGATTTTGGTTCGGGTGGACGCGCCGGGCTCCGGTCGCGTCATTGGAAGGGTTGCACCGGGACGCCGGTGCGGCGCGGCCCCCCCAACGGCGGGGCGGCCGAATCAGACGAAAAGGCGCGGCGGCGCGTGCGCCGGCAGGCTGCGGCTCAGAACGATCTCCGCGAAGCTTTGGGCCTCCGGCGGACCGTGGGCGAGAAACGCCGCAACATCGACGACGCGCCTGACCGGGACGGGAGTCGCGGTCGCCTCGACCCACGCTGGCCGCACCTCGTGAAAATGTCCCATCGGCGCGGAGACGTGCTCGGGCACCGGCACGTTGAAGGCTCCGCAACACTGCGTGGAAGGCGGCGCGGCGGGCCTGCCCTGGTCGTGGCAGCAGGCGTGCGCGGGCCGGGTCGACGCGGCGAACGCGCAGTGGTTCGACGCAAGCGTCCACGCGAAAATGGTCACGCACGCGACCATCGCGGGGATCCACCGACTGCGTCGAAGCGGCGTCATGCCGCGTCCTCTACGCCGATTTTCGATCCTTGGCAAGGGGCCGAAGAAATCACGGCTGCTGCGGAGCCGGCGCGGCGCCCGGCGGCTTGACGTTCACCGAGTTCATCACGACGAACAGCAGCTGCTGCAGCACGTCGGGCGTGGTCTTGAAAATGTCGGTGGAACCCGCCGGCGGCTGCCACGTCGCGGCGGGAAGCCGGGGCGCGAACTCGAGGTCCCGGATCTCGACCGTCGCGGTGAAGTCGCGCCGCACGATCTTGATCTGCTTCGGGACGTGGCCCGCGCCGACCCAGATCGTCGCCCGCAGGTCCTCCGCCTTCGTGGAGCGCGCGAGCTCGGGCATGAGGCCGCCCTGGATCACCCGGGTCGGCTCGCCGTCGACGTCCGCGTATTCCTTGCCTTCGTCGAGGACGAACACCGCGGGCAGGAAAATGGCCTGCTGGGCGGTGATCGGCACGAAGATGGGAGAGTTCGCCGCCTTCACGGGCCGGGGCAGCCGGCCCTTGAACTGGCCGAGGAGGTATTCGATCTTCGCGCCGGGCGTCGCCCAGACCACGCCGCCGTTGCGGCACACGGTGACCTGCTCGCCGAGCACCGGAGCGACGAGCTTCACCTTGTCGGGGAATTCCGCCGCCGCGTCGAGCGTCGCGCCGTTGAAGTCCTTCGGCAGGCGGCCGGTGACGTCCTTCATGACCATGTGGAAGGACATTCCGAGGTCCGCCCCCTTGCCGCCCGCGAGCAGGACGTTGCAGATCGGGGCGAAGACCTTGCCGACGATGTCGTAGCGGTTCTCGGTCGGCGCGCCGCCGGCGGCGGGGTCGGCCTGCGCGAGGCAAAACCGGGTGGCGGCGAGAAAAAGAAAAAGGGCGCGCTTCATGCGGCGCATTGATACGCCGGGCGGCGGAGCATTGCAAAATCCATCGCGGCGGGGTTTTTGCGGTTGCGCGCGCCGGGCCATTGCCTGTTCGATGCGCGCATGTCGACGTGGCCGCTGCTCTTCGCCCAACAGGGCACCGGGCTCTACTACGCCTTTGTAAATTCCACCGGCGAGGGCAAGGCCATCCTGCTCGCGCTGTTTTTCGCCTCGATCTTCAGCTGGTCGGTCATGGTCACGAAATTCCGCATGCTGCGCTTCGCCCGGCGCCAATCCGAGCGCTTCTCCGCGCTGTTTCGCCGTGATCGCCAGCCGCTGCGGCTCTTCGAGAGCGGCGTGCATTTCGAGGGCTCGCCGCTTTACCGCATCTACGATGCGGGCGTCGCCGAGCTGTGCTTCCAGATGCTCGGCTCGACCGAGGTGGACGAGACCTTTCACGCGCGCGTCAGCGATTCGCCGAAGATCACGCCCGCCCAGATGCGCTCGATCACCGCGGCGATGGAGCGGGCCGTCGGCGAGAGCGCGCTCGCCCTCGAGGGCCAGATGAACGTGCTCACGATGGCCGTAAGCGGCGCGCCGTTCATCGGGCTGCTCGGCACGGTGTGGGGCGTGATGGACGCGTTCGGCGGCATCGCGGCCGCGGGCAACGCGAACCTCGCGGCCATGGCCCCCGGCGTCTCCGGCGCGCTCATCACGACCGTCACCGGCCTGCTCGTGGCGATCCCGGCCATGTTCGGCTACAATTTTCTCGTCACGAGCATCCGCTCGGTCGTCGTCGAGTGCGACAACTTCGCCGCCGAACTCGCCAGCGAGATCGAGCACCGCTACGTCGAGCACCATTCCCCCGTCGGCTCGCGCCGCGGCCTGTAACCGCCATGCGCCGCTATTCCGACCGCAATAATCTCTCCGCCCTCGCGGAGCTGAACGTCACGCCGCTGCTCGATCTCGCGTTCGTGCTGCTGATCATTTTCATGATCACCACGCCGCTCATCGAGAACAGCATGGACCTCGTCGTGCCCACCAGCTCGACCGCGAAGGCCGCCGTCAAACCCGGCGAAGTGGAGATCGTCTCCATCGACAAGAATGCCGCCCTCAAGCTCGACGACGTCGAGATCACCCCCGAGGCCCTCGAGCAACGGCTCACCGAACTGAAGCGCTCGCGGCCCGATCTCGCCGTGGCCGTGCGCCCGCACAACGAACTGCCCGTGCAGAAATTCATCGCCGTGATGGACATCCTCAAGCGGGTCGGCATCGCGAAGCTCGGGATCATGACGCGGCCGCCCGACGCTCCCGACGCCAGGAACCGGCCGTAATGTCCACGAACCGCCACGACCCGCGCGATCCCGCGCGGCGGCTCGCCCGGCGTGGTTTTCGCGTGACGTTCGTCCTCATCGCCGCGCTCCACCTCGCGCTCGTCGGGGCATTCATTTACCTCTCGCGAGAAACCGACGTCAAAACACCAATGGGCGACATCACGTGGCTCGACGCCGGCGCCTTTACCACGGCGACCGACGCCGCGGAGCCGGACTCCGAACCCTCCCCGGAAGTCACCCCCGAGCCCACGCCCGAAGCCACGCCCGAAGCCACGCCCGAAGCCACGCCCGAGCCGACCGTCGAGCCGACCGTCGAGCCGACCGTCGAGCCGACCGTCGAGCCGACCCCGGAGCCGACCGTCGAGCCCACGCCCGAAGAATCGGAGGACACCGCCCCCGAAGCCACGCCCACCCCCACCCCGCGGCCCACGCCCAGAGCGACCCCGCGGCCCACCCCGAAAGCCACTCCCAAGCCGACTCCCCGGCCCACGCCGAAAGCGACGCCCAAGCCGAAGTCAAAGCCCGTCGCCACCCCCAAGCCGAAGGCCGTCGCCACCCCCAAGCCAAAGCCGAAAACCACCCCGAAACCGAAGGCTTCGCCAAAACCCGACGACGAGGACGAGCCCGCCAAGACCGACCAGCCAAGGAACACGAGCTCGAAAAAAGGCGCTCAGACCAAGGAGGGCGCCGCAAAAACCGGCGCGGGCGCCGACGCGAAAAGCGGCGGCGGGGGCGACCGCGATTTCGGCTGGTATCACGAGATGATCCACGACTCGCTCTACGGCCAGTGGGACCAGCCGACCTCCCTCTACGGCGAAGGCCACACCTTCGCCTGCGTGCTCCAAATCAAGATCGAGAAGGACGGCACGATCTCCGACGCCAGCATCACGAAATCCAGCGGCAACCCGGTGATGGACGACTCCGTGCTCGCCACGGCCAGGCGCACCAAGAAAATCGCCCCGCTTCCAGCCGGCCTCACCAAAGACGGGGCCTACACGATCAACATCGCCTTCGAACTCAACCAAAACTGACCGGCGCCCGCCCGCATGTTTTGACTTGCGCGGCCCCGCCAGCCGGGCGACTCTACGCGGCTAATTTTATGAGCCAGCATCCCAGTCTAAAAGGCAGCAGCGCCATCACGGCGAAGCGCAGCGTCCTGAAGCGCTTCGAGCGCGTCGAGTTGATGAAAAAGCGCGGGCAATTCCAGCCCGGCCAGCGCGTCATCGGCCTGCCGAAGACCAAGCCCGAGGAATAGGCCGCCCGCCTTTCTCCATTTTTCCCCGCGAACAGGCCGGCTCTCCGCCGGCCTTTCCCGTCTCATGCGCATCAACCGTTTCCTCGCCTCCGCCGGCCTCGGCTCGCGGCGGGCCTGCGAGGAACTCGTGCGCAACGGCCAGATCCTGATCAACAACGCCGTCGTCACCGACCTCGCCACGACGGTCGAGCCGACGGACATCGTGCGCCTCGGCCGCAAGGTCGTCCGCCCGCAGGTCCACGCTTACATCCTCCTCAACAAGCCCGTCGGCTACGTCTGCTCCAGCGCGGACGAGCTCGGCCGCAAGACCATCTTCGACCTCGTTCCCGCCGCGAAGCAGGGCCGCCTTTTTCACGTCGGCCGCCTCGACAAGGACAGCGCCGGCCTGATCCTGCTGACGAACGACGGCGATTTCGCCGAGGTGCTCACGCATCCCTCGCACCAGATCGACAAGGAATACGAGGTCATCCTGGACCGGCCCTTCGACGCCGAGCGCATCCCGAAACTGCTGCGCGGAATGACGCTCGAGATCGGCCGCGCAAGAATGGAGGCGGTCCACGTCCTCGCCCCGAAGAAATTGAAGGTCATCCTGCGCCAGGGCTTGAAACGCCAGATTCGCGAGATGCTTTTTTTCCTCGGCTACCGCGTGGAAAAACTCGTCCGCACGCGCATCGGTCCGCTCAGCGACCCCCGCCTGAAGACCGGCTACTGGCGGCCGCTCGACCGCGAGGAAATCGCCTCGCTGCGCAGGGCCGCGACGACGGCCAAGGCCGCGCCCCGTCCTCCCGCGGGCGATCGCCCCGCGCGTGCTCCCCGGACCGCCGCTCCCCGCCGACCGGCCCTCCGACCGCCCGATATCTCCGCTTGAAGGAGGGAAGATTCCCGCGGTATCGTCGCCGATCTTGGTGACGCCTCCCATGTCGGTCGGAAGAATGTCGCTCGTCGTCGCGGCGCTCTTCGGAGCCTCTCTGGCCGGGTTCGCGTGGACGCGCTCGTCACCCTGGGCGGAAGCCGTCCACTCGGATCGCGCGACGCCTGTCATCGGCCGCCGCGGGTCGCCGCCGGCCGCCGAGCCGGTCCCCCGCCCCAGGATCCCCGCGGCGTCTCCCGCCCTTCGGGATCGTGTCCGGCGGCAGGCTTCCTTTCTGGCCCGCATCGACGATCGCCGCATCCTCGCCCAATTCCACGCGCTCGGCCGCGAACGCGAACGGATTCTTTTTTTGCGGGGATTGTTTCGCCGCCGGGCCGACGGGAATCTCCCGGCCCTGGTCGTTCTGGCTCTCAAGTTTCACGGCCGCGACCGGGATCTCGCCCTTCGAACCTTGTTGGCGAAATGGTCGCCGTCCGCCGCCGGCAAAGACAAGACCGCCTCCGCCGCCCGGCGCCTGTCCGCCCTTCTCGCCGCCGACCCGGCCAATGATCTCGGGTTTCTCCTCGCCACCACGAAGCGCCTGCTGCCCGGACAAGATCCTTCGGACGTGCTCGGCCGGCGCCTTTTCCAGGCGGCCAACGTCCAGCCGGACGCGGCGGCCCGGGCCCTGGCGGACCTGCCGGAAAGCCCCGCCCGCCAGCAAATCCTCGCGCAGATTGGTCGACGATGGGCCGCGCAGGATACCGCCACCGCGTTGGCCTGGGCCGACCAGCTCCCCGCGAACGACCGCGCCTCCGCCCGGGCCGCCATCCAGTCGACCGCGCCGGTCGGCATCGGCGTGGCGCTGAGCACCAGCCGCTCGTCCCCCTACCCCCTGGCCGCCGAGACCGTTTCCGGCGGCCCCGCGGCCCGCAGCGGCGGGATCAACCCGGGCGACCAGATCGTCGCGGTGATGGACTCGCAGCACCGGTGGTCGGACACGGCCGGGAGAGACCTGCCCGACGTCATCGGCCTCATCCGCGGCTCGAGCGGCCAGCCCGTGCAGATCCGGGTGCTTTCTTCCGGCAGCAACGACCCCGCGCGAGCCCGCACGATCACGCTGGTCCGCGAGCAAATCCTGTTCAAAAACCAAGGCGGCTGAACCCGCTGCTCCTCTCCCCCCAAGGAGCGCGGGGATCACGCCCGCGCTCCTTGCATCAGTTTAGAACAGCAGCGGGATCACCAGAATCGCGACGATGTTCGTGACCTTGATCATGGGGTTGATCGCGGGGCCGGACGTGTCCTTGTAGGGATCGCCCACCGTGTCGCCGGTCACCGCCGCGGCGTGGGCGAACGAGCCTTTGCCGCCGAAGTTGCCCTCCTCGATGAACTTCTTCGCGTTGTCCCACGCGCCGCCGCTGGAGGTCATCGCGATGGCCTGGAAAAGCCCGGTGACGATCGTGCCGACCAGCAGGCCGCCGAGGATCAACGCGCCGGTGAGGCGGGCGTCCTCCGGGGTGCCGGCGAAAAGTTTCGGCAGCGCCGCGACGGCGACGACCGTAAGAAGCGGAAGCAGCGCGGGAACGATCATTTCCCGCAGCGCGGCTTTCGTGACGATGTCCACGCAGGTGCCGTATTCCGGCGTGTCCTGGCCGGTGAGGATCCCCGGCTTGGCCTGGATCTGGCGGCGCACTTCGCGCACGACCGCGCCGGCGGCCTTGCCGACCGCGTCCATGCTGAAGGCCGAAAACGCATACGGCAGCAGCCCGCCGATGAGCAGGCCGACGATGATGCGCGGGTCTTCGAGCGAGAAGTTCAGCTGGTCGCGCAGCGCGGGGAGGTTCGCGAAATGGGCCTGGAGCTCGTAGACATACGAGCCGAAGAGCACGAGAGCGGCGAGGCCGGCCGAGGCGATGGCGTAGCCTTTGGTGACGGCCTTCATCGTGTTGCCCACGGCGTCGAGCTCGTCGGTGATCTCGCGGGTTTCCCTCGGCATCTCGCTCATCACGGCGATGCCGCCGGCGTTGTCCGTGATGGGGCCGAACGCGTCGAGCGAGATGATGATGCCCGAGAGCGAAAGCATGCTCATCACGGCGATGGCCACCCCGTAGAGGCCGGCGAAATGGTAGCTGCCGAGGATGGCGGCCGCGATCAGGACGACGGGCATCGTCGTGGCGTGATTGCCCACCGCCAGGCCGGCGATGATGTTCGTCGCGTGGCCGGTTTCCGAGGCGCGGGCGATCTTCTGCACCGGGTAATGTTTCGTCGACGTGTAGTAGTTCGTGATCAGCACGACCGCGCCCGTCAGCACGAGGCCGATGAGCGCCGAGAAGTAAAGTCCCGTCACGTTCACGCCCGTCACGCCGGCGAAAAGCGTGGTCGTGATCGGCCAGTAGGCGACCGCGGAGATCAAGGCGCTGATGCCGACCGCGCCCATGAGCGAGGCCGTCGGGCTGCTTTTGTTCACGTTCACGTAAACGATGCCGACGATCGAGGCGATGAGCGATACGCCGCCGATGAGGAACGGATAGACGATCGCCTGGGGCACCTGCGAGAGCGTGAGGAACCCGATGAGCACCGCGCCGATCAGGCTCACGGCGTAGGTTTCGAAAACGTCCGCCGCCATGCCGGCGCAGTCGCCCACGTTGTCGCCGACGTTGTCCGCGATCGTCGCCGGGTTGCGGGGATCGTCCTCGTCGAGGTTCTGCTCGATCTTGCCCACCAGATCGGCGCCGACGTCCGCGGCTTTCGTGTAGATGCCGCCGCCGAGACGCGCAAAGACGCTGATGAGGCTGGAGCCGAGCGCGAGGCCGACGAGGCTGGTGACCTTCACGTCGGGCGCGAGGTAATTTCCCGCGATCAGGAAATACGCTCCCACCGCGAGCAGCGCGAGGGTGACCACGAGCACGCCGGTGACGGCGCCGCCGTTGAACGCCGCCTTCATCGCCGGGTGCCGCCCGATGGTCGCGGCCTGCGCGGTGCGGACGTTCGCCAGCACCGCGATGCGCATGCCGACGTAACCGGCCGCGAGCGAGCAGACCGCGCCGATGACGAAGCCGACCGTCGTCGGGACGCCCTTCAGAAAATAAAGCGCGATCACCATCACCAGCGCGATCGCGCCGATGGTGAGGATCTGGCGGTTCAGGTAGGCCTTCGCGCCCTCCTGCACGGCTCCGGCGATCATCGCCATCTTGGCGTTGCCCGCGGGCGCGACGAGGATGGAGCGGATCAGGACCAGGGCGAAGAGGAACCCGAACACGGCGCAGCCGAGCGCGAGAGGGATGCCTTGGTCGAGGAGGGAGATGGCGGCGAGGATCATGGGGAGAGTTTGCGAAGTTGACGGAGGGGGGAAAGGGAGGAGCCCAGGGTAATCGCCGTTCCGCGCGATGCCGGACGGCCCGAATCGCCGGGCCGCCCGCATTTTATGATCCCCGGCCTTGCCGCGAAAAATCCCGCGCCCTACAAACCTCGCTGCGATGCTGAATTTCATCTGGCTCGGCCTGATCCTGGTCTCCGTCCTGCTCGGCGGCGCGGCCGGCGCGCTCGACAAGGTGACCGCCGGCGCCTTCAAGGCCTGCCAGACCGCCGTCGTCGATCTCGCCCTCCCGCTCATCGGCTACATGGCGCTCTGGCTGGGAATGATGCGGCTTGCGGAGCGCTCGGGGCTCGTGCATCTTCTCGCCCGCGCGTTGCGGCCCGCCTTGCGGCGCCTGTTTCCCGACGTGCCCCCGGACCACCCCGCCATGGGCTCCATGCTCATGAACATGGCCGCGAACATGCTCGGCCTCAGCAACGCCGCCACCCCGCTGGGCCTGCGCGCCATGCAGGATCTCGAAAGGCTCAACCCCCGGCCCGGCACCGCGACGAACGCGATGTGCACCTTCCTCGCGATCAATACGAGCTCCATCCAACTCGTGCCCGCCACCACGATCGCCTACCTCGCGGCCGCGGGCGCGAAGGAACCCGCCGCCATCGTCGGCCCGGCTTTTCTCGCGACGGTCGCCTCGACCATCATCGCCATCGCCGTGGTGAAAACGTTCGAACGGCTGCCCGGCTACCGGATGCCCGCGGTCGACTTCGCATCCGCCCCGTCGCCCGCATCCGCCCGCCCCGCGCCGCCCGCGGCGGACCTCCCCTCCGCGGCGCCGCTCAAGCCCTGGGCCATCGCGCTGCTCCTCGCGTTCCTCGCCGCCTTCGCCTGCTTCACGTGGCTCGCGTTCCGGCAAATCCGCGTCGCCGCCCCCGCGGACGGCCTCCTGGTCACCACGGCGAAATCCCTCTCGCTCCTGGCGGTCCCGTTTCTGCTCTCGTTTTTTCCGCTCTTCGCCGCGGTGAGGCGCGTGCCGGTCTACGAGGAATTCGTCGAGGGCGCCAAGGAAGGATTTCACGTCGCCGTGCGCGTGATTCCCTACCTCGTCGCCATCCTCGTCGCCATCGGCATGGTGCGCGCGTCGTTCGAGGCCGCGGGGCGGTTTCCGTGGTTCCGCCAGGCCGTGGACGCCCTCGACGCCGGACTCGTCGCCATCGGCTTTCCGCCGCTCCTGCTGCCACTCGTGCTCATGCGCCCGCTCAGCGGCAGCGGCAGCAACGGCATCTTCGTCGACCTGCTGAAGGATCCCTCGGCCGGCGGGCCGGACGGCTTCATCGCGCGAGCCGCGGGCTGCATCATCGGCAGCAGCGAGACGACGTTCTACGTGCTCGCCGTCTATTTCGGCTCGGTTGCCATCCGGCGCACCCGGCACGCCGTGCCCGCCGGCCTCGTCGCGGATTTCGCGGGGGTCGTGGCCTCGATTGCCATTTGCCGATTGATGTTCGGCCCGCCACCCTTCCCGCATCCATGAGCGCCCCCAGCGACGGCCATCCCCTCGACAAGATCCATTACCGGGAATACAAGATCCTGCTCCCGCCCGAGCGCTTCATCCGGCCCGAGCGCCTCGAGGAGTATTGGAAAATCGTTCACGCCGTCGCGAAGGAACACGGCGTCAAGGTCACCACGAACCCCGACGCCTTCCACCGCATGGTGCGCGAGGTGCTCTTCTACGACACGCCCGGGTTCGACCTCTACCGCAACGCCTTCATCCTGCGTAAACGCACGTTCTACCGCGACGGCTGGCCGGAGGTGGACCACGAACTCGCCGTGAAATTTCGCCATCGCGACATGGACGTCGCCGCCGCGGTCGACATCCATCCGCGCCTCGAGGGCCGAAGCGAAATCAAGTTCAAAGACGAGGTGCTCCCGCTCAAGGACAAGATCGGCGGCATCCGCAGCCTCTTCTCCCACAACTGCGTGCTCACCACCCCCGGCATCGTGCTCGACCAGGGCCTCGAGGACATCGCAAAGGTCTTCCCCGCGATGGAAAAAATCGACGTCTCGCCGAAAACGAAGATCGAGCTCGTGAACAGCGTCGCCGTCGAGGAAGTGCAGGTCGACCCCGGGCACTTCGACTTCGGCCACGGGCTCGAGGCCAAGGCCACCATCGCGCTCTGGCGGAACCGCGCCTCCGAGACCTCGCTCGTCGGCGAATTTGCGTTCCAGGCGAAATTTCACCGCCTCAACGAAATCCACCATCGCGCCAAAGAGCGCTCCGAGGAATTCTTCCGCGCCGTCCAGACGCACGCCCCCGAGTGGGTCCAGCTCGGCACGACCAAGACCGCCATGGTCTACGGCGTCGGCCGCACCGACAGCCCCGGCCATGAGTGAGCCAGTCGGCAATCAAAAAACGGAAACCCAGCCTCCGGGGATCTCGCTTCTCGAAATTTTCCTCACCTTCCTCGCCATCGGCGCGACGAGCTTCGGCGGCGGCGTGGTCGCCTACCTCCGCAACAGCCTCGTCACGAAAAAAGCGTGGCTCGACGACGAGGAATTTCTCGCCGCCCTCGAGATCTCCCAGGCGCTGCCCGGCCTCAACGCCACGAACATGAGCGTCATCGTCGGCGACCGCCTCCGCGGCTTGACCGGCGCCGCCGTCGCCTTCCTCGGCATGACCCTTCCCGGCGGCCTCATCGTGCTCGCGCTCGGCATTCTCTACGGCGCAAACGCCGGAAACCCCGCCCTCAACGCCGCCCTCAAGGGCATCGGCGCCGCCTCCGTCGGCCTGCTGCTCGCCGTCACCCTGCAGATCGGCCACCGCCAGCTCGAGCATCGCCTCGACGTCGCCCTCGTCGCCCTCACCCTCGTGCTCGTCAGCTTTCTCCACGTTCCCCTGCTCTCCGTGCTCCTCGCCGTCGGCCCCCTCGCCGTGTTCCTCTACCGCCCGCACCGGCTCCCATCCGACCGCAGCGGCCTCGACAAAAAACCGCTCGATTGAAATGCATCACCGCACGCGACGCCGCAAAGGCTCGAAAGCCGAAGGAAGCTCACGCCGAGGCGGGAGTCCCGTCATTTTTCCCTCCTGCGCGCCTTCGCGCCTTCGCGTGAGCGCACCCCGACCATGAAGCTCGTCCAGCTTCTCGGCGCCTTCGCGTTGCTCTCGATCCTCGCCATCGGCGGCGGCACCGCCGTCCTGCCCGAGATGAAGACGATGGTCGTCGAGCAGCAACGCTGGCTCAGCGACGACCAGTTCCGCGACATCTACGCGATCGGCCAGCTCGCGCCCGGCCCGAACATGCTCATGGTCATCGCCATCGGCTACCGCGTCGCCGGCTTCCTCGGCGCGCTCGTGGCGTTCGCCGCGTTTTTTCTCCCCGCCTGCGCCATCGCCATCGTCACCTCCCGCGTGTGGGACCACTTCACCGGCTCGCCCTGGCGGCTCGCGATCCAGCGCGGCATGGCCCCCATCGTCGTCGGCCTCATGCTCGCCGGCACCATCGCCATCGCCCGCACCGCCATCGTCGGACGTGACAGCCAGGTCTGTCTCGCCTTCGCCGCCGTCGTTTTCATCGCCCTTTATTTCGGAAAAAAAACCAACCCGGCCCTGCTCATTCTCGCCGGCGGCGTGCTCGGCGCCGTGCTCCTGCGCTGACGTCGCTCGGTCCCGATAGCCTCATTTTCCACTTGCGCGAGCGGGACGCCTCTTGCACCTTTCCCCCGCATCGAACGATGCGCGATTCTTCCGCCAAGTGACCATGTCCATCTCCACCCGCTGAAGCGGCTCGTTTTCATGAGCCTCGATTGCACGCGGGCGACATCGGTCCCCCCTTGGGTTTTCCCCGGATCGCCTTCCCACCAACCTGCTTATTCCCATTAAACCACGTCCACCCTTTCGACGCGATCAGCGCGAACCCGAGCACCGCATCGACGAACGAATCCGCGCCCGTGAAGTCCGCGTCGTCGTCGCCTCCACCGGCGAACAGCTCGGGGTCCTGCGCACCGAGGACGCCATCCGCAAGGCGAAGGAATATGGCTTGAACCTCGTCGAGGTCGCCTCCACCGCCGTCCCGCCCGTCTGCCGCATCGTCGACTACGGCAAATTCCGCTACGAGCTCGCCAAGCAGGAAAAAGAGCGCAAGCACGTCGTCAGCAAGGTCAAGGAGGTCAAGTTCCGCGCGAACATCAGCGAGCACGACTACCTCACGAAGATTCGCCACGCCGAGGAATTCCTCGACAAGGGCAACAAGCTCAAGGTCGGCCTCCAGTTCCGCGGACGTGAAATGGCCCACCAGGAAATCGGCCGCGCCGTGCTCGAGCGCGTCAAGGGGGACCTCGCCACCATGGCCCACGTCGACATGGAGCCGAAAATGGCCGGCCGCGCCCTCGGCATGACGCTCAGCCCCCTTCCCTCCAGCAAGCGCAAACGCCGCTTCACCGCCCCCGACGAGGAATACGTCGAGGACGTGCACGAAGACGACGAAGACGACCACAAGGAAGATGGCGCCAGGTAAGGCCCGTCATCTCCTGCTCTTCGACATCGACGGCACGCTGCTCACCTCCGGCGGCGCCGGCGAAAACGCGCTCAAGGACGCCATGCGCGACCGCTTCGGCGTCGAGGAGGACCTTGACGGCATCACCCTCGCCGGCGCGACCGACGCCGTGATCGCCGCCCGCCTGCTGGAAAAGCACCATCTCGACGTCACCCCGGAAAACGTCGCCTCCCTGCTCGACGCCTACCTCGGCCATCTCGCCGGCCGCATGTCCCGGCACCCCGGCCGGCTGCTCCCCGGCATCATTGCCCTGCTCGACCGCCTGAAAAACGAGCCCGGCTGCCTGCTCGCGCTCCTCACCGGAAACCTCCGCCGCGGCGCCGAGATCAAGCTCGGCCACTACGGCGTGTGGCATTACTTCGAGTTCGGCGCGTTCGCCGACGACCATCACGACCGCAACGAACTCGGCCGCTTCGCCCGCGCCCGCGCGCTCGACCTGCACGGCGAGGAATTTCCGCCCGAGCGCATCTTCGTGATCGGCGACACCCCGCGCGACGTCGAATGCGGCCGCGCCATCGGCGCGAAAACCGTCGCCATCGCCACCGGCATCTACTCCGCCGAGACGCTCGCCGGGCATCAGCCCGACTTCCTGTTCGACGACCTCGGCGACACCGAGACCGTCCTCAAGGCGCTGCTCGCCTGACCGCCTCCAGCGTGCGCCGCACGTTTTCCACCATCGAATAATCACGCGCCCGCTCCGCGCAAACGCCCCGCGCCGAAGTCGCTCGGCCGCGCCATTCCCGCAACCGCGCGGCCAGCCCCGCCGCGTCTCCCGGCGCCAGCACCGATCCGTGCACGCCCTCGATCATGACCTCGGAAAACCCGTTCGCGCTCGTCGTCAAGACGGGCAGGCCGGCCGCCAGGGCCTCCAGGCAGGCGTTGGAAAACGGATCGTAAACCGTCGGCAGCACGAACACGTCCGCCGCCGCGAAATCCGCCTGCAAATCCCGCCTCGGCCCCACGAACCGCACCTGCCTCCCCGTCCCACGGGGCGCGCCGCCTTTTCCCGCCACCACCAGCGTCGCGTCCGGCAGGCTCTTCATCGCCTCGATCGCCACGCCGAGCCCCTTCCGCTCCCACCCGCTTCCGGCGAAAAGAACGAGGAACGCGTCTTCCGGCAGCCCGAGCTCGCTCCGCCGCCGCGCGCGGAGTTCCACCGGCTGGGGGGGCGCATCGTAGCCGTTGGGGATCACGTCGATCCGGTCGGCCGGGTAATCGTAGAAGCGCATGATCTCGTCCCGCACCATGGTGGAATTCGCGATCACCCGCCGCGCGTGCCGGGGCGAAAACATCCGCGCCTCCAGCTCGATCAACTCGCGGTGCTTGCGGTTCGCCCAGCGCGTCCATCGCCGCCATCCGGGCTCGAACGCCGCCCGTCGCTCGAGCCATGCGCGATGCACCCCGTCGCCGGCGCGATACACGTCGCAGCGGAGAATCCGCTCGAGGCTGAAGCGCGTCTCGCCCGTCGCCGCCACCGCGTCCACCGCCCGCGCGAAAGCCATCGGCGAATCGCCGCCGACGCGCGTCACGAGTCCGTTCGGCCACTTTCCCTCCGGCCAATCCTTCGACGTCAGCAACGTGGGAATCCCGCCCGCATCGGCGACGCCCTGCGCCAGCCGCCGGAGGTAGGCTTCCGCTCCGCCCGTCGCCGAATGCCCGCGCCGCACAAAACCGATCTTCATTGCATAACGGGAAAACGTGGAAAAAATGAAGGCCCTTCGGCGAGCGGAGGCCGTTGCGCGACCATCATTGCGATCGCCCCCCGCATCGCAAACCCAAACCGACCGACCCCTCCTCCTCGCCGGCGTGAAAATCCTCGTTCTCCAGCTCAAGCGCATCGGCGACGTCATCCTGACGACCCCCGTGATCCGCGCGCTGCGGGATTCCCTGCCCGCCGCCCACCTCACGATGGCCATCGACTCGGCGTCCGCCGGTCTGGCGCCCGCCCTGACGGTCGATTCGGTGGAAATCTACCGCCGCGGTTTCGGAAACGCCGGCTTCTGGCGAAGGATCACCACCGCCGGTTACGACGTCTGCCTCGACTTCACCGGCACCGATCGCTCCGGCCTGATCTGCGCGGTCACCCGCGCCCGGCGACGCGCCACTTTCCCGAAATACTACAAACGACCGCTGCGGTTCGTTTTTTACACGGAATGGGTGAAATCCTCGCTGAAGACCCGCCACGTCGTCGACCACTACCTCGACCTTCTGAAAGTCCTCGGCGTCGAGCGACAAAATCTCGCCCTCGACCTGCGCGTGCCCGCCACTGCGTCGGCCGACGCCGCCCGGCTCCTCGCCGACGCCGGCGTCGCGGGCCCTTACGCGATCTTTCATCCCGGCACCGCGCGGCCGGAAAAATACTGGCCGCCCGGGCATTGGGCCGAGGTGATCACGCGCCTGCGGGCGGAACGCCGGATCGAAGTCGTGCTCACCGGCGCCGCCGACCCCGTCGAACAAGCCCACCTCTCCTCCCTGAACGCGCTCCTCGCTCGTCCCTGCGTCGATTTTTCCGGCCGCACCGATCTCCTGACCCTGACGGCCCTCATCCGCGGCGCGTCTTTCTTCTGCGGCGTGGACACCGCTGCCATGCACCTGGCGAGCGCCATGCAGACACCCACGCTGGCCCTCTTCGGCCCCACGAACCCCTTCCATTGGGGGCCGCGTCATGCACGCGCCGTCATCCTTCGGGCCGACACCAGCGAGCCCTTCGGTCCGACCCAGCCCGGCGGACCGATGAGCCACCTTTCCGCCGGCGAGGTTTCGGAAAAACTTCCCGCCCTGGCCGAGGATCGGCTCACCCCTCGGTGATCGCGTCGCGGAATTTCCTTTCGTCCCGCCGCGAGATCCGACGCGGCTCGGACCGGATTTCATTCAGCACCGTCTCCGCGATCACGCCCGCCGCGTCGGGCCGGCCCAGCCGCCGGGCGTTCGCGGACATCGCGGCGAGGCGATCCGCGTCCCCGAGCAGCCCCCCGAGCTTGTGCGCCAGCACCGTGACCTCGGAACATTTGATGGCCGCGCCGTTCTCGAGCAGCATGTCGGCGTTACGCTCCTCCTGGCCGCCGATCGGGTCGAGGATGACCATCGGCAGCCCGCTCGCCATCGCCTCGGCCGAGGTCAGACCGCCCGGCTTGGTGAGGATCAGCGTCGCCGCGCCCATGAGATCGCGCATCTCCGACGTATAGCCGATCACGCGGAACCGCCCGGCGTCGCCGGCCACCATCTCCGAGACCTTGAGGCGCAGCTCGTCGTTCTTCCCGCAGATCACGAGCGCCTGGAACGGCACGTCCAGCGCCTTCAGCCGCCGCACGACCGCCGCCGCGGGGCTGAGCCCCAGCGTGCCGCCCGCCACCAGCAGCAGCGGACGCGCGGGGTCGAACCCGTTCCGCTCGAAAACGGCGGCGCGATCGACGGGCCGGGCGAAGACCGGGTCGACGGGGATGCCGCTCACCGTGATCCGGTCGCCGGGCAGGCCGAGCGCCTCCATGTGAATCTTGTCCTCCTCCTGCGACACGAAATAGTGATGGAACGCGCGGGCCAGCCACATCGCGTGGAAATGATAATCCGTCACCACGATGCTGAGCTTCGTGTCCAGCTGCTTGCGGCGGAGCAGGTGCGCGATCACCCCGGCCGGCATGAAGTGCGTGCAGACGATGTGGTCCGGCTGGAAATCCCGGATGAGGTTGATGAGCGGCTGCGCCTGCGGAATGTCGATGAGCAGGCGCACGCGGTCCGTCGCCCACGGATCGTCGCTGGTCTCATACCACCAGCCCAGAAAGCTCGGCGTGACCTCCGAGAGCCGCTTGTAGAGGCCCGAGTAGAACTGCTTGTGCAGGGCGTTCGTGTGATCGAGCGAATCGTCGCAAAAGACCTCGCCGACGTGCGGGTGGGCACGGAAGGCGCGTTCGAGGGCTTCGGCGGCCTTCATGTGGCCGGATCCCACCGACGCCGAGAGGATCATGATGCGCTTCTTTTGCATGGCTGCGACCCGAAAAAAGTGGCGGGGAACGCCCCCGCGCGCGAGCGCAAACGGCGGCAAGATCCCCTCGACGGTCCGCCGCGATCTCCCGCTTCGCCCGGATTTTCTCGAGCCAGCCCTCGAAGCCGCCCCCCCCGCCCGACCGGCCACCACGATCTCGTTCGACAGCGCGATGCCGCCAACCCGCTCGGCCAGTTCGAGCTGGCCGTCCTGCTCATACGTCCGGGCCCGCCCGCGCAGCACCTCGCCGCCCGGAGCCACGCCGACGCCGAAGGGCTCCGGCCGCCGGTGGCATACCCCGGGGTAAGGCCTCGCTCGAAACCCGCGCCAGCACCGGCCGCCAGCGTTGCGTCACCTCGATCTCGCGCGCGCGGGGAACTCCCGGCGCCCGCGGGTCCTCGATTTTGTCGAGCCCGGCGATCACCGCCTCGCGGCTCCCGCGCCGCACCGCCCGTCAGAACGTTCCCGGTTCGTTTTTGCCTGCCACGTTGATCGGGAAGCAATCGCCGGACCAGACACCGCTCGCGTCATCGCGCCGCTCCGCCCCTTGCATCGGCGCGGGGCTGCGGCTACGGTCGGCGGCTCGACTTATGAGCATCCCGAGCATTTTAGACCCGTCCCGATTGGAGGGGATCGAGTTCAGCAACGACGAAGTGGCCCGCTACTCCCGCCACCTCATCATGCCCGAGGTCACGCTCGAAGGTCAGCGCAAACTCAAGGCCGCGAAGGTCCTTTGCATCGGCACGGGCGGCCTCGGCTCGCCGATCGCGCTCTACCTCGCCGCCGCCGGCGTCGGCACGCTCGGCCTCGTCGATTTCGACACGGTCGACTATTCGAATCTCCAGCGCCAGATCCTCCACGGCACGAAGGACGTCGGCCGCAAGAAGATCAACAGCGCGCGCGACCGCATCAAGGACGTGAATCCGAACGTCCAGGTCGACCTTCACGACGCTTTCTTCACGAGCGAAAACGCCCGCGAGCTTGTCGAGCCCTACGACATCGTGATCGACGGAACGGATAATTTCCCGACCCGCTACCTCTCGAACGACGTCTGCGTCTTCCTGAAGAAGCCGAACATCTACGGCTCGATCTTCCGCTTCGACGGGCAGGTCACCGTGTTCGCCCCGCACCTCGGCGGCCCGTGCTACCGCTGCCTCTACCCCGAGCCGCCGCCGCCGGGCATGGTCCCGAGCTGCGCCGAGGGCGGCGTGCTGGGCGTGCTCCCGGGCATCATCGGCGTCATCCAGGCCATCGAGGCCGTAAAGCTCATCGTCGGCATCGGCGAGCCGCTCATCGGCCGGCTGCTGCATTTCGACGCGCTCGCGATGAAGTTCCGCGAGTTCAAGGTGCGGAAGGATCCGAAGTGCCCCGTGTGCTCGGAAAATCCCACCATCACCGAGCTCATCGACTACGAGACCTTCTGCGGCATCCCGCAGGCGGCCGCCGCCGAGGCCGCGGAGCGGCCCGTGCCGGAGATCAGCGTGGAAGACCTCAAGCGCAAGCGGGACGCAGGCGAGGAGTTCGTGCTGCTCGACGTGCGCGAGCCCTACGAATACGACATCGCCCGCATTCCGGGCTCGAAGCTGATCCCGCTCGGCGAGCTGCATTCGCGCCTGAGCGAGCTCGACACGGCGGACGAAATCGTCATCCACTGCAAGAGCGGCTACCGCAGCTCGAACGCGCTGCGCGAGCTGCAGGCCGCGGGCTTCAGCAAGCTTTGGAACGTCGAGGGCGGCATCCTCGCCTGGGCCGACCGCGTCGATCCGAGCGTGGCGAAATATTAGCTGAATCCACCTTCGGCGTCGCGACGGACGACATGTCACCCGTGGGATTCGAAGGTCGATCCGGGGCGGCGGAGAGTTCAGCCTCGGGCGGACGCGAAAGAAGGAAGCCGAAAGGGGAAACCCGAGATCCGAGAGGACCGCGCCTTTTCGGTGCATCCCGGAGAGGGTGACGCAGGCGACGATCCTCACGACGTTCGGCGGAATGCCGCGATGCGCTCTCCGGTGACGCGCCATTTGGTCCCGACGTTAGGGTGAGTCGGGCAGAAGAGGGGCGGGCAAAGCGACTGCGAGCATTGATTTTTCGGGTGTGGGCCGAGCGGAGCCACGCTTCAAGATTCCGGGTGGGCGATTCCAGTTTCTCACCGAGGCTGGACGCTTCCGCGCATGATCAATCTTTATGGCCGCGTAAAATGGGCCGGCACTCCGGTCGCGACCGACCGAACCGATGACGCTTTAGCGCCCCACGCCGTAACGCTTCCAAAAATCTGCGACGGAATACGCCGCGGTCCAATTGGTCGTCGAGCCGACGCGCTTGTATGAAATTCGTCGGAGGCTGGGCATCGAGCGAAGGAAATCGGGGACCGGAAGATGCTCGGGCAAGATCAGATCAGTGAGATGCGAGAGTTTTTTCAGCGGACCGAGATCGGTGATTCCCGCACAATCGGCGAGGTCGAGTTTCTCAAGCGGAAGGGACGCCAAGGGGCTCAAGTCTCGAGCCGGTGTTCCGCTGATCACCAATTCACGCAGGGGCATTCCCGACAGCGGAGAAAGGTCTTTCACCTTTGACCTCGAGATCGAAAGTTGTTCCAGGGCAAACCCACGCAGCCCCGCGAGGCTTGTCAGTTTGGTATCGTTGGTGAGAACAAGGTTGCGAAGCGGCATTCCTTTCAAAAATGCAAGATCGGAAACTCTCGCTTCCCACATCCGCAGGGTCTCGAGGGGTTTTCCTTCCAGCGGAGACAGGTCAGCCACGCTGCGCGCCGTGAAAGTGACTTCTCGAAGGGGTAAAGCGCGGAGGACAGAAATATCGGTCAGGCCAGCCCCCGACAAAACGAGGGATTCCAGGGGAAGATTTCGGACGGGCGCGACGTCGGGAAGGCCACGGAGATAAACCGACAAATCCTTCAACGGCATTCGTTCGATCGGGGCCAGATCGTTGATCGGAACATAAAATAAAAACAGCCGTTGAAGGGGAACCCAAGCAATCGGAACAAGGGATGAGAGTTCGGTTCGATTGATGACAAGCGCGAGGCCCTTTAGATCGCCGGTCATCTCGAGGTTCCCGGCCAGATAGCCTTTCCAGCCCTCGTCAAAACCAGGATGCTGCGCGTGTCTCATCACCACGTTCAAAGCATCGAGGACCCGTTCATCAGCAATCATCTTGCGAGCGAGTTCCCCTGCCCCGGCATCGTCGTCCGTCTTCATTCCAGCCGCTTCCTTTCCCAGGGCGAGGGCTCGTGCGGCCTCGTGGGAATCCGGCGCTAATTTCAATGTCCGCTCCAGCGCTCGTTCGGCGTCGGCATAGTTCCCGAGTATCTGTAACAACCGTCCTTCGAGCAGGTGGAAGTCCGGCCTCGTCGGATCAAGCGCGATCGCCGCCCGAACGCGCTCCAACGCGTCGTCGGGACGTCGATGCTCGAGCGCCGTCCTCGCTTCGTCGTAGAACGACGGGGCGGACGCTCGAAGGGCATCCAGGGCGCGCAGCTCCCCGCGCTGGCTCGCGGAGAGGCGCAGCAGAAATCCGACGCTGAAAATCAGCAGCACCCCGAGGGCGGCCGTTCCGGAAGAGAACTCCCGACGATGCCTCGCGACAAACCGAGACACTTTGGAGAACGGGGTCGGCGGCTCGGCCGAGGGAAGAAACCCGCCTTCAAAGCGGTCAAGGTCGTCGAGCAGCTCGCGAACATGACGATAGCGGGAATCGCGCTTCTCCGAGGCCGCCTTTCGCGCGATCGCTCCCAACCCGCGCATCGCAACCCGTTTTCCCGTGGTGGGAACGGGAAGACCCAGGAGCCGGTGCAAAAGAATGCCCAACGCGTAAATATCGCTTCGTTCATCGACCGCGCCCCTGATTCGCTGTTCGGGCGCGGCATAGCCCGGCGTCCCGACAAACGCGCCGTTCTGCGTCATTCCCGATTCCCGTTTCGAGGCCTGGCTCGAAGTTGTTTTTTGCGTCTCGATCGAACGATGCATTTCCAGGGCGAGCCCCCAATCCATGATGAGCACTTCACCGAATTCCCCCATCATCACGTTCTGCGGTTTGATGTCGCGGTGCAAAATTCCGCGCGAGTGGGCGTAGGCGATGCCTTCGCAGACTTTGCGGAAGATCGCACCAGCTCTCGCCGCATCGAGTCGCCCTCCCGCCTCATCCAAGAGCTCCGCCAACGTCCGCCCCCGGACGAGCTTCATCGTGTAGTAGGTCTCATCGCATTCGTTGAGCGCGAGTTCATAGACCGGCACGATGTTGGGATGTTCCAGCTTCCCGAGGATCCGGGCCTCATGGAGAAATCTTTTTTGCTGTTCGGGGGCCGCGTCCTTGCCATCGAGCAGCATTTTCATGGCGACGACGCGACCCAGCGTCCGGTCCGTGGCGGTGAGGATGGCTCCCATTCCGCCGTGGGCAAACACCTCGCCGACCACGTAATCCCTCGAGTCGCGGTGCTGCAGCATCGCGGGGCCTTCGGTGTCGGCTGGCAGCTCGCCGTTGTCGCCCTGCGCGGTTCCCACGGCCTTGATGTTTCGAGGAAATTGTGGTAGCAGGCAAGCCGACGGATGACTTTCCCGATTGCCAGTCGTTCATCTGAGCCGGCAAGCATCGTTCGTTCCGTCGGCGACGACGCGAGGGCGGTTGCCAACCAGCATGGTGGACTCTTCCACACGACCCGGTGGAGCGTCATCTCGAATGCCGGGACTTTGGATTCGCCTTCGCGGCAGCGGGCCCTCGAGGAATTATGTCGGATTTACTGGGAACCCGTTTGCATTTATGTGACGACCCGGGGGTTTTCCCGGACCGACGCGGAAGACATTACCCAAGACATCTTTTCACGATTCCTTTCGGACGAAACTCTCCAAAACGTGCGACGCGAACGAGGGCTCTTTCGGCATCTCATCCTCGCGATCACCCGCCATCACGTAAGCAACCATGTCCGTAAAAACCAAGCCCAGCGTCGCGGAAGCGGTGACGTTCCCATCGCGTTGGAGGATGCTCCTGAAACCCGCGACCCGAGCGTCCCCGCTGATCTGGCCTTCGACCGGGCTTGGGCGCGGAACGTGATTGCCGAAGCAACGAGCAAGCTCCGAGCGGAGTATTCCCATTCCGGTCGGCTGGAAGTGTTCGAGGCGCTCTTCTCCAGCCTGCTGGGAGAATCCGCGGGCGGGAACCAGTCCGAAGCCGCCCGCACGCTGGGCATGACCGTTGCCGGATTCAAGGTCGCGCTTCACCGGTTGAGAAGGCGGTTTGGAGCGGCCATCGTGGGCGAAATTGGACTCACCGTCAGCGAGGCCGACGAAATACCGGAAGAAGTCCGCTATGTGCTCTCCGTCCTGGAAACGTCTCCGACGGAATAGGGCGCCCTCTCCCGGAACCCATCCCGATTTGAGTTTCCCCAAAAGCGGGGCTCTGGGGTTCGCGCAGCGAAAAGAATCATCCCCTCGCCGTAACCTCAATTCGATTTTTGGTCTTTCATGGGTATGAGAGTCTCGCTTTCCCTCGGAATCCTGTTTGCCGCTCTTTCGGCTGCCGAAAGGGTTCCCTGGGAGCAGCCGCCCGGTCAGTCGCATTATTCTCTCTATGCTTTCTTCTGGAAGAAAAAGGTGGCCGCGACCGTTTTGACCATCGGCAACCGGACAACCATACAGCAGTCCGCCCGCCTCCCGGTATCATTTGCCATTGATTTGGATGAATCTTATCGTCCCGCAATAGGTTATGTTTAAATTATCTTACCTCATGAAGCCACCAGCCAGACTCCAACTCGCATTTTTCGGCGGAGGCATCGGCGGAATGATTGCGGGTGGAATAGCCGCATATCTCTATGAAGCCATCGGTTGGGGCTCCCCCTCTCCTCAATTGATCTTTATCCCGTGGATGGTCGCTGGAATGCTGCTGATCCCCGCGGCCTATAAAAGCGGTCGTAATTCGAATGCAGCCGAACAAGGCCCGGCAGCTAACCCCTAGCGATGACGAGTCGTTCTCACGACCGCCTTTCCTTTGTCTCGACATCACACCCGGAGATTGCGCGCCCGATCTAGGTAGCTGAGTGAGCGTTCGGCCTATGAAAACAATCATCCCATTATTAGTGCCGCTCATTTGCCCGACATTCGGGCTGCTATTTGCTGGGAGCGTGCCCTCAAACCTCATTAAAATCACACCTCAGCGCATTCCCATGGATCCGCGGGTGGCCCGCTTATGCATCTCGACCGACAATATTATTGGACCGCACAACTCCTCGGAAATCGATATTTTCGTGAACGACAAAGTTATTGCTTATCGTAAACTCAATCTCGAAGGACATTTTTATCCCGTCGGATCGGTGTTTATCAAAGAGAAATACTCATCGAGCAGCGCTACCCGACCCGACGTTGCTACCATCATGTTAAAACGGAGCGACCAGGGAACCATCGACGATTGGGAATTCAGGATTGTCTCGTTGCCCGATTATCAACCTATTTCAACCGAGAGACGTGTGTCTTGCGCTTCCTGTCACTCACGTTATTCCGAGCGAGGGTTCATCAGCAACCAGTCAGAACTGGCGCTTAAAAGCTTCCTTCAGTCGCTCTCTAAAAGTACCGGAGGAGCCGCTGCCGCTAACCCCTAGCCGTCACGCCATAATCCTTGCGACTCTTTTCCCATCTCCTCACATCATTCCAAAGTCTGGGCGCCTGATCGGGTTGCTGACTTGGCATTAGGTCTATATACATGGCTGCTTTTTGGTTTTCTACCTCTTTTCGGATAAAAGACGCATCTCATCTTCACGCCGAGATTATTTCAAGACTCGGACCAGGCGACGATTGCCACCGGAAAGGCGATGATGTTCCCGGGCGTCCCGGCAAGAAATGGTCCAATGATATTTGGCTTATACAGTCAACTATTCCTGAAGACCAGGACATTTCGGATCACCTTCGTTGGATTGTGGATTTTATTCATCCATTCGAAGACGATATCCGACGCTGGATTTCCAGAGGTGCGAATGCGGATATCTACATATCTTACTGCTGTGACAATAATCATTGCGGATTCGGACTCCCCCCGGATCTTCTAGCCGTATTTTCTCGATTGGAGCTTCGGCTCGAAATTTCCATCATGACATGAGACGATGCGGACCGAGCAAGTCGCTGCCGCCAAACCCGAGCTTAGCGGGTCGCTTTCTCCCGATCGTCTTTCTGCCCACTCCAGAGCTTTTGCGCGCTGAACTTGGCGTTATCCTATGAAAATTAGAATTACGATATTGATCGTTGTTCTCGCGGTCGCGGGAGCCTTCTTTGTGCTTCGTCCTCGTTACCCTGAAATCACGATTTCCAATCATTCGAGCCTTCCGGTTACTAATGTCGTTCTATCGGGATCAGGTTTCTCCGAATATATCTCCGCGATCCCGGCGAATACGTCGATTACGCGCAAAGTTATTCCAAATGGAGAATCCAGCTTGGAAATCGAATTTGAAGTGAATTCGAAGAAAATGAAAAAGGCGGATTTGGCCTACTTGGAAGCGACGGGCGGTTATCGCGCCCATGTAGAAATCGATCGAAAGTTTAAGATTTCGTGTGATTCGAGCCCCGGCAAATCCAATTAATGCTGACACGGCGAAGCCGCTAACTTCGCGTCAGGGCATAAGTCATGAAAATCATCGCAACCTTCCTCTTTTCCTATCGTCATTATTCTCCTCACTTTTTCGCTTTGATTGTTCAACGTCATCGACTCTCTTCAATTGAAATAGAGGAGGAAGGCTAAGAACGCCGGGTAACAACCCCTAGCTGAGCATCGCCATTCGACACGCAAAAAAAGGCCGCCCTTCCGGGCGGCTTTTTTGTTGGCTTGAAGGTTGATCTCGGGGAGACGGAGCAGGGGAACAAGGGAAGGTCTCAACCGGCGGGCTTGAAATTCGTTCCATGGGGCGGGCCATACGTTCGTCTTCGCTCAGACTGCGCTGGCCTTCAACGGCTTCTGTCGGCCGATCTTGCCGTGGCGGGGAGGCAGGCCGGGGCGGGTTCTCGAACGACGGCCGCCAAGGCGCCGGGCCGAACGGAGATGCCGCCGCGGTCAGACGCAAGGGTCCCGCTGAGCGGATCCACGAGAATACCTTCGATCGGCTTGATTTCCAGTCGGGCCAACCCGCCGGGATCACGCGAAGCCGGGAGGCCGACGCCCGGGGTGACCTCGAGACTCTCGGGCAACCGGCCGGATCGCTCCCGGAAATGGTGAGCGTGTCGGCCTCGCGGGCCGCGGAGATTCGCAGGTCGCCGCGTTCCGCCTGCCGCCCGCGCTTCACCGCGTTTTCCACGAGCGGCTGCGGCAGGGAACTCGGGGCCAGCCGGCCCCGCGCGTCCACCTTGACCCGCGACGAGGATGGCGCGCTCCCCGCGTGCGATCGCCTCAGGCCGGGCGCGGCGTCTGCCGGGCCGCCTCGCTGTCGAGGACCTCGCGGCGGATGCTTCCGCCACGGAGCCGCGACCACCAGAGCACGATCGGCGCGGCCACGAAGATCGACGAATACGTGCCGACGATCACGCCGACCACGAAGGAGAACGCAAAGTCGTTGAGCACCGGTCCGCCGAAGAAATAAAGCGCGAGCACCGTGAGAAGAACCGTGCCGCCGGTCAGGATGGTGCGGGAGAGCGTGTCGTTGATCGCGTTGTTCATCAGCGTCTGGACCGAACCGCCCTGGCCGGACTTCAGCGCTTCGCGAATGCGGTCGAAGACGACGATCTTGTCGTTGATGGAATAGCCGGCGATCGTAAGGAACGCCGCGACCATGATGAGCGAGAGCTCGCGGCCGCTGAGCGCAAAAAAGCCGAGCACGATGATCAAGTCATGCGCGAGGGCGACCACCGAGCCGAACGCGAACGATGTTTCGAACCGCAGGCTCACGTAGATGAAGATCCCCAGCAGGCCGAGACCGAGCGCGAGGGCGCTGTTGAAGGCGAGCTCCCGGCCAAAAACGGGGCCGATGTGCTCGATCTGCTCGAAGGTAAGTCCCGCGGAGGGCAGCGCCTGCCGGAGTCGCGCCTGGATTTTTTCGCCGTTGCCGTAGTCGCTCCGCACGCTGATCAGGTCGTGACCGGCGACCTGCTCGGCCTGGATCACGCTGTCCTGCAGGCCGGTGCCGGCGAGGGCGCCGCGCACCTGGTCGGGCGTGAGCTTTTGTTTGGAGGAAAACGCGACGAGATCGCCGCCCTTGAAATCGGCGCCGAAGTTGGCGGCCCCCCGCCACGCGAATACCGCGATGCCGAGGACGACGAGCGCGGTCGAGGCGAGGATGAACGGCCGGGCGTGGCCGAGGAAGTCGAAGCGCTTCGCCCGGATCAGGTGAAGCATCGTGACTTTCTTGATGGCGTTGAAATGGAACGCCCAATCGAAGCAGGTGTAGGTCACCAGCAGGGACGAGAACATCGAGGCGACGATGCCGATCGTGAGCGTGAGCGCGAAGCCCTTCACGGGGCCCGTCGCGAGCCAGTAAAGAATCCCGGCCGTGAGCAGCTGGGTCACGTGCGCGTCGAAAATCGCGCTGAAGGCCCGCTGATACGACGTGCGCACCGCCGCCCGCAACGGCTTGCCGGTAGCGATCTCCTCGCGTAGCCGCTCGTAGATCAACACGTTCGCATCCACCGCGATGCCCAGGCCGAGGATGAGGCCGGCGATGCCGGGCAGCGTGAGCACGCTCTGGAACATGCCCATCGCGCCGAGGACCATCACGCAGTTGATGAGCAGCGCGAAGATCGCGACGATGCCCACGAGGCGGTAGTAAACGATCATGAAAACGGCGACGAAAAAGAGGCCGCTCATGCTGGCCAGCACACCGCTGCGGATGGAGTCCGCGCCAAGGGTGGCGGAGACGTTGCGCACGTCGAGGATCTCGACCGGCACGCGCAGGGGGTTTTCCAGCGAGCTGGCGAGCTCGTGGGCCTCTTCGTCGGAGAACTGCCCGGAAATCTGGGCGGTGCCGAAATATTGCTTCACCTTCAACTGCGGGGCCGAGATCACCTCGCCGTCGAGAATGATCGCCAGTTGATTTCCGAGGTTCGCGGCGGCGACGTTGTCGAAGATTTTCGCGCCTTCGCGGTCGAGCTGCAGGGTGACTCCCCAGCCCTCCTGGCCAAACGTGGCGAAAGCCCGGGAGACGTGCTCGCCGCCAAAGTCCGGGCGGCGCGGCACGAGAATCTTGTGGTCCACCTTTTTGCCTTTTTCGCCGTGGAGCTGCATCGTCTTGACGACGTAGCCGGGGGGAATGATCGCCTGATTCGCGGCCACCTGCGCGAGGATGCTGTCGCTCGCCGGGTTGACGATGGAGAACTCGAGCCGCGCGACGCGTTGAAGCTGGGCCTTGGTCTGTTCGGTCTCGTCGTTGTCGAGCTTCGCGATCTGCACGAGGATGCGATCGGTCCCCTGCGGGACGATGTCGGGTTCGTTGACGCCGAGGGCGTCCACGCGCTTGCGGATGACCTCGACGGCGCGGTCCTGGAGGTCCTTCGTGATGGCGGGCGCGCCGGGCTCGCGCACGAGCTTGATCAGGAAGGAGGTGCCGCCACGGAGGTCGAGGCCGAGGCGGATCTTCTGGCTCGGCGGCACGAATTGCTCGATGCAGAACGCCGTGAGCAGGATCGTGAGCGTCAGGCCGAGCCAGCGCTTGCGGCCGGCAATCTCGGTGCCGAAATACCAGCCGAAAAGAATCAGGATCAGAAGGCCGAAGCCAAAAACGAGTGCGGGAGACATAAGGAAAAATCAGGCGTTCACCGGAGGCGTGACGACCTGTCGGCAGCCACCAGCCGGGCCGCGTAGGATAAGCGGATGCGCGGGGGTGTAAAAGAAATTGTGGCGGCGCGCTAGGCCGGCTTCTCGGCGCCGCGGCTGACGCTCGTGATGGCGGCGCGATCGAATTCGAGCTTCACGTTGTCGGCGACGCGCACGAGCACGGTCTTGTCCTTCACGTTGGTCACCACGCCATGGATCCCGGCGCTGGTGATCACGGCGTCGCCGGTCTGGATCCCGGAGACAAGCTTCTGATGCTCCTTCGATTTTTTTTGCTGAGGGCGGATGAGCAGGAAGTAGAAAATGACGAAGATGAAAATGAGCGGCACGAACTGCATGATCGGGCTCGGCGCGGGACCGGCGGGCGAGGAAGTGGCGGCTTGGGCGAAAAGAAAGATGTCGACGAGATTCATGGCGGAACCGCGAAGCCTAGAAACGGTCCGCGGTCGAGTCCAAGGAAATCGCTATTCGGGAAGAAGGACGCCGTCCTGCCGTAAGGCCGCGTCGTAAAGGTTCTCGCCGAACACGGAGCGGTTCAAAAACGCGCCGATGACCGCCGCGACCATGAGCGCGGGCAGCGCGTCGAGCTGCTGCGTCATTTCCACGACGATGAGAATCGAGGTGATCGGCGCGCGCACGACCGAGCAAAGGCAGGCGGTCATGCCCACGAGCGAAAGCATCGTCTGGTCGTGCCCGTCGAGGGGCAGGAACGGCGAAGCCAGTCCGAACACGACCGTCCCCGCCATGCCGCCGAAGAAGATCAGCGGCGCGAAGATGCCGCCGCAGCCCCCGGACCCGTAGCAGAACACCGTGGCCACGATCTTCGCCCCGAGCAGGCACGCGGCGGCGGACCAGACGACGTGGTTGTTGAGCGTGGCGACCAAATCCCCCTCCCCGAGGCCGAAGACGCCCATGTGCCCGGTCACGGCGAAGGCCGCCACCCCGGCCGCGCCGCCGACCACGGCGCCGCACGCCGGCCGGAGCGCGGGATGAATCGGCGAAGCTTTCATCGCGGCGCGCAGCCGCAGCGTCGCCGCCTGAAAAATCAGCCCGGCCGCGCCCGCGACGAGCGCCACGACGGGCGAGAGCCAGACCGCGGGCCATTGCAGCGGGAGGCCCGCCGGCAGCGGCAGCGCGGGATGGTTGCCCATCAGCAGCGACACGACGAGCACGGCCAGGGCGGCGGCGAGCAGCGAGCGGCCCGCGAAGTTCGTCTGGTTCCGGCCGCCCGCGATTTCCTCGAGGACGAGCGCCACGCCCGCGAGCGGGCTGTTGAAGGCGGCGGCCAGTCCGGCGGCGGAGCCCGCGCACACGGCGTTCAGGCGTCCGGCGGGTGAGTCGTGGAACCAGCGCCCGATCTTGCTGGCGAGCGCCGCTCCCATGTGCACCGTCGGGCCTTCCCGGCCGAGGCTGGAACCCGTGCCGATGGACAGCACGCCGCCCACGAATTTCACGAGGATCAACCGCCAGCCAAACTCCACCCGGCCGAGGTGATACGCGACCTTTACCTGCGGGATGCCGCTGCCGGCGGCGTCCGGCGCGAGGAAATGCATCAGCAGGCCGGCCACGAGCGTGCCGCCAACCATCAGGCCGAGCGCGATTCCCGCGAACCCGCCCAGGGAGCGCCCGCTGGCCGGATCCAGGAACGTGCGCAGCAACCAATCCGCCGCGCCGGAAAAAGCCACGGCCACGAGGCCGGCGGCCAACCCGATCACCGCGGTCGCGACGAGGGGGCGCACGCTCATGTCGCGCCGCGGGTGAGGGATCATCGATCAAGCTTCCACGCCGAGCAAAAACACGTTCGTCGGGATGACCTGCTGCAGCCAGTCGAGCCGCGTGGGCAGGCGCCGGCCGGCGCGCTCGACGCGCGTGCCGGCGATGAAGAGATCCGGCTCGTTCTCCTGCAGGAATTCGCATGTCGCGAAGCCGGTCGTCGACCGCAGCAGGCGCGTGTCCACGTCGCCGTCGAAGCCGGAGCCCTGGTCCACGATCTCCGCGAGCCGATCCCCGCTGAGCGGCCGGTCGGAGCGCGCTTCGTCGAACGGCGTGACGACGCCGAGAAAAACCATTTCCGCCGCGCCGAGCCGGGTGGCGATGGCGCACGCGCGGTCCACGAAGTCCACGGACGGCTTGAGCAGGTCGATCTCGACGGCCACCCGCGCGCACGACGCCTCGGTCTCCTCCGGTTTCGGCAGGAGCAAAAGATCGCACGGCACGCGCTGCAGCAGGTCCCGCGCGACGCCGCCCACGAAGTTCCGGTGCTCGCCTTCGTTTTCCAGCGCTCCGGCGAGCAGCAGGTCGATCCCGTTGCGCTGGCAGGCGGAAAGAATGGCGTCGACCGGCGTGTCGCCCACCGACCAGATCACGCCCGTCTCGTGGCCGCGACCGAGTCGATCGAGCGCCTGAAAAAATCGCTCGATGCCGTCGGCGTGCTCGGCGGACGCGTGGATCACGCTGAGCGGGCTTTCCAGCCGGCGCGCGTAGCGGTCCGCCTCGGACAGCACCGCGTGGAAGCGCGGCGAAAAGGTCGAGGCGACCCCAATCTGTCGATAAAGGCCGGGCATGAGATGCGTGTAACGCCGGATGCGGCGCGCGTCATCCGATTTTTCCGATCCGGACGGGAGCAAATTACCGTCCGGGTCAGACTCCCGCGGAGTCGAACCGCCGCTCGGCGCTTTGTTTGAGCGCGACGGAGCGATTGATCGCGTTCACATACGCCCGCGCGCTCGCCTCGACGACGTCGGTCGCCGCGCCTTTGCCGGTCACGAGCTGGCCGTCGCCGAAGTCGATCTTCACCGTCACTTCGCCGAGGGAATCGCGGCCCTGCGTGACGGCCTGCACCTGGTAGGAGGCCAGCGCGCCGCGCCGCTCCACGAGGCGGTCGATCGCCTGCATGGCCGCGTCGACGGCGACATTGCCCGGGCTGGAATCCTGCAGGGTTCCCCGTCCTTTTTCAGCCGCACCGTGGCGGTCGGGATGGTCGTGGACCCGCTCGTGACGTGGATGTAATCGAGCGCGTAGGTCTCGCCGGCGTTGCCGATGGAATCATCCACCAGCGCGCTCAGATCGTCGTCGTAGACGAATTTTTTCTTGTCGCCGATTTCCTTGAATCGCACGAAGACCGCGCCTTTTTCCGCGTCCGTCAGCTTGAACCCGAGGTGCTCCAGGCGCCCGACCATCGCGTGGCGTCCCGAGTGCTTCGTGAGCGGTAATTCCGTGCCGCCCCAGCCGACCTCCTCGGGGTCCATGATCTCGTAGGTCTCGCGTTTCTTCAGGATGCCGTCCTGGTGAATGCCCGAGCCGTGCGCGAAGGCGTTCAATCCGACGATGGCCTTGCTGCGCGCGATCTGCAGGCCGCTCATGCGCTCGATCAGGCGCGAGGTTTTCAGGATCTCGCGCGACACCACGCCGGTTTCCACGGCGCCGAAATAATCGGGCCGCGTCTTGATCGCCATGACGACCTCCTCGAGCGCGCAGTTGCCCGCGCGCGACCTCCATCTTCTCGCGCAGGTTCATCGACGCGCCGGGGCATTGTTCGCCGTCGCGCAACGTCGTATCGAAGATCACTACTTTATCGGACATAACTTTTTGAATGGGATTCCCGGCGAAGGAAAAAGAATCGTGGCCCTCACCACGCCGCCGGAATCGCGTAGTTACGCCAGAAATCAGGGCAGAAGAAGGGGAAGTCGGCTCGGGAGCAACCCGAGTCGAAGCGCGAGGAGGCAAAGGCGCGCAAAATTCACCATGAGGTTTTCACCAACAACCGTTGCCGCGGGTTTTTCAAGACAAACCCTTGCCCGATCCGCGGACCCCCGGGGGAATCCTGATTGTTCGGGCGGAAGGCCGTCCGTAATGTGGGCGCATTGAAAGCGCATCCACCCCGCTCCGCCCGCTGGCGCATCGAGGACGTGATCGACCTCGAGACGTTTTTGGAGGAGGATCGCAGCCGGCCGGGCGGCGAGTTGCGCGCGCGTGATCAGGTCATCGCCGAAGCGATCGCGAAGCGGCCCGGCGCGGCGTCCTCGGACCGCACCCGGCTGGCCGGATGGCTCGAAGAACGGCGCGGCGAAGTCCACGCAACGGGGCGACGCTCGGTCGGGGAGTTGTTTGCGGAGGCCCGCCAGGCGGCGGCCTTTTTTTTCGGCGCGGCGGGATTTGCGGGCGGCGCCGTGCTCGCATCCGCGCACCTCGGCTATTACGGCGAGCGACCGATCAATGCCCTCGTGTTTTTTTTCCTCGCCCTCGGCCCGCAGCTCGCCCTGCTCGCCGCGCTTCTGGTTGCGGGGATCCTTCGAGGTCGCTGGACGGCGCTTCCGGGCTTCGCGCCCGTCGCGTGGCTCGTGCGCGCGGTTTTGCTCAAGCTCGTGCCGGCGCCGGGAAAGGCATTCGGATCGCTGGAGGGGCGGTCACGGCTCGCCCTCGCGGCGGCCTGGGGGGCGGTCCGCGCGAAGCAGGCTGTCTATGGATCCATCTGGGCGTGGCCCATCCTGATCGTGGCCCAGATTTTCGCCGCGTGGTTCAACCTCGGAATCCTCGCGGCGACCACGCTGCTCGTGGCGGTATCGAACCGCGCCTTCGGCTGGGAAACCACGCTTCAGGTCGCCCCCGGGTCCATGCTCCGTTTCGTGGAAATCGTTTCCACCCCCTGGTCCTGGCTCCTCCCGAACGCGCATCCCACGCTCGACCAAATCCGCCAGAGCCGGGTCGCGCTCCACGGGGCGAGTGACTACGCGAGCGACGCGCTGGCCTCGTGGTGGCCGTTTCTCTGCTACGCCGTGGTCTTCTACGGCCTGCTGCCGCGGCTGGGACTCTGGCTCTGGGCGGCATCCCGCGAGCGGCGCGCCCTCGCCTCCCTGCCGCTCGACCATCCGGATTGCCATGAGATCCTCCGGCGCATGACGCCTCTGGTCATCGCCGGCCCGCCCGGACCGGCCCTTTCCTTTCCCGCGGATGAATCCGTCCCGCCCGGCCCGGACCGCGGACGTTGTGCGGTCGTGGTCCCGCACGATTCGATTTTGGCGAAGGAAACCCTGGAAGGACTGCTGCGTCAGCGGGGCTGGGAGCCATGCGCCTGGCTGCGGGCGGAGTTCGATTGCGCTTCCGCGAACGACGGCGTCTATGACGAAATCGAAAAGCTGGCCTGGAATGGGGCGCTTCCGCGCGTCATCGCGGCCGTCGATCCGGACCGGGACCCGATCAAAGCCATCCAGATCTTTCTTCGCCGCCTTCGCCGCCTGAACGAGGGACGCACCGCCGTCACCGTCTTCCTCCCGGCCGAAGCGAAGCCCGCGGCGGCCGGGATTTGGAAACAGGTCATTCGCGCCCTGCAGGATCCCTACCTCGCCGTTGAATGCGGTCCGCGCCATGAGTGACCTTCCCCGCTTTGCCTTCGTCGGCCCGGTCAATCCCGGGAAGACTTCCATCATCGCGACCCTGCTCGAGGAGGACGACCTGCGCATCAGCCCGGTGCCGGGGGAGACGACGGACTGCCAGCGATTCGAGCTCGCGGGACCGGCCGGCGAGCCCCTGGTTTTCTTTTACGACACGCCGGGATTTCAAAATTCCCGCAGCGCCCTGCTCGATCTCCGGCAACTCGGGGCGGGCCGCGGAGATCCGCTGGACGCATTTCGAAAATTCATCGTTAAGTTCCGCGATTCGCCCGAATACGCGGACGAGTGCAAGCTTTTCCAACCGATCATCGACGGAGCCGGCGTCATTTATGTGACCGACGCCTCGAAGCGCCTGCTCGCCATCCACCGCGATGAGATGGAGATCCTGCGATTGACCGGCCAGCCGGTGCTGGGGCTCGTCAATTGGACGGCCGAGCCGCTCCACCGGCAGGATTGGCAGAACGCCCTGCGCCTTCATTTCCGCACGCGGGAATTCAACGCGCACCGGGCGTCGTATCCCGAGCGCGTCGCGCTTTTGAAGACCCTCATCGGCCTCGAGCAGCGCTGGGAGCCGGCGCTCACGCGCGCAGTCGCCGCCTTCGAAAATGATTGGCGGCGGCGAAACCAGGACTGCGCCGCCATCATCGCGGAGATGCTCGAGGCCTGCGTCGAGCACCAGACCGCGGTCCGCGGATCTGACGAAGACGCCCGGCAGGAACTCGTGCGGAAATACCGCGAGTCCATCAACGAAATCGAGCGGCCGGCGCACGAGCGCATCATGCGGGTCTTTCGCCATCGCCGGCTCCGCGCCGGCACCGGCGCCCTTGCGTTCGAGCATGACGTGTTCGATCAAAAATGGGACGTGCTCGGCCTCGATCGCCGGCAACTCACGATCACGGGCGGCGTGGCGGGAGGTGCCGCCGGCGCGACCGTGGACGCCATGCTGCTCGGTCATGCCCTCCTGCTGCCCACCGTGCTGGGGTCCGCGGTCGGGGCGGCCGCCGCTTATTTTGGCGGGGAAAGCCTCACCCGGGTGCGCGCGCCGTTCGGAAAAAAGATCGCCCGCCTGCTGGGCCGGGAAACGCTCGGCGGCACGTTGACCACCCTCGGCCCCAACGCCGCGGCGAACTTTCCCTGGAAATTACTCGATCGGGCGTTGCTCGTTCACGCGTGTGTCGTCCGCCGCGCCCACGCGCACACCGAAACCCTCACGATCCATCCCGATCAACTGGAACAGGAGCCGGAAATCGCGGGAAGCCTCAGCAAAAATTGGGACCCCAAAACACATCAGGAATGCGAGAAAATCTTCGCTCCAATCCGAAAAGGAAAACGATCGCAGCCCGCGGACCGGGAAAAACTGATTTCAATCCTGGCTTCCCGCCTCGGCGATCTTTGACCCCGCGCCATCGCCGTTGCCGAAGAGCGACAACTGCCCCGCGATGGCGGCCATGTCGCGTCGGCGCGTGCGGCCGCTGCTCACGGCCAGCGTGGGCTTGCCCTCGGCGTTCAACTCGGAGGCCTCGAGGTTCGCGAGGATCTGCTTCGCCCGGGCGATCAACGAATCAGGCAGGCCCGCCAGCCGCGCGACCTGGATGCCGTAGCTCTGGTCGGCGCGGCCGGGCAGGATCTTGCGCAGGAAGATGACTTCGTCGTTCCACTCGCGCACGGCGACGTTGAGGTTCATGACGCCGTCGCGCGTGCGCTCGAGATCGGTGAGCTCGTGGTAATGCGTGGCGAAGAGCGTGCGGCACCCGATGGTGTCGTGCAGGTGCTCGGCCACGCTCCACGCGATGCTGAGCCCGTCGAAGGTCGATGTGCCGCGGCCAATTTCGTCCAGGATCACCAGGCTGTCGCGGGTCGCGTTATGGATGATGTTCGCGGTCTCGTTCATCTCGACCATGAACGTCGACTGCCCGCGCGCGAGATCGTCGCTCGCGCCGACGCGCGTGAAAATGCGATCCGTCACGCCGACGCGGGCGCTTTTCACGGGGAGAAAACTGCCGGTCTGCGCGAGGAGCGCGAGCAGCGCGACCTGGCGAATGTAAGTGGATTTGCCCGCCATGTTCGGCCCGGTCAGGATCGCGAAGCGCTTCCCGGTGAGCGCGGTGTCGTTCGGCACGAACCGCTCCGCGCCCGCGCGCTGGTCGAGCACGGGATGCCGGCCCTCCTCGATCTCCAACGCGCCGGACGCGTCGACGACGGGCCGGCGGTAGCCGAAAAGCCGCGCGGTCTCCGCGAGGCCGCCGAGCGCGTCGAGCGCGCCGAGGGCGGCGGCGGTCCGCTGAATGCGCGGCAGCGCCTCGAGCACCATCGTGCGCAGGCGCTGGAAGATCTCGATCTCGATCGCCCTCGAGCGTTCGTCCGCGCCCAGGATCTTGCCCTCGATTTCCTTGAGCTCGGGCGTGATGTAGCGCTCGCCGTTCACCGTCGTTTGCTTGCGGTGGTAATCGGCGGGCACGCTCGCGACGTTCGCCTTCGTGATCTCGATGAAATAGCCGAAGACCGAGTTGTAGCGCACCTTCAGCGACCGGATGCCCGTGCGCTCGATCTCGCGCTCCTGCAGGCTGGCGATCCAGCCCTTGCCCTCGTGCGAAGCCGCGCGCAGCTCGTCGAGCGCGGGCTCGTAGCCGGAGCGAATCATGCCGCCGTCGCGAAGCAGGGCGGGCGGCTCGTCGACGATCGCGGCGCGCAACGGGGCGCGCAATTCATCGAGCGGATCGAGCTGCATCGCGAGGTCGGCGAGGAGTCCGTCCGCGCCAAGCGCGCCGAGTCGGCCGCGCACCCCGGGAACGCGCTCGAGCGAATTCGCGAGCGCCGCGAGGTCGCGCGCGTTGCCGGATTGGCCGTGCAGGCGCGCGGCGGCGCGCTCCATGTCGCGGATGCCGCCGAGCGTTTCGCGCAGGTTGGAAAACTCCGCGCCGCGTTCCAGGAGTCGCGCGATCGCGGATTGCCGGTCGCCGATTTCCGCGACGTCGCGCAGCGGGTGAAGGAGCCAGTGCCGCAGGGTGCGCGCGCCCATCGGCGTAACGGTGCGATCGAGCGCGCCGAGCAGCGTCATCTCGCGGCCGCCGCGCGAGGCGACGATTTCCAGGTGCGCCTGCGTGACGGCGTCGAGCACGACGAACTCGCTCAGCCGATACGGCTGCAGGCCCCGCAGATGCGAGGCGTTGCGGCGCATCGACCGCGTCAGGTAATGCAGCAGCGCGCCCGCCGCCCCGAGCGCGAGGGGCCAGTCGCCGCAGCCGAACCCATCGAGCGACTGCACCTTGAAGTGCTCGCGCAGCAAATGCTCCGCCGGCTCGCACTCGAAGACGTAGCCCTCCACCGCGGTGGCGTCGGGGATCGTGGAAAGCAGCCCGGATTTTTCCTCCGCGACGAGCACCTCGGCCGGCGCCACGCGCGCGAGCTCGTCGAGCAATTGCGGCAGTCCCTCGAGCTCGGTGAGCCGGAAAACGCCGGTGCTGAGATCGGCGAAGGCGAGGCCGAACCGCCCGCGCCGTTCGCCGACGGCGGCGAGGAAATTATGCGTGCGGGCGTCGAGGCCGAAATCGTCGAGGGTGCCGGCGCTGAGAATCTGCGAGACCTCGCGGCGGACGAGTTTTCCGGCGGTGACCTCGCCCACCTGGTCGGCGATCGCGACGCGACGGCCGGCGGCGATGAGCTTCTCGATGTAGCCCTTCGCGGCGTGATACGGCACGCCGCACATCGGCGTGGTCCCGCGCTTCGTGAGCGCGACGTTGAGGATCGCGCTCGCCTCTTTCGCGTCGTCGCCGAAGAGCTCGTAGAAATCGCCGAGCCGGAAAAAGAGCAGGGTATTGGGCGGCAGGTCGCGGCGCACGGCAAGGTACTGCCGCATCATCGGGGTCTGCTCGTCGGACATTCGAAGAAGCTAGACGATCGCCCCGCCGGATGGCTCGCGATTTTTGCGCCCGGATCGTTTTTCGAACCGCCGCGAAAATCCTGTCTAAAATCCGCGGACCCCGATAGAAACAAGGTTCGTGCGACTTTCCCCTCCCCGAGGCCGGATCTGGATCTGGGTTCTTCCGGCGCTGACCGCGATGGTCATTTTCCTTCTGGCCGGCCTGAGCCAGCAAGTGGTCACCCAGCGGTCGCGGGGATGGTTTGCCGCGGAAAGCTCGGCCCGATTGGACCGGCTCGCCTTTCTCCTCTCGGGACGGCTGCGCACGCGCGCGAACGACTTGTTCCAGCTGAAATATTTCCTGGAACGGGACGCCGAAACGCCGCCGGCCGGCGAGCCGGTGAGCGGAGGTTTCCGGGCGCTCGCCGAGGCCCTGATGATCAGTCGCGGCGGCTACGCGCAGATTCGCATCCTGGATCCGCGGGGCCGCGAGACGCTGCGCCTGGATTGGAGGGGAGGCCTCGACGCGGCCGAACCGCGCATCGAGGAAACGCCGCCCGACCGGCTCCAGGACAAGTCGAGCCAGCCGTATTTTCGCGAGACCATGGCGGCGGCGGGCGACGAGGCGGTTTTTTCCCCCGTGGATCTCAACCAGGAGAACGGAAAAGTCGAGATGCCGCCGCGACCCGTGGTGCGCCTCAGCACGCGGATCCAGGATCGGAGCGGCGCGCCGATCGGCGTCCTCGTCCTGAATTGCGACGGCACCGGGCTGCTCCGCGAGCTGCGCGAGGGGCAGGAGAACCAGCAGTCCCTTTACCTCCTGAACACCGACGGATACTGGCTCGTGGGGCCGAAGGCGGAAATGGAATGGGGATTCGCGCTGCCGGGCGAAGAGAGGAGGCCGCTCGAGCAGACCGACCCGGCTTTCTGGCGCGAGATCGCGGGGAAGCAGGCGGGTTGGTTCAGCCGGGATGGCGACCTGTTTTGCCATCGCCTGATCGATCCCGCGGGTTCCCCGGCCGTCTATCCGGTGCTGCGCATCCCGGTGAAGCAGGCGGGCCGCGTGCGCGGCATCCTGCTTGAAAAGACTCCCGCCGCGGTGCTCTGGAAAAGCGTGAAGTCCGACGTGACGGCCATCTGGACGGTGGCCGTCGCCGCGTTGCTGACCGCCGTGCCCGGAGCCTGGCTGCTGGCTTCGTCGGGTTTCCGGCGCCGGCTGGCCCTTCATGAGCTGAACCATTCGCGCGCCGAATTGAGCCAGGTGCTGGCGTCGTCCCCGAATGGCATCGTGGCCGTGACGGCGAAACGCGACGAGGCGCGACGGATCGTCGATTTTCGCATTCGTTTCGGGAATCAGGCGGCTGCCCGGCTCACCGGGCAGTCCCCGGAAGCGATGGCCGGCCAGCTCATGAGGAGGGACTTCCCGGGCATCATGAGCGCCGAGAATTTCCGGCGTTGCGGCGCGGTGGTCGAAAGCGGAGAGCCGGCGGAGTTCGAAAGCCACTTCGAGGTTTTCGGCGTCGAGCGGTGGTTCCGCACGCAGGCCGCGAGACTCGACGACGGCGCGGTGGTCTCCTTCGCCGACCTCACGGAGCGCAAGCGCGCGGAGGAGAAGCTGCGCCACAGCGAAGCGCTCCTCGGAATGGCTGCGCGCATGTCGAAAATGGGTGGCTGGGAGTTCGACCTCGCGACGGACCGCATGACGTGGTCGGAGGAGGTGTACCGCATCCACGAGGTGCCGCGGGATTTCGTGCCGGAGACGGAAACCGCGCTCTCGTTCTATCCGGAGCCCAGCCGCACGACGGTGACGAAGACGTTCGGGTCATGCGTGAAGGAGGGAAGCCCCTTCGACCTCGAGGTGGAATTCCTCACCGCGAAGGGCCGCCGGCTGTGGGTGCGCACGATCGGTGAAGCCGAGTGGCGGGAGGGCCGGATCCATCGCATCAACGGCACCCTCCAGGACATCACCGACCAGCGCGACGCCGCCCTGGCGCTGCTTCGCACCAAGGAGAAGGCGGAAATGGCGAACCGCGCGAAGGGCGAATTCCTGGCGATGATGAGCCACGAAATCCGCACGCCGATGAACGCCGTGCTCGGCTTCGCCGGCCTGCTGGCGGACTCGCCGCTCGACGCGCGGCAAAGCGATTACCTCAAGACCATCACGACCAGCGGCAACGCGCTGCTGCGCATCATCAACGACATCCTGGACTTCAGCCGCATCGAGTCCGGCCACCTGAATCTGGAGGAGACGGTTTTTTCCCCGCGGGAACTGGTCGGGGGCATTCACACGCTGCTTCTGCCGCGCGCGCAGGAAGGCGGCATCGCGCTCGAGCTCGACATCGACCCGACGCTTCCGCCGCTCATCTCGGGCGATGCCGGGCGATTGCGGCAAATTCTGGTCAATCTCACCGGCAACGCGGTCAAGTTCACCTCGAGTGGCTGCGTGACCGTGGGCGTGCGAGCGGGCCCGCCGCAAAATCCGGGCGACGACATCCGCCTGGAATTCTCCGTGCGGGACACGGGACCCGGCATTGCGCCCGAGGACGTCGCGCGCGTCTTCGAGCCGTTTACCCAGGCGGACTCGACCATTGCCCGGCGCTACGGCGGGACCGGGCTCGGGCTGTCCATTTCGAAGTCCCTCGTCGGGCTGATGGGCGGTCTCCTGGAGGTCAAAAGCCGCTTCGGCGAGGGATCGACCTTTGGTTTCTCCCTGCCGTTCCGGGTTGCCGAGGCGGGAAAATCCGTGTCGGACCCGCTCGCCGCGACCGCGCTGGACGCCAGTTTCGCGACCCGCCACCCGTTGAAAATCCTCGTCGCCGACGACGACCAGATCAACCTCAAGCTCAGCCGCATGCTGCTGGAAAAACTCGGCTACCGGCCGCGGGTCGCCGCCAACGGCATGGACGCGGTCGACCTTTACTGGGCGGAAAAATCCGACTGCATCCTGATGGACATGCAAATGCCCGTCATGAGCGGCCCGGAAGCCACGCGGCGGATCCGCGCGGGCGAACGGGAAAACGACGTCGGCGCGCACGTGTTCATCTCGGCGCTCACGGCCAACGTGCTGCCGGCGGAGCGGGTGCTTTGCGAGGACGCGGGCATGGACGACTTCCTGTCGAAGCCGCTGCGCCTCGACGCGCTCGCGGCCCTGCTGGCCCGGGCCCACGCTTCGCGACGGCCCGAGACCGTCAAGGCCGGGCCGAGAGAAACGCGCTGACCGGGCTCGTCGCCTCGGCGAATTCCCCGCGCGACGGCAACCCGGCGGCGACCGCTTCGCCCGCGCTCTCCACCGCCATCTTGAAGGCCCGCGCCATCCGGACCGGGTCGGCGGCGGCGGCGATCGCGGTATTTACCAGCACCGCGTCCGCGCCCATCTCGATGGCCTCGGCCGCGTGGCTCGGCGCGCCGATGCCCGCGTCGACGATCACCGGGACGGTCGCCTGCCGGATGATGATCTCGATCTGCGCCCGCGTCTCGATGCCGCGGTTGCTGCCGATGGGCGAGCCGAGCGGCATGACCGTGGCGACGCCGACGTCCTGCAGGCGCTTGGCCAGGACGGGATCGGCGTTGATGTAGGGGAGGACGGTGAAGCCCTCGCGCACGAGGATTTCGGCCGCGAGGAACGTCTCGACCGGGTCGGGGAGAAGGTAATGCGGATCGGGGTGGATCTCGAGCTTCACCCACTTGGGCAGGCCCGCCGCCGCCGCGAGCCGCGCCAGGCGCACGGCCTCCGCGGCGTTCATCGCGCCGCTGGTGTTCGGGAGGAGGAGGTATTTTTCCCGGTCGATGAATTCAAGAATGTTCGCGAACGCGTCCCCTTTTCCGGAGAGGTCCGCGCGCCGGAGCGCGACCGTCACGATCTCGCTCCCGCTGGCCGCCAGGGCGTCGCGCATCGCGTCGGGGGACGAAAATTTCCCCGTGCCGAGCAGCAGGCGCGAGCCGAAGGGACGGCCGGCGATGACGAGGCGGGAGGCGGACATGGCGGAGAGCCTAGCCGCCGCGGTCGCGCGGGCGCAAGAATGTCACCGCGAAACCATCGCGGAAACCGGCCGGTGGTGGTATGACGCCTGCTCGAAACTTTCCCGCCGACCCATGAATCCGATCAAACCGGCCGACCTTGCCATCCGCTCCCTCGGGCCCCGGACGATCGAATCGCCGTTGAAACGCCATTTTCACGAGCTCGGAAACGAGCACGCGTTCTACTCCGACGACCAGCGCGTGGTCGTGGACCACAGCCTCTCCAGCGTGAGCGCGCTCCGGGAGGCCGGGGCCGAGCTGCCCTGCTTCGAGGTCGCCGGCCCGAGAAGAAAACTTTTCTTCCAACCCGACGAGACGATCTGCGCCGTCGTGACCTGCGGCGGCCTCTGCCCGGGATTCAACGACGTCATCCGCGCCATCGTCATCCAGGCGCACCACCGCTACGGGGTCGCGCGCATTCTGGGCATCCCCTACGGTTTCGAGGGGCTCATTCCCGAGTTCGGCCACCACGTCGTCAATATGACGCCCGGCTTCGTGAGTAATATCCACCGCTTCGGCGGCACGCTGCTGGGGACCTCGCGCGGCCCGCAGCCGGTCGAGCGCATGGTCGACCGCCTGCAGGAGCTCGGCGTGAACATTCTTTTCGTGATCGGCGGCGACGGCACGCAACGCGGCGGGCTGGCCATCGAGGACGAAGCCCGGCGCCGCGGCCTGCGCCTCGCGGTCGTCGGCGTCCCGAAGACGATCGACAACGACATGATCTACATGGACAAGAGCTTCGGCTACGACACGGCCTGCGCCGCCGC